>JAFWSN010000011.1 GCA_017519305.1 Candidatus Saccharimonadota bacterium
CGATGACAAATTTCAGGATTTTGATGATGCCCTGCTCGCTGTCGTTTGTAGTTTCTTCGCAGAGGCCTTTTAAGATAGTGGCACAGTCGTCTTCCTCTGGCACCGGATCGTCGTCTTCTTGCGTAGCGGGCTCTTCATGGGTGGTTCCGTCATTATCGCCGCCACTATTTCCGCCACCACTGTTGCCACCAGTATCTTTAGGCTTGTTGACCGCTTCGCAGATTGGGTCAGAGCTAGTTTTATTGATACCAGTGTAATCTTTGAAAACCGATGCATCGATTTTGACGTAGAAAGTTTTGCTGGTTTTGGTGATTTTGCCGTCACTTTTAGTCTTGTGTCCCTTATTATAGGCGATAAAAACTTCACCAGTGCTGCCATCTACGGATATTTGCTCTGGCTCACCAAGTTTTTCGGCAAGCTTCCAAACACCCATTTTCTTTTTGTCTTTGCCACGAAATACGGCGATTGGGTGTTCCTGGTTAGTGGTTCCCTCTACCGAGTAGTAATAGCCATTGAAATACGCCGACGAACCTTGGCCGGTAGAGATGCCGATTTTAAGCCTAGTAGCGGACTGACAACCGCCACTTTTGACTGGAGTGCCATTTTTAATCTCCATGCAGCCTTTATTGGAGCCAAACATGGTAATTTTTGAGGTGCCCCATTCGTGGTAGATACCGCTAAGATAGCCACTTGTAATCTTGGCAGAACCAGTCTGTTTGCAGGTTTTACGATCCACTACGCGAAGGACTGCATTGTCGCTATCGGTACAATGGTGAGATTTGCCGCCATTTTGTTGCGCATTTGCCTTACCGCAATCTGTAAAAACGTAATACTTGCTAGTAACCACACCGCCTTGAGTCATGTAATTGTCGTTTTGGAAGGTAGCAACGATTTTGTACTTAGATTTCGGAATTGTCGTGATGGCGAAGGAATTATTACAGAGAAAAACCGCTAAAAATGCGGCCAACAAAAATCCAAAGAAATAACGTTGTTTAATCGAAAATAACGCCTTAATCATATCTTTATGTTAGCATAGACGGTTTGCGTTATTTTTCGACAAAATAGCGGTATCTCGAAACCGCAAAAGCGTCGATGGTCTTATGGATGAAATCTTTGTCGTCGACAGATACTTTTCCACTGTAACCATTGTCTAGGCAAATAGTTGCACCACCTTCGAGATAGACGCGGAAGGCGAAAGCGTGCTTGCCGGCCGATGTGCCCAACTCGTCGTCAAATGTTTCACCATTACAGAGGGCAACATCATCATATTGGATGTCACCGACGTCCATTCTAGCCCAGTGACTGTTTGGCGAGCGGCCAATCGCAGTGTCGTCATAAGCGCCACGGTCAGTCTTTTTCTTGGTAATACAGTTTACGACATAGGTAGTATTCCAGAGAGCGGCTTTGTATGGTTCGCCGGTGGTAGGATCGGCCATCTCTGCGCCAACATAGTGTTCATAGAACGTGCAGAAACCGTTTTTCTTATTAAAGACATTAGCATAGTTATCTGAAACGCTGATACTGCCATGTTTGGCACGCCAAGTATCCATAGCGGACGCGATAATAGCTAAATCGTGTTTACGCTGAGTATTACGTTGAGAGCGTTGCAAGGCTGGGAGTGCAATAAATACCATAATGAAAATTAAGCCGGCAATTGCGAGAACAAGAACTACTTCAATGATTGTGAATCCTGGGTGCTTGCGGGTTTTTCTCATTATTATTCCTGTGCGCCTAAGAAATAACATAAGCTTTATTTTATTATATATGATTTATTAAGGCTTTTTGATGAGAATATGGTAATGCCAGGAATTTAGCGTTTTGCCACCCTTTTCGTAGAAATCCTCAAGTTGATACACTGTCTCTATCTTAAAATCACTAAAGAGCTCTTGGATGAGATCGTAATCGGCATAAAAATGCGGGATGCCATTCTCGGGACCATCTTCGACGCGGATTTTAGTGTTTTCATCGACAACTGGCCAATCTTGTTTAAAACCCCAAGTTTCTTTGGAGCCAAGCGTTAAATAGCACTCCCCGCCTTGGTGTAGGACACGTTTGAGTTCGGTAACGATTTGGCGCATGCCGGCAGTATCGGTGTGAGAAATCACGTTGCGGCAAAGGATACAGTCAAAACTGGCATCTTTGTAAGGTAGTTCGAGCATGTCGCCTACTTTAAGGTCGATATTGAGCTTCTCGGCCTTGGCATACTCAGCCGTACGACGAATAGACTCTTCGCTAAGATCAAAACCAGAAGTATTAAAACCAGCTTTCGCAAATTGAATAGTGTGACGTCCGAGTCCGCAGCCCAAATCTAGGAAATCTTCCTTCCCCTGCTCTTGCCAACGGTGAATCAAATAATATGATTCGATACTGGGCTCAAGCCAAGTCTGCTCGTGTTTTCCTTTTACGATTTTCCAATCCCAAGCTTTTGATTCTACCATAAGCTAATTTTACAATGATAAAATAGTATGGACTAGGGTGAGTATGATACTGAAATTATTAGTTGTTACTGCCGTGGCTATGTTGCCAGTTATAGAGCTACGCGGAGCGATTCCGATTGCGGCCGGGATTGGCGTGCCGGTAATTCCTGCGCTCATCGCGGCAATGATTGGTAACCTCCTCCCAATGCCACTAATCTTTTTGTTTGCGCAAAGCCTACTTCATAAAGGCACTGAATCTAAGATTGAATGGATTCAAAAAATCTGCAATTTCTTCATTCATAAAGGCAAAAAGGGCGGCAAAAAACTACAGGAAAAATCCGAGCGAAGTGTTTACTTGGCACTACTATTCTTTGTAGGTATTCCACTCCCCGGAACGGGCGCCTGGACCGGCACTTTGGCGGCAAGTTTCTTAGATTTAGATTTCAAAAAATCAATGACTGTGGTTGCCTGCGGCACGTTGATGGCGGGCCTGATAATGTTGGCGATTTCGTTTGGCGTGTTTGATTTGCTTTTTTAGAGTAATATCGGCGCTAAGATACCAGACCGCAAGAGAGCCAATAAAATTACCGGCCACGCAAAGGAATAGAGTCCAGCTAAAGCTTTGTGCCACCCCGAGCGTAATAACATTGGCAATACAGTGCTGAAAACCACAGAAAATAAAGAGCGGTACGCCTAGTAGGATGCCGAGCTTTGAGCCTTTGCGATAGATTGCTACTGCAAGATACATGATTACCCCGCAAAGAATCGAGCGTACAAAAAAGCTCCAAGAAAAGTCCCAGCTGGCAACTTTAGCGGCTGCGGCCGCAACAATACTCGTATCGCAAACACTAAACAATAGGCCAACTAGATAGCCTGCAATTAAATTGGCGGCCAAAATCGTAGATAAGTGCGCGGGCTTAATTTTGTCTTCAACCAGGAAACCGCATTTACCCGTAAATAGATTGGCGCCGAGTACGCAAACCCCTAATAGGCCAAAACTAAAGAGAAATGGGCCAAGTGGCTGGCCGAGTTTAAGGAGGGCATAGTTACCAAGGCCAATCAATAATGCGGCAGCAGCGGATTTGCGAATTAGGTCAAAATAAACCTGTTTTTGAGAAATCTTCTTTGAACGGGGCATATTATTCCTGCGATACTACTTCGCCATTTTTTAGATGCAAAATGCGCTGGTTTCGACTACCGCGGAATTTGAGCGTTAAATCACGCTGAGACATGATGAATGGGCCATCAATAAGAGCATCAAGCTCGCACACGAAATCCCAAACTGGACCTTCGTGTGGAAGATGATCATAAATAAGGCCAGTGAATGACCAGACATTCCAGCCAAGCTCTTCCTTGCAGAATTTGGCAATTTCAAAACAAGCCTTAGCCTGAAGTAGTGGCTCGCCACCACAAAAAGTGATGCCGCTCTGCCCTTTGAGTTTGCGGAGTTCTTCTTTGACTTTATCGATCTTAACCAGAACGCCAACATCCTCGTCTTCGCTCCAGGTTTCTGGGTTTTGACAGCCCGGACAGTGCTGGCGGCAACCCTGCGTCCAGAGCACAACGCGAAGACCAGGGCCGTTGACGATATTGTCGTGTTCAAGATCGCCCGAAAGACGGATGTAGCCATCGGGCACATTCATCTGTGGGTCGCAAAGTTTATTCGTGTGGGTCGTTTTCATGGTATCTCCTACTAGACGAATATGCCGCAAACTATGTTGCGGCATATCGTAACTTTTTATTCTTTGCCAACCGCAGCTTTTTGAGCGGCTTTTTTAGCTTCACGTTTTACTTTTGTATCGACATCGTACTGACCGACTGAGACATTATGTTTGACGCGGGCCTTTTCTTCGGCCTTCTTGCCATCATTCCAGCGCTCAAGTGAGCCTACGAGATAACCGGTGATGCGGCGGAGGCGTTCAAATCCTAGTTCACCATCACATTCGCGACGGCCACAACCTGGACAGACATCACCCTCGATAATACCGGAGAAACCGCAGACAGGATCGCGATCAACTGGATGGTTGACAGAACCGTAACCGATGCCAGCTTCTTTCATATGGCGAATGACAGCTTCGAAGGCTTCGATGTTGTTGCTTGGGTCGCCATCCATCTCAATGTAAGTGATGTGACCAGCATTGCAAAGCGCGTGATAAGGAGCCTCGATATCAATCTTGTCGAAGGCCGATATTGGATAATAGACCGGAACATGGAAGGAGTTGGTATAGAAATCGCGATCAGTCACACCCTTAATTGTGCCGTATTCCTTGCGATCCATCTTAGTGAAGCGACCAGAGAGACCTTCTGCCGGAGTGGCAAGAAGCGAGAAGTTGAGTTTGTGTTTCTTGGTCATATCATCGCAGAATTCACGCATGTGGCTAATGATATCGAGACCGAGCTCTTGAGATTCAGCGGATTCGCCGTGATGCTTGCCGACCATAGCGACGAGCGTTTCGGCGAGGCCAATGAAGCCAATTGAGAGCGTACCGTGCTTGATAACATCGCGGAGCTTGTCGTTCGGGCCAAGCTTTTCGCTACCAACCCAGTTGCCTTGCCCCATGAGGAATGGGAAGTTCTTCACCTTTTGGTTAGCCTGAAACTCGAAGCGCTGCATTAACTGATCAGCAACGAGCTGGAGTTTTTCGTCGAGCTCTTTATAGAAACCGTCCCAATCCGGTTCTTTGCGTTCGCCGAGGCAGATACCGTGCTTGATGCCGATACGAACAAGGTTGATGGTCGTAAACGAACAGTTACCACGGCCAGATACATGACCATCGGTTTCCTTAAAGCAGGAACCAAAGACACGCGTGCGGCAGCCCATGGTGGCAATTTCCGTATCCGGATCACCTGGCTTGTAATATTGAAGGTTGAACGGCGCATCAATAAAGGTGAAGTTCGGGAAGAGACGCTTGGCGGAAACTTCCATTGCGCGCTTGAAGAGGTCGTAGTTCGGATCTTCTGGATTGTAGTTGATGCCTTCCTTAACCTTGAAAATTGAGATTGGGAAGATTGGCGTTTCGTGATGACCAAGGCCGTTCATGGTAGCCTCGAGTAGCATCTTGGAGACGAGACGACCTTCTGGCGTGGTGTCTGTACCGAAGTTAATCGAAGTAAATGGAACCTGGGCACCCGCACGGCTGTGCATGGTGTTGAGGTTGTGCACGAAACCTTCCATAGCCTGAAGAGTCTGATGCTCGGTATCTTCTTTGGAGGCCTTAATGATGCTTTCTGGCACCTTGGCTTTTTTGAGCTTCTTTTCGTCGCCAAGAGTAATGTCGTCTTTAATTTCAATCTTTAAATCTTTGCCGGTGAATTCTTCGTATTTTTTGATGTTCTCTTTAAGGGATTTGCGGAAAGTCTTGTTGACGGATGGCGCAAGACAGTAATCGAAGTAAGGAATAGACTGACCGCCGTGCTGTTCGTTCTGGTTGGCCTGGAGGATGATAGCAGCGAGAGCGGCAGCAGTACCGATAGACTGTGGAGTGCGGAGGAAACCGTGGCCAGTATTAAAGCCTTTTTCAAACAATTTTAGAACATCGGTCTGGCAGCAAGTAAGCGTACCGGTTGCTAAGAAGTCCAAATCGTGGATGTGGATATCACCATGATCGTGGGCATAGGTAAATTCTGGTTTAAGAATACAGATCTTGGCATATTCCTTGGAACCTTCAGCGCCGAATTGGAGCATCTTGCCCATAGCAGAGTTGCCGTCAACGTTTGCGTTGCCACGCTTTACGTCGGAGTCTTCTTCGGCGTCGAGCTGAGAAATCGTGTCATAGGTTTGCATGAGTTTGGTCTTTGCCTCGCGAACACGAGTACGTTCGGCGCGATATTCGATATACGCCTTGGCTGTGCGCTTGAAAGCGGATTCCATTAAGACCTTCTCGACAATATCCTGGATCTGTTCGACGGTCGGGATGCGAGTCTTAACTTCTTCTTGGGCGACACGGACTACCTTTTCGGCAATATTTTCGGCGCGATCGTGCCCGAATTCTCCAGTGGCGGCACCCGCCTTGGCGATAGCTTCGGCGATCTTTTCTTGATTAAAGGCCACCACCTTGCCATCACGTTTACGAATTGACTTAAACATAATTACCTCCGTTATGTTTTGAGTGAAAAAAATAATTTGTGTGTTTTTTGATATAACCGGCACCACATGTAGTGTGCGTTGTCATTATGGTAACGCTATATATGGGGCTTGGCAATAAAAAATGTAAATAATACAACAAGAACAGATAAAAGATTTTTGCCTTTAAAACACTAAATGTAGCGTATCAGGGGTGGCGTGAAACGCTATTTTTTAAGGTTTTTCACGCTTTTAGAGTTTTCCACATACGCTAGATGTGGTGTACGTACGCTATATATAGTGTATTGTGTATTTTATGCGCGTGATGATATATTTATATTATGAACAAGCAAGCGAATTACATGGTCGAGATCGGCAAGCTAATCGCAGCCGCTCGTACCAGACAAGATATGACTCAAGCCGAACTAGCCGAGAAGGTCGGCACGAGCCAATCAGCAATTAACAGAATTGAGCACGGGAAGCAAAATGCATCTCTTGAAATAATTCGCAAAATTAGCCGCGCTCTCAGTTACAATATTATGTCCGTCGGCGAAAACAGTAACCAAGGTTACGTTATCAATGGCGGCAAAGAGCTACACGGTAGCGTAACGATCAATACATCAAAAAATGCAGCAGTCGGTCTGCTCTGTGCGGCGCTTCTGAACGAGGAGCGTTCTATTTTTAGACACTTGGCACGCATCGAAGAAGTCTATCGCATTATCGAGGTGCTGGAATCTATTGGCGTTAAGGCAAACTGGATCAATGGCGGCCATGACCTTGAAGTGATTCCGCCAAAAAATCTCGAGCTCGACAAGATGGACTTAAATGCCGCTCGTCGTACACGCACGGTAATTATGTTTATGGGGCCGTTGCTTCATAAGTTTAAAGAATTTAAACTACCATACGCTGGTGGTTGCTCACTTGGAACAAGGACAGTGGAGCCGCATTTACATGCCCTGAAAACCTTTGGCCTACAGGTAGATGCGAAGGTGAATTCGGGTTTTTATACTGCGAAAGTTAATCCTATCGAAAAAGGACCAAAGAAAATCGTAATGATTGAACGCGGTGATACGGTGACCGAAAATGCCGTCATGGCAGCTGCGCTCTACCCTGGCGAAACCAAGATCGTAGGCGCTAGCCCGAATTATATGGTTCAAGACGTTTGCTTCTATCTTGAAAAACTCGGCGTAAAAATTGATGGCCTTGGAACGACAACAATTACAGTCCATGGCGTTAACCGCATCGCAAAAGAGGTCGAATACACTCCAAGCGAAGACCCGATTGAGGCGATGAGCTTCTTGGCTGCCGGCATTGCCACAAAATCGGAAATTACTATCAAGCGTGTGCCGATTGATTTCTTGGAAATTGAGTTTGAAATTTTGCGCACGATGGGACAGAAATTTAAGATTAGCAACGAGTACCTATCCGACAACCAGCGCACAAAATTGGTCGACGTAAAGTTAATTAAGTCCGATTTACATGCGCCGGTCGATAAAATTCATCCAATGCCATTTCCTGGCCTAAATATCGACTGCTTGCCATTCTTCTCTCTGATTGCGGCAACCGCCGAAGGCCGAACCCTTATCCATGACTGGGTATTCGAAAACCGTGCAATCTACAGTACGGAACTCAATAATTTGAATGGCAAAGTCGAATTACTCGATGCGCACCGTATTTTCGTGAACGGGCCAACCAATTGGCGTCCGGCCGAGTTAATGGCTCCGCCAGCACTGCGCCCTGCGGTCGTCGTGATGCTTGCTATGCTCTGCGCCCCTGGGAAATCCATCCTACGCAACGTCTATTCGATTGCGCGTGGATACGAGGATTTTGCAAAGCGTCTCCAAAAGATGGGCGCGGACATTCAGCCCTTGTCATCATTCTAAATAAAATCGTTAGTTTATCTGTTACCTTGGCTTTTTGATGCTATAATAAAAG
>JAFWSN010000002.1 GCA_017519305.1 Candidatus Saccharimonadota bacterium
AAACTCTCCATTAAAGATTTAAGTTTGCATCTTACGCAAGGAAGATTCCTTTTAACTCAAATAAAAAACTGACGATGAAATTGATAAATTAAATTTATCAAATAAATTGCACAACTAAACTGTTAAAGTGTTTCTAAACACTACTAAAATATTACTCTCGCAGCAATTTAGACTGTTATCATCTTATCGCATTCGTTTAAAAAAGTCAAGAGTTTTTTTTATGATTTTTCAACTTTTTTTGCCCCTAAACGCTCTTGACAACTCTTTCCCCTTATGTTAATCTGTTAGTAGAGTGTAAAGTTTCTTGGCTAAGTGTTTAAATAAACACCAATAAAATACCAAAAAGAAGGTCAAACGTGTCAAAACAAACATTTTGTTTGAGAACCAATCGGATTTTCTCGACCATTTTGTTCCCTGTCGCTAGCCTGGCGCTAGTGCTTTTTGGTACTCTAATATCCTTACCGTCCATATCACAAGAGGCGAATGCCGAGAATTCTACCAGCGACGGCATCACCATTACTACCTCAAGTGATGGAATCAACGTCGATCCAGCTAGGCGCCTCAATATCGGCAAAAGTGTCGTCACGATTACCGCCAACCCAGCCACTGGCTATGAGCTATTTATTTCCACCAATGAACAAACCATGTATCTGGATGGGGATAACACCAATGTTAACCACAAAATCTCCCCTACCTCTGGTACTTATGAGTCACCAGTTGCAATTTATAACGAATCTTCCCCAGCCTGGGGCTATGCCATCGCCGGCCTAGACAACTTTAGTCCAAACTACAACACCGAAAGCCCAAGCTCATCATCTAGATTCGCCGCTGTACCACTTACCGAACAGCTCATTGCCAGCACCGAATCCGCCATCACCACCGACACTGTTGACGTTTACTACGGTGTCAAAAACAACAACGAACTCCTAGCCGGCGATTACTCCACTACTGTTATGTACACCGCCATCGGCACTGCCGAACCATCAACTGCTAAAGCTATCCTCAGCGCCAACAATAGCCTCGACTTCCGCTACGACAATCTAACCTACACCCAAAACCAAGCCTACACTGATGTCCAAAACAACAGCACCACCATCAGTCGCGTCTGGAACGTACCAGTCAATGCAACTTCTGCTGCGGATATCCCATGGAGAGATAACTGGAACATTACCACCGTAAACTTTGATTCTAGTTTCCAGGATTTCGAACCAACTAGTATTGCCTACTGGTTCTATCGCCTTCAGGGCGCTGAGCAATATAATGGCATCGACACTTATCTTAATACTAGCGAAGTCACCAATATGTCTTACGCATTTCATAGAGCTAGCTATAGTAAATCAATGAATATCGATCTTAGCAGCTGGGACACCAGCAAAGCAACTAATATGTCACACATGTTCGACAGTGCTCATGGTTACGGTTACAACAATGTTTCTTGGACTGTGGGTAACCTTGGCTACGTTGACGCCTTACATCCAGGCTGGGACACCAGCAATGTTACGGATATGAGTTATATGTTCGACAATGCCGGTTATAAAGCCACCACTTGGAATATTGGTGATATTAGTAGTTGGAACACAGAAAAAGTCACCGATATGTCATATATGTTCCGCAACGCAGGTTATACTACCGGTTCCTGGAGCCTTGGCGACATCGGCGAATGGGATGTTGGCGAAGTTAAGAATATGTCATATATGTTCTCCGGTGCTGGTTACAATGCTACCGCTTGGGACGTTGGCAACTTAGGCTATGTTAATAATAGTCATCTGGGTTGGGATACTAAAAACGTCGAAAATATGTCTTCCATGTTCGAAAATACAAGTAAAAAAGATATCGATTGGACCATTGGTAATATTGGCAGCTGGAATGTTGGCAAGGTAAAGAATATGTCCGCCATGTTTAAAAATACCGCCGGCGCAGCCATGGCTTCGTGGACAGTCGGCGATCTCAGTAGTTGGGATGTTAGCAAAGTCGAAGATATGTCTTCTATGTTCTATGGCGCCGGTCTTGACTCGTCAGCCTGGACCGTCGGCAACCTCGGTTATGTCGATGTAGACCACCCAGGCTGGAACACCGAGAACGTCCTTACCATGGAGAGCATGTTCCAGAATACCGCCAAAAATAAGCCTATGTCTTCTTGGACCATCGGGAATATTGGTAGCTGGAACGTCAGCAAAGTCCAATCCTTCAAAAATATGTTCAACTGCGCCGGTTATTCCGCCAGCTCTTGGAGCATCGGCAACCTCGGTCGCATCGACAATAGCCACCCTGGATGGAACACTGTCAGCGCCAAAAATATGTACTATATGTTTTATAGCGCCGGTTACTCCGCCTCTAGCGTTGACCTTGGCGATATCAGCAGTTGGAACGTTGGTGAAGTCACCGATATGGGTGGTATGTTCTATTGGTTCGGGCATAATGCTACGGCCACATGGCATATCGGTAGTCTTTCCACCTGGAATACTGGCAAAGTCACAAATATGGGCGCAATGTTCTATGGCGCCGGTTATTCAATACCAAATTCATGGAGCATCGATGTAAGCAGTTGGAATGTTAGCAAAGTAATTTCTATGTCCCAGATGTTTAGGGAGGCCGGGTACAAAGCTCAACAATCATTTGTCATAGACGTTTCCAATTGGCAAACCAATAGTGTTACTACGCTTAATGAAATGTTCCAAAAAGCCGGCTACACCGCCTCTACCTGGAGCATTGGCACCCTCAACAACTGGAAAACCAACCAAGTTACCACTATGGCTTCCATGTTCTCTTCTGCTGGCTACACCACCAGATCTTGGAGTATCGGCGATCTTAGCGGCTGGAACGTTAGCGCCGTCCAAAATTTTGAATCCATGTTTAATTCTGCCGGGTATAGCGCCAGCTCCTTTAGCCTCGGCAACATTGGCTATGCCGATAGCGACCACCAGGGCTGGCAAACCATTGCTGCCACCAACATGAAAAGCATGTTTTCGGCTTGTGGCCACGAAGCTAGCTCTTGGTACATTGGTGACCTTAGTAGATGGAACCTTTCCAACGTTCAGTATGCGCACGGCATGCTTAGATATATCGCATATTCAGCTACCTCCTGGAGCATTGGCAACATTAAAAATTGGAACACTAGCAAAATAACAGATATGAGCTATATGTTTGAGGAAGCCGGTTACAAAACTCAAAACTGGACCATTGACGTTTCGAACTGGGACGTTGCCAATGTCACCAATTTTGAATGCATGTTCCAAAGAGCCGGCTACGAATCAGACTCTTGGTCTATCACCGGTATCGAAAATTGGAGATTTAGCACTACATCGTCAGTCTCTTTTAAACTCATGTTCTACAAGGCGGGGTACGGGGCTGACGCCTGGAGTGTAGGCAATCTTAACGACTGGAATGTTGGCAAGGTAACAAATATGCAGAGCATGTTTGCTGGCGCCGGACGTGAAGCCGATGCCTGGACTATCGGCGATATTGGTGGTTGGACGGTCAGTAGTGTAACAAATATGAACACCATGTTTAGTGAAGCCGGATACGATGCTGCCAATGCCAATTGGAGCATCGGTGATCTTAGTGGCTGGGCCGTCAACATCTCGAAGCCTAATAACTTCGTCGACGCCAATCGCAATGTCGCACTACCACCGTCTTGGCAATAAAATTACCTCTTTTCCCTACCGAAAAAATATATAAACACCCTATAAGACAACGCTAATATCACTGCCATCCACCACGGAAATTTTTCTGGCGTACAAAGACTCGCTATCACAAGCGCCCCGTCCAGCAAGTAGGTCATAGTTTCTCCTTTTTAACGGCTCCATCTTTAGCAAACCTCTACCAAAAATCAACCCCCATCAGGTTTCACCCCTATAAAAAGCGCCCCCTTCTCGGGAGCACTTTTTATTTTTTTGCCTTTTAGCTTTTTAAGCTTCCGCTTTTTCTTCAGCCTTGTCAGCTAGCTTTTCGACCTTTTCGGCCTTCGCGTCAGCCTCTGCTGGAGCTTCGTCGTTCTCTTCCTCTGGCAAGACGATACCGATTGAAGCAACCGTATCACCTTCGGCCATTCTCATAATGCGAACACCTTGGGTAGCGCGACCAAGCGTTGGAATTTCTTTCATCGCTACGCGAATCGCTTGACCCTTAGTAGACATCATAATCACCTCTTTGGCGGCTTGGTCCAGAGTATGAACCGCAACAATTGGGCCAGTCTTATCTGTTACAGCAGCCACCTTGATGCCGACACCACCTCTCTTGTGTGGTGGGAAGTTCGAAACTAGCGTTGCTTTACCATAGCCGTTAGCTGAGATGGCGAGAAGTTTTTGCTTTGGATCGGTAATTACATCCATGCCAACGATCTCATCTCTTGGGCGGAGTCTCATACCAATCACACCTCTAGCAGAGCGGCCCATCGCACGGACTTCTTTCTCGTTAAAGCGGGTAGCCTGACCAGCTGAGGTAGAGATCACAATATCTTCTTCCCCGGTGGTTTCTTTCACCCACTTAAGTTCGTCACCGGCATCGAGCTTGATTGCAATCAAACCGTTTGAGCGAATATTGAAGAAGTCTTTGATGGCACTCTTCTTAATGGTACCCTTCTTGGTGGCCATAAAGAGGAAGCCGTTCTCGCTAGTTTCACCCTGTTTGATGATAGCGGTAATCTTCTCTTCTGGATGCATGTTGAGTAAGTTCACAGCGGCAGTACCCTTAGCAGCTAGAGATGCCTGTGGCACTTCGTAAGCTTTGAGCCTAAAGATGCGACCCTGGTTCGTGAAGAATAGCAAGAAGTCGTGTGAGTTGGCAGTAATAATCTGTGCAATCACATCCTCTTCCTTAGTAGTCATACCGCGCTTACCCTTACCGCCTCTGTTCTGACGACGGAAGTCGTTTTGTGGTACACGTTTCATGTAGTTCTCAGTGGTGAGCAAGATGACACTTTCTTCTTCTGGGATCAATTCTTCCTCAGAGAATTTACCGACCTCATGATTGATAATCTTGGAGCGGCGAGGATCATCATATTTCTCTTTGATAGCGATGAGCTCTTCCTTAACCACGCGGAGAACTTCGTTTTCATCAGCCAAGATAGCTTCGAGTTTCTTGATAAGTTCATGGAGCTCTTTGAGCTCTTCTTCAATCTTATCGCGCTCGAGACCTTGGAGACGGCGCAGTTGCATCTGAAGGATTGCATTAGCCTGAATCTCAGAGAGGCCAAACTTCTTCATGAGTTGCTTATCTGCATCGTCATAGGCAGCGCGAATAGTTTTAATCACCTCATCGATGTTATCAAGAGCAATCTTCAAACCTTCCAAGATATGAGCACGTTCTTTAGCCTTGCGAAGATCAAACTCAGTCCTGCGGCGAATCACTTTCTGGCGGTGCTTGATGAACTCTGCCAAGATTTCCTTAAGGCCAAGGATACGAGGTTGAATACCATCAATCAAAGCCAACATATTATAATGGAACGACGTTTGAAGTGGGGTCAACTTGTAAAGTTGGTTCAAAATCTTCTTCGGGAAAGCGTCTTTCTTAAGTTCAATCACCACGCGAACCTTACCACGAGCTGATTCATCACGGGCATCGGCGATATGGTCAAGTTTTTTAGCCAAGACCAAATCACGTACCTTATCGATGAAGTCTTCCTTGCTCATGCCATAAGGCACCTCTGTAATCACAATATTATAGCGACCATTCTTACGCTCTTCGATATTGGCAACGGCGCGAATTACAACCGAACCTTTACCAGTGGCGTAAGCCTCTTTCATTGGTTTGCCGCCATAAACCTCAGCTCCGGTTGGGAAGTCTGGGCCTTTGACGTATTTCATCAAACCTTCGAGATCGATATCTGGGTTATCAATCTGGGCGACGGTTGCGTCAACCAATTCACCAAGGTTGTGTGGTGGGATGTTGGTCGCCATACCGACGGCGATACCCATCTGACCGTTCAAGAGAATATTTGGCACAGCTGACGGAAGTACGGCCGGCTCTTTCTCTGTACCATCGAAGTTATCACGGAAATCAACGGTTTCCTTCTCGATATCAGCAAGAAGTTCAGCACCAACTTTATCAAGACGAGCCTCGGTATAACGAGAAGCAGCTGGCTCATCACCATCCATCGAACCGAAGTTACCCTGACCTTCGACTAGCGTATAACGCATCTTCCAAGGTTGGGCGAGGTTTACCATTGCGTCGTAAATCGACGAATCGCCGTGTGGGTGATATTTACCCATGACTTCACCGACGATACGAGCAGATTTCACTGTTGCATGTGGGGCTTTCCAGCCGTTTTTGTTCATCGCATAGAGAATACGACGGTTTACTGGTTTAAGACCATCACGCACATCTGGGAGAGCGCGGTCCACAATCACAGAGAGTGAGTAGCGAAGGAAGTAATCCTCCATCGTGTTCTCAACGGTGCGGAATTCAATACCAGGTTCAACCTGGACTTCAGTATTTTCGACAGGGGCTTCGATTGGTGTTTCCTCTGGCGTATTGTTCATTTTTTCATTTTCTTCTGCCATAGTTCCTCCTTAGAAGTCCAAATCATCAAGGTCAACAGATGCTGCCCTTGCCTGAATAAAGTTTTTACGCATCTCCGCTTGGTCACCCATCAACTTCGTAAAGATGGCGTCGGCCTTTTCGGCATCTTCGATGTTGACACGGATTAATACACGATTTTCTGGGTTCATGGTCGTCTCCCAAAGTTGAGCGGCGTCCATTTCACCAAGACCTTTAAAGCGTTGCTGAGCGGTGTAGCCCGCCTGTTTAAAGCGTTCAGCGGTCTCATCAATCTTGGTCCCGGCAGCTTTTCTCTCTTCGATCTTCTTGGTAAGAGTATCTTCGAGAGCTTGCTCATCATATATATAGTCGATCTTACGACCATTACCGGTACCCTTAATCAAACCAAATAGTGGTGGTTTAGCTAAATAAACGTGACCAGCCTTAATCACCTCTGGCATATAACGGAAGAAGAAGGTGAGAAGGAGGGTCGAAATGTGTGAACCATCGACATCGGCATCGGTCATAAACACAATCTTGTGATAGCGCAGACCTTCGATGTTGAATTGGTCACCAATTCCTACGCCAAGACCTTTAATCAAAGAGACAAGCTCGGCGTTGGCTAGCATCTTATCGAGACGAGCGCGCTCGGTGTTAAGCACCTTACCACGAAGTGGCAAGATGGCCTGAATCTTAGAATCGCGACCTTCCTTGGCTGAACCAGCTGCGGAGTTGCCCTCTACGATAAAGAGCTCACAATCCTCAGCGTTTCTAGAAGAACAGTCGGCGAGCTTCGAAGGCAAGTTCAAGCCTTCAAAGGCACCTTTACGGATAACATTATCACGAGCGGCACGAGCTGCCTTGCGGGCACGTGCAGCCAAAGTAGCTTTACCGACAATCTTCTTAGCGATAGCTGGATTTTCTTCGAGGTAATAGCCAAAATACTCGGTCATAATCTTATCGACATAACCGCGTACCTCTGGGTTACCAAGTTTGTTCTTAGTCTGGCCTTCAAACTGTGGATCTGGAAGCTTAACCAAGACCACCGCAGTAAGACCTTCTTTAATATCGTCACCGGTAAGATTGTCCTCTTTTTCTTTGAGGAGACCATTCTTACGAGCATAATCGTTCACTGTACGGGTAAGACCAGTTCTAAAACCAACCACGTGCATACCGCCATCAGGGGTAAGAACGTTGTTAGCGAATGGTTTCAAAATTTCAGAGAAAGTATCATTATATTGAAGAGCGATTTCTACCTCTGAATCTTCAATCTTTTTCTCGACATAGAAAATATCGTCCGATAATAGTTCCTTGCCGTTATTGAGACGTTTAACGTAACTCTTGATACCGCCTTCAAAGTAGAAGGATTCATTCGCACCAGTGCGTTCATCTGCTACGGTAATCAAGATCCCCTTAGTAAGATATGCTTGGTGACGAGCGTAGTTTGAAACCCACTCATATTCGAAAGTGGTTGTTTCTTTAAAGATGGTCGGATCAGGATAGAACGTAATAGATGTACCGTGTTCTCTTGGGCATCCTTTGGTTACCTGAAGCTCAGAGGTTGGTTTACCGGTATCAAACTCAATATGGTGAGTTTTACCATCACGATAGACCTCAGCCACCATATGGGTCGAGAGGGCATTCACTACTGATGAACCCACACCGTGAAGACCGGATGATACCTTATAGCCACCATCACCGAATTTACCACCGGCGTGGAGCACTGTTAAGACCGTTTCAAGGGTCGATTTTTTAGTCTTTGGGTGGATGTCTACCGGAATACCGCGGCCGTTATCGTCGACTCTCACACCACCATCGTTAAGGATGGTGATGTCAATCTTGTTAGCATAGCCAGCAATCGCTTCATCAATCGAGTTGTCAGCAATCTCTTTGATGAGGTGATGAAGACCATCGTAACCAGTCGAACCGATATACATACCAGGACGCAAGCGTACTGGCTCCAAACCTTCGAGCACCCGAATCTCGGAGCTATCATAAGCCCCACCACCTGTTTGTTTTTCGGACATAAGTTACCTCAACTTTATATTATATATGTATCTATTATACACCTATAAGCAAAAAGTTCAAGGTTTAGTGTAGAGAAATTTCGGCGGAATCGCCTTCTGACGCATTCTCAGGCGCGCTAGCAGGCGTCTGCGTTGCGGAACCTTCAACTACCGCGGAATTGTTTTGAACCGGCTCTACGGCCGTTTCAGGCGCTTCTACAGGCATTTCAGGTTGTGGCTCAGGCATAGCTACCGGCGACGGAACGGCGGCTGGAGCTTCTGGAGCGGCTACTGGAGCCTCCGGAGCAGCGCTTGCAGCTTCTCCCTGCCTCTTTTCCCACTTAGCCATAAAATTATCTCCTGACTCCTGATCTGGAGCTTCCATACCCGACGTCGCCGGAGCGCCCATCGCCCCGTCCGGTTCTGCCCCTGGCATCTGCGCCACAACCGGTGCCGCAGTTTCCTCTTTCGAAGCCGCATTCCAACGCTCGTTAATTTCCCTCTCCACCTCTTCACGTGTCTTACCAAACTTGGTCGCCGAGTAGACCTTAAGAGACTTCATTAATTCTTCATTCGGCTCACCCATCGGGGCTGGCAATTTCATCGTAAATGCCGTTGAAGGCATACCGAAAATCATCACCTTACAGATAGCTTCGTGGTTAGCCGTCTTAGTCAAATCTTCTGCTGTAAAGGTCGGAGTAAAGGCTTTCACCATCAAATCAGCATCTGTCACACCCACACGACCACAGATAATCGTACCCACGTTACCAAGGATTGCTTCCCTAATCTTATCAGTGAGCTGCGTCATAAACTGGTTGGCCACAATTAGGTTCAAACGATATTTACGGGCCTCAGATAGAATCGACTCAAAGCTCTCTGTTGCAAAGTTCTGGAACTCGTCTACGTAGAGACAGAAATCCTGACGCTGATTCTCTGGCATATCAGCACGACTCATTGCTGCTTGCTGGAACTTCATCACGAAAATCATACCGAGAAGCCTTGCGTTAAGATCACCCAAACGACCTTTAGAAAGGTTCACTAGGAAGATCTTCTTATTGTCCATAATCTCACGGATATTGAAACCAGATTTAGTCTGGCCCAAGATATTGCGCATGATGGTATTCGAAAGGAATGGGCCCCACTTAGAGGTAAACCACGTAATTACCTCGCCGGAATCGTTCGATTTAAGAGAAGCCGGGAACTCTTTTGTCCAATAATCATAAACCGCTTTATCTGTTACATATCTCAATTTAGATTTCACAAACTCTGGGTCAGTAAAACATTGTGGAATATCGATAAAGGTTGCGCCATTCGGGTCTGCCATAAGAAGAAGGGCTGCATTACGGAACATATGCTGACCACGTGGACCAAAGAAGCCCTGGTTGGATGGATCGAACAGGCTCTGAAGCATATTAATACCCTCTTGTACGATAAAGTCTTTCTGGTCTGGATCGGTGAACTCAAACATGTTCATACCTACCGGATTTTCGATATCTGCCGGATCAAAGTAGATAATATCGTCAATTCTCTCCTCTGGAACCAACTGCAATAGTTTTTCTACTGCGTCACCGTGCGGATCAATAAAGGCAAAGCCGCGCCCATCGCACATATCCTGGAAGGCAATATTCTCAAGGAATACAGATTTACCCATACCAGTTTGACCAATTACATACATATGGCGACGACGATCGTCATCATCGAGATAAATCTGTTTCTGTTCCCCGCGGAATTCATTGACACCGAGGAACACACCGGTCGTAGCCAATTTAGCCGGACCATCAACCTGTTTAGTCAGCTGACGCTCAACCTGAGAGTTTGGAATAGCGTTTTGTTCTGGTAAGTGGAAGATTGAGGCCAACTCCACACTGTTCAAAATATTTGATCGGGTCTTTAAGGGGAAAAAGCGGAAAACATAATCCATCGCCAAGGTCTTTTCGTCTTTTAGATGGTTGACCTTAAAGCTGTTCATCTCTGCAGAATTAAACTGTGAAAATGCTGACACGATACCGGACAAAATTCCGTCTGACCTAACTTTATTGTTCGAACTTGCAATCACCCTGATCAACGTTTCAAATGCCGGGTAACGCATTTTATTCATAATAGAATCGATCTCGTTCTGCTTGATGGTAGTAATTTGTTCAACTTTTTCTTCCTTTTTCGGATCGGCTGGTGGTTCGAATGGCGCCTTTAGAATATCCAGCAAATAATCACTGAAATGGCTACCAAGAGTTACCTTGGTTTTGCCCTTTTGAGTTGTTTCAACATACTCTTTTGCTGGTTTAGCCCAGTCAACACTGGCCGGACGGAACAACACCTGAACCACTGCGCCCTCATTTTGGCCAACAGTAGAAAGCGCGTTCAAGATAGCCATGCTAGCATCACGCTTGGTTTCCTCATAAGTAGCAATCGGGAGATATGATTTTTTCTTGAGATGAAGCTCTGCGCCGCTGATATTCTTAGCCGGATTGCCTGGGTTAAAGATATTCTCTGGTCGCTTCTCTTCGATTCTTGCCGTAGGATAGGCCGACTGGATAGCCTGCTTTGCCGTCTCTACCAATACTGACGGGACCACTGCGTAGTACTTAATCAAGCCGTCTTTGGCCTCAATTTCGAACGAAAAATGTCTCTGACCATAAATGCTAGCCCCCATACCCTTAGTCAAGGTAGATGAGAAAATTGAATACATCACCTGCGCTTGAGAAATTACTTCATTCGCCACGTCGCGTTCATCCCTGCCACCCTGTTGGATGTCATCGGTGGATGGTGGCAAATGAATCAAAAGTGGGACCATCTTGAGACCACGTTCATATTTTTTCAAATCACGAGCATTCTTAATTCTAGAGTAAACCACAACAAAAGCCACCAAAATGACCACACAAACCGCTACGATAATTGCTACCACCCCGCCGTTCATTACGCCGCCCTATCCTTTGCTGGGTCGTCCCCAACAGAATACCCACGCAAATCTTTGAGAAAGTCATCTGAGACAACAGCAAACTCATCCGTTGCCCTAGCCGGATCTTTGCCAAAAATGTTTTCTAAGGCTTTAACCCTCTTCACCCCTTCCGGACTAATCGTGTTTCCCTTTATCATTCCGTCCGCCGGAGCCGCGGTTTCCGCCACATTGTTTCGTTCAGAAACCACTGGCATCTCATCTGGCATTAGCGGCGGCTTCTCTAGCTCCTCTACCTTAATTTCGTCATTGTCAGAATTCATCACCTCTTCTAGCGAAGGTGCCTCTGGAGCAAAATTGCTCTCCCCCGTCAGAGAATCGGCATCGCTGCTCACTAAACGTCCGCCAAGCTCCCCCATATCACGAGTTGGAGGCAAATACGGATTCTCTGCCCCATTAACTGGCGCAGCATTAGGAGTTTTTGGAGCCCCATTTGGGTCCAAGTTTGGATTTAGACTCTGACCTTGATAATCCATATGCTTATTTTACCACATCAAACCTTTTTGTATACCAAAAAACCCACCAAAAACAAGAAAATAAAAATCAACCCAACCGTCCAGATGCTAATTGCACCGAACGAACGTGCCATTAAAAGCATAATTGGGCCAAAAGTAATCACTGCCGCATAGAGATAATCTTTTCCTCCCATCTCTTTTTTGTGGCTCGTCATACGATAAAACACGCTCATCAAGAAACTAACTAGTCCAAAGATGACGATAAATAGTGTTGTAAAAAATAACAAAACCCCGAGCGGACCTGCTTCCGTCGGAGATGTCAAATTAAGCACAAGGATGAGTCCTGCGAGTCCGATCATACTTATGCTTAAAATAACTCGGTTACGTTTCATAACCTCATTATATCATGTTTATGGTTAATTCCCCCAAGTTTATATGGAGAAAGCGGGAGGCTATCCGGCACCTAAATCATTACTATTGACCGCAGCCTTGATCCCGCATTCCTCGTTTTGACCGCTTCACGTATAGTGAAGCATCGATCCTTGCTAGCTTTTTCTTTCATTCTTGTTTATGTTTCCCCAAAGGTGCTAATGAAAGATTTACTAACGCGCTCTACGCTTATCTTATGATAATCGGTTGGAAACCAATATCATAAGACTTAGCGGAGCTTGAGGTTATTCCTATGTTGTAATTTATGGCTAGAAATAACCTGTTCGCCCGCTAAGTGCTTTTTATGGATTTCTCATGTTAATTTGCCTTTTATTTTTCGTTTTTGTTTTAGTCATCTCGACTGTTTTCATACTACCATAAAAATGGCAAAAGTTCAATACTGCTTTTGTATAAAAATGTTGTATTTTTTACATTGTGTTTCCCTGTTTTAACCTGTACAAATTTTTTATTGTTTTTATTGTATTTTTTACAACGATAGCTATATACTTACGCTTATTTTGGCCGTTTTCGTTGTATTCATTACAACAAAAAGGCCAGAATAAACTTTTTAACGATAAGTTTTTTGCCAACCGACCATATTTATGTCGTTTTTCTAAACGTTTTTATAAGCCGCAGCAAAATACGTTCTGCCATTTGCTTTTATTAAAAATGCCAAACCAACATGCCGCCATACATTTTTAAAGTCGTATTGCCGTGTGTGCATTTTTAATATTTTGCGTTGCTTTTTAAAACACAAAAAGTGCCACATTTTATACACGAATCAAAACGCGTTTTTTATATACATTCATGCACGCACGTTTTGTGTGAAAATTGCAGCCGCACCACACACAAAAAACTGCACATTATAAACAAAATCCTGCACGATCCATGCAAAATTACATAAGCCAAACCAGCTTTTAGTAGCATGGTCCCCATATATTTATTTTGTTCACCAAAAACCTGTGGAAAACTCCACAAAAAAATGTAAAAAATTGTTCAAAAAAACCATTGACATAAGCGTTTTTTCGCGATATTATAGGGGTAGCTTTTGAGTAAAAAAGTTACTCATAAGCCAAAAACAAACATCTTAGCCAAAACAAAACTTGCCGGGGCAATGTAAACCTGGCGAGCCAAAAAATAACTCCACACTCTACACAGAAAGACCGGTTTTCCTCGCAGTTACCGGTCTTTCACTTTGTTTTAAGACCATTACGACGCATCAAAAATTAGTGCAAAAAACTATGCACAAAATCACGCAAAAAACCACCAAATCACATACTAAAAACCATACAAAAAATCGCCACATTGGGCGATTATTTTTGACTAAATGTTGGTGGAGCTGCCGGATACTGCCTCCGGGTCCGAAAAATCACTGGGATACCATTCTACGTGCGTAGTTTTCTGTTTCAATCTCGGCTTATGCGATCAGCTGCAGATAACGAAACTGAGGGCCGCCATGACTGCGTTTTCGAGCCATCTCTCGTCAATTAGATAACCTTATTTCCGTTGTATGATAATCTCTGCCTTACGGAATCTTGGACAAAGACCAGCCTATTAAAATAGATTAGGCATAAGCTGGCATGTAAGCAACATGCACAGATTCAGTGTTTTCACTTATTAATACTTACGGTATTCAATCGACACGCCTGGTATCTGTTAATAATTCGTCTAAGCTTTGTCAGCCCCAACTATCTGTAATTTTACCACAACCGAGAAGAAAAGTCCACCCCTATTATTCAGGCACAAAAACCGTGGTGGGTTGTTTTTAAATTAATCTATGTTAATACTTCCAGCATGATTTCCAAAATATACTCTGCTATACCCCACGGTTTTACCGGTCATATCATCGAGGTCGAAGGTGATATGAACCGTGGATTACCCGCCTTCAACATCGTTGGGATGGCCAATAAAACCATCAGCGAAGCCAGGGAGCGCGTTCGTAGTGCCCTAGTCAATTCCGGTTTTAGTTTTCCAGGATACAAGGTCACTATCAATCTCGCCCCCGCCGACCTCAACAAGGATGGTTCTTATCTAGATCTGCCCATTGCGTTATCTGTTTTAGTTCTTTCAAAACAGCTCCGCGAAGAAGATATTAAAAACCGCTTATTCGTCGGTGAACTATCTCTGGATGGCAGGCTCAAACCGATCAAAGGCATCATCAATATCGTCGAAGCGGCCAGGGATGCCGGCATCACAGAAATCTTTTTGCCAGACGCAAATTTACCGCAAGCCACACTCATTAAAGGTCCCAGAATCTATGGCGTTAACACGCTTCAGAGCCTATTTTTGCACCTTAAAGGCCAAAAGTTGATAGATTTACCGTCTACGATTAAAACCCCGCCAGAATCGCCAAATTTGAGCCAGGATCAAACTTTGCTTGACCACATCAGGGGTCAGCAGCTCGCCAAACGCGCTATCGAAATCGCCGTTGCCGGGCATCACAACATTCTCATCTCCGGTCCACCAGGAGCTGGCAAAACCCTGCTTGCTAAAGCCGCTGCCAGTCTCTTGCCACCCCTTAGTTCCGAAGAAAAAATCTCTGTAACAAAAATTTATTCAATTGCCAATCTATCTACCGCTAAAGTCATCGCAAGTCGCCCCTTTAGAAGCCCACATCACACCTCCTCTCCCGCCTCAATCATCGGCGGTGGAGCCAATGCTACCCCTGGCGAAATATCCCTTGCCCACAGTGGTATTCTCTTCCTCGACGAACTCCCCGAGTTTCCCCGTCCAGTCCTAGAAGCACTCCGTCAGCCGCTAGAAGACAAAACTATCTCTGTTTCACGAACCAACCAAAAGGCGACCTACCCTGCCGATTTCATGTTAATCGCTACCATGAATCCCTGCCCTTGCGGCTATCTAGGTGACCATTCTCACGAGTGCACCTGCACCAACCAACAAATCCAAAGCTATCGCAAGAAACTCTCCGGCCCGCTCTTTGATCGCATTGACATATTCGTCAATGTCGACAAAGTAGATAATGCCGAACTTATCAAAAAATCGTCCAAAAATACCCATCAACACAGTGTTGTAAAAAATACTATAACAGGGGGCATTTTGCGGCAGCACCTCCGTTATAAAAAACCAGGATTTTTTAACAGTTCTTTGTCGTCATACCAAGTCACTAAACTCATCAAACTTACGCCCGCAGCCGAAAAATTACTAGCCGACGCGTCCGAAAAACTCAGTCTTTCTGCCCGCTCATATTTTAAAATCATCAAAGTCGCCCGCACTATCGCCGATCTCGAAGCCGTCGAAAACTCCACGCACGAATCAAACGTCATAAAAGAAACTCCAATCGATACTCGCCACATCGCCGAAGCACTCAGTTTTCGCAGTCTAACATAGACCCCAGCATAAGCCTTAAATAACCCCGAAAAAACCATTGCTTTTTCTCTGCTTTTTTGATATAATTCAAAACAGGTTAATTCAAGAGAAGGAGATCACCATCAGTAATAATTTATCACGCACCAAACTTAACGGAGATATCCGTTATCCTGAAGTTCGCGTAATTGGTACTAATGGTGAGCAGCTCGGTATTATGTCGAGCCGCGAGGCTCAGCTTCTCGCGAGAGAGCAAGGAGTAGACTTGGTAGAAATTGCTGCCAATGCTAATCCTCCCGTTGTCAAAATCATCGATTGGGGTAAATACCAATACCAAAAGATGAAAGAAGAGGCCAAGAATCGCAAAAAAGCCCGTGAAAAACAATCCGAGCTTAAGCAGATGAAAATTGGTCTAAAGATATCAGACAACGACCTTAACATTAAAATCCGTAAAATCCGAGGCTTCCTCGAAGATGGTGATCGCGTCAAGATTATGATTATCTTCCGCGGCCGCGAGATGGCTCACAAAGAAATCGGTCAAGAACTTCTCGATCGTATCTTAAACGAGCTCGGCGACGAAATCGTTGTCGAAGGCAAAGCCCAGTTCAACGGACGCAACCTAGCGGTCGGAATTCGGAAGAAGTAATTTCCTACTTCCACGGTTCCCCGTTCGCACATTCAATATCAATCAATAATCAAAGGAAATAATTTATGCCAAAGCTAAAGACGCATAAAGGTACCGCTAAGCGTATCAAAATTACCGGCACTGGTAAATTGGTCCGCGAACGCGCCTACGGCAACCACATTCTTGCCAAGAAAAGCAAAGCCCGCAAACGCAACATGAAAACTGCTGCAGTTATCAACGGCAAAATCAAGAAAAACGTTAAGACTGCACTAGGAGTTTAATCATGAGAGTAAAACGCGGCGTGGCTGCTCACGCAAAACACAAGAAGATTTTAACCGCTGCTAAAGGCATGCAACATGCCCGTACCCGCAGCTTCCGCTTAGGTAAACAAGGTGTAATCAAAGCTCTTCGCTATTCTTACCGCGATCGTCGCAACAAGAAACGCGACCTCAGAGCTCTCTGGATTACCCGTATTAACAACGCTTCCCGCAATCTTGGAGTTTCTTACTCTCAATTGATCGCTGGTATGAAGGCCAAAAACATCAACTTGGACCGCAAAGTTCTCGCTGATCTCGCTGTTAATAATCCAAAAGCTTTTGAACAAATTGTTAACATGGTAAAGGAGAAATAATATGGCTATCTGTGAAGTTACCGGCAAAGGTAAAATGTACGGCCACAACGTATCATTCTCCCAACGCCATACCCGCAAAGTTTTCAAACCAAACGTATCCAAGAAAACCCTTGTGATCAATGGTCAAAAGATTAAATGCAACGTTTCCGCCTCCGCTCTTCGTACTTTGAAGAAAAAAGGCCTCATTGAGTCAAAGAAAACTAGCAAATAAGCAGCTCGGCTGCTAACAAAAAGCCACCCCGCTCAGGGTGGTTTTTTGATAATGAGCTCTCAGTAAGCCGGGTTCTGTAGCCAAAAGGCCGACAATCATCTATCTAGGCCATAAATTGCTCTATGGCTCGAGCGGTAAACGTGCGTCCTCGAGTCAAGGCTAATAGCACTCCTTGCAACCGGTAGGGTTTGCCGCCAGAGCGTATCGCTACACCCTGCTGTGGGCTCTTACCCCACTCTTTTCACCATCGCCTGTAAAGGCAGTTTTGTTTCTGTGGTACTTTCCCTATTCTTACGAACGGTCGCCGTTAGCGACTACCGTACTCTGTGTTGCCCGGACTTTCCTCTTCAAAAGAAGCGATTGTCTTTCGAGCTCCCCTATATATTATCATATTCTGCGCGATTTTTTAATACCCTGTCAATCGCGAGATTCGCCTCTTTATCAGCTGCTGCATTCTGAAGCCTTGGTACATGGGTAAACACTGCCACGTCAAATCTCTTAAGTAACTCTTTAATCTCGTCATAAATCACCGAAATATCTTTATTCTTCACCTTAAAAATGCCGTTCATCTGGTTCACTACCATTAAACTATCCGAGACGAAACGCACAGATTTGAAGCCAAGCTCAATTGCCTGCTCGATTCCCTCTTTAAGTGCATAATATTCCGCCACGCGTGAAGTAGCAAAACCGATAAACTCGCCGCCTCTCTTAATCACCTGGCCGTCCTCGCCCACAATATAGTAACCAATACCGGCCGCCCCTGGATTGCCTCTGGACGAACCGTCCACATAGACCGTAGCCGAATTAACGGCACCACGGATATCGCCCTTACGAGCACCAGCCACCACGTGTTCATCTTCAATCTCTAGCACCGAAAGCGTGGCCGCATCAAGCTTAATACCGCTCCCGACGTAATCTTTCAGGAATTTATAAGCCGAATAGCGATCACGCGGCTCTGGTTTAATCACCGACCCTTCAGAGGCCACTACTACTTCATAAACAATATATAGATTGCTTAGCTGCGATGCCCCCTCTGGCGCGAGGAACGTAATTGCATCTTTAATCTTAATCGAAGAAACTGTTAATCCAGCATATTCAGACAAAGTCCTTACCATTGCCTCTTCTGGCTGCTCGCCAAAAGCAATCTTGCCGGTAGGAAGCTCCCAAAAAACCGGGGCCTCACTACGACCACGGTACTTCTTAAAAACCAACACCCCGTTGGCATTTCGAATTATTCCTACAACTCTGATTCGTTGTTTCATAGTCCCACCGTTTAGTCTAAGGAACCCTACCAGCCTGTTTTCCCCGTAATATATACAAGGTGGGTAAAATCTTATGCGCAGCTTCCTCGGAAGCTCACCACGAAATCCCTATAACATGATTATTCAGGAAAATCATGTTGCCGATAGGGCTACTTTTATTATACCATACCGCCGCCGGTAATTATGATGAAGAAATCTAAAACTCCATTAATACCGCCGATCATAATATACGAGAAGAAATTACCCCCTACCAATATTAAAAGATACACCAACATAATGCCAAACGTCTCCATAGAGGTTAAAAATTCCCTCACCCCATCTGGAGAGATTGCGTATAAGATTCTCGAGCCATCAAGCGGCGGAATTGGCAACAGATTGAAAATCATGAAACCCAGATTAATATGCGTAAATTTCAAAGCGATATCATTGTACCCACCAAATCTAAAAATCAGAAAACCGATAAAAGCTAAGATAAAGTTCATTAGCGGACCAGCCAAAGCTACTAAAGCCATCCCCCACTCCTTGCCTTTTAGGTTTCTTGGATTAACTGGTACCGGCTTTGCCCCACCAAATACTGGCGCATTCATAAAATACAGCATCATCGGAAGCAATACAGACATAAATGGATCTAAATGCTTCAACGGATTCAAGGTTAGACGACCATCTTCCTTAGCCGTTACATCGCCTAGCCAGTAAGCCATCACCCCGTGCGACAACTCATGCAAAACCATCGAAAAAAGAATGATGACTAGCGTGATTACCGCACCCGTAATATTCATATTAGTTTAAGACCACAACCTCTTTAGTGGCTGGCAAAGAATCAAGGCTCTTTACTTTGAGCTTCTTGTCCATACGGGCAGTGAGCTTAAGCTCAGAGACCATACCATCAACATTCCCCATCGAGACGATGAGCTTTGGCTCAATCTCACGAATAGCGCGAACCGAAGAAGTACAAAGAATATCAGAAACACCGAGGTCATCGAGACCTTCCTCAATACCATCAACAATACCAACATGTACACCACCAACTTCTACATCGTAAATGGTCTTGCCGCTCTCTGTAGCAATACCACGAATCGTAGCTTCGCCAATTTCGAATTCGCCTGGGCCGGTAATCTTGCCAATCTCGAGACCAGCGTCAATCACAGCGTCTGCCACATTAAAAGTAATGGCACGGCTCTTAGTAATAATAGTTATTTCGTCTTGCTTTTTGCTCTCAATCTCAAACATCTTTACCTCCTTTGTTTAATAATTCCATCTGGATCGACAATTTCGGCCACTTCCATCTCAAGCACATCCAAGATGAACCTGTCCCTCACACTCTTACGATAAATGAAATCATCGCTCGAAATGATGGCATAGTTAAGTGGCTTGCCTTGTTTCTTTTCAACAATTTCAGCCCACCTGGACAACTTTTTTGTCTTGTCGTCACCAATAATTAAAAGATCCAAACCTTCTTGGCCCGGCAAACGATTCGTTACAACAAGGCCGCGCAAATATTTTTTCACTGGGCGAATATATTCTTCCCAAGTACTCTCGCGCACGTCTTTCTCCCTAGAAAGATCGACCTTCTTCGAGAAAATATCAGTCATTGGGCGATAAAAAGGATGCTTATTGTTAGCAGAATAATAAACTTTATTATCAAAAGTTTCGTTTTTGATAATTCCAATACTCTCAAGATTTAGAAGTTCACGACGAACTGAATTAATTTGTTCTTCAATTACCCGTGTCATCTCACGCACATAAAACGATTTTCCCGGATTTTCAAAAAATAGTTTTAGTAGCTTTGCTCGGGTCTTTGAACCGAACAATTTTTCTACCGGCGTGCTATCTTCTCTGCTCATCTTGTATATATTTTATCACGTATGGATAAATTTTTTCAAGCGGCAGCCAATTTATTTCCGGAGTACGTTTAAACCAAGTAAGCTGACGTTTAGCTAAGTGCCAATCGTCGTACACAAATAATTCCTTAGCCCGCTCCAAACTGATCTCCCCTTCCAAATATTGCCAAACAAACTGATAGATATTACTCTTCATCGCCTGGGATCCCCAACCGTATTTCGAGACAAGTTTTTTAGTCTCTTCATAAAGTTCCGGACAAAACATTTGTTCAGCCCTAAGTTTTAATCTCTCTCTTAAAATGTCCGGCTCAGTTTTTACGCCAATCAATAAATAATTTGAACAAAGCTCCTTACGGTCCGTCATTTCCATTTCGTTGTCTTTGCGATGATGCGGATTAACATCACTTCTCACACCATCATCCGGGCCAAAATGGTAATCGTAAACTAGGGCGTCGATATAGAGGCCAGTACCGCCCACAATCATCGGCACATGCCCACGCGCCTGAATCTCAGCGATTTTCTCTTCGGCATAAGCTTTCCAATCTGCCACCGTAAAACGTTCCCCTGGTTCCACCAAATCTATGCCAAAATGCGGCACACCATCTTGCTCCTCGAGAGAAGGCTTAGCAGTGCCAATATCCATCCCCTTATAAATCGCACGAGAGTCAGCCGAAATAATCTCGCCACCAATCTCTTTGGCGATCTTAATCGACACACCAGTCTTGCCCGAGCCAGTCGGGCCAAGAATGACAATTACCTTATTTGAGGTTAAGGAGGTAGTTTTCGAGCTCATCTAATTTAACTTTCTCCTCCTTATCACGTAGTCTTACCGACACCTCACCGTTTTCTGCATCTTTTGGACCAACAATCAGGAGTGCTGGAATCTTGTATTCGGTAGCACGCTTAATCTTCTTGCCAAGAGAATCAGCTGAATTATCAACTGAATACCTTAGCTCGCTATTCTTGATTGGATCGTTCAAAACAATCTTCTTCAAGATTTCTTCAACCTTATCAGCATAATCATTGGCAGCTTCGTTCACAGTCAAGACTCTTACCTGTTCTGGAGCCATCCAGAATGGGAACCAACCAGCCGTGTGTTCAATGTAAACGCTGAGGAAGCGCTCGATTGAACCAATCAAAGCACAGTGAATCATGATTGGAGTCTTCTTAGTGCCATCAGCAGCAGTGTACTCGAGGCCAAAACGCTCAGGCATAGCGTAATCAAGCTGTACCGTAGCAAGTTGCCATTCACGGCCCAAGGCATCCTCGGCCATAAAGTCCATTTTCGGACCATACATAGCAGCTTCACCGAGACCAATGAAATAATCCATCTTAAACTTCTCTGCCATCTTTTGGATCGAATTCTGAGCCTTCTCCCACATTTCTGGATCACCGATATAGCCATCGCCATCATCGCGAAACGACAACCTGAGTCTTAGCTTCATGCCAATACGAGAGTACAAATCTTTAGCCGATTCGATCAACTCACCAAACACACCTTCAACCTGTTCGTCAGTACAGAACACGTGTGAATCGTCCTGAGTGATTGAGCGTACACGAGAAAGGCCACCGAGCTCGCCCTTGCGTTCATCACGGTAGACCATCGTCGTCTCAAGATACTTGATTGGAAGTTCCTTATAAGAACGTGGCAAACTAGCAAAGATTTGGCTGTGATGTGGGCAGCTCACCGGTTTTACGGCGAGTTCATCACCAGATTCTGAGCTGGTAAAGCGAAGTAATTCTGGGAATTTCTCAAAATGACCAGAGGTCTTGTAGAGGTCAACGTTAGCAATGTGTGGAATACAAACCTTCTTATAGCCACAGCGCAAGCGATAGCCCTGAGTAAAATCATTAAGCACATCGCGAAGAACCGTACCCCTAGGAGTAAAGAGCGGCAAACCAGCACCGACTAAGTCTGAGAAGCAGAACAAATCCATTTCCTTACCAAGTTTGCGGTGGTCACGAGCCTTAGCCTCTTCTTGTTGTTTGAGGTAAGCGTCTAGTTCTTCCTGGGTCTCAAAGGCTACGCCATAGATACGAGTGAGCATTTCGCGCTTCTCATCACCGCGCCAGTAAGCACCAGCTACGCGGATGAGCTTAAACGCGCCAATCTCTTTCATTGATTCTACGTGTGGACCCTTGCAAAGGTCGGCAAAAAGCACCTTACCATCTGGGGTAACCATATCATAAAAAGAGATTTGTTCACCTTCTGGCAAATCATTAATCAGCTCAACTTTATACTTTTGACCATTTTCCTTAGCCCAAGCAAGTGCATTCTCGCGGGATTCTTTCCTGCGGACCATCTTGCAGCCCTGCGCAATAATACCGCGCATCTTTTTCTCAATCTTAGCTAAATCAGCATCAGAAACCTTGGTATCACCAAAATCAATATCATAGTAAAAACCGTTGTCGATTGAAGGGCCTACCCCAAATGTTGTTGTAGGATAAAGCTCCCGTACCGCAGCAGCAAGTACATGACTAAGCGTATGTCGCATTTTTTCTATTTTTTCTTCCATGCTTTATCCTTTCTTTTTATCTGATAATTATACCACAATCTTGGCGTTCTCACAAAAATTGTCCCAAGAAAAAGAGCCCTACAACTGTAGGACTCTTTTAAATAGAAGCTTTACCAAGTCCGGTCGTAAAAGATTAGGCCCGATCGCCACAGAACAACTTTCGAGTCTCTTAGTACAACCCAACAAGACCGCCACGGTGCTCTTTCGTTTATTGCACGATTATATTCGCGCTTAGTAGCCTCCTCAAACAGGCGCATTGAACACTGTCGCGTAAATGACGATACGATGTATGCCAAAATCATGATACCCCATATCACATTGGCTGCTACAGCAAAACGATCCCCCCTGACATAACCGCTAACAACAAAGTACACCGTCACGATTTCAATCAAACAGAGCACAGCCTTAATAAGGATATTCCATCTAAGCGCCCGACGCTTTGACTCCTTTAGCCGTTCCATTATAAACTCGGCCACCGTATCCATTTGTCCAGCACTAGCAGCGTCTAAAATGCTTTTTATTACATTTTCCCTCGTCTCATCATCAAAACAAATATCGCCGCCGCCATAAAACTTCAAAAGATAAGAAATCCTGTCCCGATCAGCATCCAGTTTTTTTCGGCGTCGCTTCACTTTCTTGATAATCGCATCAGCACTTTTGCCCTGTTTCAAGAGATCGTAAACCTCTTCAAAGTTAGCAGAGTATTGCTTGGAAATTCTCCTCGCCTGATCGATCTTGCTAATTTCCCCCATTTCATTCACCTCTTTTCTTAATTTGCGTTTTGGTTGAATAAAAAAATCACCAAAAAAATACTTACGTATATTATAACATAAAAACTATCAAAAGTCCAGACAAAAAGAGCCCCGCTCATCTGAGCGGGGTCTCTCCAAAGGTAAAGTTCAAGGTGACATCACATTCCGAATCGCATGACGACGACGCGAACGCCTCATGGCGTGTTCGAAACCGCGTAAATCATTCCAGATTAAGGCAAACGTAGCTCTGCAAAGGAAGCGCAGCCAAGCAAGCCAAAACAACATTAAGCCTGCAGCCTTAATCGATTCTTCAATGCGCACAAAATGAATGTAGAAACTTGTTACGGCAAGTCCAGTGGCAAAAGCAACGCCAAAAGCGACCACATAGCACCCATTCAGAAAACCATCCGTACGCCTTTTGACATACTCCGGGTCGCTATCGCCGTAATACATCCGTACAATTCGGCAATGCGATTCAACGCTGGCTTCCTTCTGCTCTGTCTTTTTTGAAGCCTGCACTCTTTCTTTTTCGAGCTTCATCGCTGTTTTAGTGCCAAATATCCATTCCAACTTTTCATAACTCATACCCTTAGACCCATGCACATAGCATCGTTTAACAAGCGCATTCACCAGTGGGCTAAAGATCACCTTCGGCACCGTCATCACATAGTCCCTCTCGTTTTTCATATCCTTACGAACCTCAACGGCAAGAAGGAAGCCCACACTAATCAAGGCAAGAAGAAACATCATGACTATTATGCTCAGGGACGACAAAAACGGCAAACACATAGACGCACTAAATCCGAAGAACATTGGCGGACAAAATAACACAGTTAGTACCGTAGTATTAAACACTCTCAGCAAATCGTCAGTGAAATATAAGTCGCCATAGCTCCTCATAATACGACGCCGACGCCGATTCTCTTCGTTATACTTACGTGCACGCTCATTAAGTCTCGCCACATGCCTAGCCTTTTGACGACTAGACAATTCTTTGAACCACCTCGTAATCCTCTTGACTATTCCCTCTGTTTCCGTTAGATTTACTTTCTTCTCTTTCTTCTTCAGTAGCCTTACTGTCTTCCCTGGACTAACTCCATAATCGAGTAGCTTCCGCACGTCGTCAACATCGAAACCGTGATTATTCGCTAGCTCAGTCGCTAATTCATAGTTCTGCAAAAAACTCACCTCCTATTTTTAAGGTACTAATATATGAGGACATTATATCATTAAACCCCTTAAACAAGAAAAAGCCCGCTGGAAACCCAGCGAGCTTTAAAGGGAGTTTTTGACTTATTTGTCTAGACCCAACTGCTTCCTGAACTCACCGATATAATCGGGGACTTCTTCTTTGTAATGGTAAATCCAACTGTACGGATTTGCCAGAAACGACATGATGAGCCCAGCGGCAACAGTCACAACCAAAGCAATTACGGTCACCGCTATTTTCTCTTCCGATCTAATGACGCTAGCGGCGTCGAAATCTTCCCATTTTTCGTAATAAGATTTCAACATCGCATACGATGTAGCGTCCTTTACCGTAAACGACACCGGTGCCGTCACGGTCATCCTTATTTCGTCATCAGTACTAAAAACGACCTCTTCTGGCGCAACGCCAGAAAGTTCCGGAGAGCTCTCGACGAGAAATTCTCGCACATACATGCGATCCTGTTCTGCCTTAGAGATTTCATCCCGGTATTGGCCACCTAATAACTTCTGGACAAGCATTCCGCCTCCCCAAAAAGCAATTAGTGTGACCGCTATTACTATCGGCGTTCCGATGATAATAGCCTTCTTTCGCCTCTTCTTCTCGTCCTCGTGCATAAACTCACTACAAAAATGAGGACAAGCATCATTGTGTCCAGCCCAAAGGACGCCTACCACAACAGCAATAGTTACCACAATACACGAAATAATCATTAATCCCACCTCTTATTCTTTCTTAAATTTTTAAAATACTCCCTATTTTCATATTATAACATAAAAATGTCAGAATGTACAGAGTGCGCCACAAAAGAAAGGACCCCGCTTTTTCGCGGGGCCCAAGGGAGTCCTAAATTAAGGAGCTGCGCTATCCGCAAGCGCGTCCTCCTCTTCTTTTCTTTTTCTCTTTTCCTCGCGTCGCCGTTCTAGACGTTTAGCTAATCTCAGTAGTCCAAGCGCTGGACCATCAATACAGCATACTACAAGAAGTGCGAGAAGGGACGATGCAAGAATCGAGCAGATACCTCGTAAAAAATCATACTCATCAAGCGCCGCCTTTGAATAATCAAATCTACCGTAATGAGCATAATAGTCATCGAGCGCATGATAAGCCATTTCGTCCGTAATCATGACGTGCTTCGGCTCAATAACCTCAAATTTTACCGCTTTGCCCTTAGCAAAAACGACCTTAGAAGGGTCAACACCTTCTAACTCCGGAATACGGTGCGTAAGATAATCTTGTACAAAACAACGATCCTCCTCGCCTTCTTCCATTGCATCATTGTATGAACTTTTAAATGCGGCAGATGCGACGTAAAGCGATCCGATAAAGCCTCCAGCAATTGTAGCAGCCACTACAATTACCGTAATGGTGACGATAATCGCGGCGCGAATTTTGTTTCTTGCAAGCTCATAACCTTCGCCATAAAGCTGGATACCTATCAGAATAGCCGCAACTACAGTCAGCACAGGAACAGTTATCATAGTTGCCAAATTTCCATACCCAATCATTTCCTCATTCCTCCATTCTTCTATACGTACTTTAAGCAAATATTGCGGATTTATTTACTCACATTTTTAAAGGACTCCCTATCTGTTTATTATAACATAAAAACCAGGGCTTGTACAGGGTAAGCACCCTGCACCACAAAAAACACCCTCTCCTTCTGGAGGGGGTGTTTTCTCTTGCTTAACTATTTCTCGTATTTTGCAGTAATCTTCGCAAAATTCTCATTGTGGTAAGGGATTGTATCATCTTCCACCTTTTGGTAAAGATAGAATTTCTTACCGTCGGCGGTTTTAATGATAATCTCTTTCCTCTTCTTATCGAGCAAAGCGAATTTCTTCACCTCAACACTCTCAATATCTTCATTCTTATAGAAGGTATAGGAGTCTTTATTTAGAACTAGCTTCTCAAGTGAAATCTTAAGTGAAAACTTTTGCTGTACTAAATGGAAAAAACCAATTCCCTCATCGGTAAAATCCATGACTAGACCGAAAAATGGATATTCTATTCCGTTCAACATGCCGGAATATTTACGGCTATCGAGTAAAAGCACATCGTAAATATGTTCTTTACCCTTGCATCCTTTATCTTTGAACAATTTTGTTACTCGTTCGAGCGTATTGTATTCTTCCATAAAAACTCCTTAGAACCTACCAGTAGCCATCGTACACTTGCCGTCGTCATTGAAATAACCAGACAAGTATCCACCATCAGCATTTTCCCATTCATAGGTCACGCTGGAGCTGCTTTTCTGCTTCATCACACCCTGAGTTCCGCCAACTAATTCGACAAATTCATCATAATACAAATCTTCGCCGCCCCTAAGTTTGGATTGGATTTCAGTCCACCTCGAGAAATCTGAAGTCTTTGGCACTGCACTTGATGGATAGTTTGCCGAAATCGTTGCAGTATTATAGCTTGTCATAAATTGAGAACGAATTGAGGTGTCCTCAGTTAATTCCCATGAATAAGTTTTGTAAGATTCCTCATCGGTAACGAGTTCGCCCTCAAAGCCCATAATGTCGTTCATCTCGGCTAGAGTCATCTTACTGTTGAGTTTTTCGATGCACTCAAAAACACTACAATTGCCTTTTGATGCTTCTTGACCGGATTGTCCAGAATCACCATTTCCCCCGTTATTTCCTTTTACAATAAAGAATGTAGTTACGCCTGCCGCTACCATAACGACCAACGCCACCGCTGCGGTTATAATCTTTTTATTGTTTTTCATACTCTATATCCTTTCTGGTTTAATTATAGCATGCGCCACTATCTCTTTGACCCGACAATTACTTCGCCCTTTTTAGCGAGAATGTAATCTTCCCCGATCACCCTTAACGGCTCATCACCATTAATCACGATTGCAGCTTCATCAGAGAGTGCATAGACCGGTAAATCGGTAAACCCAGAAGCCTTCTTTACCTCTTCCTCACCAAACTTAAAGTGCCCGTGCAAATGCGGCAAAAAGACAATCGGAACAATATCAAGAAAACGCTCCGCTTCTCGTTTTTCCTTAAATACCGCCTTTTGGATTTCTTCAGATTCTTTATGGCAAAGCGTACAGGAACCAGCTGAACTACCCACCCAAACCTTCTTCTCCAGGATCTCTGGTATAAACTTGTCGAAGCCAGTCTTAAAGAAAGTATTAGCCAGATAATCCGTATTACCACCAAAACAATAAACCACATCAGCCTCAGCAATACGTTCTTTTACGTAACTCATCGGACGAACTTGAATATCTATAAATTCAAGGTTACCGCCAATCACACCGGTCAGATGCGTTAACTCTTCCGCAAACCAACGATGGTCCCCTGGCTCCCCGTTGATGGCTTCATTAATAATTGCTACGTCTATTTCCTTTCGACTTTTGCCGACCATCTCTTCGCAAGCCTTAATAATCGGTTCAGTAGAAAGCCCCCATGACCCAAGAATAATTTTCATATCAACATTATAACATACCCTACCGAAGACCCACCCACTCAGCACCCGGGCTACGGCATACCGGCATTCATCTTTTAGCCTCGAGGCTACGCCGAGTTAGGCCACTGAGTTCCCCAGTCCGGCAATATCATTAGCATAGTCCAATTTTTTTACAACCCCCAACGGTTTTTCTCTATTGCACTTGCGGTTTCAAGACATTAAAAAAGGCTTGCAAACATCAGTTCGCAAGCCTTAGGGGGGAGTTAGTTCATAGCGTAATCTTCTTACGCCTCGTACGGTCAGCCACCGATTCACGCCATTCTATTATTTTGTTTTGTATTACCAAAAATACGAATGTTATAACCATTGTAGCAAGAACCGTCGAAAGCTCGCGAAACAACCAAAACCGTTCTCTCAGATGCACTGCGTAGTCAAATTCATCATACAGTCTCTCGTAATCCCTTATCAAACTGAGAGCAGTATCGTCTTTGACTATGGTTTTAAGTTCATCATCAACGAAAACGGCGTCAGACTTTATTTCGCCATTGGCAAATACAATCTTAGAAGGGTCAATCCCTTCTAGCTCAGGAATATTTTTTACGAGATACTCCTGAATCTGGCGTTGATACATCTTCGCTTCCTTGCAATCATTCTGATATTCATCGTACTCCACAGTCCACGAGACTAAAAAAGAGCCAATATAAGCTATCGTAACAACAACGAAAATCATCAGAAGCGACGTTTCCCTATCGTAATAATCGACAACCACACGTGCAAATGCATAAAACACCACTGACAAAGTAAAAATCACAATCATCGAAACTAAAACAGTCGCAAAACTCTGTGCCATAAAATAACACCTCCCAATAACATTAAAGAACTCCCCTTATCCTTATATTATAGCACAAAAAAGCATAAAAATCAAGATATGCCCTTGAAAAACAGGGGGTGTCGCTCACGAGGCTCGCTCCATTTGAACTCCTTACGAGACAAACCAAGCTACGCTATAGAAATAAAAAAATAAGTCCCATTGGGACTTCTTTTTATTTCTGGTGGGTCGCGAGGGGCTCGAACCCCCGACCTTCTCGGTGTAAACGAGACGCTCTAGCCAACTGAGCTAGCGACCCAGACTTTTCCAATTATATCACCTTTTATTGAATTAAGCTATAGAATACTAGGTTAGCCAAAATATAACCAGTCTCAAAGAAGAAAGTATTTGCCTTAAAGAAGTCCCAACCGCTCAAATATCCCCAAGAACAAAATGCCGCAAAAACCAACATCAGTACCCCGTAGATCATAAACGGTTTTCCCTTGTGCACCTCAATCAAAGTATCAACCGCTATCACAATCATACTCACAAACAACGTGTGAGAGAAGATATGGTGAAGGCTACTTACCGTACCATATTCACTCCATACCTTATCAAATAACCCCAGCGGACAACAACTCAGACCAAAATACGCCACAATCATCACGATCACGCCGATTAGCCAGAAAACAGACAGCTTATACTCACGACGTACGCCGAGTAAATATTTTAACATGAAGAAAATTACAATAAAATTCGCAATCGCAAACAGTATTGCACTCCAGTAGTCCAAGCCCATATAGCGGCTAATAGACCAGCTCGGGTTGAAACCACGCTCAAAAACGACGGCATGCAACAATACAGCGACTAACTCCACACCACAAAACATCGTAATTGCTGCCGAAATAAACCTCTTTTTCATTTCTTTACTACCTTCTTAGTTACGTCAAACTTCTCCATGTAAAAGCCCGTCATCAACCTAATTTGCGCATAGAACGCTGCGATACTCTGATAAAGAATTGAGGTCACCGGCATCAAAATCCACTGCAGCACCATGAACAAACCTTTCCCCTTCTTGTATTTTTTCGGGCGCTTCGGCAACATCTTAAGTGACACCAACACTGTAATCAAAAGGCCAATCGAGGCCACTGTCTGCACCACACTTACCACTGCCGGCAAGCTATGTGCTACCATTGCACGAGACGAGATATTCATAATCGCTGGCACCCAACCACCAAAGGCCACGATTGGCGCCATAATTGCAAGAGTGACATGTCCATCCAAAAGACGCCAAAACTTTGCAAACAGTGGCCAAAAAGCCATACCGCGACGCTCTTTTTTAGAGAATAAACGCACGCCAACATAGGCCACATCACTTGCACCATAATACCAGCGCCTCACCTGAATAAACTGCGCTTTCATCGTCTTAATCAAATTTTCATCTAGCACGGCATCTTGGTAAATCGGAACGCGGATTGGTAAAACGCCGTAATCACCGTCAAAGAAGAATAGGCTGCGCCAGAACTGGTGTCCATCCTCCACGATAGTACGCTTGCTCCAAAAATCCATCGCTTTAAGAGCTTGCAAAGGCTGCGAATGCGAAGCAAAATTACGAATCACGTGTGGACGCATCGTTGTAATCACATTAAAGAATGAGTTAGACACTGCAATCACGCGAGTTGGTGCCGGTGCGTCCCAAATATTATTCATGAACAAAGAGACTGGTTGGTAACTAAGCCTCTGCCTATTCGGGTGAACAATAAATTCATAAGCCACTACATCGAGATATCCCTCAGCCATTCGGTTATCACTATCTAGTGAAGTTACAATTACATTCTCGATTGGGATATGTTTCTTCTCGACATACTCTGCCAATTTAGCGCCAGCATAGGTCAAGTTCGGACCCTTACCAACTACCTCATTTGGCAAATCTGCCGGATGTTTAGACAAGATAAAATCATGAAAAACACCCTTATACTGTTCACGTAATTTGTTCGCATTTTCTTCCATCTCTTCCCCACCGCGTTCCTCATAAGCAAACATAAAAATGATCTTTTCATTTGGAAAAGAAGTATTTTTGACCGCTTCAATCGATGGCTTTAAAGTCTCTAGCCCTTCGTTGTAGGCCGTCATAATTACTGCGTGGTAAATTTTTGCTGGCGCCGGATACCCCTCACTCATCGCCGCCATCATTCTAAGATTGCTCACGTGCTGTTCAAAATCGTATTCTTTCAAATCTTTATCACGCAATCTTTCGAAAGCTTCGTGCGGATTCTCTAAATCCTCTATTCTTTTACGCCAATTTACGCTCTCGGCTCGCTTCATTACGTTATAACCTTGAACTGTACGGTAGGCCACACTTACCGCCTTCACCAAGGTCGTAGAAATCACAAAGAACAGGTAAATCGCGCCAAAAATCGGGTCGATAAATGACAATACAAAGAGTAATGCAATCGCAAAAATCGAAATTGCCCCAGGCAAAATTTCAAAAAAGCGATACAGCTTAGTACGCTTGCCCTGTGGAATTTCTAAGTTTTTTCTCATTACCCCTCACTTGATAATCTAATTAGCACTATTAGTGCTCCGAAAATCAACATCAATGTCGTAATCAAGAAGAAGCGTGCCATGCTGACGCCACGTTTATCATAAACGCGCATCGCCAAGAAGTTATGCAGAACGCCAAATAACACCGCGAGTACCGGGAAAACAATTAAGTTAGACCAAGCGCCATCGCGATAACCACCGATGTCACCGTAACCAATCTTCACCACGGCCCTAGTCGCGTCAAGTCTAGTCAATGAGAAGATCAGAAGCCCCATAGCAAAGAGAAAAACCAACATCATCAACACTAAAAGCGAGCGGTTCTCGCGATAAATCTTAATCAAAATTGTCTTGAAACTCTTCATGTTATTTTGCGTTGCCCTTTAATTTTTCCACCAAAGCATTTAGGTTCTGCATAAAGATCACATCGGACGTTAGCCCAATCAAACCAACTACAATCATAAGCCAGCCGATTAAGAATACTACTGCACCATCGAAGAACGTGATGAATACGCCAAATAACAACATGATGATAGACATCGTAAGTACTGCGCTCCAAGTTGTTGAGTTAACGGTGCGGATTCTCATTGCGTTGCTCATACGAATTAACGCCTCATAGATAATCCAGATGCCAGCAATTACGCGGAATACATCCAAAATCGCATCACCCATTACGAATATTACGGCACCCACAATAAAAGTCATAATGCCAACAATCAGCTCATTATTAAGCGCAGCGTTTTGCTGTTTTTCTAGCATATAGTTAATAATTTTGTAACCGCCCTTCACGAGCAAACATGCGCCTACTAGATAAGCTACGACTCGCACAATCGTATTTGGCCAAATCACCAAAAGAATACCGAGAGCAATAGTTACCACTGACTCGAATACCGCCGACCAAGCCGCTTTTTTCGGATTTGTTTTATTAAAATTAAAACGTTTTGCCGGACGTTTAATAATTTCCACCTTTTCTTTTTTCATCAGAAATAACTCCTTTTCTCCATTATACAACAGACCCAAATTTTGTGCTATAATGACAAAGACGCCGATGTAGCTCAGTTGGTAGAGCAGCTCATTCGTAACGAGCAGGTCACAGGTTCAAGCCCTGCCATCGGCTCCATTTTTTTACAAAAAATTACTTTTTGGCTTTTAATTTCACTAAGATAAACGAGATCAATCCAACCAGGACAGCTAATTGAATAGCGACTATTCCAGAAATAAGAACTAAGAAAGCGCCACCGTCATAATTTCCATAAGTTGGGTTACTCTGAACAACGGCAAATACAAAAATACAAACGCCAACAACACCGGCCGCAAGTATTGCCCAAATAATGTTTCTAACTTTGTAGACCTTTGCTTTGAAGGCTTCTGTCTCTTTTTTGTTCATTTTTTCCTCCTTTACTTTTTCTTCGGCGGAACAACACTAGTGCCGTCCTGGTTCAAGCGACGCATTAATTTTGCGCGCGCGTGTGATGTAAAAATTTTACTCAACCAAGAACTCTTTGGCGTTTGGTTTTTTGACGTCAAAATCTCTACAATATCAAAATTCTCAAGCGGTTTATTCAAGTTCGAAATCTTGCCGTTAATCTTTACGCCCACCACGTGATCACCAATTTCCGAGTGCAGACGATAGGCAAAGTCTAGCGGAAGTGACCCTTTAGGCAAATCTACAATATCGCCTTTCGGAGTATAAACGAAGATCTTATCGGCAAACAGATTAAGTTTTAGCTTATCAAGATCCACCTTCTTCCCTTCGCGAAGAGCCGCTGCCGTCATCTGAAGCTCCGTAATCCAAAGCAAGTTCATCGGCAAGTGCTCAATCTTGCCCTTCTTATAGTTCTCTGTTACCTTCTGCTCATTATAATAGAAGCTCGCCGCAAGACCACGTTCAGCATACTCATGCATTTCTTTAGTACGAATCTGGAATTCCACCACGCGCTTATCAGACGTAATTACCGTCGTATGGATAGACTGATAACCATTATGCTTCGGCATTGCGATGTAATCCTTAATACGACCTGCCATTGGCGTATAAAGCGAATGGATAATGCCAAGCACCAGGTAACAAGTCGTCACGTCCTCTACAATGATGCGTAGCGCCGTTAAATCATAAATCTCATTGATGTTTTGATTGTGTTTGGCCATTTTCTTGTGAAGCGAATAAATCGACTTCACGCGACCAGAGATTTCAAAATCAATCTTCTCTTTTTTAAGGGCTTCAGTAATCTCACCTTCAATCTTTTTCAAACTCTTGCTTGCCGAACGGTTATACTTCTCAATCAAATCTTTCAAATATTCATAACGCTTCGGGTCAACATACTTAAATGCCAAATCAGCAAGCTCTACGCGGAGAAGACCCATGTTTAACCTATCTGCCAGCGGCGCAAATACTTCAAGGGTTTCCTTAGCGATCTTTTTCTGTTTATCCGGCGTCAAAGCCGACAGTGTACGTAAATTATGTAGACGGTCAGCGAGTTTAATGATAAGAACCCTAATGTCATCCCCAAGCGCAATCATCAAGCGCAAAAAGTTATTGCGCGTCTCTGGGAGATACGTATCAATATCACGCATGCCAGCGCGTGCGGTCGAAAGTTTCGTCACACCGTCCACGAGAAACGCCACCGATTCACCAAACTCATTGCGGACATCATCGAGCGTCACCTCAGTATCTTCTACTACATCATGCAAAACTCCGGCAATAATCGTATCTTCATCCATTCCCCATTCTTCAAGAATCTTCTTTACGGCCAAAGGATGCACAATATAAGGCTCGCCAGTCTTTCTTAGCTGACCCTCGTGCGCCTTTTTAGCCATCGCGACGGCTTTTTCAATTCGCTCAGAGTCTTTTTTCTTGTCCATATTATAGTTTTGAAATTAAATCTTTTAGCTCGGCTTCGTTTTTGCATTTAAAAGTTAAGCTGCGACCAGCCACCTTTACCACTGCACCATATTTTGCCGACAAAGCATCTTCTTCTCTGCGATAAGTATCTTTCTTTACTAAGCTTGCTGAAGATTTTTTCTTGTTCTCAGACATGTAACGCTCAACTTTGCGTGCCGTCCAACCTTCTTCGATAATCTTCGGCAAAACTTTGTTCACGAGTTCCGGATCAGCAGTTACGAGCGGGCGCATCACGCCCTCAGATAACTTCTCTTTTACGATCGTTTGTTTAATTTCATCCGAAAAATTCAAAAGCCTCATCGTGTTAAAGACAGATGATTCACTCTTGCCCACACGCGCTGCAATCTCTTTGGCGGTCAAGTTAAACTGAGATTTAAGCTTGGCATAAGCCGTAGCGAGTTCAATCGCGTTTAGATCTTCACGCTGAGCGTTCTCAATAATTGCCAACTCCAAACGCTTTTGCAAATCAATCGAACGTACAATCGCCGGAATCTTATCAAGGCCAGCCAACTTAGAAGCACGCCAACGGCGTTCACCAGCAACAATTTTGTACTTACCCTCTTCTTTGGTAACGACAATTGGTTGCAATACGCCATGCTCTTTAATCGACGCTGCAAGAGCTTCAATGGCTTCTTTGTTAAACTCTTTGCGCGGCTGCTCATCGTCGCGAATAATATCGTCTAAAGGGATTTCTTTGAGTTCGCTACCAGCCTTATCTTCTTTGGCCGTTAAATCAAACTCATCGCTGAACATAACGTCAGTCGGAATTAAACTATCAAACCCACGCCCTAAGCCACTTTTCATTTGGTCCTTGCCTCCAATTCTTTAGTGAAATCGCGATATGCCCTAGCCCCTTTTGAAAACTTGTCATAATCCCCCACTGGCACACCATGGCTTGGTGCCTCAGCCACACGTACGTTACGCGGAATAGTCGTCTTGAATGTCAAATCCTTGAAATATTTACGGATCTCTTCATAAACTTGCGTTGAGAGCGAAGTACGCTTGTCATACATCGTAGCGAGCACGCCAATTAGTTGTAGTTTTGGATTAGCTTGCTTCATCACTAGTTTCATGCTCTCTAAAAGCTGCGCAACGCCTTCTAGGGCGTAAAATTCGGTCTGTACTGGCAACAACAAATAATCCGCGGCAATCATGCCATTTACCGTCAGAAGCGACAAGGAAGGCGGCAAATCGATAATCACATAGTCATAATTATCTGCTACCTTACGCACCGCATCGCGTAGCCTTACAAACTTGCGTTGCATACTGGTAATTTCTACCTCGGCGTTAGCAAGTTCTGGGGTAGCTGGTGCTAAATCGAAATTCTTGTACTTGGTTGGGCGAATCGCCTCGGACATCTCTGCTGTGCCGAGCACCACTTCCGTCATCGTCATACCAAGAGCTTCCGTGTCAGCCTTATCGATGCCAAGACCAGACGTTGCATTGCCCTGCGGGTCAAAATCAATCAAAAGTGTTCTAAACTTATCCTTTGCTAGGTAATAAGCCAAATTAACTGCGGTAGTGGTTTTCCCAACTCCGCCTTTCTGATTCGTTACACATATTACCTTCACCATAATATATATATTATACCATTAAAAAACGGGCGCTTGGCCCGTTTTTTTAAGCAATCTTCGTGATTTGGATTTCCGAGTATTTCTGGCGATGACCAGTTTCGGTGTGAACACGTTTCTTTGAATGATAACGGATGACACGAACTTTTTCGCCGGCAACCTTTGGTTCCACCACTTTTGCTGAAACCTTCACGCCCTTAACGGTTGGAGTGCCGACTGTAGTCGTATCACCATCGATAAGAAGCAAAGCGTCAGTTTCGAGCTCTTTAGTGCCTTCCGGGAGGAGGTCCACCCGTAGGGTCTCTTTCTCTTCGACGAGATATTGCTTCCCGCCAACGAGGATAACTGCTTTCTTCATATTAATCCTTAATTAGTTCCCTGTATTTTATCATACTTTTCGCGAATTGCCAAGCCCCTACGGATGGCGCTCCGCGTTTATTTTCCAAAACTTCTTAATCCCTTCAGGATCACCATGCTCTCTGATGTATTCTTTCAAATCATCTATATTCTTTTTCTGTTTTGCGGTCACTTCATCTATTTTCGCCAACATCCCCTTATCAAACATATTCCTATAGCGCTCCAAACGACTCTCTCTTTCCTTCTGGTTTACAGTAAACACATCTATCAACATCATCTGGTTTGCATAAAACTTCTCGCTACTTATTGGCACCTTCGGGATATCACGATACAAATGACCAACATAAAAATCTCTTAAGATTAAACATTTCCCACCCAAATACCAAGTCTTAAGCGACATAAATGGTTCTTCAAATCCATAACCAGCCAAACCAGAAAGACCTCTAATCTCTTCCCAGAAACTCTTTTTAAAGGCGTAAAAAGCCCCCAATACACAAGGCACTTCCATCAACTCACCTTCAAAATCCTTCATATCGACAGACCACAGAGCGTTATATTCGGAACCCGGTTCGTCGTTTATCTTGATGCAGGCCGCAGAATTCCCCCTATTTTCCTCTTCTTTTCCAGGCACGATATTGGTTGTCCCAGAACACAAAATTATCCTAGGATTCTCGTCTAGAATTTTACAAACACGCTTGTTCCAATCTTGATCGAAAAAGCGCATATGCCCATCAATAAAAACAAACTTATCGGTTTTGCACCACCTTGCCCCCATCGTACGCGCAATGGCCGGACCTACTGACTTTGGATACTTATGATATTCGCAATCATACTTCTCAGCGACCGCTTTGTAATCAACACCATCGTCACTGCCGTCATCCATCAAAATAATCGGTACCAAACTCTCGTCGGTAGTATCACGCACCGATTGTACGGTCTTTTCAACTTCATCGCCTTCATTTCTGAAGGCGATGATAACTGTCAATTTATTCTTTTCCGGCGTCGCCAGCATTGTCGTGTTTATCCTGATCGATTTCTTTTGGTTCATTGACCGTCATATCGACAGGCTCGTTCATGACGCTAGCCGTGGTTTTCTTTAGAGCACGCCTTGTGCGATAAAGATAAAATGCGCCACCACAAATGCCCACCACGATTGCTACGGCCATTATAGCCTCAGCTGGACCAGTCTTAGGAAGTTCTTCTGGAATTTCTTCTTTGTAGACTTTGAATCTATAGATGACGTAGCCAGAGAATTCTGCACAACCATAGACCGTACCATTAGCTTCATTCACGCCAATTAAAGCGCCTTCAGCAGTGAATAGTGATGCTGGAAGCTCTGTACCATCTAGATCCCAGTCGTTGTGAATCAACGCCGTGCCAGGAATGTACTCAATTTTAAGATCTTCCTTTGCGGTAATATATGCTTCATCCCAAACCGAGTGAGGTTCGGCGGTATCGGACAAAATCTTTGCATAAATTGTACCCTTTTCGCCAGCAGCAATCTGCTTTGGGAAATCGGTTACAACTCTTGTATTTTTCGAAATGCCTTCGCCGGTCTCATTGGTTGAGCTAGCGGCATCGTTGTGATAGCCGATATAGACCATATAGATCTTTCCGTCTTCGAGTTCGACTTCGTTAGCGTAAGTGCCATCGTCCTCAGCAACTCTTACAAAATCACGCTCATCACCCAAAATCGGGTTATCGGTAATTGAGTTAAATGTAGCGTGCGGAGCTGGAGACTCCATTGTATATGTTTGGCGTTCTGGCCCCCAAGCCATCACCGCCGGCGACCATACCGTCGCAAGCCCCACCGCAAATGCTGCTACTATTATTTTTAGTTTTTTCATTTGCCTCCTTTATTATTATTGTTGTTGTCTACTTCTTATTAATCTTAGATACTCGTCGATGTCTTCATCAGTCACCGGAACGGTTGTCGTTGGAACGTATGGAACTCCCGGCTCTTCAGTGATTGGTCCAGGCGCCGTCGTAGGCTGGCCAGGCACCGTTGGGGTAGGAGTTGGCAACTTACCATCACCAGGATTATTTCCAGGATCCATCGGAGTCGGTGTGACCTTCGGTGGTAACGTCGTTGGCAACGTAGTCGTAATGATTGGAGTTGTCGTTGGCAACGTAGTCGTAATGATTGGAGTTGTCGTTGGCAACGTAGTTGTAATCCTTGGCGTTGTTGTTGGCATCGTAGTCGTAATCCTTGGCGTTGTCGTCGGCATCGTAGTCGTAATTCTTGGTGTTGTTGTTGGCATCGTAGTCGTAATCCTTGGCGTTGTCGTCGGCATCGTAGTCGTAATTCTTGGTGTTGTTGTCGGCATCGTAGTTGTAATCACTGGAGTCGTCTTAATCATAGTCGTCGTGATGACCGGGGTAGTCCTAATTACTGGAGTCGTTGTGATAACTGGAGTAGTCCTGATTATCGTCGGGGTTGTTGTAGTAATCCTTGGTGGTCTCTTACCCTTCTGTTCACAAGCGAGAATGTCATAGGCAGGCTCTTTATTATCTTTGCCATACATGAAGCCCTTGTTGCCAATATAGACCTTCTGGCCATCTACCATCTTGTAGTAGGTTACGGCTGTACGGTTCCTAGAAGCGTGAATGAAATCAAGTGAGTTTTCATTGTTCAAATAGGTAGCCGTGCGGTCACCAAGTGTAACCATTTCAAGCTCAGCGCCAGCGAGATCGGTTCTCATCGTACCGAGTGTTCTATTGACCAACTTGTCGTACCAGTCAGCGTTCTCAGACAACTTCAACTTCTCGAGGAAGGCATTGAGTTCTTCCATAGTATCGATCTGACCATCCACAATGCCGAATCTATTAGCAAGAACTTCTTGTGTAAAGCCAAGGTCAGTCATTACATCAGGCTCAAGCACGCCATAGGCCGAGGCATTCTGCATCAAGACATATGGGTTAGTTGCCGTTCTTACGAACATCTGATTGATGTAAGCTGCGCTCTCAGTAGAATCGATGAGACCATCGCCATTCACATCCAAGGTCATTGGTGTACCAACATAGGTAGCTTTTTCCTTGAACATGTAGTTCAAGCTGGCATCAAACTTCTCTTGGTAACCACCGGAGTAGGTATATTCTTTGATTTCTGCGCCATCCGCAAGCGTAATAGCACCAGCGCCACCAGTAGTTGTTTCCTTCATCATGTAAGGTACACGATCTGAGACATTAGTAGCGCGACCATTAAACGTTTCGGAAAGGTTACTAACGGTGTGGCCATTACCATCTACCGCAGCTTGGTTAATAATCTCATCTGGTTGTCCATTCTCGCCGTGTTTGATAACCGAGATGGCATAGCCAGGGTGATCAACCTTTGAATTGATGACTGAGTCACCAGACAAAACCTTACCAGTATTAGTTGTGTAAGAAATGAACTGGTTGTCCTCAATCTTAGCTACGCGAACCGTACCAAGGAGCTTGGCGGTACCACCAGTACCAACGCGAGATGTATCAAGCACGCTAGCCGGAACGATTGCCTTACCGTTTACGATTTCGTACTCGAGTGGAGCACCTGGGCCATCACCATCAAGATCGATGTAAAGCTTAGCGCCACTTGGAATCTTGCCATCAACTGGCACTTCGTAGAGCTCCATACCATCGTTTGGATGGACGACGATGTCTCGCTCAATACTGACTAGCTGTTGACTCTTATTCCAGTTAACATTATTAATGTTGATACCCTTTACCGCATTAGATTGGCTATTAACATATTCAGATACGCTTACCGGAACATTCTTTTGACCAAATGTAGGGTCACGGGTCAACTCTACGCCGTATTGGCTCAATTTTGCGTTAGCCGTCTCAAAGTCAGCGTCATTTGCCAAATTCACACCGCGTTCTCTGCCACCACCAATGAGATACTCGCCTTCGTCAAGCTTACCGTTCTTGTTCACGTCAAAGCCAACACTCTGACCGCCGTTGTTGCTTTCCTCGATGAGCACCTGGCTATTAGCGCGTTGCCTATCGATTTCCATTTGTTCTGGCGTTCTAGTGTCTTTGATTTCTTCTTTAACTACTGGTTGCTGATTAACCGTTTCTTCAACCACAGCACCACCAACAGCCGCACTCTCAACATCGACAACGTTCAAACCAGAGAATTTCTTTCTGCCTTGTGCCAAATCGCGAATTTCTTCCTCGAGTTTATTGCCTCTGAATTTATCCATCACAATCGTGGCAGTAGCAGCAGTAAGACCAGCCAATGCGCCAGTCATAGCACCTCGGCCCATACGCCATGCAAATTGGTTACGCGCAATCTTGCCATAAACCTTGCTCAAATCGCTAAACTGTTCAGCTCTGCTTGTTGCAATTAGTTCTTCGACATTTTCGACGCCACCAGCTTTAAGCGCTTCAATAGCATCATTCATTGCCTTGAACATATCAGCTTTACCACGTTCAATTTTATCTCTACCGTTGTAAACAAATAGGTTTACCTTGCCAGCATGTTTTTCTTGAAGATCGAGTCGAGCCAAAATGCTAGCAATATCTTTAATCTTGGCTTGCTTTGCTTCTTCGCCCATATTACCAATATCACTCTTCAAATCCTCGATAGCCCCATCAACATTCAACATCAACTCAGTGAAGTCTCTGCCAAGCTTGCGACGCATACCTTCGTTCTTACCCTGCTTTTCTAGACCAAGTGCAGCATCGATATTTTCTTTAACCTGCTCTTTCTTAGCCCTAGAATATCCTCTTTGGAAACCAACACCAGTAGCGATAACTACTTTCATGCCAGCCATCACGATTTGCGAGTTGGTAATATGTTGAATCACGGCGCTCTTTGCTAAACCAACGGCCATGCTGCTACCTAAACCAACTGCAATACCAGTAAACAGGTTCGTTTTGAGAGTAAGAACATCCGTCCATTTGGCCTTAGCCCTTCCTTCGTCCACTGCCAAACCGGTGTCTGTCACCTTAAACTTATCAAAGTGGAAGTGTTTATCAATATATTCATCGATTGCCGCAATCGCTTCTTTATGAGCTTCTTCGCCCTTAGCCCCATTTAGCTCCTCAGTCAACGTACCGCTCAAGTTGCGCTCAATCATTCTTACGACTTCAGCAGCGTTATTAACACCGCCGCCAAGGCTTTTGTTGATAGCTTCCGTAACGGCTTTTCTTGCAGCGTCACGTTTTGCCATTTCCTTGTTGAAGTCTTCCCTAGAAATTTCCGTATCGGTATCGACACTCTTGTCGTAACTGGCAACTTCTTTTGCAAATGTCTTAATAGCTTGCTGGAGTGGGCTATCCATTTCGCCCTTAAACTCAACGCCTTTGTCCATATTCAAGGCACCAGCGCGACGAGCTTGGACCGCGCGATCGAGCATAGCTTTGTCCGGATCAATTACGCCACCGTATTTCTCAAGCGCATAATCATCAGACAATGGGTTGAATACCCTCTCGTCCAAATTGCCGTTGACATCTTTGGAGGCTGCATCGACAACTTCTTCTCGACGCTCACGCCTGCTCTTCACACCAGCAAAGGTGTCACGAGCATCGCTACGCACCTGTTCGGCAAAACGCCCAAGCCTAGACTTGCCCGTAAGATCGGCTTTATCTTGTGCCTCTAGCTGGTTCGTAAGTTCAACTGCAGTTTTACCAGCCGAACCCCTACCAGTCTTTTTAATTGCCGCTAAAGCTGTCTTATAATAATTCTTTACCGCAATCGTGCGCTTAACCGTACCAATGGTCCTATCATAAAAACCAGTTGGAATACCTTTAATTACTCTAGTCAAGAAGCCACCAGGTTTCTTACCTTGTTCAATCAATTTTTGAGCCTTAGCAGCATCCTTGGCATCTCTTTCGGCCTTGACCCTTTCGTCATAAGCCACCATAGCTTGATAGGCAATGCTTGCGGCTTCTTTCTCGGCTTCTTTTCCGGTAAGACCTTCGGTAGCCACCAAGTAAACATCTTCAGCAGCACCCAAGACTTTACCGCCACGCTCTTTAATCTTTTCGCGGATATTTTCTTGTACCTGCTTCTCCATTCTCTCTTGCGCGGCAGCAGAAGGTTTAGCCGTGCCACCAGTATTTGGGTTATTTTCTGGTGATGGAACTGGCTTTGCCGTGCCGCCAGTGTTTGGATTGTTCTCAGGTGAAGGCATCGGTTTAGCCGTACCGCCAGTGTTCGGGTTGTTCTTTTCTGAAGGCATCGGTTTAGCCGTACCACCATCTTTTGGATTAGGAACACTGCTCGTTGCTTCTGGCTTCTCAGCTGGCTTAGCTTCTGAACTTGCAGCTGGTTTTTCCACCGAAACTGGTTTCGGTGTTGGCACAGGCTTCACTCCACTACCATCTTTTGGATTATTCTCTGGCGAAGGAGTTGGTTTGGCCGTTCCGCCATCTTTTGGATTATTCTCTGGCAAAGGAGTCGGTTTAACAGTATTACCCTTATTAGGATCACTGCTTGGAACTGGCTTAGCGTTGCCACCATCCTTTGCAGTAATTTCTACTGGCTTCGTAGCATTAATTACACCGTCAGCATTCGTATCGGCTTTTTTCTCTGCATTAGCACGACGCAATTCTTCCGCTGTTGGAATTGGTTCAACTGCATCTTTCGCTTCAGAGAAAGGTTTTCGCTCTCCTTTTTTGTCGGTTGGATCATTAATAATACTTTGTGATTCCTTGCTAGCTTCAGATTTAGCCGAAGGCGTTGTTGTTGGTTTGTTCCCCTCAGGTTTTTTGCCCTTAAAGAATCCAACAACACTCTCAACAAAAGAAGGTTTCCTCTCCGCCTCTGCTTGTGCTAGCTCTGTTGCTTTGCGTCTTTCTTCTAGCGCCTTGAGATTTGCTTGGCCTTTTTTAAAGTAGCTACTGTCATGTGGGTCGTAATCGGCTTCGGCTGCCAAGGTCTCCTCTTTGGCTGCCGGTTCAGGCTTAGCTACAATAGTTTCTACTGGCTTAGCAGAAATTACTGGTTCTTCTTCCACGAGTGGTTTAAACACCGGCCTTCCATCATCCGTCAACAAAACTTTTGAAGGTGGCAAAACCTTCTCTTCTTTTTCGGGCATTTCAATTTTGGCGTGACCGCCATCAAGAGGTGAGGTCTCGCTCAATTTTTCTGTTTCTGGTGTTGGGAACTCTTTTATCTCACCGGTAACATCTCTAGTAAAGTATGGTCGGTGGCCAACGCCATCTGGAGTGTCAACAATGTCATTAGAATCCTGACCAAATATAAAGTCTTTTTTAGGCTTGCCATCAACACGCGACACGCTTTTTACTGGACCAGATTTATCGGTTTCGGTTTGTCCCAATACCCAGGAGTCTTTTCCATCAACAACCACCGGGCCCGGCTCGTATGGTGTGCCGTCCGAATTAGTAACCGCCTTTGCCCAATTGGCAGCAACAGCTCCGTTCCCTCCAGATCCGCTGTTTAATTCTCCCGCCATCTTTTATTCCTCTTTTGCGTCTTCGCCTAAGTATAGTTCACGGAATTTTTTCAAAGCTTCATCGGTAATCTTTCCGGCATCAATTCCGGCTTCTTCGATTGCAGCATTCATCAAGGCTTCACCATCCTCGCCTTGTTCAATCTTGCTAGACAATTCTTCAGCCTTACCCTCTGGCAAAGCATCGATAATCGAGTAGTTGATCAAATCGACGGCGCGTTCCTTCATTTCGGAAATCATTTTTTCCCTAGTCTCATCATCCAAATCAGCCAAGCCTTTTTCGATGAGTAGACTTTCCATGTAAACGCTCAAAACCTCGTCGTCCGACAAGCTATTAAGCTGTTGATTTAGTTCTTCGTCGGTCATAACCTGACCGCCGTCTTGATAATTAGAATTGTCCATGTGGAGACCTTTCTTTTTTCTTGTTATATGCCCTTTTCTCATTTAAGATTAGCATAAACTTTTTTGTAGGTCAACAAAATGCTCACGGTTTTCGCACAAAAATCAACACGAAAAACGTGTCCAAAACTACGCCAAAGACAACCTACTAAAAAACCGAACGGACTGTTCGGTTTTTTAGGTAATTTATGGTGTCTAATCTATAAAGTTCCCTCTTTTAAGTTCTTTTGTTGTTTTTGTTTTATATTTTTACGTTACATTGGAGTATTTTACCTTTCTGCATCTCTAGATGCCTAATATATCGCCAACCTTTTTACCAAACTTCCTTGCCCTGAATGCATCGATCCTATTCTGTGCGTCCTCGCTAGCAAAAGTTACATTGTTAGCTTTGCCTTCATTTTTACTTATTTCGTATTGCAATCGCATTTTATTTCCCTGTTTATTTTTGTTTTTGCTAGCTCCGGATGCTCCTTTCTGTGTATTCCGGGTGTTTATTTTTATTATTTGTTAGATTTTTTATTTTATTGTCTAACTGCTTTTTATATTAGCACACTTTGCCAAAAAAGTCAATACTACTTATGCTTATTTTTTATCATCTTGTCAAATTAACAGAGATAAAATCGCACAAAAATAGGCCCGAAGGCCTATTTTGTATATGTTATGCTTTCTCGAGCGAAATCGTTACGTTTTCACCATTGACCTTAGCAATCTCATCATAGCTATAGTTCCCCGCCACCTCAACGCTATCAGCGAGCACCTCAGCCTTAAACATCTCGGCAAAGTCAGCCGGCACCTCACAAGACAAAGACAATTTAATATGGTCACCTACGTTAAGCCCAGCCTTCTTGCGAGCAGCTTGGACCGAACGAACGAGCTCACGCACAAAACCTTCTTCCAAAAGTTCCGGCGTTAAGGTTTTGTTCAAATAATTTTCCGCACCCTGGGTAACTTTTTTAACGTTCACTTCGTCGGCGATGATACCTTCATAGAACTCGGAAAGCTTCTCGCCACCGTAAATCATCTCTGATAGAGGCTGGCGAACCTTAATTTGTTCCTCTGTTTCAGACTTATTCATACGCATTGCGAGACCATCGGTAATAATTTCGCGCGTACGAGCCATTTCCTCGAGTATATCAGTATCGATCACGCCAGCGGCTGGCCAATCCAAAAGATGTACAGATTCATTAAAGCCAGTCATTTTTTGATACAGCTCTTCAGCCAAGAACGGCACAAACGGTGCAAGAATTTTACTCAAATAAACCAGTGCAAAGTAAAGGGTGCCGTAAGCTTCCGTTTTGTCTGCCTCATCTTCTGCCTTAAAGAAGCGGCGACGTGAACGACGCACGAACCAGTTCGATAAATCATCCACAAATGGCAACACGCCTGCCAAGGCTTCTGGCAAATCATATTTTTCCATACCAGCAGTAATCTCATCACGTAATTGATATACTCTTGAAACAATCCACTTATCCAAATCATTCACGAGACCCTCTGGTTTAAATACCGCCAAATCATCCGAATCTACCCCATCCACCGCAGCATAAGTCGTGAAGAAGTCGTAAACGTTCCAAATCATAGATAACTTGCGTGCCACATCAGAGACGTCCTTGTCGAGCAAGGCAAAGTCTTCCCCGGCAAGCACTGGTGATGACAAAAGCAAGAAGCGCAAAGAGTCTGCCGAATATTGATCCATCAAGATATTTGGGTCGGTATAGTTACCAAGCGACTTGCTCATCTTGCGACCATCGTTACCAGCGAGGGTGCCAGTCGTAATCACGTTCTTATAGGCATTCTTTGGGCCATTCTTAGCCTTTTCGCCAAAGGCGCCAATCGATGCTAGCGCAGTGTTTACGCAGTGCACATAGTAGAACCACGCGCGTACCTGACCAACATATTCTACGATAAAGTCTGCTGGGTAATTGCTTTCAAACTTCTCTTTATTCTCAAACGGATAGTGCATCTGAGCAAACGGCATCGAACCAGACTCAAACCAACAGTCCAAGACCTTTTCAATGCGTTTAAAATGCTCACCATCGATATCAAACTCAATTTCATCCACCCATGGACGGTGATAATCCTCTAGACGTTTACCAGAAAGCTCATAAAGTTCATCATAAGAGCCAATTACCTTCACGGTTCCCTTGTCGCCTTTCCAGACCGGCATAGCAGTAGCCCAGAAACGATCACGAGAGAGGTTCCAATCTGGTGCTGCCTCAATGTTTTTAGCAAAACGACCGTGTTTCAAATACTCTGGGAACCAGTTGATATTCTCATTCTCTTCGAGCATCATCTGCTTCTGGCCTTCTACATCAAAGAACCAGCTTGGGAAAGCACGGTAGATAATACGTTCCTTAGAACGTGGGTTAAACGGATACTCGTGTTGAATATATTCAATCTTATAAATAATACCCTTTTCCTCTAGGCATTTAGCAATAAACTTGTTGCCAGCCCAAACCTGAATACCATTTTCATCTGTATCGCGCACGCCAAGTTCGTGAAGCTTCTCGGCCATCTCTGGGAGATAGTAGCCATTTTCATCAAGCACGTCAGCGAAATCTACCTCGTACTTCTGGCAAATTGCGTAGTCATCTTCACCATAAGCCGGCGCGATATGAACGATACCAGTACCATCTTCGGCCGACACAAAATCACCCGCAAGCACCGTATAAGTATCTTTGCGACGCACCGTGCCATCCTGGCCATCAGTGCCAAGATCAAATAGTCCATCAGCAACTTCGATAATTGACTTATATTTCTTGCCTACAAGAGCTTCGCCACGTACAGCTTTTGTTGGTTTTAGCTCTGGGAATAATACCTTAGCGCGCTCCAAAGCTACCACCAAAGTCGTACCATCTACGTCATAATAACCATATTCAAGCTTTGGGCTCACCGCAAGCGCCATGTTGGCCGGCAAAGTCCAAGGCGTAGTTGTCCAAGCTAAGAAATAGGCGTCCTCATCAAGCATCTTAAACTTTACGTAAGCACTTGGGTCGGTCACCACCTGATAAGCATCGTTGTCCATAGTCACTTCAGCCTTCGAAACTGGAGTCGCAAACTTCGTATCGTACATCAAAACCTTGCGGCCTTCGTAAATCTTCCCTGCTTCGTAAAGCTGTTTAAAGGCCCACCATACCGATTCCATAAAATCTTTGTTCATGGTGCGATAGCAGTTATCAAAATCCACCCAACGACCGATACGGTCAATCGTACTGCGCCAAGTTTCGGAGTTTGCCACCATCGACTCACGTGCCTTAATAATGTAATCCTCAAGAGACCATTTAGTGCCAATTTCGCGGCGATCGGTAATGCCAAGCTGCTTTTCCACAAAGTTTTCAGCAGGGAGACCATGGCAATCCCAACCCCAACGACGCTCGACGTGTTTGCCGTTCATCGTCCAAAAACGCGGCACTGCATCCTTCACGATAGAAGAAAGCAACGTACCGTGGTGCGGGTTACCAGTAATAAACGGAGGACCGTCGTAAAAGACATACGAATTATCAATCGGACGATTCTCGACCGACTTCTCAAAGGTTTTGTTCTCTTTCCACCACTCCACGAGTGCTTTTTCGTACTCGATAGCGCGGCGACGTTCACCTGCTTTATATTTCATGGTTGCTCCTTTATATTAAAAAATCCAATGTTTTACCATTGGAACTCCTCGGAGCGGTACCATCCAATTTCCAAGACTTGCTTGGCTCTCAATTAATCTCTTACGCGGATTCACGGATGGTTCTACTCAGTTTCCCTTTCTTCCATCAGCTCGCAGGTGATAGCTGCTTCAACGCTTTTAAACATCATACCATATTTATTCTATAAAATAAATTGCTTATGCTATAATTAAACGAGATGAAGGGCTATATGAAAAACAGAGGCAATTTTAGCAGTATTTTGACTATACTTCCAGCCGCAATTATCATACTTTTTGCTTTCGCAATCATACTCCCAGTAGTTCCAGAATCTACACATGCTGAAGGCGACGACCCAAATGAAGGCATTACAATCACGATCTCCCCTGAAATTAATGCAAACCTTATCTCTTCCGAAAATGGTGACTACAAAATCGTAAAAGATACTGTCACGATTGGTACTGACGCACTCAACGGTTATACTCTTTATATTTCAACTGACACCCCGAACCATCAAACATTATATTTGAATGGCGACACATCAAATGAATACAGAATCAATGGCACTACCGGCACCTACGAATCGCCAAAGACCTTAGGTGATTATGAATGGGGCTTCGCCGTACCAGGCGTTGGGCACTTCGACAATTCCTATGATGTGGAAAACCCAAATGAAAATTCCAAATTTGCTATTCTCCCAACCGAAAACAAGATCATTAGCGACTATACTGCTGCTACATCTGAAGATGCAACCGAAGTTTACTATGGCTTCAAGCTGGGCGGTACAATTGAGCCAGGGGCTTACGAAACCACCTTTATTTATACTGCTATTCCGGCCACTCAGCCACTAACGGCCAAGGCTATTTTTACTATTAACGGTAATCTTGATTTTGTCTACGACCGTAATGTCTACACTGCCTGGAGCACCTATACGTACAATGTTACAGGCGAAACACCAATCCAGTCTACTATTAAGAACATTTTCAACGTTCCGATAAGATCAAACGTTGAGCAACCAGGATGGGAGGACTATAGTATTCGTAGCAATATTTTATCTGTCAATTTTGAGCCATCGTTTTATAACTTCAAACCAACCAGCCTGTCTAGCTGGTTTTCAGGGACTTCTTATCTTGCTTCGCTTACCAACCCAAACAATCTTAATACGAGCAGCGTAACAGACATGGGTACTATGTTCCTCGATGCTGGATTTTATGCCACTACTTTTGATATTGGTGACCTTAGTAGTTGGGATACAAGCAACGTAACGAATATGAGGAGTATGTTTAGTTCTGCCGGTCGAAGAGTTGCTAATTTTGAGATAAAAGGTATTGGAAGTTGGGACACTAGTAAAGTGACACATATGGACAGGATGTTTAACTCCGCGGGATATTCTTCCCACACCTGGAATATTGGCGATATTGGCGGCTGGGATACTAGCAGTGTTGTAAGTATGAACCATATGTTTTATAACGCTGGCTACAATGCCGATACTTGGAACATCGGCAATCTCGATAACTGGAAAACTGGCAGTGTGACGGATATGAGCTGGATGTTCGCTTCTGCTGGAAGTAATGCTGCTACTACCTGGAATATTGGCGACATTGGCGGCTGGGATACTGGCAATGTGACGAATATGAATGCCATGTTCAATAATGCTGGTCGTAATGCCGATACTTGGAACATCGGCAATCTCGATGACTGGAAAACCGGCAGTGTGACGGATATGAGCCACGCGTTCTCTTATGCCGGTTATAATGCTGCTACTTGGAATATCGGAGATATTCATGCCTGGAACGTGTCCAACGTGACAGAACGCACCGGCTTCGTAAACTGGAGTCAAGCCAACATCGACACCTCCAAACTCCCATGGCAATCCGACTAATAAACAACAAAAAGCGCTCCACGGGCGCCTTTTTACATCATATAATATAGCACTTCATTAATTAGTGGCATCGCCTTGCCCCGCCACAGCGCGCGCACGTCGCCGTTTGGGCCTAGTGCCACAATAGATGGATATTCCACGATGTCATAAGTCTCACAAAATCCGGTATCAACGTCCGGGTCCAAAACCTCAATCTCGCGCCCAGTCTGGCGACGAAAATTCTCCAACCACTCAAAAACTGTTCTAGAATAATCCTGATCATCACGAAAAACACATACCACCCGAGGAGACATTATTTATTCCTCTTTTTCTTTTGCTCTTTCAAAATCTCTTCGAAATCGTCCAAAGTCTTGAATTCCTGGAACACGCTAGCAAAACGCACGTAAGCCACTTCGTTAATCTCTGCTAAAACATCCAGGACGGCTTCACCGATCTGTTTAGATTGAACTTCATCCGTACCGAGGCCATATAAAGAATCGATTACGCGGTTGATTACGTTCTCTACTTCAAGCTCAGAGTTGAAGAATTTGCCGACACTGCGTTTTACCGCATGCATCAACTTATCACGGTCAAAAATCTCTTTATTACCATTGCGTTTAATCACCGTTAACGCTGGCATTTCAATACGCTCATAAGTAGTAAAACGATGCCCATCCGACGTCTCACGGCGCCTTCTGATCATTTTTCCATCGACTGTCTCGCGGCTCTCCAAGACTTTGCTGTCACCAATTCGATATTTCGGTTCCATCCGCGACCGCCTTTCTAGTTTTTCTTCTTCCTGCCCAAGAATCTTTCTCTTAGTGAAGGTGGTACATCCATCTCATCGTCATCTGGAGTTGGCTCCGCTTCTGGTTCGGCTGGTGCCTCATCTTTGATTGAATCCCACATGTTAGTCTTCGTATCAATTGCGAAATCTTTTTCTTCAGCTTCTGGTTTTTCGTCTTCCATTGAAGTTGCCGGTTTTTCGTCCTTTGCTTCAACTGGTTCTTGACGATAATCCGAATCAAAACCGGTAGCAACTACGGTTACCACGATTTCATCCTCAAGCTCTGGGCGAATTGACGCACCAAAGATGATGTTTGCATCTGGAGAAACTGAACCAGTAATTACCTCAGCAGCTTCTTGAATCTCAGACATTGACATATCATAGCCACCAGCGACTGAGAAGAGCACGCCACGTGCACCTTCGATACGAACTTCAATAAGCGGCGACTCAACTGCTTGTTGTGCAGCGAGTACAGCACGATTTTCGCCTGAAGCACGGCCAATACCCATGAGTGCTGAACCAGCATTCTTCATGATAGCCTTCACATCGGCAAAGTCTAGGTTAATGAGCGAGTGCTCGGTAATAAGTTCGGAAATACCCTGAACACCTTGACGAAGTACATCGTCTGCAATCTTGAAAGTCTCAAGAAGCGGCGTACGTGGATCAATCGTTTGAAGTAAACGGTCATTAGGAATAGTAATAAGCGCATCGACTTGGTGTGCAAGTTTATCAATTGCGAGTTCTGCGTTGTCGCGGCGTTTTGCACCTTCGAACGTGAATGGTTTAGTTGCAACACCAACAGTAAGGATATCTTTTTTGCGAGCTTCTTCGGCCACAATTGGACCAGCACCAGAACCAGTACCACCACCAGCACCAAGCGTAATGAATACCATATCGGCACCGTCGAGAGCTTTATCAATCTCTTCGCGGCTTTCGTCTGCTGCTTCGCGACCTTTTTCTGGGTCACCACCGGCACCAAGACCTTTACCAATGTGTACCTTTACGTCAGCTGATGAATGATGCAATGCTTGTGCATCGGTGTTAACTGCTACAAATTCCACGCCAGAAAGCCCAACCTCTTTCATGCGATCTACTGCCGAACCACCAGCGCCACCGACACCGACGACCTTAATGCTTGCTGTACTCTCCACCTCAGTTGGTTTAATTTCAGGCATAATTTTTTCCTCGCTTTTAGAATATCTTTTTTCTAGTATATCATAAAAAACCAAAAAACAACTCTAAAAACTCTCCATAAAACAGATTAAAACTTTGAGAAGATTTTCTTAATGAAAGATGGGCCAGATTTCTTAGTTTTTGGCTTCTTGGCGGCCTTTTTCTTTGGGGTATTATTCTGAATCGGGTTATCTTCCGTTGCCATCATGGCAAGACCAACCGCAGCAGCATATTCAGGTTTTTCAATATCGCCAGCTACTCCGCCTAGTCCCCTTGGCATACCAATCTTAGCCGAAGCTTCGAGGGCTTCTTTAGCAAACACTTCGATATCGCGCATTTTGGCACCACCACCAACCAGTACGACGCCCTCTGGCAACCTCTGGTCGTATTTAGCAGTCTTTAGTTTCTTACGGACTTCGCCGAAAATCTCATCCAGACGAGCCTTAGCTACCGTCTCGACTTCTTTCCTGTCGAATACACGTTCTTCTTTGCCTCTGTTAATCCTAATCACATTAGTCTTATCAGCACTCATATTGCCAGTAATGAAGCGGGTCTTAATTTCCTCAGCAAGCTCTGGCTCAATTGCAAGAACAATCGCCAAATCATTGGTGATATTATTAGAGCCAGCTGGCACTACACCAACATATTGCAAGTCGCCTTCTTCGTAAACCGCAATCGAAGTCGTAGCTGCACCAAGGTCAATCACGGCTACACCGTTTTCCATCTGTTTTTCAGATAGTACAGCCTTAGCCGCTGCCACTACACTTGGCACAATACGCTCAGCCGCAACATCAGCATTCTCAGTAGCTTTCCTCAAGTTTTCAATATTTGGAGTCAAAGCCGAAATTACGCAAGCACGCATCTCGAGACGCGTACCAGACATACCAAGTGGATCTTTAATACCACCTTGACCATCAATTGCATATTCAAGTGGCACTACATCAAGCACCTCACGGTTTGCCGGGATTCTTCCTACAACCGCTACGTCTTCGACGCGTGCCAAATCTTCTTCGTCAATCTCATGATCTACCACACCTACGGCAATCATGCCTTCGGTATTGGTAGTCAAAATTTGTGAACCATTCGTAGAAACGTAAGCCGAGTCAACGTTGCGACCGCACATGTGTTCAACTTCGCCGAGCATTTTATCAATTGCGCCAGCCGGGCCAGCCAAATTGGCCACCACACCTTTACGCATACCAACAGATTTGCCCTCGTTATAACCAACGACAGCAAGTTCCCCACTTTTAGAAACAGATAGCACTACCGCACGAACGTTCTCGGTTCCGACGTCTAGTCCTACTGCATAACGGCTTACTTCATCCATAAGCTTTATTATACACGCTATTTGCTATTTTGGCAAAGTTAAAACCTCGTAGCCATCTTCGGTCACCAAAATCGTGTGCTCACAGTGACAGCCAATCGAGCCATCTTTCATTTTTACAGACCAGCCATCATCTTTATCGACATAATTGGCCGGCTTGCCAAGACAAGACATTGGCTCAATACAAATCGTATCCCCCACCTTTAGAACATAGCCAGTTCCCTTGCGTCCGTAATTCGGCACCTCTGGGGCTTCGTGCATCGTTTTGCCAATACCATGCCCAATATAATTCTCAATTACACCGAGATGACCAGCTCTTAGAACCTTTTCTACGGCATGGCCAATATCACCAATGTGCGCACCAGGCCTTACCTGCTCAATCCCATCCCAAAGTGAAGATTCTGTTACGCTAATCATCTTTTTAACTGCTGGATTTCCCTTACCACCCACCAACATAGTGAAGGCCGAATCAGTAAAGTAACCCTTATAGGAAATCACTAAATCAAACGAAACCTTATCGCCCTCTTCGAGCGGTTCATCTTTTGGTGCACCATGTACCAACTGATCATTAACCGAAATACAGATCGCGCCCGGGAATTTCTCTTCTAGCGTATCGTATGCCACCCCAGCACCACGCGCAATAATCTCTTTGCGCACCCAAGCATCGACCTCTTTACCAGTCATGCCCGGTTTTACGTATTCTTTCAAATCGGCAAGCAAGTGGCCCAAAATTTGGCCACCTTCACGCATCGCCGTTAGTTTATCATTCGCCATAACTACGCTCGATTTCTCCACCGTTTACATCAGCCGTTTGCACACGTGCACCCGGCACCATTTCTTTCACTACATCGACCAAACGATTGGTCACTTCTTCGACTGAGCCAACGCCATTGACCTTACGAATTTCAATATTTTTAGCCTCTAACAGATTAAAAATTGAATAAAAATTTTGTTCAGCAATCTCAAAACGACGGTCGATGCTTTCTTTGCTCATGTCGTCATCGCGTCCACGTAAAGCCAAACGTTCGTACAATTCTTCCTTTGGCACTTCTAACAAAATTGCTCCATCAATCTTCTCCGCAAACTTATCCATAAACCATTCTGCTTGATATTCATCACGTGGATAACCATCTAGGATCACATCGTAGCCTTCAGCCTCAGTTTTTTCGATTTGCATACCCATCAAACGGTTCACGTCGTCATCTTCAACGAGTTCACCACGATTCATGATTTCTGCATACTCACCAGTCTCCCTTAGTACCTGTCCAACCGAAATCCAACGCCAACCAAAAATCTCCGAAAGGGCCTTCCCTTGCGTCCCTTTACCAGAACCAGCCAAACCGAACAATATGATCATAGTTTCTCCTTTTAATTCCCTATTATTATATCAAAAATACCTCCCGAAGGAGGTATTTTTTATTTAAGACCTAATTTGATGCGTTCAGTCTTTTCAGCTTTACGCTGTTCACGAATGATTGCTTTAAGACGGCGCTCACGTTTTGAAATTGGCTTATGAAAACGCATTTGATCCTTCTTGAGAGGCATTACACCACTCTGAAGAACTTTGCGATTGAAACGACGAATAATGTTCTCATTCGCTTCACCTTGGTCTTTTCTAGTAACTTTGATTGCCATATTGGGATAAATTATACCACCTGTAAGGTAAAAAAACAACCCCCGAAAATAAGAGGCGCTTGTCGAGACTCGAGCTCGAGCGTTGCTGAGACTCGAAATCGAGCGCAGCGAGATCCGAGTCTCTCTTTTTTGAGTTTTTTATTGCATAAAAAATGGCGGACACGACGAGACTCGAACTCGCGACCTCCGCCGTGACAGGGCGGCGCTCTAACCAACTGAGCTACGTGTCCACGTTCACAATTATATCTAATTTAAACAAAAACTTCAACCCCTAATCTTTTAAAGGTTGAAGTTTTCTATTTACATTCCAGGAATACGGAAGGCAGTTGGGTCGTTCGCTGGTGCGGTATAAATCTGATCCTGCATTATTGGCTGTTCACCAAGTGGTTGCGGTTCTGGCGCCGCCACTGGTTGCGCTGGCGCAATCGGCTGAGCTGGCTGGGCTGGTTGCTGAACGACTGGATCAATTGGGGCTACCGGTTGTTCCACTGGAGCCACCTGTTGCTCTACTGGAGCCGAAGCTACTGGCTGCATCTCTGGAATTGGCGCCGGAGCCGAAGTGAATTCTGGCTCTGGTGCTACTTGCACTGGAGCTACTGGTTGTGCTTCAATCGCTGGCGCAGCCGACAAGTCAACTACTGGCGCTGGAGGTGGCGGCAAAATACCGTCGCTAGTAGCATTTACTGGCGTTTCTACTGCACTATAATCCATCTCGACATTCGGAACTTCTGAATCAACTGAAACGATTGGAGCAACTGCAGCGGCCGGATTGTTGTCGCCGGTTAAGGCTTCCGCCATCATATCACCATATTTACTGCTTTCGCTGTCTAAGTTTTCACTACTTAGCTCCACCGGTGGTACAATCGTTAACTCTGGTTTGCCACTAATCAAACTCTCTTCCGGCATTGGCCTTGGATCTTCTGGTCTTACTACCGGCAATTCGTTCGTTGGCAATGCTTTTGCCTCAAACACTGGTTCAGCTGCCGGTCCAGCAGTTTCCTCGGCCGAAGCCTCAGCTTCTACTTCTTTGAAAGAATCTTCAATATCTTTAAGATCAATCAAGCCATCATCAGCTTTTGGCTCATCTGTAGTTGCTTCTTCTTCTGGATTAGTCTTTGGTGGTAATTCTTCTTCATTCGTATCATCAACCACCTCAGCATGAGTGACGCCGATATTTTCTTTGTCTTGTTCAGTCATCAAATTCTGGAACAAAGCATTGTCTGTCTCAGAGGTAATATTCTTAGCAATCAATTGCTGATCGGCGCCAGAACGCATCAATTTGGAAGCCACCAACATCGTTGATGGTGTAGTTTGTGCGTTCGAGAAACGATCCGTAGCGGCCACAATACCGGTAAGATAAGCGGTTGCTTCGTCTTGTTCGACTGGGAAATCACCGCCAAAGGCATACGAAAGCTCAGCTGCCATCTCGGAAATTGAGCTAAAGGACGGCTCGCTCCATTCGATCTCGCCAAACTTACCAGGTTGGTTTGTCGAAATATTAACAATCGTTGCATCGTGCATGATTCTACCGTGTTCACGCAAGGCATCATCAAGGTCAATACCATTCGCCACATCAAGAGCAATTACGAGATCAACATTGTAATCACCATAAGAAAATTCTAGGTCGTCTTCGCCAATTTTTGTGCCATACGGAGTAATGTAAACTTTCACATAGTTGCCATCAACTTTATAGCGCAAGTGGTCCGCCTTGTCCTTGTTGATTGCCACTACGAAGTCCTGAAGCGTATCAGTCGAACTCACCAGATTCTCTTCTGGCTTCAAAAACTCCAAAGCATTTGGCGTCGCACCAGAATAAATAGCCGTCGCACGTTTCCCCATTTTGTCGAAAAAGATTGACATACCAATCGCGGCCGCAAGATCGTCCACAGATGGGTCAGAAGACAATGCGATCAAAATATTCTTAGCATCGTAAATTTTATCAATAATGTCATCAACGACGTTTCTCTCGTTGACTTCAGGGGTATTTTGAGTTGTTTGTTCGTTTGGCATTTTTATTTTGGACCTATTTACTCCACCATCTTAGCATAAGCTGTTCGATTTGTAAAGAGGCTTCAGGGAGAAAAAATCTCATGTCTTTACTTTTCTTTAAAAATAAGATATAATACTTCGAAAGTTATTAATTTTTAATCTAAATAGGAATTTCTAAATGCCGATTATTAAATCCGCAAAAAAGGCCGCTCGCCAAGCTACTAAGCGTACTGAGCACAATGTCGAAATCAAGAAATCTATTAAGGCTGCTCTTAAAGCTTTCAAAGCCAAACCAACTGCAGAAAATCTTGCTAAGGCTCAAAGCGAATACGACAAAGCCGTCAAAAAAGATCTCATGAAGAAAAACACTGCCAGCCGCCGCAAAGCTGCTCTTGTCAAAATTGCCAAGAACGCCGGCGTCAAACCAGCTGCTGCCAAGAAAGCCGCTAAACCAGCCGCTAAGCCAGCTGCCAAAACTGCCGCCAAACCAGCTGCTAAAAAAGCTACTACAGCGAAGAAACCTGCAGCAAAAAAGACTTCAGCAAAGAAAACGGCTGAATCGAAGTAGATTTCATCTTCATATCAAGTTTAGAGAGCTCCGCAAGGACTCTCTTTTCTTTTGCTCCCTGACGATATTCAAAATCTTTAGTTGCCTGCGAAGCGATTAAACCCACCATCATGTACGGGTCTTGCGTAGTTTCAATCTTTTCAAGCATTTCTACAGCCTTCTTACCATCGCGCTTCGCTACTTTAAAAATATCGAACACCAAATTCATATCGACATTTTCCGGCATCTTAAATTCCTGGATTTTTACCTGGTCTTTCAGGCTCTTATAGGTCGCTGAACGTTTGTCCAACTTCGTCTCAAACAAAATCACCTCGTGTGGTGTATTCAAATACTCCGGCAGCTTCGTAAAAACCTCTTTGTTTTCACCCATATCCTTAATTAAAATCTTGCGCTCATCAGCAAACAGCGAACCCCCAAGGAAAATACTCGGAAGATCCGTCGCTTCTAATTCCACGCCCTCAAGAACTTCATAATCCGCACCAAAAATCTTCTTGATTTCTCGTTCAATTTTAATGCGATCGTCTCCGTAAAAAATCCTAATCATTTTTGGCACTCCGGACAAATGTGGGTTCCCCGCCCCGCCACACGTATCTTTTTAATCATTGTACCGCACTTCGGGCACGGCGTCCCCTCTTTGCGAAAAACCTGCGCAAACTTCTCGAGATAATCACCCCTCGTGCCATCGGCTTTCACGTAAGTCGCCATTGTCGAGCCACCAGAGTCAATCGATTCTTGCATCACTTTTCTCGCCCCCTCCAAAATCTTTTTTGCCTCCACCTCACTAATTGTCCCCGCCCTTCTTTCCGGATGCACACCGGCAAAAAATAGTGTTTCGTCAGCATAAATATTACCTAATCCACAGATAATAGACTGGTCTAAAAGCACCGCTTTTACTACCGAATTCTTATGTCTTTTAAACTGCTCGACCAATTCTTCTACGCCCATCACCCACGGCTCTTTGGCAAGTTTTTTGATAAACTCATCCTTCTCCACCTCAGAAGAATCCATCGCCTTACAGAAACCAAACTTCCTCTGGTCGTTAAAGAACAGCTTGCCATCTTCAAATTCAAACACCACTCTCGTCTGTTTATTCGGCAGCTCCGCCACAAAATTCTCGCTCGGATGCCCCGCCGCATAGCGTTCTTTACCTTGCCAAATCAGCTGCCCCGTCATCCTCAGGTGAATCATGACGGATTTCTCCCCCTCAAAATCAATCACCAAAGCCTTACCAAAACGCCTTAACTCCATCACCTTTTTACCAATTACGACCGCTTTATCTCCTACAAACGACTTCTCACACAAAACTTCTACCTTCACCAGTTTTTTCTTCAAAATAAACTTCGAAAGTCCTCTTCTAATCGTCTCGACTTCAGGTAATTCCGGCATCTCTAGTTCTCCAACAGCTTACAAATTAACGCAATAATCAGTTCTTTTTCGGCTGGATTACTTTCAGCAATTAAGAGCGCCAAAGCCGTCAATGCCCTATCCGAAATCTTTGTCTCACCATCCTTGGTCAAATGGTAATTATTAATCGTAAGGAACACCACAAAAAGCAGCGCGCCGATTCTCTTATTGCCATCGTAAAACGGGTGGTCCTTAATCACGAGGTACAGCAGGTTGGCTGCCTTCTCTGCCAAAGTTTTGTACATGTCCTGGTCTTCAAAGGTCTGACAAATCGCCCCAAGCGACGCCTTAAAGGAATCGCCCCTCTGTTCACCGAAATATTCATCGCCCTTGATGTTCTTCTTGAGACTAGCGATAATCTTAAAACACTCTTCCTCATCTAGCATTTTTACTGCGCGCGGCGACTTTGATTTAAAGGAAATGTGGCCTTCGTCGTACTCCTTAAGTGCCTTAAAACTTGGTGTGTACTTTGAAATTACCTCTAGAATACCGTTAGCCTCCATGGTCGAAAGTTCATTTTCGGCCACCAAGCGCTTCACGATTCCTAGCGCCCCTTCAATCTCGCGTAACTTCTTAAAATCAAGTTCTTCGAGGCGTTTTTCATTTACTGCCACCCCAGAAACAACATAGGTTTTCAGTACTTTAGTTGCCCAAATACGAAAATCTGTCGCCTTACGCGAATTCACCCTGTACCCTACCGAAATAATCGCATCGAGATTATAGCTCCTCACCTCACGTTTAACCTGGCGATTACCCTCCATGCGAACTTGTGCATTTTTTGCACAAGTTGCCTGCTCATCCAGCTCACCTTCCCTGTAAATGTTGCGAATATGACGGTTAATAACCGAACGATCTACACCAAAAAGCTGCGAGATTTGTTCCTCGGTCGCCCACAAAGTATCACCGGTGACGTTAAAAACTACCTCACCCTCGTGAATCTTATAAATCTCAAGCTGATTATTCTCCAAACTACAACTCTCCCCAGTTGTGGCCCACCGTTACATCAACCGCTAACTTAATCTTTAGCTCTGGCGCAATACCTTCCATCGTTTCTTGCAAAATTGTTTTTACCTCTTCGGCGAGGCCTTCGTCGCATTCTACAATCAGAGAGTCATGCACCTGCATAATCAGTTCTGCGCCCTTTGGTAACTTCTTGTCCACCTCTACCATAGCACGCTTCATCAAATCCGCCTCTGTTCCCTGAATTGGCATGTTTTGAGCTGCACGCTCCGCCGCCGCCCTTACCAAGAAGTTAGACGACTTCACATCAGGGGTCGGACGACGACGCCCAAAGAACGTCTCAACATAACCCTTTTCCCTAGCTTGTTTCAAAATCTCCTCTAGTTTCTTCTTAATTGGCGCACGTAATTCAAAATATTTCTCAATAAAGGCCTTCGCATCACCGATGCTCATTCCGGCCGCATCTGCCAAACCTTTCACGCTCATTCCATAAAGCACACCGAAGTTAATTACCTTGGCTGCTCGCCTCTGAGCCTTCGTTACCTGATCAAGTGGCACACCAAACGCCTCTGAGGCCGTCTTGGTATGAATGTCAATTCCGGCGTTAAAGTCTGCAATTAGTGCCTCATCTCCAGATAGCACTGCTGCCAACCTCAATTCAAACTGTGAATAATCAGCCGAAACCAAAACCCTTCCCTCTGGTGCCACGAATCCTTCTCTAATACGCTTACCCTCCTCTGTTCTTACAGGGATATTCTGCAAATTCGGATTAAGAGACGACAAACGTCCCGTCGCCGTAACATTCTGAGTAAACGTTGTGTGAATGCGCCCCTCAGCATCAGCCAACTCCGGCATAGGGGTGATATAAGTAGAAAGCAGCTTCGCCGCCTCGCGATATTCCATCAATTTCTCAATAAGTGGGTGCTCGTTCCTTAGTTTATCGAGCTCTTTCGCCCCTGTCGAATAGCCTCTTGAGGTCTTCTTAATCCCTTTGGTCGGCAGCCCCATCTTATCAAACAACACCTCAGATAGTTGCACTGGTGAGTTTACATTAAAGTCGACCCCTGCCATTAGCTGAATTTCACGCTCTTTTCTAGTCACTTCCTCAGTGTATTCGGCCTTCAATTTAGCAAAATACTCTCGATCAATCAGCATACCCTTCTTTTCCATTTTGTAGAGAACCGGAATTAACGGCAAGTCAAATTGAACAAATATTTTATACAGCTCTGACCCCTGTGAAAAGGCCTGTTTCTGTGCTGAGTAAGCTACTCGCTCATCTTTTTGCTCAACTTCACGCGCCAAAGGATTCAAAAGAAAAGCACCCTGCGACAAGTCCCAAAATGGCGCACCCATCAAGATTTTAGTTGCTACAGCCGTATCCTCGTGCATCAAAGTCTTCACATCCCAAGCCACCACGGTGTCTTTTGGCAGTTCTTCTACTTTAACCGGTTCTACCTCTGGAGCACTCAATCCAGCATCAAGCAAACCAAACTTTCTAATCAGCGAATTAAATTCCAATTTCTTTAATCTTTCAACTACTCGTTCCCTATTTAGCTCAAATTCTGGCACACTTTTAAGCGATACTGGCGCATCGAACATAATCTCTGCCAACTTCAAAGACATATAAGCCGAATCCTTACCGGCCACCAATTTATCCCTAGTAGAGCCCTTAATTTCATCGATATGTTCATAGATGCCGTCTACGCTGCCATACTCGTTTAAAAGCCTCACGGCAGTCTTCTCGCCAACTCCTGGCACCCCTGGAATATTATCTGAATTATCGCCCTTAAGAGCCTTCAAATCCAGGAATTGCGACTTCAAGATCCCATATTTGGCTTCCACCTCTTTTACATCAATCTCTTCGATATCTGAAAAGCCCTTCAAAATACGATACATCTTGGTATTATCATCAACAATCTGCAGCATATCAAGATCCGAAGACACGATATAAGTCTCGTATTCGCACCTGCCATCAGCCCCGAGCGTCTCATCCGCCTGTTTAGATAGCGTGCCGATAATATCATCAGCTTCATACTCATCTACCTCTATAAATTCCCAACCAAGATCAATGATAAGCTCCTTTAAAAGCGGAATTTGTGCATAAAAATCGTCGCCTGGTTTTACCCTGCCAGCCTTATAATCAGCAAAAATCGCTTTACGCTTAGCAGTAGAAGTCTTCGAATCCCAAGCCACTACTACCTGACTAGGGTTCAACCTCTTTACAATCTCCATTGCAATCGCCGCAAAACCATAGATTCCCCCAGTTGGCGTACCATCGGAAAGCGCCAGATTCCCCATCGCATAATACCCGCGATAAAAAACTGATTTTCCGTCTATAATTACCAACCTTCTCATATCTTTATTCTACCATAAAAAATAGAGCTCCCCAGGCTCTATTTTTAGGCTTGTTAATCGAGATTGCGCATCGAGAGCGACAAGCGACCTTTGTCGTCGATTGCTACGAGGCGAACGCGAATCTTATCACCTTCGTGAAGGGCGTCAGTGACCTTCTCGAGGCGTTTATCAGAGATTTGCGAGATATGAAGCATACCGTCCACCCCTGGGAGAATGTTCACAAATGCACCGAAGTCTTTAATAGTGACGACCGTACCTTCATAAATCTTACCTACCTCTGGTTCCTCAGTAAGGCCACGAATCCAATCAAGAGCTTTCTTGATTTTCTCTGGGTCATTACCAGAAACAGTCACAAGACCAGAATCTTCGATATCAACTTCAGCACCAGTTTCAGAGGTAATCTTGTTGATCATCTCGCCACCCTTGCCGATCACAGCACCAATCTTATCTGGGCTAATCATCAATTTCTCAATCTGTGGAGCGTACTTCGAAATCTCCTTACGTGGACCATCGAGAACAGAGAGCATGTGCTCCAAAATGAACATGCGGCCATCATGAGATTGTTTCAAAGCTTTTTCCATGATTTCAACAGGGAGACCATGAACTTTCATATCCATCTGAAGAGCGGTAATACCCTCGGTGGTACCAGTAACCTTAAAGTCCATATCACCAGCAAAGTCCTCAGCATCCATCAAATCGGTCAAGACATAGGCCTTATCGATGTCAGCAGGGGTAATTTCCTGGCCTTTTGGCACATCAACCATGAGACCCATAGCCACGCCAGAAACTGGGCGAACTAGAGGCACACCAGCGTCCATAAGAGCGAGACATGAAGAACAGGTAGCAGCCATTGAGGTTGAGCCGTTCTGAGACATAATCTCAGTCACGCTGCGGATAGCATATGGGAAATCTTCCTCTGTTGGAAGCACCGGCATCAAAGCGCGTTCAGCCAAGTAGCCGTGGCCAACCTCACGACGTCCTGGAGAGCCAAGACGGCCACATTCGCCAACAGTGTAAGATGGTGCATTGTAGTGATGCATATAGCGGCGCTTGCCGTTTGTTACTTCCATCGTATCAACATCTTGTGAGTAAGAAAGTGGAGCCAAGGTTACGATGTTCATAGCCTGAGTAAGACCACGGGTGAACAGAGATGAACCATGGGTGCGTGGCAAAATGCCAACTTGAGATGAAAGTGGACGTACCTCTGTAAGTTTGCGACCGTCTGGACGAGTGCCCTCTTCGATGATGGCGCGACGTACTTCATGGTTGCGAGCTAGCTCAAAGGCACCAGAGTAATCAGCCTTAAGATTGGCTTCGTAGTCAGCAATTTTCTCTTCATCGGTCTCGCCAGCACCAAGCTCTAGAGCGAACTCGGCGTGCATTTTATCTTCGTATTCTTTCAAAATCTGGCTGCGCTCAAGCACATTACCACGAGCCTTGTGGCCAAGATCTTCTTTGGCCCAGAAAGCATCAACTTTCTCTTGAATTTCCTCTTTTGGCAAGATTAATTCGTATTCCTGAGCAGCGGCAGCTACCTTCTCGGCAAGCTCACGTTGCAAATCAAGAGCTGGTTTAACATTTTCAACTGCCCAGTGCATAGCTTCAATCACGGTAGCTTCTGGGACCTCTTTAGCACCAGCTTCAACCATCATGATTTTGCCATCTTTACAGGCAACTACGAGATCAAGTGGAGATGCATCACGTTCCTCTGGAGTAAGGAAGGCTTTGAATTCACCACCAAGGCGGCCAATACGAAGACCAGCGATTGGGCCATCAAATGGCACACCAGCGTTCATAAGGGCTGCAGAAGCGGCAAGCATAGCCACACAGTCTGGACGGAAGGCTGGATCCATCGAAAGCACAGTGGTAACCACCTGCACCTCTTGGCGATAGCCTTTCGGGAAGAGTGGACGAATTGGGCGGTCAATCAAACGACCAACGAGAATAGCCTCATCAGCTGGTTTGCCTTCACGCTTAATAAATTTACTACCACTGATTTTGCCTGCAGCATAGAACTTTTCTTCATAATCAATAGAGAGTGGGAAGAAATCCTGTACTACTGGTTTTTGGCCAACCACAACAGAGGCTAAAATCACGGTTTCGCCATAAGTAACAAGCACAGATGACGTAGTACGAAAACCGACACGGTTAACTTCGAGAGTCAACTTGCGGCCAAGCCAATCAGTCGACACCTGAAGGGTCTGTTTTCCGTTTGGATTAATAATATCCATGAAAAAATTCCTTTCTGGGAAAACATCAGATATGAGCCCCTGTCTCGTATCTGCCGTCTTCCCAATGTTAATATTCTGTCTCTATTATACCATAGTCTGGCCCAATTCCCTGTTTTATCTTTATTTTAGCCCTTCATCACCCCTGTTAGACCTTGAAAAAATCGCCAAACTGTGCTATAATAATAGATGATTGTCTTACCAGGAAAGGGAGGTGGTTACATGACAATCGAAGAAAATATGAGCGTAGAGCAATTCTACAATCAGAACATTAGATTATATCGTTCAGCGTTGGCAGACGTTGAACACAAACTCGGGAAGTTAGCGTCCGTTGACGCCTTTGGTATCGTAGAAGTTAAGGCTCGCATCAAAAGTATTGAGTCTCTGACCGAAAAGATTCAGAGGAAAGAAACGGAAACGACAACAAAGATTCAGACTCAGGACATTCCGGATCGTATTCGGGATATAGCGGGAGCCAGAATCATCTGCCTTTATCTCGACATGGTCCCGACCATTGTTGCCAAAATTAGGCAAATGGACGGTGTGACCGTCATGAGAGTAAAGGATTATAATACCGAGCCTAAGGAAAACGGCTACCGTGGATACCATTTGGAGTGCAAGATTAGCACCCAAACGTACGATCCCGAAACGCTGGAGACGATGTCAGACATCGTCTCAGTCGAGTTCCAGGTCAGAACCCAGCATCAGCATGACTGGGCTGAATTGGAACACAAGCTCCGTTACAAACCGCAGCAGAACGCGACCAATAACGGAGAGGATCTCGATGACGAGATCAAAAACGAGAAGCTGAAAGAATACGCAACGCAGATGCACGAAGCAGACCTGAAGCGCATGGAGCTTCGTGATACTTGCGCCTTCACGAAACGTGCATAACAACGGGCTGCCACCCGAACACAAAAAAGGCCCCTTTCGGGGTCTTTTTCATTATTTTCTTAAACCAAGCTTTTGGACAGTCTTCTTGTAGAGTTCGAAGTCAGTCGTTTCGAGGTATTTGAGCAATTTTTTACGTTTGCCCACCATTTGCATTAAACCTCTTTTAGCCATAAAGTCATGTTTATTCTTCTTCACGTGCTCGGTAACTTCTTTGATACGAGCAGTGAGAATAGCAACTTGAACTTCAGGAGAACCGACATCGTTCTTGTTACGAGCGACGCTGGCAATAGCTTTGTCTTTATTCTCTTTTGTTATCATAGGGGAGATTATATCACATCACCCCATATTATTCAAGCTAAAACTCGATTTCTTTCAAGATTTCATCTACACGGGCCGCGAGATCGTCAGTTGAGCCGTTATTTAAAGCATAATAATCTGCCGCTACAATTGGACCACCCTTCTCAAGATTCTCGATTTCCGAACGATCACGCTCCTGAATCGCAGCCGTATCAAACGAACGTCCTGGGCGCACCGCTACGCGTTTATAGCGCAATTTTTTATCTACTACTACGGCAAGAAAAGTCAAAATGCCCGGGAATTCGTGTTTCAACGTTTTGTACTCAGTCCAAGAATACACACCATCGAGCACAATGCGTTTCTGACCTGCGTTAATCAAATCCTTCACCTCAGCAATTACCTGGCGCACAACCCAGTCCTTCCCCTCTGTCTCACGAATCATCTCGCGGAATTTCTTCTCACTCTCACCATCTTCGGTGCGCTCGATCCCGCGTTTTTCCATCTCTTTATAAATCATTCCCCCGAAGTAAACTTTTGGATATCCTTTTTCGGTCAGATGGTCAACAACTACAGACTTGCCACTGCCGCTCATTCCAACCACAGCTAAAATTTTTACGTTTTCCATACCAATAGTATACCATGCTATAATAGCGGCATAGATTTTTTATGGACCAAGAGCTACAAATCATCATAAAGTACATGAAGTCTCACTGGCCAAGCCAAGTCGAAGAGAAATGGCAAATCCCCCTTGAGGCCTATCCTAAAATTGCTCAAAAAATCGTTGCCCTCTGGGCCGAAAACGCCTCTTTAGGCCACGAGCTCGTCCGTGTCGCTGGCCTTTCCGGCTCCGGCAAAACCACCCAACTGCTCCCAGCTGTTAATGCTTATTTCGAAAAACAACAGCGCCGACCAATCTTAGTGGCCGCCCGCCGCTTTGTAGAGTTTCACCCATTTACCAAAGAAATCGAAACCGCCTATGGGTCCGAAAATCTTCGCAAAATGACCGACGAATTCTCTACTATCATGATGTTTTTTGTGCTCTACGCACTAATCACGAAAGGCTATGACATTATCTTAGATGTCACTTTACTCGATCCAAAAATCGAAGGTGCTCTTATGCAGCTTCTAAATGCTAATCAGTACAAAACCTGGTTCACCATGATTGCCGTCTCACCAGCCATCACCGAAAAATTCCTCGGCAAACGCGCCTGGCGCCACGCCAAAGCCACCGAAGAAGAATTTATCCGTGCCACCAACCTCGCCCTTAATTTCTATCAGTCACGCTTCCCTAGCCTACGGATTATACTTTGGAACGTCTGGGACGAAGCTCCGATCTACGATGGCGAATTCGAAAACGCCCTTAAAATCTACAACCAATATTCCGTCATCGAGTCATACACCAAAAAAGCGTCTACCGACGCTCTCGTTCAAGCCAAAATCGACTATCTACTTTCTCATCACGACCTTTAATGGTTTATCAGACTTCCTAATTTCAATCTTTGAAATGTTCGAAAATACCTGGTATTCACCCTCAGCTTGAATCTCAACCGTCGAAGGTTTCACAAACTCGAGTACATCGCCCTTAGTCTTACGCCCCGGTACCTGTTTTAGAATGCTTCTCGCCATCAATCTAAATAAATTCCAAAAATTCACCAATTTACCAGTCATATGATTAAAATATGTCTTATTCAAGAAGTGATCTCCGCCCTTCATCACACGACACATCGAACGTCCGTTCACTGCCGCATAATCAGAAGTTTTCCTATGCATCAACTCGCCGTTCAACTTAAATTCTGGCAAAAACACCTTCTTATGACGGTTCTTAAAATACCATCTTGCAAGCGAAATATATGAACGCCAAGAGCTTTTGTGCCCTTTCTGCAGATTCTGACGTACCTTAGAATCATCAAATAGCTCTACTGCCTCAGCCGTCATACCAATCGTTACGTAGCACGTCGCATAACGGAAGTGCTTACCGTCCACCAGAATCTCGAGCGGCCACATCTCTCTGGTTTTACCATTGAATACGTCATCTAATTTCTTTGAACCAAGCGTTCTAGCTAAATCGTTAAAATTACCATACGGCAATACGGCTAACTTAGCATTCTTTCCAGACTTCAAAATACCATTAGCCGCAATGACCGCCGTTGCGTCACCCCCAACCGACAAAACTAAATCGCCATCTTCTACTAGCTTCGCGAACTGTTCAGCATTCTTATTTACGCCAATACGTTGAATCTCGTATTTGCCAATCATGTAACCATTAAGATTACGCAGATTCACCAACACCTCGCGCTCAACATCCTTAAATCTAGATGATTTCAGGTTGTAGACTACGAGCAATCTCTTCATATTTTATCCGAATTTTGGCAAGAGCCACTTTAGTACTACATATAGAACGACGTACAAACCTACGCCAATCACGATTTCAAGCATGCGGCGTTTAGCCTTCTTAGTCTTCTCTTCGCTGCCACCAGCAGTGAGATATTGAATACCAACAACTGTAATGCCAATCACGCTAAGAATACCGACACCAACGGTCATAATATCGACTACGAGGTTAATGATACAAACGATACCTTCACCTTTGCCATTTTCAGCGCCAGAACAACCGACCAAGATTGATGCCTGATAATCGCCCGCTTTCTCACTCTTGTTTTCATTATATTGGATATCTGGGTTGACAACACCCGGATCAGGATCGCCAGTGCCAGGAACCTCTGGATTGTTGTTGTTCGGATCCGGATCTTTTTCACCAGAACCTGGAGTCTCAGGAGTCTCAGGTTTTGGAGTCTCAGGAGTCTCAGGATTCGGGGTCTCAGGCTTCGGAGCATTTTTATCATAAGTCGCCGTAACACCATTTTTAGTAAATTGTTCAGCGATACTCTTTACATTTGCATAATAATAAACTGTACTCTGATGACCGCCAGTGTAATCCGAAGTGCTTTTCACCTCGCCACAAGAGCCAAGTTCTACGTTTTCTTCTAAATCAGTAGTGGCATAAACCTTATCGCCTTTACACTCAACCTTTGCTTCAGTACCATAAACCGTGACCGATGTGCGCACCGTACCAGCATATTTTTCGTACTTGTCAAAATAAATAACCGTTGATTTACCAGTATTTATTTTTGGTTTTGTACTGGAAATAGTAAATCCACCATCCCTCAACTGAATCTTTATGTCACTTTTATTGTTTTCATTACACTCGAGATCCGTTATTCTGATGCCAGAATTAACATTCGTATCAATTCTAATATAGTTTTTCGACCCACTAGATTCACACATGACACTGGCAGTGTCACCATAAATCGTCTTCGTAGTAGTATATACAGCATTATTTACATGTATGTTGTATTTAATCACCGCCGAATTAGTAGCAAAAACATTACCGTTACCAAACAAGCCAAAACACAAAGCCAAGCTCAGGACTGCTAAAACTTTTCGAATAACTTTTTTCATTTGGCCTCCTATTTCAAATACTCATGTAATTTTTTCGTATCTTTGTTCTTGCGAAGCTTCGACAAAGCCTTCGCTTCAATCTGACGGATACGTTCACGAGTCACCGCAAATTCGTTCCCCACCTCTTCAAGAGTATGTGGACGACCACCGCCGATACCAAAACGTAGGCGGATAATTTTTTGTTCACGCTCAGACAAAGTCGACAAAATCTCAGCGAGTTGCTCTTTCAAAATTTGGTTAGCAGCTGAATCTTCTGGCGAATCACGCTCTTCGTCTTCAACAAAATCGCCAAGCACAGAATCTTCATCGTCACCTTCATGGCCAACCGATGCATCAAGCGATGCGATATCTTGTTTGATGCGCATCACATAGTCAACCTTTTCTGGCTCCATGTCGAGTTCTTTAGCAATTTCCTCGTTAGTCGGTTCGCGGTTGAGCTCAGTCGTAAGCTTACGAGTAGTGCGGAGAACCTTATTAATAGTCTCTACCATGTGTACCGGAATACGAATCGTACGAGCTTGATCAGCAATTGCACGTGTAATAGCCTGACGAATCCACCAGGTAGCGTAGGTTGAGAACTTAAAGCCTTTTTCTGGGTCGAATTTCTCAACAGCACGGAGCAAACCCGTATTTCCCTCTTGAATCAAATCGAGAAAATCAAGACCTCTACCACCGTAGCGCTTAGCAATCGAAACCACAAGACGCATGTTAGATTCCACCATCTTGTCTTTGGCTTTCTTATCGCCTTTTACGATTCTCTGGGCAAGCTCTTGCTCTTCTTCGGCAGAAAGTAGAGGTATCTTACCAATCTCTCTAAGATAAAGTCTCACCGAGTCGTCCGCAAAAGAATCGACGTTCTCAGCCGTAATTGCAAGTTCATCATCGGACAACTCTTCCTCATCTAGGAGGTCATCCGTCTCTGGTTCCTCAAAATCCGAAGGTAATTCCTTCGCATCTAAAATATCATCTTTGTCAATATCCATTGCTATAAGTATAACTAATATTACATTTTTTGCAAGGTTTGGAGCTCTTTAAGTACCTCTTTATATTCGTCACTTTCGTCGTCTAATTTTTCCAATTTTTCTGCCAGTTCAGCGCGGCGTACAGCCTTCATTTCGGCATTATAACGTTTCAAAAGTTCTTTGGCCTCTTTTTCAAGCGCCGTCACTGTCATGTCGCTCTCACCCACCCCTTCGTGATCGTGCGAAAATACCAACTCTAATTCCGCTAGGCGGCCTTCGTCTTCCGGCACTTCGCAAGGAATATTAATCGTTACGCCACCATACACCTTGAGCGCCAATAAGCTGTCTTCGAGACCTTTCAATTTCTCACTCTTCTGCTCGGTTTTCGCCGATTTATAGAATTTCCTGCCGCCAGACTCCAGCTTCTCTGCCAAACGATCACCCTTCTTACGCAAATCTTCCACGCTTACGCCCAGCTTCTCGGCCACAGTCTTCTCATACCCGGCTCGTTCCACCTCGTCCGTAATTTTACTAAGTAATTTCAGAGCTATATCCGAATATTTACGTCTACCGGCTCCGCTACTAAGATCCAGACTCTCTTCGTATTTTTTCAAAAGCCAATCCGTTGCTGGAATTTTCTTATTCACGGCCGTCTGCCACAAAGCTGGGTCTTTCTGAATTAGCTCATCCGGGTCTTTTGCGCCGTGATAATCCGAGATAATCGAAAGATCAAGGCCTAAATCACCCGCCATTTCAATCGCACGCTCCGCTGCTTTCACACCGGCCGCGTCACCATCATAGGCTAAGCGAATATCGGAAGTTAAGTTCGACAAAATCTTGAGATGTTGGTCAGTCATTGCTGTCCCCGAAGTCGCCACCGCTGTTTTCACGCCAGCCTGATGCGACGAAATCACGTCCATGTTTCCTTCCACAATCACCACATAACCTTCGCGACGAATTGCTTCCTTTGCCTGGGCAAGACCAAAGATAAAACGGCTCTTATTAAAAAGCAAAGTATCCGACGTGTTCAAATATTTTGGCTCACTTTTATCTAGTACGCGCGCCGTAAAGCCAATTACATTTCCAACGTTGTCAATGAACGGCACCATCATACGGCCACGGAACATATCCTTGTCATACTGGTTTAGAAGCCCTGCTGTTCTGAGCTCCGCCACTGAAAAACCACGCTTCATTAAAACTTGCTTCAAAGCCGTACCGGTTTCTGGTGAATAACCAATCTTAAATTCTTCCACCGTCCTGCGATTCAAATTGCGACGATAAAACACATAGTCACAAACCTTGCGGCTTTTCATCATGCAAGCTTGATAATATTTGGTTGCAAGCGCCAAAGCCTCACGCGCGCGAGCTTTTCGCTTTGAAACTTCCGCATCACCACCCTGATAACGTGACAAATCCACGCCGGCCTGCGCCGCCAACTTTTCAATCGCCTCACGGAAAGTAATCCCCTCAACCTCCATCACAAAAGTAAAAATGTCACCGCCTTTGTTGGCCGAAAAATCGTGCCAAATTCCCTTTTCCGGTGACACCATAAACGAAGGAGTCTTATCGACACCCCAAGGCGAACGCCCTTTTAATGATCTTCCTGCGCGCTTCAACTCTATATATTGCCCAACCACATCTTCAACGGGAAGGCGCGCTTTTATCTCCTCCTTCGCATCGTTCATATCTATAGTATATCACACGCCAAAACCCCAGAATCTGTGTTATAATCAAGCTTATGGATAACCAAGCATATCTAGATCAACTTGCGGCGTCTAACCGCCCAACAAAACCTAGCAAATTTTTCGAGCTTTCCTCGTCTAAAATTTTTAAATTCCTTGCTGCAGCAATTGGTTTATTTATCTTACTTCTTATCTTTGGCAACGTCATGTCCGGTATCAAAAATGGCAAACGCCAAGAGTTAATTGATTTCAAGGCCCATCTAGACGGCATCAATAGAACTATTGACAGGTACCAAGGTGCGCTCAAATCTTCATCTCTTCGCTCTCATTCTGCTTCACTCTTTACTATTATTTCTACTACCGCCGACGCAACACAAACCTTCATCGACGCAAACTACAAGCCAGACAAAGACACTAAACCTTCTGATTCCGAAGGAAAACTCGCCGACGAACGCGACGCCGACCTTTACAATGCTAAAATCAACGGTCTACTAGATCGTACGTACGCTCGCAAATTCGCCTATGAAATTTCCGTTCTTATGTCGGACGAATCCAAGCTCGTCAAGCAATTTGATGACGCTGCCTTTAAGAGTGCGATTCAAAGCTCATACAACAGCCTTTCAGTCCTCAAAGATTCATTCACTTCTTTCTCCGAAGCAAAATAGTGCTATAATTTGGGAAAAGGAGTTTTATGGCAAAAGCAAAAGACAGTATTAAAAAAATCTCCGGCAAATCCAAAGGTTTTCGTAAGGAATTTGTCGAATTTATCAACCGTGGTAGCGTGATGGATCTCGCCGTAGGTATCATCATTGGTTCCGCCTTCACCGCTATCGTTAACTCACTCGTCAACGACATCGTGATGCCACTCGTATCACTCGTCGGTGGTGGTTTTGATTTCACTTCCCTTTCCGTGCAAATCGGTGACGCCACTCTCACCTATGGCAACTTCATTCAGAACGTTGTCAACTTCCTTATTGTTGCCTTCGTGGTCTTCATCATGATCAAGGCTTTGAACGCTCTCCGCGCCCGCGCTGAGAAGCTCAAAAAGAAAGAGGAAGAAGAAGCTGCTGCCGAAGAGCAAAAAGCAGAAGACGAAACCGTCAAACTTCTCCGCGAGATTCGCAACGTATTAATCAAGAAATAATTATTCTTGAGATTTGCTCAAGTTATAGCTCAAGCGAACGAGGTCATCGACCTCGTTTTCTTGTAGCTGGCCGCTCATTACAATTTCAATTCCCCCACGCCCAAAGTAGCGTGATTCCATCACAGACTCATATTTCTCTCTTAAGAATTTGCAAAGCTTTTCGTCTGAACGCACTTCCACTGTATTTTTATTCACAACTAAAAATGCTCTGCCGTCCACCAAATATAGCTCGCGTTCCTCTTCTTTTTTATACTCAAACTCACCAATACCACTTACTTTAGAAACGTCGTATACCATTTCAGCTCCTCAATTGAACCATTAATATCATCAAGTGCACGATGCATGTCGCGTTTCACAAATTTCTTGCCAAGGGCATTTTCAAAATAAACCTTCCATGCCGACACATCAAGCATACGATAGTGCAATTTCTCTGCCACCTTTGGCCATTCCTTGTCGATAAACTTGCGATCTTGATGAATCGAATTACCAGCTAGATATACTTCTGCGCCAAAATTATCTTCAATAAATTTCAAAACTTCTTTCTCAACCTCTGCGCTTTCCTTGCCGCTAGCGTTCTGAGCAATCAAAGCATCACGTGACTCGGAATTCTTCTCCCAGAATTCACCCACCATACGTTCCTTCATTAATTCTTCTGGCACTTTCACTACAGCTTCAAACTGCGCAATCTCATTAAACTCAAAATCTGTCGCAATTGCAGCTACTTCAATGATTCTATCCTTTTCCGGCGACAAACCGGTCATCTCTAGATCCACCCACAAAAGTTTAGCTTTTTTCATTACATCTCCTCCGGCACTATCATGCCTAATAAGTTCAAACCGTGTAGCATTGTTTTGTAATAGCTAGTCGTAATTTTAGCCCTACTTGCTTCAGCTTCACTGCCAACCACTGGACAGCTTTCATAAAAACGCGAGAATTCTTGAGCCAATTCATAAAGGTATGAGCAAATTTTGTGTGGGGCCATCTCTGTTACAGCCTCCGCTAAAACGTCTTTGTATTGAATAACTTTTTTGATCAAATTGCGTTCTGGGTCTTCCAGCTCGGCAGCCCAAGTACCATCAACGTTTTGCACTTTTTCCAAAACCTTCTTTGCCCTTAAAGCTGCATACAGTAAATACGGGCCCGAATTACCAGTCATTTTGACCGATTCTTCCGGTTCAAAAATGATATCGCCACCCATTTTATATTTCAAAAAGGCATACTTCGTCGCACCCAATACAATCTTCTCATCTTCGGAGTTGTACTCAGACTTTAACTCATCGCCAATCATATTCAACACGTCCACCGCCTTCAAGAAGTTCCCTTTTCTAGACGACATCTTCACGCTACCAGCTAGTTTTACCTGGCCATGCGTCAAATGCGTCGTACGTTCCGGAAGCTCTGGATTCATTTCACTAACAGATGCTAGTACAATCTTCATATAATCGATAATGTCATTTCCGGTAATCACTACTGACTTATCGAAACGATAGTCATCCCACTTGGTATAAATTAGGCCCACATCCTTAGCTTCATAAGTTGGCAAACCTTCTTTATTGATAAATACACGTGTATGAAGGCCAATTTTCTCGTCGCCACGGTAGACTACAGCTCCGTCGCTCATCTCATAAACACCCTGTTCTAGGCCCTTCTTGACCTCGGCAAGACCACGCTTCGCCACAGTAGATTCTGGATAATACTTATCAAACTTCACGCCAATGCGCTGATAGAAATCTTCAAAATAGCGATATGACAATTCTCTGCCCTGCCAATACATCTTGGCTAGATCAGAATCGTGCAAATCGTTCTCGGCAATCTCATAAACTTTTTTATTAATATCAACAATCTCTGCCTGTGCAGCTTCATCTTCTTCGTAAGCCCTGGTACCCTCAACGTATTTTGCTGCCACATCTTCAATCGTGAACTCTCTCATATCGGATTTCATAAGCGCCCACATCGTTTTCCCGACGTGGAGACCTACATCACCACCAAAATTTGCCCTAATTACCTTAGCGCCAGCATACTCAAAAAGACGTGCAATTGAATCACCAACGATCGAAGTATAAAGATGCCCTACGTGAAGAACCTTGAATGGGTTCGGATCAGAAAACTCGCAAATCACCGTCTTACCGGCATACGCATCACTAGCAACACTTGAATCAAAATCATTACAGATGTTATCGATTTTCCCCATAAAATACGCATCAGACAAGGTAAAATTCAAGAAACCAGGACCAGCGATTTCTACCTTAATATCATCAAATTCTTGTGAAATAAGTTCGGCAACTTCACGCGGATTACGCTTTAAAATACCAGCCAATTTCATCGCGATATTAGATGAAAAATCAGCCCCCGTATTCTTTGGCGCAGGCGTAATTTCTGGCTCAAAATCCACATCAAAAAGCTTTTTGATAGCGTTTTTTATCTTAAAACTTAGTTCATTCATTAAAAATATTCTACCACAAAAGCGAGAAACGTGATACAATAGGAAAATCCCGCTCATTACGGCACGTGTATAATGAGCGTTCAATATATACCAGGAGGTAAGTACATTATGAAAATCAGAAGAACAGCAGATGTCAAAACCAACCCAAATGCCGCTCGCAGTAGACGCCAGGCTAAAAAAGAGATTAAAAAGTTTCTTGTAACCGGCAAATTCAACGACGACGATGGCGACACTTCTGCTCCAACTCTCGAGCTCAAAGAGCTCGAAAATACCGCATAATGCAAACTCGCTAGCTTTTGTCTAGCCTGTCCTCCATTAAGGGTGGAATCGTAAGATTCCGCCCATTTTTATTGCCTAAATTTCTGTACTTTGGTTTGGTTCTAATACCACAAGCTTAGCGCCAATCTCGTCACACGCCTTACCGAGCCAATTATTATTGAATGTTTTACCAAGACCAGATAAAACCGCATCGTGAATTGGAACCACTACTTCTGGACGAGCTTTCTTTGCAAAGTCCATCGATTCCGAAACCTTATTCCACGGACTCGCAATCGGCACAAGCAATACGCGAGCCCGTATCTCTGGTAAATCAAACGAGTCGCCAGGATTCACGATAGCATCATCTACTACTACGCCAATATTCTCGCATGGTACTTGCCCAGGAACAATACAAGCATGGTCTTTGCCAAAGAATTCCAACTTAAATTCGCCAACATTATACGAGTCACCAGCTTTTACGAATGTTGCCCCATCCACAGCATTATCAGAAGTTGTAAAAATCTGCGCATTAGGATTATCCTGCAAGATCTTCGCCAGTACTTCCGGCTGATAATGATCACCGTGCTTATGTGTCAAAACCACCGCCACTACGTTCTGAAGAGCCGGTAACTTCTCCGCAAATTCCACCGGATCGAACACCAAGGTTTGACCATTTTTTTCAATAGAGACCCCCGAGTGTTCAAATTTCGTAATTTTCATCTTATTAATTTAGCGTTACGCTAATCTCCTTCTCTTTATATTCACTATGGTTAGCATATTTAATCACCAAAACAACCTTGTCGCCTCTCCCCTTTTTGTTGATTACTTTTTTGATGGTATCAGTAGAGGTTATTTCGACACCGTCAATCGAAACAATGATATTGCCAATCTCTAACTCAGATTTTTCGGCGTTACTATTTGCGGCAATTGCTGAAACGTAAAAACCACTTGGCAACTTGTAATTGGCTATAGCGCCAGAGTTAGTCATATATCCCTCAATGCCAAGAGAAATTCCTTCATCATCTTCACCGCTAATCAATTTCTCAATAATTGGTGTAATGACTGACATCGGGATAGCAAAACCCATGCCTTCAACGCTGCTGCTAGAGCTAGAGCCATCTGATGAATATTTCACTGCATTAATACCAACTACTTCACCTCTGCTATTAAGGAGAGCGCCACCGCTATTGCCGCCGTTAATAGCAGCATCAGTCTGGATCATGTCCTGTACATAAGTATCAGTCGTAACTTCCCTGTTCAAAGCACTCACGACACCAGTAGTAACCGATTGGCCATAGCCTAAAGCATTGCCGATTGCGATCACGCCGTTCCCTACTTTTAGTTCATCGCTATTACCAATCGTAGCCAACTTGATTGCTGACAAAGTTTCAGCACTTAAGCTATTGCGATCAACGGCAACAATTGCCACGTCTTTCCACTCAGACACACCTCTCACAACTGCGTCATGGCTGCTCTCATCAATAAAGCTTACCGACAATTCATCGGCACCCTCAACAACGTGATAGTTGGTCAAAATGTAGATATTTTCACCATCTTCAGAAACAATTACGCCAGAACCAGCCCCCTCAGCAACATAACTGCTGCTACCATAGAAGATATAACCGAATCTACCAGAATTAATCACCGTTTTGCTAGTAATCGCAACGATCGACGGCATCACTGCATCGACAACATCAGAAACATCAGTTACGTAAACACCATCAGACTTTACTGCCACCGATTCGGTACGCTTCAGTTCAATCTGCGAAGTATCAGACTTTGGGTTAAAAATAAAATCGAGCTTACCAGTTTGCGCTGCCCAAATTACCAAGCCCGTAGCAGCGGCAAGCAATATCAGAATAAGAACAAATACTGCAACCTTTTTAGACTTCTTGCCTTTCTTCTTTTCGGCTGGCTTTTGGTCGTTTGTTACCGATTTTACCTCAGCCTCAACAATCTTATCTTTTTCTTCTTTTTCCACTTTAATACCTCCTACTTTTTAATACTCTTTCAAACTTAAACAGAACTTAAAACCATAAGTTTTTCTTAACTTTTATAATAGCACAAAAAAGCGAGGCCAAACCCTCGTTTTTTGATACATCGTTTTGGTGCGAGTAGAGGGAGCTAGCCTCCGCTTCGCTCCGGCTATTCGCCTTCGACGAGCGGACCCTCGTCTCTGTGGTGCGAGTAGAGGGAGTCGGACCCTCGTCTCATCCTTGGGAAGGATACATAATAGCCGTTATACGATACTCGCAGACAAACTCATTATATCACAACTATTCGAGCGTAATCGCTTCAGAGATTTTACCGTTCTCTTTTAATTCAGCGAATAACTGATCAAATTTATTGAACGGTACGAAAATCGAAACAAAGTTAACCTCGGTATTAGTCTTGGCAATCAATTTTACAAAGTAATAACCGTCGCCATTAATCGAAATAAACCTGCCGCTTTGTTGTCCAGCCTCAAGCTTAGTAGCTTCAGATGCACGTCCGCCATCAATGTTCCTACTATCTACTAGACCACCAGTTTCCTCGTAAGTAACCTTGCCGCCCAGCTTTTCATAAGCACCCTTGAGATTACCTCCATTCTCTGCCAAAATCTTCTCCACCTGGTCAGCAGTCGCATTTGCTTCATCGTCAATCTTTGCCATTACCTTAGCTCTCAATAGATTCAAATGAAGCATTCTTTCGTACTCGGATTTCGAAAGGCCAAAGTTGTCTCTCAAGATTTTGAGGAAACCTTCTTCGTTACGGTCGATACCACCAACCTGGCGATGTCTCTCAAACTCAACCGCCACATCCTCATCTGTTACCGTTACGTCATTTTCGCGTGCCAATTTTGCAGCATAGGCATACTGTTCGGCATTATCAAGCGCGGCTCTCTTATACTTAGTTCTCACGTAGTCAGCATCCACGTCGTTACCAAGCTTACCAGCTTGCTGTTCAATCGAAGAAAGGCTACTGCGATAAAGCATCAAATAATCCGAAAAACGTACTTTTTCGCCATCAACTTCGGCCACTGAAACCGGAATAATTGTTGTCGCACGATATAAAATCTCATCGGTCATCTGGAATTTATAAAGAGCCAACCAACCGCCGACTGCGACAAAAGCCATAATGATGAATGCAATCAAAACAGTATTCACGACGATACGGTGTTTGGTATATTGCAAAGGATATTTAAATTTACGACCTTGCGCCAAAACCTCCTCGCGTCGCTCTTCAACTTTCTCGAGGTCAGTTTTGTTCTCAACCTTTTTTCTCTTGAGTAACTTCATGGTATAATTATAGCATAATGGCCCGGTGGCTCAATGGATAGAGCAATTCCGTCCTAAGGAAGAGGTTGTGCGTTCGACTCGCACCCGGGTCACCAAGATTTCGTATTAAAAAGAGAGAGCTTCAGCTCTCTCTTTTTTACGAGATCGCAGGTGACCATAGCCAGCAAGCGTAGCGCAGCTGGCGTCGTCACCAATCGCAGGTGACCATAGCACTAGTCTACGACGGCCATTTCCCCCTGTTTCGTTTCAACATTGTACCATCCTTCAAAGGTCTGATTCAGCGCATCTTCCGCCGTAAAATCAAAGATTTTTTCTTCGTTCTTTCGCGGTGTCAAAGACGTAATAGCTACTGCGTAACCAGCTTTTTGATTTCTATACGAAATTAAAAACTGGACCCGCTTTTTGTTCCTTCTCGTTACGTTGCCTTTTTCTTTAAGACTCTCCCGAAGCGAGTATTCACCTGGGCCACCCATAATTTTCATGTAAGGTTCACCTCCCAAAAAATAATAAAAACTCTTCAAAAAAGAGCTTCTCTTCTTACAATTATAGCATGTTTTTAGGGATTTTCAAAGACAAAAAGAACCCCAAAAGGGGTTCTTTCGTAAAACTAAACTTAACGAGTGTATTTTTCGTTCAAATCTGAATAATCGTAGAGTTCATTCTCGTTGAACCAGAGAGCAATCTCGGCCTTAGCCTCTTCGAGTGAGCCAGAAGCATGCACCAAGTTAGGCACACCAGTTCCCTTAGCGTCAGAATAACCAAAGCTCATGTGTGAGAAGTCACCACGAATGGTACCCATCTCAGCAGATTTCGGTTCAGTTGGGCCAACAATCTTACGAACGAGTGGTTGAGCCTCAACGCCCTCGAGTACCATAGCAATCACTGGACCAGTCATCATGTACTCGACATTGTATTTGAAAACCTGTTCACCGCGACGAGTAATCATTTTACCGATGTCTTCGTAGTGCATGCGATAAAGTTTTTCATCTGGCATGACCATCTTCATACCGACAATCTTAAGACCAACACGCTCAAAGCGTTGGACGACTTCACCGATGATACCACGCTGAACTGTATCTGGTTTTAGAACCACAAGTGTACGTTGGATATAGTCTTTTGAACTAACCATATATTCTCCTTTTAGCTTTTGTAAATTATATCATATAATATAGTCATGTACGTATCTGACTTAGTCGAAGACTTCCTCGAGGCACTCGAAATCGAATCTGGCCGTAGCAAGAAGACCGTCGAAAACTATCGTCTCTATCTTTATCGTTTCGTCGAAATCGCTACTGAAATTTTGGACCGTGATCTTAAGCCCGCCGACATCACCCCTGATCTACTTCGCAAATACCGTCTCAAGCTCAATCGTTACGAATCACCAAATGGCGACGAAAATCTCGCCATCATCACCCAGTCCTACCATCTCATTGCGCTGCGCGGTTTTCTTAAATATCTCGCCAAACGCGACATCAAATCGCTTGATCCTTCCCTAGTAGAGCTCCCGCACATCATTAGAAAACAGGTCACTTTCCTCACCGTAGATGAAGTCGAGCGCCTATTAAACCAAATTGATCTCACCACCGAATCTGGCCTGAGGGACCGCGCTATCATCGAACTACTTTATTCCGGCGGCCTTCGCGTTTCCGAACTAATTAACCTAAACCGCGACTCTATTAACCTAGAACGCCGCGAATTCGTAGTCCGTGGTAAAGGCAGCAAAGATCGCCCAATTTTCATTTCCGAAGCCGCCGCCGACCGCGTCGCCGAATACCTCGGCGCCCGTAGCGATTCCCTTCCGGCATTATTCTTAAACAACAGCAAGAACACTGGCACCGTCGACACTTCCGGCAATCACCGTCGTCTCACTGCTCGTTCGGTTGAGCGCATCATCGAAAAATATGCCCGCATGGCCGGCATCACTAAACATGTTAGTCCGCACACCTTGCGCCACTCTTTTGCCACAGATCTCTTAATGAACGGTGCCGATCTTCGTTCCGTCCAATCACTCCTTGGCCATGCCGATGTTTCAACCACCCAAATTTACACCCACGTCACGGATCAACACTTAAAAGAAATCCACGACAAATTTCACAGCGAAACTAATTAGACTTCTGGATCGTACAAACGAATCACCGTCGAAACAATCGTCGGCACATCAGAGCCCGGAGCTTGCCAACAAGAACGAATATAGAAATCAAAGAAAGCCGCAGCTTTTTTCACGCCACCAACTTCTACTATGTTAGTCTTAGCGATGTCTTTTACTGCAATCACATAAATCCCCTCCGCCGCTGTCATATTTTTCGCAAGGCTAGTTCCACTATACATCTTGTCCTGATTATTAAACATCAACCTTGGATAAAGCGGTGCTTCTTTAAATAGCGCCGGCGAAGTCTTGCCATCATACAAAATACCGGTCGCGCTAATACTATTACTACCGGTAGTATAGAGATTATGGTAGTTAATTATGAAGCCATATTTCTTCACTTCCCCCTCATTGCTATAAAGCTCGGCGCAGGTTTTTGGCGCAAACTCTAGCACGCTAGTGTCGGTTGTTGCTTCGTTCTTAATCGCATACCACAAATTCTTATAAGCTGAGTCGTCCACGTGTGCATTGATTTCAGATACATATGAAGATTGAATAAATCTTAGCGCTTCCGCCTCGGCATCAATCTCGTTTCTGGCCATCGTTGATTCGAGCGCCGCCTGAACTTTGGAAGTGCTGTTATTCATCAAGGCCACTACCGAAATTGCGACCATCGAAAAAATTCCTGTTGCAAACATCACCTCAATTAATGTGTCGCCAGAAAACTTCTTCAACATACATTTATTTTAGCATAAGTTGTTTAAAAATTAGCCCATTTAGCACCTTGGCAAATACCAAAACTATCACAAAAGCCATCACCAAAAACGGCCCAAAATAAATCTTTTGATTTTTCTTTTTTCTCACCGTTGGATACATAATAATTAAGCCTAGGCAGTTTGATAAACATAGCACAATCAAAGCCAACCATGCTTCACTAAGCGAAAGTGCAATAATAAGCCCCAAAACCCAATCGCCACTACCAACCCATTTCCCGCGCGACACGAGATAAAGCACCAAATAAATTCCACCAAGAATCGCCACAGCCCCCAAAAGATTCCAAAGCATCGGTAGCGAAAATCCATAAAGCCAAATCTTACACCCCGCCACGCCGGCCGCCAAAACTAAAGCAATCACCAACATAAAGCTTGGTAATTCCCCCCACATTCCATCATAGATTGCCAAAAATCCCAACGCTGTCACTAGCAATAAATCTAGTACAAAAATCATTTTTCCCAGCAAAGTCATCTCGAACGGATTCAAGGCCAAGGCAACACCCAGAAAAGCCAGGCCCATCAAGAGCTCTGCCAAAATTTCCATCATGCCAATTTTCTTCTTACAATAACGACACTTGCCACCAAGCAAAATCCAAGAGAAGATCGGGATATTATCATACCATTTCAACTGTTTGTTACAGCTAAGGCACACTGAACGTTGGCCAAGTTTTTTCCCGCCAACATCCTTATAATGTAGCCGCCAAGCCTGGCAAGCCAGGAACGAACCCATCACGGTTCCTAGCACAAACATCCCTATAAAAAACCCGATTTCCATACGCTTATATTACCATAAACACCTTGCAAAAAACATTTTTTCCGTATATATTATAAATAATACATAACTATTAAGAAAGGATAGTAATGGCAAAAAATAATATTAAGTCTAAGAAGGGCTTTACCATCATCGAGGTCGTGCTCGTGCTTGCAATCGCCGGTCTTATCTTCCTCATGGTGTTCATCGCACTTCCTGCACTTCAATCATCTCAGCGTGATACTCAACGCCGCGACGATATGGCTCGCTTCTCGTCACAGCTCAACCAGTATTCCGCTAATAACCGTGGTAAAATCCCAAGCGACCAAAAAGAGTGGAACAGCTTCTTGCTTGAGTACCTAGCAAAAGTTGATACCTCAACCAACTCAAGGACTACCGCTTGTAAAGGCGTTAACACTGCTACTATCGACTCACTCAAACCTTGTCTCCAGGCAGCAGCCAAAGATGGTTCCAACCAATTCGTTGATCCAGATGGTGACGCATACATCGTCCAATACGTTGGTTCTATGAACGCTAGCGCCAATGCGAACATGGCTAGAACAAACAGCTTCAACCACTACATCTACGTTTATGACTACGCACAATGTGATGGTGAATCTGTCATCACTTCTACTGGTGCTCGTAAAGTTGCTATTTCTTTCCGTCTTGAATCAGCTGGTGTGTTCTGCGGCACTAACTAATTCTAGTGATAGTCAAAAAGCTCCCGCAAGGGAGTTTTTTTGATACCTTAAATAAACTATATATTATATAGCACTTACTAGTGAGTAGATTGGAAGCAGCGTACCACCAATTACGATACCAATCAAACCAGCCATCACAACCATGAGAACTGGCTCAATCATAGTCGAAATTGCAGCGATTTGTTCATCCAGTTCAGATTCATATACTTGTGCAGCCTTGCCCAACATCTCATCAATCTTACCAGACTGCTCACCAATCGAAGCCATCTGTGGCACCAAAGGAAGCATATAATTACGATTCGTTAGCGCTTCAGACAAAGGTTTACCACCTTTTACAATATCGACTGCTTTCTTATATTCTTCCGACGTCAAAACGTTATTAGTTGAATCAGCGGCAATGTTCACCGACTCAATCATCGGCACACCAGTCGCGAGCATCATTTCAAGCGTCCTAGCAAAACGTGAGACATAAAGTTTTCTAAACAATTTACCAAAGATAATTACTCTTAATTTAAAGCCATCCCAAACCTTGCGACCAGAAGGAGTTTTAACAAATGAAACTGCACCAAACACCGCCAAAATTACGACAATTACTACTAGCCACCAGAACTGGCCAAAGAAGTTGGTTACGCCAAACAAGAACTTAGTGAGGAATGGTAGCTCTTTACGCATATCAGCATAAAGACTTGCCACCTGTGGCACCACCATAATCATCAAGAATGCCAACACTGCAATAATTACCACTAAGATAATTGCTGGATAAATCATTGCGCCACGGATTTTCGAAAGCATCGCCTGGTCTTTTTCTTCCTGGTCAGCCAAACGTTTCAAAGCCAAATCAAGCGTACCAGACATTTCACCAGCCGCAATCAAAGAGACATAGACATCATTAAACACTTCTGGGTGCAAAGCGAATGCTTCGTGCAAAGACTTACCAGCCTCTACCGAACCCAAAATCTCTTCTACAATAGCGCGCATACCGTTAGAATCAGTCTGATCAATAATCGTACGCAAACTTACCGAAAGTGGCAAACCAGCCGCAATCAAAGTCGAGAATTGCCTCGTAAAAACAATGCGATCTTTGGCTTTGATTTTGTTCGAAGCTTTAACTAGAATATTGCCTTTGCCATACTCGACAATCGTATCTGGGATATAACCCTGCTCAAGCAAAAGTTTACCGGCCATCCTTTCGTTTTCAGCCTGAATGCTACCCTTAATTATCTTTCCGGAAGCTTTGTCTTTTGCTTTGTAATCAAACCTGCGCATTAACCCCTCACCAATCTCGTTAATTCATTAATATCTACCGCATACTCACGTGCAACGTCATAAGTAATCACGCCAGTCTTCACTAAACCAGCCAAGGTTCTATCCATTGTCTGCATGCCCTGGTCGCCACCGGTCTGAATTGCCGTATCAATCTGGTGGGTCTTCCCTTCACGAATCAAAGAGCGAATACCTGGGTTTGCTACCATAATCTCTGCTGCACAAACTTGACCACCGCCAATTGCTGGCACCAAGCGCTGCGAGCAAATCGCCATCAACATATTTGAAAGCTGTGAACGCACCTGTGGTTGCTGATAGGATGGGAATACATCGATAATACGATCAATGGATTGTGCGGCTGAGTTAGTGTGAAGCGTTGCAAATACCAAGTGACCAGTCTCCGCCACCGTAATAGCTGCCTGAATCGTTTCAAGATCGCGCATCTCACCAATAAGCACTACATCTGGATCTTCACGCAACACCGAACGAAGTGCGGCCGCAAAGCTAAACGTATCATAATGCACTTCGCGTTGTACCACGACTGAACGCTTAGATTTATGCGTAAATTCAATTGGATCTTCAATCGTAATGATATGGCGTGCTTTTTCGCTGTTAATCTTATCAATCAAAGCCGCCAACGTGGTAGACTTACCAGAACCGGTTGGACCAGTCACTAATACCAAACCACGTGGAAAATCAGCAAAACTTTCTACGATATTTGGCATGCCAAGCTCGTTAATAGTTCTAATCTGACTCGGGATCAAACGGAAAGCCGCAGCTAACTTACCACGTTCATGGAAAGCATTAACGCGGAAGCGTGCCAAATCACCGAAAGCAAACGAGTAGTCAAACTCTTTGTCTTTGATCAATTTTTTACGCTGATCTTCATCAAGGGTTGCAAAAACCAAATCACGCACCATTTGTTCGTCAAGAACCGGCGCATTTACAATCGGGGTCAAAGCACCGCTAACACGCAAGATTGGCTGCAAACCACTTTGAATATGAATATCGGAAGCACGCCTGCGAACACACTCCTCGAGCAAATTCTCAATCTTGATTGTTGGCAGACTGTTTTGCGTATTGTTTTCCATATCAAAATTATACCACGAGCGTTATGCCAAATCGGACGACACGCGGTTTACCTCCTCCATTGTTGTTATTCCAGACAAGGCTTTAAGCATGCCGTCTTGTCTCATCGTTACGGTTCCCTTCTCCTTCGCGACGCGCATAATTTCTTGTGCTGTCGCACGCGAAGTCAAAAGTTTTTGAATATCTTCATCTACTGTAATCGCTTCATAAATGCCAGTGCGGCCATGATAACCGCCCGGAGTCTCTTTAGTCGAAATACCACGTACTAATGAGTAGCCGTTTGTATTCTTCACTGGCAAGCCAGCATAACCGAGATCATTGCTGACACTAATCACCGACCCACTATTACTCGGCAATAGGTCGCCTAGTACCGTGTTAAGCTCTTCTGTTTCAAGTTGAGACGAACGATAAACCTCGCGTTTATCCGTTACTTTACGCACCAAGCGCTGGCCAATCACCGTGTTAAGCGTCGAGGCGAGCAAGAATGGTTCAATGCCCATATCAAGCATACGTGGCAAAATACCGGCTGCAGAGTTAGTGTGTAACGTCGAGAATACCAAGTGGCCAGTTAGTGCTGCTTGCACTGCTAGCGATGCGGTTTCTGGATCACGAATCTCACCCACCATTACCACGTCTGGATCCTGACGCAAAATTGAACGTAGACCCGAAGCGAATGTCAAACCAGCATCCACATTAACTTGCATCTGGTTGATGCCATCCATCTTATATTCAACTGGATCCTCAAGCGTCACAATATTTACCGCTTCACTCTTAATATCCTGCAACAAAGCATAAAGCGTAGTAGATTTACCAGAACCAGTTGGGCCAGAAGTTAGAATCATACCATTTGGTTTAGAAACGCCAGACCTGACCGCCTTTAATGCACGTCCCACCATGCCCATTTTATCGACCACCATCGCTGAACTAGACTTATCAAGCAAACGAATCACCACTTGTTCGCCCCAGGTCACTGGCGCCACGGCAATACGAAGGTCAATCTCCTTATCGTTTACTAATACCGTAAACTCACCGTCTTGCGGCACACGATGCTCATCAATCTTAAGATCGGATAAGATTTTAATCCTTGATACCAAAGCTGGGGCTACTGATTTCGGCAACTCCATCACGCGACGCAACACGCCGTCAATGCGATAACGAATAATTAAGCTATCTTCGAGTGGCTCAATATGGATGTCCGAAGCATTCGAAAGCGTAGCGTGATTCAAAATATTAGTCAAAGCTTTCGAGATTGGCGAATCTTGTATAATAGTTTTAACTCTACTGTTGCTACGTTTTAGTGCGTTCTCCTCATCAGTTGCGCGCACTGCCTCATCAACAGACTCAAAGTCACCCTTATATTGAGCCAAAACTTCTTTAATACCTTCTTCGGAAGACATAACAGCGCGTATCGGCCTATTGGCCATACTTGCCAAATAATCAATCGCCTGAACATCGGTAACATCAAGCATAGCCACCACGAGCACATCATCGCGTACGCCTAGTGGCACCGCCATCACACGCATCAAAACGTCTTGTGGCAAAAGCAGCAAAGTATCCTGATCAAGACGCACGCCCTTAAGATTTACATAAGGAACGCCAATCACTACCGCCGTAGCATGAGCAATCATTTCATCGTTAACGGCATTTTCTTCAAGCAAAGCCTCGAGCAATTGCTTCTCGTGCTTTGGGTCATTATCAACTTTTTCTTTAACTTTATTTACAACATCAACATCAACAAGGCCTTCGCCGATCAAAAGCTCGACGACCTTTTCCTGTGCGGCCTTAGCTAATGTTGCCATGGCTTATTCTTCTCCTTCAGAATCTTCTATATCGTCTTCGAGGTTATCTTCTAGGTCAGCCTCATTGCCATTACTACAGCCCACACATACTTCAACCGTTGGGTTAATTGCTTTCGTATTAAAAATCTCTTCGTCTGGCGTAGCTACACTACTTTCTACGGAATACTCTAGTTTCGAAAAACTTTCATCGCTAATTTTTGGAAGTAGCAAATTGCAAAGAATAAAAGCAAATGCACCGCCAACCACCACCATCAACACTGCAGTAGCAAGATCAAATTGTGCCGTTTTCATTATTTACTTCCTTTCTCATTAACCAAAACGGTTTCAGTAACTTCCCTGATTTCCGTTGGCTCAACCCAGTAAGCTTCAGCACGAATCGACATTTCTAGTACTGCGCCGCTGCTTTCAATCGTCGCTTGCTTGATGTCGAACTCACGCATTGAGTGTTCAATATTATCGAGTACTGTGTATGCCGTCTCCGCATCAGACCTAATTTCCAAATTAATCGATAGCGGCATAACTCCGCTCACGAGAGAAGAATCACCGTAAAAACCACCTGGTGAAATAGTCTCTGGTACCCATCCTGAAATATTAAAGATTTTGTTCAAGCTAGCGAGCAATGCTTCCTCATTCTTATGTGATGGCAACGCATCTGGAATCAAACGCAATGCCGAACAACGCTTAATCATATCTGTTGCATCAGAAATTTCTTCTTCGGTTTTTGCTTTACTATAAATCGTATTCAACTCTTTGTATGTATAGGTCTTACCGGTTTCTGGATTCAAACAAGAATCATCATCACCCTTACTTGGTACATAGCTAAGTGATTCGTTGGATGCCAAATTTTGCAAAATATTAGACCTCAGCGTGCCAGGAACTTCACTCGTACTAATAGTGTTCGGATCACAATTCTTTAGTTCATCCAAACTATAGACCGTTCCCCTCGGACTCCTGCAGACGCCAGCATTTTTAATCGTATCGGAATAAGTTACAATTGCTTGATCTTTCGCCGAAATCACACGGGCATTAAAGCCAATCAACTTCACCCAATGCGTCACCACAGCAATTGCGGCACCGATTACAATACCAGTACCGAACACTGCAAGTAACATATATTGTTGTGCTTTGGAAATCTTAGCTTTCTTTAAAATCGAAATATCTTTTTTCATCTTCTATTCCTCCCCTCCTTCTGGCCCATCGACATCCGCCGCACGTTCCTTAAACATATTTTGAATCTGGGTATACGAATCGGTTACATTGTATTTGCCGTAAGGAGCAAAAGCAATCAAATGGTAGTTGGCAAATCTAAACACTTCTGGGTCAAAGTTAATTACCGCCGAGAACCTCAACACTAATTGTCCAGTATCATCAATACCGTTTGAAGAACCATTAATCATAATGCCTTCTTCACCATCTGGCACCAACTTACATTTATCGTTTTGTTTTTCCCAAACAATCTCGTCATTTTTCTTGGTGATAATGTAATTCACGCACTCACTTTCAAAATGAGGAACGTTGTAGATATTACCTGAAAGGTCCATCTTTTTGCCACTAATCCATTCTTCAAACATTGGTGTACGCCAAATTTTTACTACATTTTCACCTGTTTCATCGTAAATTTCGTATTCATAACCATAAAGCGTAGCTGACTCTTCTTCCTCTTCTTTAGCTTCTTCAGTTTCTTCTTCTGGCTGGTCAACTACTATTTCAGTTTTTATTAAGCCATCATCCTCTTCTTTGTTGGAATCTTTCTCGGCTTCTTTCTTTGGCGCACATCCGTCACGCTCGATCGCCCAATAAGCATACAAATTATCGCCTTCGGCAAAGAATGTGCCGTTGTAATCTTTTTCGATAATACAGTAAGACGGGATATCGTCGCCATTTTTGTCGACATACTTACCATAATCGTAAGTTAAATAATTCATACTCTTTTTGAATGCATCGAGCACGTTGTAATCGATATATGGTTCACTCTTAGCATCAGCCTGTGCACTAAATGCCATCGTTGCGTTAGTTAAGTCAACTGAAAGATCGGAAAGATCAATGGTGTCGCCATTGGTCGGTTGCAAGACTAAGAGCACGTTGAAGACTCTCGACAACAAATTCTTGTTATCGGCAATTTCATTAAGTTTTTCGACTTGGTTTTGCAATGTCAAAAAGTCTGTCAAATCTTCGTAGCTATTAATCTTAATTGACATCTCATTTAGTACTTGTTTTTTCTCGTTCAAAGCAATACTTTGCCCAGCAACAACCATACCGAGAATTGCCATAATGCCAATCGCTGATGCAGAAATTACGATGCAAAGGAAGAAAATGAAATTCCTCAGCTTCAAGGCCTTAATCATTTCCTTCTTAATGTCTGGTACCAAATTAATTTCACGTGCCATTACTCATTACTCCTCTCCGACAAACCAATTGCTACTGCAAATTCACTTGCCACGTTCATCAAAGCCTGTTGTTGTTCGTTGGTCGTTTGAACTAATTGCCACGGATTGCCAACTACAGTCGGAATATTTACCTTTGCTTCAATGTATTCTGGGAACAACGGAACCCTTGCGGCAAAACTAGAAAGCACAATGCCGCCAATCTTAAGCATCGGGGCCTTAGTCTGCAAGAAGCGAATTGATTTCGTAATCTCAGCTACATAGCTCTCGAGCAAATTAGAAAGTACCTTAAATACTTGCCCCTCTACCTGATCTTGGGCTAAACCAAATCTCAAAATAAACTGTCTGGCCTGGTCTTCTTTTACATTCAAACTGCTAGCAGCCGTCCTAACAAACAAATTGAAACCACCATGTACGCTACGTACCAACCTCGGTTGGTCGTTATACATCACGACGATATCAGACGCATTTTCGCCCATATCAATAATTATGCGCCCGTCCATTGCTCCAATTGGGCTAAGTGCGCGTGCCATGGCCAATGCTTCTGGTTCCATCGCAATCACGTTGAATCCCATTTTTTCAATCAATTCAAGCTGGGTCTCCGCATACTCTTTTGCAGTCGAAGAAACTAGCATGTCTATCTTGTTCTGATCAGAAAGACTTGGGCCTAGCTTAATGTAATCAACCTTTGCCTCATCCATCGGCATTGGTACATACTTATCAATTTCATAGCCAAAAGCTTTCTTCAATTCTTTATCTGGCAAGTTATCGGTTTCAACAATGGAGGTAAAAGTCTTGTTTGCTGGAAGGCCTACAGCAATATTTTTGGTTTTAATGCCGGCTTGATTCACGGCACCAAGAATAGTCTCGCCAAGACGACGACGACCTAACTCACTTGAATCCTGGGCCAATCTCTGATCAATTGGGATATAAGCATACTTAGACAGCACAAAACTTCCATTTGCACCTCTGTTCAACTGGACAATTCTTAGCGAATTCGTTCCAATGTCCAATGAAAAGAAGTCGCCCACTCCATGAAGTAAATTCATACCCTAAATTATAAGCGTAAACAATATGAAAATCAAGCTTTTTTAGCGTTTTTCAAAAGATAAAAACGCTCCAAATTTCCCTTTTTTCCAGCCACGTCATTGTCGCGTTTTTGAAGCACCAAAAAACCATTCATTTTGAGCCAATTTTCAAAATTTTTCATAATGTCGCGGCGCATTTTTTCATTCTTCACCACGCCTTTCACGAGCTGACTTGGTTCTGCCTCAAATTGTGGCTTTAGCATCACCAAAAAATCCGCATCTTTCCCTATAATTTTCTTGGCATGTGCCAAAATTTTAGTCAAACTGACAAAAGACACATCCGCCACCACCGCGTCGATTTCGCCTACAAAATCGTCTTTTGCAACATCAAAGAAATCCGTCTTCTCACGTAAGTCCACTCGCGCGTCAAAACGAAGCGGAGCCTTCATTTGATTAGTTCCCTTTTCAATCGCGATAACTTTTTTCGCTCCTAATTTCAGCGCTAGTTCAGTAAATCCTCCGGTAGAGGAGCCAATGTCTAGCACTGTCTTATTGCGAAAATCGTAGCGGAAAGCTCGCACTGCCCCCTCGAGCTTTCCCTCCGCGCGTGAAACAAATTTATTTTCGGCGCTCACGATAGGCATAAGTTTCTGTATCCACCGACACAATGTCGCCTTGTTTGATAAATGCTGGCACTTTGATTACTACACCAGTCTCAAGCGTTGCATCTTTCATAACTGAAGACGTGGTATCGCCTTTTACGACTGACTCAGTGTAGGTAACTTCAAGCCAAAGATTCTTTGGAAGTACGAGGTTGATTGGAGTTCCGTTGTAGAACTGAATCTCCATTTCATCACCGTCTTTCATGAAATCTTTGGAATCACCAACCATATCACTGCCAAGTTCGTATTGTTCGAAAGTTTCTGGGTCCATAAAATAGAACTTCTCACCGTCAGTATAGAGATACTGAACTTTGCGAGTCGTCACTTCTGCTGGCTCAATTTTTTCCTGACCTTTAAAAGTTTTTGGAAGCAAAGCGCCAGTCATCAAGTTTTTAATCTTGACGTTGACGATTGAGCCGCCACGGCCCATCACTTTTTGTGAATACTCGACCACTTTGTATGGTTGACCATCCAAAGTAATCAAAACATTCTTCTTTAAATCTGTTGGTCCGTACATAAAACCCCTTAATTATTAGAAACAAATGGTAACAATGCTAGGTGGCGAGCACGCTTTACAGCGACTGCAAGCTGGCGTTGTTGTTTAGCCGAAAGACCAGTCTTTGAGATTGGTTCAATACGACCATAAACATCGATATAACGTTGCAAAGTTTTTACATCGCGATAATCGAAATATAGATCTGGATCATTTTTAATCCTTCTCATGATACTCCTTCACTTAAAATTGATATAAACCTCTCTTTAGAATGGGATCTCAGATAAGTCAATTGGCTCTTCTGGGATGTCATCTGGCACGACTTCTGGTTCGGCCGCTGCGTCAGCGCCTTTACCAGCGTTATCACCACGTTCCATACCGGTAAGGAAGTTGAAATCTTCGACAACTACTTCCACGCGAGAACGCTTTTGGCCAGTATTTTTGTCTTCCCAGCTGCGTTGATCGAGACGACCAGATACCAAGACGCCAGTACCTTTTTTAGCATATTGGTTAATCATTTCGCCAAGTTTGCCCCAAGCTGAACAATCAATAAAGGAAACGTCTTCCTGTTGATTGCCAGATGAGTCGCGGAAAACACGATTCACTGCAACGGAGAAAGAACAGACTGATGAACCATTAGGAGTAGTCCTAAGTTCTGGATCACGAGTTAGGTTTCCGGTGATGATTGCTTTAGAAAAACCGCGCATAATAAATTATCTCCTTTGACTTATTCTTTATCTTCTTCTTTTTCGTCTTCTTCGCTAGAAGCTTTACGAGCCTTGCGGTGAGCTTCTAATTTGAGCTTACGCTCGTCAACAGAGACCAACAAGTAACGAAGTACTTCGTCGGTAATGTTGAGGACACTCGAAATCTTCGCTGAAGCCGTTGTAGGAAGCTCCAATTCGAAGTAATAGTAGACGGCAAATTCTTGAGCAGCGATAGGATAAGCAAGGCGCTTTTTGCCATCGTTCTCTTCTTTAACAATTTTACCGCCAGTCGACTCAATCAACTTTTTGATCTTGTCTAGTGCAGGATCCAAGTTCATCTCGAGGTCAGGATGAACTAGAACCGTGAGTTCGTAATTTCTCATTACACTCCTTTGGATTAAAGCAAACGCGGACACTTCCCGTTTGCTGAGCTAATATTGAGTGCATTATAGCATACTTCTCCCCTAAAGTCCAGCCCTAACGCTAATTTATCCCCTCGGCGATTATCGCGGCCAAATTACTATTCACACTATTCGTCATACGCACCAAGCATCTTACGACCCAGTCAATCTTTTCGACCTTCACGCCATCGTCGATCCAAACCTTAATAATCCCACGAACACCGGCATAAAACAGCTCAAATAACCGTTCAGAAAGCTCACTATCGTAACGCTCCAAGTTTGGCGCCACTTCATGCCTAACCAAATAAATCATTTTTCTAAAAAGCCTGTCCCTATCATAACCAAATTTAAAGATGAATTCCCCCCTGTATTTTATGATGAAAAGCAGGAGTCTACGCCAAACTATTTCTTTACTGTTCCCTGCAAAATCCAGCTTTACAAAAGCCGCCCACATCTCCTCGTCTTTAAACCGAAAAATATCGCCAACTTGGCGATATCTTCTAAAGAATGTAGCTCTCCCCTTATTTGCTTTCTTACATAAATCTACTGAACGGATAGAAAGATTATAGCCGTCTTCATTTACTGTTTCTGCAAGAACTGCGAAAAATGAATCACGACTCTTCACCACCCTAGCGTCAGGTCGTTCACACACATACTTTATTTTACAACGAATTTGCGATTTCGTCAAATTCTTCCATCGACGTAATCAATAAATCGCGTGGTTTGTTGCCATTTGCGGCACCAATTACGCCAATTTCCTCAAACCAAATTGCAAGACCAGAAACGAACCCATGGCCCTTGCCAAGATATGTCTGGAGCATAGCGGTCGAGAATTTGCCCTTCGCTAACGAAATTTCCACTGCACGACGCACGATTGGGTCATTCGGATCATATTTCCTACCAAGATCGCCAAATGCGCCACCATCAGCTGGGCCAAGGCCCTTAATCTGCACTGGTTGCGAAATTACATCGTTGTTGTATTCTGGTGGACGTTGCGACTTAAGGAATTCTGCCACCTTCTCTTCTTCCTCATCGGACACCCAAGCGCCCTGGATACGGCGCGGTTGACCAGACATTTCGGTCGTGAGGAACAACATATCGCCCGAACCGAGCAACTTCTCTGCACCGGCTTTATCAAGCATCACGATTGAATCCATCGTGCTACCTACTGAGAAAGCAATACGCGCTGGTACGTTACCCTTAATAAGACCAGTAACCACCTTTACAATTGGCTTCTGCGTTGCAAGCACTAGATGAAGACCAGCAGCACGGCCCTTCTGTGCTACGCGCACAATCGAAGGCTCTAGTTCCTTGCTTGCCTGCATCATAAGATCGCTCATTTCATCGATCACAATCACGATGTATGGCATCTTGCCATTGCTTTGTTCTTTCTCAGCACCAGCTTCATCGCCTTCTTTCTTCTCTTTCGGCTCAGCATTGTCCTTCTCAATCATCTTATTGTATTCGGCAATATTCTTAACCCTATTCTTAGCTAAGAGCGTATAACGACGTTCCATCTCGTTTACTGCCCATTTCAAGGCAGACACTGCCTGCGTTGTCTCAGTAATAATTGGCGTCAAAAGATGCGGAATATCAGTATATTGCACCATTTCCACCTGTTTTGGATCGATCACGATTAACTTCATATCACTTGGCGAATTGCGATACAAAAGCGACACGATCATTGCGTTCGTCATCACAGATTTACCAGAACCAGTAGTACCAGCGATCAAAAGGTGAGGCATTTTAGCGAGGTTAGCGATTACAGCACGGCCAGAAATATCCTTACCTACTGCGAAAGTCAAAGGATCAGTAGAATTCTTCCAGTCTGGACTTTCCAAGATGGAGCGGAGTCTTACGTCGGCGGCTTTCACGTTTGGAATTTCTACACCAACTAAACTCGTGCCAGGGATTGGAGCCTCAATACGCACAGATTTAACTGCCAAGTTGAGCGCCAACTCCTTATCGTGAGTCAAAATCTTCGAAAGTGCCACACCAGCTGGCGGACGCATCGTATACTGTGTAACACGCGGGCCAACGTTTGCGCCTTCCATTTCTACTTCGATACCAAAATCGGCCAAAGTTGAGCGAATCACATACGCATTCTGTTGAATATTACCAGCATCAGCCGGCGACTGCTTCTTGGCCAAAAGATCAATTGAAGGCATCTTCCAGTTCGGATCAGATACCGCCACAAGTGCTTTTTCTTCTACTGGTTGTGCTGGAGCCTTAGCCACCGCCTTGACCGGAGCCTTCGACATATCAGCCATCGCTACACCAGAATTAACTTTAATTTCGATATCGCCAAGTTTCTTTCCTTTGACTTTATTGTCGGTTTCCTCATCATCCAAATGTTCAACTTTTTTACCAGACTTGAGCAAATTCTTGGTGCCCTTAAAGAATGTCAGAGGTGAAATCTGCAAAATAAACAAAATTGTCGCGAAAATCAGCACAATATAAATGAAAATCGAGACACTATTATCAAGCACCTGAGTAGTCATTTTATTCAACCATTCACCCACGATACCACCAGCACTACCAATTCCAGCAATACCAGCAATCCAAACAATCATCAAAAACGAAGCAATCCAAACCACTACGGCAAGTTTGTTATTCTCGCTCCTAAAAATCTTTATCGCAAGATAAACTAAAAGCATTGGAATAGCATAGGTTGCAACACCGATCGCCCAGTAGGTCCACTTATGAACTTCATTTAAGATACTGCCACCGTGGCCAAACCATGTAACCACCAAGAACAGGGCGGCCGCCATCATGAATACTGCAAAAATTTGGCGCCAAAAACCACCAGGTAGCTCGTGCTCTGCTGTAAGCTCCTTTTTAGTTGTTTTTTTCTTTCTACCTCTCTTTTTTGCCATAACCTAATTATACCACAACTTTTTTAGCCAATAAAAAACCGGCTCATCTGAGCCGGCCGCTATCATTCTTGGTGCCATTTTTCTTCAAACATAGCGTTGCAGTCCATCAGGACTCCCCAAGTAATCAGCGTCATTACCATCGGTATCATAAAATGAAAACCAATGATGGCATTAGCTGCGGCAGCGAAACTACCAATGGCAAGTGCGAGCAATACTACTTCAATGCCACATATCGCATCATGATACCAATTCCACCTCTTTTTCTTAATCTCCCGATCACAAGCCATCCAAACCAAGGAGGCCAACAGGATGTTAAGAAGGGCAATCGCCCAGAGGATGGGTACATTATCATGCGAAGTAAGCTCCGCCGCGAGCGCGAAAGGTACAAGCGAAGCAAGCACGCCAAACGGCAAAACTTGCCCCCACAAAACAGCGCGACCATAGGATTCATCATTGCCACCGATAACCTTTAAGGCTTTCCCGTGCAGAAAACCAGTTGCAAAGATCCAACCCAAGATCACTGCGACGATAATTGCGCCGCAAAAAATTCTCAGAAACAGCATATCGACACCCCCCTCCGCCAGTTTCTCTTTTAATTATAACATACTTTACCGCTTCTGTCTAACCGACCCCTTTAAAACGATAGGCGATGAAACAAAAAACACACCAAAGCGTCTGATGTGTTCATCATGGCTGGACCGGCAGGATTCGAACCTGCGAATGCTGGGACCAAAACCCAGTGCCTTACCGCTTGGCGACGGTCCAATACCACCATATTCTACCACAAATCCCCCTCATCGTAAAGACGACTATTCTGCCTGAAGTATTTCTTCGGTCGCCTTATCGTCTACTTTAGCTTCTTCAGCCAACAAATACTTCTTCACTAACTCCCCACTCTCAGACAAATACTCCATAAAATTCTTGTCACTGCCAATTTCATATTCTGGTTTTAGCATCGCGGAAGATTCATCCTTGTTAGCAAAAGACCAGTAAATCCAACTAATTTTATTCTCGTTCAAATAGTCCATCCAGCGGCCAAATGCCTCATCATAAACTTTGCCGTCACCTTTAAAGTCAGTCGAACCACATTCGGACACGAACACCGCAAACCCCTGTTCACGGAAATTATCGATCTTGTCCCTCAAAGTTTTGTTATCAGAACCCGCATAGAAATGTAAAGCGTAGGCTACATTACTATCCTCTAGCGGCGCGCTTGCCACCGCTGCCATATCCCTACTCCAACCAGGCGTGCCAACAACCACCAATGCCTTCGGGGCATACATGCGAATCACTCCAATAACCTCTTCTGCATACGGTTTAATGTCATTATACCAATCTGTATCGCCGTTCGGCTCATTACAAATCTCGTAAATCACATTTGGATTTTCCTTATATTTTTCCGCCACTTCAGCGAAAAAGCTCATTGCTTCACTTCGGTAAGTCCCCGGGTTATTATCGTTCAAAATATGCCAGTCTAACACCACATACATGTCCATAGCAATCACGTTATCGATAATTTCATAGACTTTATTTTTAATCTCAGGATTTCCCACGTAGCCACCGTCATCTGGGTTCGTGTACATCGCCACACGGAAAACACTAATTCCCATCTCATTCTTTAACTTTTCCAAATTTTCCTTCGTATATAAATCACCAAACCACTGCACGCCGTGCGAGCTTACGCCAGTCAATTGAATTTCCTCGTGCCTCTCATTTACAATCTTGTTGCCCTCCACACTTAACCAACCGCTATAAGAAACGCTTTTATGATCCATTGTGTTTACCCTGATTAAATCTTTTACAATACCAAAAACCGCCAACGCCGCCACCGCCGCGCCAGCCAACCATTTTACGATTTTCATTTGTCACTCCTTCCTAAAATGTCAAAGAATGCTAATAAATGATATTTTTCCACCCGGTTTGGTGTAAATTTTTTGTATTTCTTATTATTACGTACATCAAAGATAACGGCCGCTAACATATAAAGGGTATTTGCAAAAAGCCAAATGAGCGGGATGATATAACGCTCAATTCCAAGAATATTTGCCTTGTAGAAAGCTAGTCCAATACCGAAAAGACTAAGGCTAAGCAATACCAAATGGCTAGCCAATAATTTACCATCCACAACGTTCTTTTCGTTGTTGCTGCCCTTCTTAGTTACTTCAAACTTCGTACTACCAAAACCAAGTACCTCTTTGATGATTGGGCCAACCATTAGTGGCGCCTGGATCAACTCGTAAATCTTGCTCCAAGTCGAAGATTTATGTCCATTCTCGAGCAAATCAATCACGAATCTCTTGATGAAATATTGGGTAAAGAAGATTGAAGCAAAGACCACTAGATTGCCCTGAATTGCAATAATATTAAAGAATACGAATAGAAGCGGTAAAAGCAAATAAAGCATCCTTTTGACGCTAAACTGCCAGTAATTGATTGACACGAAATAGTCTAATTTTTGTCTAAAATTCAAACCACGATTCCTAAACACGCCGTATCTCTTGATCGTCTGAATACAACCGCGTCCCCACCTTGAACGCTGTTTTAAGAAGCCAGGAACATTATCTACTGCTTCACCATGCGCGAGCACATTATTGACCGCAATACCCTGATAGCCCAATGATTCGATTAACATACCAGTTGCTACGTCTTCTGCAATCGACTCTTCGGCGAAACCGCCAGCATCTTTCAAGGCTTTTCTAGAAATAACACAGTTCGTACCACACAAAATCACTGAGTTATTATTGTTACGCGCCATCTGAATATAGTGGTAGAAATAATCCTGCTCAAACGGAATTTTAGAGCTAAGCCTTGCTTGGAAAATATCTGGATTATTAAAGCTCTGCGGAGTTTGCACGAACCCGATATTGTCATATTTCAAGAAGAACGGCATCGTCTTCATCAAGAAATCTTTGTTTGGTTGCATATCAGCATCAAAAGTCACCACGTATGGAGATTTTGTCTCTTTAAGAGCGTGGTTATAGTTCCCTGCCTTTGCCCCTTTATTATTCTGTCTAGTTAAGTGTTTTACGCCATATTTTTTGGCAAGACCAGCAAGCTCTTTCCTATTGCCATCATCGCAGAGGTAAATGTGTACTTTTTTGGTATCCGAATATTTCATCTCAGAGCAAGCTTTCATGGTTTTTTCGAGTAGCTTCGAATCCTCGTCTATGGTAGCAATAAACACATCCACCTCTGGACAGTCTTTCATGTTGACCTTTGGAATCTCTGGTGATTTTTTGCTACGACACAAAGTATTAAAGAAGTAGATACAGAATTCAATCACTTCAATCGTCTCCGCCAAAATCACAATCAAACCGAAGATGATATCAAGCGGACCAAGGTCAAATGGCATCGTAAACGCAAAACGATAGACAATATAAGCTAAAGTTGTCAGAAGTGCCAAAGTATAAACGGCAATCTTAAAAGGATTTTCTCTTCTTTTGACAGAATATTTCATAAAAACGTATCACTCCACTATAATATCCTCCATTATACACCATCACTCAAAATCATCCCAACATAAGTACAATGGAAAAATAAGGGAGTTTATGTTATAATTACCCCGTGAAAATATTGGGAATCGAAACCAGTTGTGACGAAACCGCCGCCGCCGTTGTCGAAGACGGCGTTCATATTTTGAGCAATGTCGTCGTTTCCCAAATCGATATCTTTGCCGAATATGGTGGTGTTATTCCAGAAATTGCCGCTCGCTCTCATCTTGAAGCCATGATGCCAGTCGTGAACCGTGCACTCAAAGATGCAAATTGTACCTGGGATGACATTGATGCTATCGCTGTTACACATGCACCGGGCCTACTTGGTTCTCTGCTGATCGGCACTCTTACCGCCCGCACACTCGCCATCCTGCATAGCAAACCACTCTATGCCGTCCACCACCTCAAATCCCACATCTACGCCAACTGGCTCGAACGCGATTCTTATCCATCCTTTCCTCTTCTCGCTCTCGTCGTCTCTGGTGGACATACTCAAATCCTCTCTATGGAGAAACACAATGATTTCAAGATTATCGGCACCACTTTTGATGATGCCGTTGGTGAATGTTTCGATAAAATCGCCAAGATTCTTGGTCTTCCCTACCCTGGTGGCCCATCTATTGCTAAGGCCGCGGTGAGTGGCGACCCAAATAAATATCGCTTCCCACATCCAAAAGTCGATGGTTTAAATTTCTCCTTCTCCGGGCTTAAAACTGCAGTACTCCGCACCGTTCAAAAAGAGCTCGGTCTCCCTATTTCTCACCCTTCGCACGACCTCAAGAATCACTTATCTGAGCAACAAGTGGCCGACTTTGCTGCCAGCTTCCAGAAAACCGCTGTCGATATTCTTAAAGAGAAACTTCTCGAGGCCGAAACTAAGTATCCAGCCGAATCTATCGTCCTCGCTGGTGGTGTCTCTGCCAATCTTGCCCTAAGAGAGGCTTTAAAAGACGCCTACTTCCCAGAGCTTCGCTTCTCTGGCGACAACGGCGCCATGGTCGCCGCCGCTTGCTATTTTGAAATTCAGGATGGCAAGAAGCCAACCGATCCATATGAACTAAATATTTACCCACGCATAACCATTTCTTAGTAGTGTGGTACAATAAAATTAATTATGACTAAAACTTTTGTCACTCTGACCCCTGAGGAATTTGATAAATTCGCCGAAAAATCGCCGATTTCCAATTTTCAACAATCATCTGCTTGGGCCAAACTTAAAGCCGATAACGGCTGGAAAGCTCACTATATTGGAGTAAAAAACGACAAAAGCGTCGTTGCCGCCGCTCTTATCCTCGAAAAACCTCTACCAATGCACCGTTCAATGTTCTATGCGCCGCATGGTCCATTACTAGATTATTCCGATACTTCCCTGTTAAAATTCTTCACCGACCATCTCAAGACCTACGCCAAAGAGCACCGAGCAATTTTTTGTAAAATCAACCCTGAAATCGTCAATATCGAACGAGACATCAATGGCTCACCTCTAGAAAACGGCGAAAACAACACCAAAATCGTCCAAAATCTCAAAAAACTCGGTTTCAAACACCGCGGTTTTAAAACTGAAGGCAATATCGAGCCACAATATACTTTTGTGCTCAATATTAACGGTCGCAACGTCGATGAGCTCTACAACGGCCTTAAAGGCGCTCATCGCACCCGCATCCGCCAAAACGAAAAAAATCACGTTACTGTTCGCCAGATTAGTTACGAAGAACTACCTGAATTTAAGAAAATTATGGTTCACACCGCTGATCGCCGCGGTTTCACCGACCGCCCGCTCGAATATTACCAAAATTTCTGGAAAGCTCTAGGCGACCGCCATATCATCTATTTTTCAGAGGTCAATCTCAAAGATTACGAAGCTAGCGTCACCGCCGAAAAGGCTGTTTTGGATGAAAAACTGGCCAAATTGAACCAAAATCTCGAATCCACCTCTCATAAAGAGAAAATCGAAAAACAAATCGCCTCAGTTTGCCAAGACATTTCCGAACTCGAAAATCGTCTTAAAAAATGCGCCTCTTATAAAAAACAAGCTAAAAACGATGTTCTTACCCTTGGTGCCCTTCAATTCGTCCGCACTAATCGTGAAATTACCTCTGTTTTTGGCGGCAATTATGGCGATTATCGTGAATTTAATTCTGCCTATTCCCTAAACTGGGAAATGATCAAATATGCTGCCGAAAACGGCTACCAAAAATACAATTTCTACGGTATTTCCGAGTTTAAAAACCCAAAAGATCCAAGCTTTGGCCTTTACGAATTCAAACGTGGTTTTGGCGGCCAAGTCGAAGAATATATCGGTGAATTCGACCTTATTACTTCTAAATTCTGGTATCTTGGCTATAAATTAGCCTATGAACTCCCTAAAAACCTCCGTCGCCGCAAAAATAATAAGAAGTTTGCAAAGAAAGAAAGCTAATGAAAACTCCCCTGTTACAATCCAAAAAATGGCAAAAACTCCAAGACGATTTAAAAGAAGTTAATTTTTTCAAAGAAACTGAAGAATTTAGCTATCTTGCAATCCTCAAAGATACCCCTTGCGGCAAATATCTTTATACCCCTTATGGACCGTGCGCCGAAGACACCAAAAATTTCAGAAAAGCCGTAGACGACCTAGTTGCTTTAGCTAAAGAAAAACAGGCTCTTTTCGTCCGCATCGAGCCAACTACCCCTAAAAATCCGGCCGAAATCTTGAAGGGGCTCAAAATCAAAAAGTCCACCGACATTAATCCGGCTCATACCTGGGTTATTGATCTTAACTGCTCAGATGACGAACTTAAAGCCAAACTCCCTTCCCGCCTCTATCGCTACTACAAAAAATACCAAAAAACTGGTATCACAATTGAAACTTCGAAAAACCCAGAAGACATTAAATATCTCTTAGATTTGCAAACTAAGCTCGCTAAAACCAAGAAGATCAATACCTTCTCAGAAGATTATCTAAAAACCGAGCTCAGCCAAGATTTTGCCACCCTTTACCTCGTTAAATACACCGAAGAAGGCGCCAAAGAATCAAAGATCATTGCTGCCGGCTTAGTTTTCGACGACGAAGACACTCGCTATAATCTTCAGGGAGCTCAAGATGAAAATTACCGCAAGCTCCACGCCACTGGTATTCTTACGATTCAACTAATTCTAGACGCTAAGGCTAAGGGTCTTTCCCTTTTCGACTGTTGGGGCATCGCTCCAGAAGGCGCACCGAAAAATCACCCGTGGCAAGGCTTTACTGAATTCAAAAAGACCTTCGACGGTCGCGCTGTAGAATACGCCGGCGCCTACGATATTATCTTAAGGTCCGGCAAATATCGCCTCTACAATCTTATCCGCTTCATCAATCGCAAACTACGCAAAATCAAAGCTTAAAAAATGCCCCTCCGGGGGCGTTTTTTATTTCTTATTTTTGCGGTCAAAATTTTCCAGTGAAAATAGCGGCACTTTATCCTGATCAATCACGGCCTGCGCCTTCTTTAAAAGCTTCTCGATTCCCTGCTCTGTTTTAGCGGAACCGATATGAACAGTCTTTACGACTTTCCCCTGCTCCTTATAGCAAACCTGCACGCCAGTTGCATCGCTGCCAGTCTTAAATTTTCGGATAAACGCCATACCGTCATTTTAGCACGATTCCCTGCCCTACTTAAATATCACTGTCTCGAAAAATTTTTCTGGAGCAAATAAGGGTTTTCGCGAAGCGAAAACCCAAGGGGTAAAATACCTTTTTTGGCCCTCAAAAAATCCACACCAAATCCTCAAATTTTTCCACAGAAAGCATAACCTTCTTCATGTACAATCCCTATATATTAGCAACCACTTGACTTAGCATCCCGCTCTCGCTAAAATAAAAATAACCATTATGGCAAAAATAGCCGTAATTGGGAGAAAATAAACAAAATGGTTATGTTATGACATGAAAACCATTAGCATGTCAATTATAAAAAAGCATAATCATAATTTTGTAAAGAAAAATCACGTGTGAAGTATAACGTGATTATCTTGCGTTGTCATAAAAGGGAATAAAAATAAGGCCGTCTAAAGGGAAGACGACCCATTTTTTTATTGAATGGTAAATATTGCCTTCCAAAACCCGAAGAACGAACACGCAATCTTCTGGTTTCCCAAAAGAAATTGTCATATTGGCGTATCGTTCATCTGATCCACTATCGCTTTCGAAGCTATATGTGCTAATCCTAGCAGCATCGAAAAGTAGTTTGAAAGCGTCTTCACAATCTGCTCGTGCAGACGTAAAGAAAAACACGAGATTAGACTCACCTTGCATTGCCACATTCTCAATAATCTTGTTAATCCTATAAGCGTGCTCCAGCAAATACTTCTTTTCCTCAATAGTTAATCTATTTAACCTCTCCTGATGGACTTTAGCTCCTTCCGTCACTAAAACCACCTCCCTTCTTAAAATGTACAAAAATATGCAGTTACCTGCACTTACCAACATTATACCACATTGTGCTAAAATTAAGAAAAGGTGCCTAGGGCGCCAAGTAAGAGAGGTAACTATGGCAAAACTATATTTCAGATACGGCGCAATGGGCTGCGGTAAAACTATGCAGCTTCTTCAGGTAGCATTCAACTACGAAGAGCGGGGAATGAAAGTCTGCGTGATCAAACCGGCCACTGACACCAAAAACGGCAAAAAACTTCTCACTCGCATCGGTCCAGAACGCGACACCGACCTTTGCTTTGACAGGGAAACAAACCTCTATGATGCCATTTCTAAAAAATTCAAAGACGTCGCTTGTGTCTTGGTTGACGAGGCTCAGTTCCTAACCCCAAAACAAGCTGATGAGCTAGCTTCTGTTACTATCGACTTAGACATTCCGGTTATAGCCTACGGCCTTCGCCTCAACTTCCGCCAAGAAGACGGCGGCTTTGAAGGTGCCACCAGACTGCTCCAAATCGCCCAAGAAATCGAAGAGCTCAAAACCATCTGTGCGTGCGGCAAAAAAGCTACTAGAAATTGCCGCTTCCTAGACGGGGAATTAGTCACTGAAGGTCCAGACATTCTAATTGACGACGGCAAAACCAAAATCGAATACCGCGCTCTCTGTCCGGCCTGTTTTGAAAAATACAAGCGTAAAGCCAAGCTCAATAAAAAGTAGCCCCCTATTAAAGGGAGCTACCAAAGAACTTTTACCGTATTTACGCCCTACGGTAAAACAAATTAACTTGTGGAAGCAGCAGCAATAGCCGCGCGCTCTGTCGCGAGAGCCGCACGTTCTTCTGCTACAGCCGCCAACTCAGCCTGCAGTTTTGCACGCAGTTCTTCTGCGATCTTCTGCAGTGCACGTACCTGATCACTGTAAGCCAAAGCATTCTTAAGCTTCTTAGCCTGTTCTTTCGGATTGTTAGCTGTCAGCTTAGAAACAACAATCGCTACAGCAAGCACAACAAGTGCAATAATGGCCACTACGATTCTTGCCGCAACATTGCCAGCCAAAGACCGGAACATCGGTGCAAAGATAACAGCGGTAGTCGAAGACATCTTAATAAAGATGTCAAACGAAACTCCGACGACATCCTTTCGCGGATCGCCGACAGTATCGCCGACTACCGAAGTCTTGTGGACCTCGGAACCTTCTCCGAAAATCTTTTCTGCTCTAGCCTCAACCAGAGGATAGTTTGCTTCGAGATCATCTTCGACAAAGTCTTCATCGAGGAACCTCTTGATAGCTTCTTTACCGCCACCAATGACAAGCTCGACGCGGCTCTTTGTAAACTCGCCACTCTCAATGTACTTCTTGTTGTTGTCGGCGGCTCCACCGGAGTTACCCATGTAGATTGCGCCAACAATCGCACTCAGTGTCATACCATAAAGCACGCCGCCAACGACTTCTCCACCCAGAGAAATGCCCAAAGCAATGATTGCTACAATACAAAGCATTGAGGGTATGATAGTCTTCTTCTGTGCGTACTTCGTCGTCTCAATGATGCCCGTAAAGTAATCAGGCTCACGCTTACCTAAAATAATCTCGCCATCCGCCAACTGTTCAATAGCACCTTCGGCCATGAACTCGGCGCCTCCGAGAGTATCCCTAAGCAGAAGTCCCTGGAAATAGTAAATCGCAACAGCACCAATAATACCACCGATTACTACTCCTGGATCTGTCAGGGAAAGGTTGGCGCCATAAGCGCTTGCAAAGGTTACGTTAAGCGAGATTGCCGCAAAAGCCGCAGCACCGATAGCCAGACCCTTAGCCTCCGCTGCAGTCGTATTACCTTCCGCATCGCAAACATCGGTTGTTTGTCTGCACTCATGAGGCAGTTTACAAGATTCAACGATACCACCAGCGTTGTCACAAATTGGTCCAAATGCGTCAATCGACAGCGTAGCACCAACGAACGACAACATGCCAAGAGCGGCGATTGATACACCATAACTTCCGGCAATGTAGCTAGAGGCATAGACTGAAACAGCCAGCACAAGAGCAGTCACGGTAGACACGGACCCCAGTGAATCGACCATTGTCTGCAGGAACGCAGGTCCTAACCAAGAGACTTCAGTCAAATCTTTAGTTGGCTTATTTCTTTCAGACGTGTAATATTCAGTTGCTTTTCCAATAATAACTCCGGAAATGATGCCAATAGAAGCCGTCACAAACAACGACACCCAGCCAAGCTTAAAGTCTGTCGGCAAATCGATCGTACCAAAAGACTTATAAGAAACGACAAAAGCACATCCCAAGGTCAGGAAAGCTGCAACATAGGTAACCAGGTTAATCTCTTTGCCCGGGTTCTCGCTCATATTCTTGCGGCATAGGATAATAATCAGGCCAACAATACTCGAGAGCAGTCCGCAAAGCGCAAAGATAATCGGGAACTTACTCATAGCCGCAAACAGTTCTTCGTTCACGACTACTCCAGTAGCCTGCAGTGCACTAAAGTAGAATACGACTGCAGCCAGCGCAGAAACGATAGTTGCAACATAAGACTCGAGAAGGTCCGGACAATTGCCGGCAATGTCGGAAACGTTATCGCCGACAAAATCGGCAAGCGTCGCCGGATTCTTTGCGTCGTCTTCTACAAAACCAAAGAGAACCTTACCTACGATATCGGCCGCCATATCAGCAGCCTTTGTAAATATGCCTCCCGCAACACGAGAGAACATCGCGACCAACGAACATCCTAATGAGTAGGATGTGTATCTCATGATTGACTCATTACAAGTCAAAAGCTTAATGATACCGTGGCCGCCTTCGTTTAAAGAAAGGGGATTAAGCAGGTAGATAATCAAGATGCCTAACGTACCAAAAGTTTGGACACAAACACCAATGACGCCACCGCCCTTTAATGCTACCCAGATCGTCCAACCAACACGGCCAGACCGGGCGCGTTCTGCTACACGAACGTTCGCTAACGTCGACGTAGATAGTCCTACGATAATTGAGAGACTGGACATGGCTGCACCTAAAACAAAGGCTGGACCGCTCCACTTCTCAAGGAACATCGTAAAAATAAGACCCATAATCAACGCTACGAGGGCAACTGTTCGGAACTGGATTCGAATGAATGCTTTAGCGCCACCACGAATAATCGCGGCTAACTTTCGCATCTCGTCTCCCATTCTGAGCAGTGCTGCCTTCTCCTCGTTGCTATACCCACTGTAGTCCGCACACTCCAACATAATTGGATTCGGCCCCTCGGGCAATTTTTTCAGTCCAATCGAACCTACAACGACGAAGAGAACACCGAACATAATGACGAAAATACCGAAAACTGCAATCATTTTGCTCTTCCTCCGTTTTCAACTTCTTAAAAAACTGGGGTCGGCAGTCATCCAACCCTCCATTTTCTTTCACCAGGCGCTTGGCGTAAAAGCACCTTTTGACACCTACATTTTATCAGCCCCACCCCTATTTTGCAAGCATAAACACTCTGTTAGAGCCCACCAAAAAGCGCCCTTTGTGGACGCTCTCTGTTTCACCCCTGTTATTTTATAACTTCAAGTTCAGCTTTTAGACGCTCAATAAGCTTGGTTTTTTCATCAATACCGTTGCGCGTTTCACGCACCAACTCGGCTGGCGCTTTATCGACGTAGCGTGGATTCATCATACGAGCATTAAGGGCATCGAGCTCACGACCCACCGACAAAATACGCTCAGTCAAAGCCTCCTTGTAATCAGCCACCACTTGTTCTGGCACATCAAGATACAACTCATGATTGGCAAGTGCCAAACGAATACCTTTTGGTGTACCATTGCAAGCTGCAATTGATGGAACCTGGGCTAAACGCTTTACGAGCAGGGCATTATCCCCGACCAAAACATCGTCGCCATAGAGAAGAGGCCATTTTTTGCCGCCTGGAATCGCCTGTAAGGTGCCTCTCACTTCAACTACGATATCCATAAGCTTTTCGAACGAAACGGCCGAAATTGGGTCAAATTTGAGCTTAGAAGGCCATTTTTGTTCCACGATCATACCCTCAGTCCATGACAAGTTCTGCCAAATGGCTTCCGTCACGAATGGGGCGAATGGATGGAGCATAACCAAAATGTCTTCCAAAGTCTTCTTCATTAGGTTAACGTTACGGTAGATCTTCTGGCTTTCAATAAACCAGTCTGCATATTTGTCCCAAATCGTCGAATAGATTGTCTCTACGGCTTCAGCGAAACGATATTCTTTCATGCAGCGCTCAATCTGTTCTGCGCAAGAATTTAGTTCGCGGCAAATCCAGTCTTCACCCATATTCTCAGTCTTATAAGAACCAGCTTCGTCGCCAGCCTCATCCACAATCGACTGAATGTAGCGAGAGATATTCCAAAGCTTATTACAGAGATTTCGTCCGGAAACCACAGAATTCTCCGAGAATGCCTGATTCATGCCAGCCGAACGTCCACGCAAAATACCAAGCCTAAAGGCATCTGAACCATACTTCGAGATCATCTCCATTGGGTTAATCACGTTACCCTTAGACTTGCTCATCTTCTTACCATGTTCATCGAGCACTAGACCGTGCAAATATACTTCCTTAAATGGCACTTCGCCAGTTACATAAACCCCAATCATAATCATGCGGGCTACCCAAGCAAAGAGAATGTCTGCCGCAGTTTCCATCACATTCAAAGGATAGTAAGGGTTTTCGTTGCCTTCGGACCAGTCCGTACAGACAATCGGCCAATGGGAAGAAGAGAACCAAGTGTCAAAGGTGTCTTCATCGCGCTCGTATTTGACGCCGCCCACCTCAATCGTCTTGAGGTTGGTACGAGAATCAAAGATCCAATCTGGCTCATCGGTTGCCGCATCGTCAACCTTCCTGAACATTGGGATAGCAATACCCCAAGGAATCTGGCGTGAAATATTCCAATCTTTCAAATTCTCTAGGTAGTTAATCAGAACTTTAAGTTTGTTCTCTGGGTAGAACTTAATCTCACCCTTCTTAAGATGCTTAACCGCTTCCGTCGCCAAGGTCTTTACGTCGACAAACCATTGTTCCTTAAGCATTGGCTCAATCACCGTACCACACTTGTAACAATGGGCCACTGAGTGAACGATTTCTTTTTCACCCCTCAGAAGACCAGCTTCTTCCAAATCTTTCAATACAATTTTGCGGCACTCATCCTTATCAAGACCAACATATTTCTCTGGTACGTTAATCATCTTACCGTCTTCAGAAATTACCTGAACGCGTGGCAAATTATGGCGTTCGCCCACCTCGAAATCATCGAAATCGTGAGCTGGAGTAATTTTTACTGCACCGGTACCATATTCCGGATCAGCGTGCTCGTCAGCTACCACTGGAATTTCTTTATCGGTAAGTGGCAACTTTACCATCTTGCCAACAAGGTCAGTATATCTCTTATCTTTTGGATTAACTGCTACGGCAGTATCACCAAACAAAGTCTCTGGACGAGTAGTCGAAACGACCAATTCACCACCATCATACTGGTAAGCAATATCCCATAGGGAACCTTTTTCATCAACATGTTCCACCTCAATATCAGCAAAGGCAGTTTGGTGTTTTGGGCAGAAATTCACTAGCTTCTCACCACGGTAGATAATGCCATCATTCCACATTTTTTCAAAGGTCTTATAAGCACGGTTAACAACGTTTTCATCAAGTGCAAAAGTCAAATCTTTCCAAGAGCAGGAGGCGCCTAGTGCGCGTAATTGCAATTCCATATTGCCGCGCTGCTCAGCCACAAAGTCCCATACTCTAGCATAGAGTTCATCGCGAGTAAATTCAAAGCGAGTATGACCCTCTTTTTCGAGCGCTCTTTCGTAAACCACCCAGGTTTCAAACCCAGCGTGATCCGCCCCTGGTACATACCAAGTCGAACGACCTTTCAGGCGATAAAAACGCGTCAAAGCGTCTTCGATACCAATCGTTAAACCGTGGCCAATATGCAAATTTCCATTGGCATTCGGTGGCGGCATGACAATTGAATATGTCCTTGCCTTTTTACCCTCTACGCGATCGTCGACACCATCGGCATCATCGTCGACTGGCACGCTGAGCACGCTAGGTGCAAAAACGCCACTAGCCTCCCAAGTCGCATAGATTTCTGTTTCAAAGTCCCCCGGTTCATAACTACTCGCGAATTTCATAAGTTCATTATATCACCTTTTAGGGTATCAAAAAACTCCATCTTAAAGATAGAGTTTTTGATAATTTAAAACGCCAATTTTGCGCGGATTTCTTCCATTTCTTCGGCTGGAAGTTCCAATGTTCTGCCGTATTCCCAGGTGTCATCAATCGGCATCAAGTGAATATGCGCATGTGGCACGTCCGTTCCCACCACTTTCCAAACCGTACGAGCCCCCAATACGTCTTCCATATGGCGCGCAATCTTCTTGGCTGCCGCCATCAAGGCATTGTAATCCTCGTCTTCAAGGTCATAAACCCTATCAATTTCAACCTTTGGAATCACTAAAGTGTGGCCTTTGGATTCTGGATGAATATCAAGAAAAGCCAGGACCTTATCATCTTCATAAACCTTATAGCAAGGAATTTCACCTGCTACGATTTTTGCGAAAACACTAGCCATTTTTACGATGCTCCTTCATAAATCTTAAAATTATTCCGTAAACCAACACGAGGTCAGCACCAAAGACTACGCCACCTAGCGCATCAGTCAACCAGTGCATACCGGAAGCAACACGACCAAATGCCATCACGCCCATCAAAGCAATCAAGACTACCTTAAGAATCACTCTCGCAGCTTTGTTTTTCACGTATTTAGACAATGCGAGCATTGTCATACCAAAGATTGTCACGGCAACCAGCGTATGAGTGGAAGGGAATGAAGACTCTGCTACGCCATCAATCAAAATTGGGCGATAGTTCAAGATGCAGAATTTCTCGAAGATTACATAAATAGCGGCCATCAAAACTAAACTTGGCACCATGGCCGTAATTTCTGGATCAACCTTTTTCAAGCTCTTGCGCTTGATCAACTGAACCAATCCCGTAACTACAAAAATTGCTAGTACTGCAAAAGTTGCAATCAAAAGCATATCGGTTACTTTTTTCCAAAAATCGTTTACCCCAAAGAAACTAAAAACTATATCATTCATAGTTCAATTATACACCAGAACTAATCTTTTAGAGATTTTACAAAATCATAGAAAAGCGGATGTACATGTAGTGGTCTCGATTTAAATTCTGGATGCGCTTGGGTAGCCACAAAGAACTTGCAATCTGGCGCCTCTACAAACTCTACCAACTTCTTATCTGGAGAAGTACCAGATACAATGAGTCCACCTTTCTTAATCTCTGGTAAATATTCTTGGTTTACTTCATAGCGATGGCGATGGCGTTCGACTACTCTCACGTCACCACTCTTCATCACCTCTGTTCCATACACGTATTCGCCACAATTTTCAACTTCATTGCGATAAATTTCAGCCGTCTTAGTTCCGCGCTTCAAGTTAGCCGGATAATCACCAAGCCTCATCGTACCACCAGTAGATTCTTTGCCTTCCTGACCAGGCATAATGTAAATCACGTTTTTAAATCCACGTGGCTTCACGAAATCCGCATCATTCAAAAACTCTTCACTGCCAGCCGCTTTGAGTCCACCCCTACGAGCCGCCGCAATACAAGCTGCCTGAAGACCTAAGCACAGACCAAGATAAGGTTTATCATTCTCGAGACAATAGGTTGCTGCGGCAATTTTACCTTCCACCCCACGCAAACCAAATCCACCCGGCACTACCACGCCATCCATCTCGGCTAATGTCTGCATCGCTTCAGCATAGGCGCCTGCACCATCTGCATCACCCTTACGACCCAAGTCTTCGGCATTAATCCAATTAACTTCTAGGTTCACTTTGTTGTGCGCTGCAGCCGCTTTCAAGGCCTCGGTTACACAGATGTAAGTGTCGTCATTGCCAACATATTTTGCTACGAGACCAACCTTCACGGTCTTGTCGTGCTTAGTTGAACTAAGTTCTGAGAACTTTAGCCACTTAGACATATCCGGCTCAGAATCATCATCCACAAAATCATTCAAAATGCGTAGCACCCCAGATTTCAAAACGTTAAATGGCACGTCATAAACCGAATCAATATCTGGCAAATTCACCACTGCATCCCCAGAAATACCAGAGAACGCTGCAATCTTTTCACAAATCGATCTCGGGCATGGCTTCTCGGTTCTTACACAAACAATATCTGGAATAATACCAAAACCACGCAAATCCTTAAGAGCGTTTTGCGCCGGTTTAGTTTTTAACTCTTTACTCGTGTTAATAAAAGGCACGTAAACTACAGAGAGATACAAACAATTACGACGACCAACCTTGTTGGCAAAAAGCCTAATCGCTTCAATAAACGGCAAACCCTCATAATCACCGACCGTACCGCCAATTTCCACGATATGGACATCGGAATCGGCACTGGCTTTCTCGATTTTTTCCATTACAAGATTGGTAAAGTGCGGCACCAGCTGCACGGTTTTGCCATGAAAGCCGCCGCTACGTTCTTTTTCAATCAGTTCTTTATAAATTCCACCGGAGAGCGTGATGGAATATTTCGAAGTTTCAAAATCTAAAAATCTTTCATAATGACCGAGGTCAAGATCCGTCTCAACACCATCATGCGTCACATAGCACTCACCGTGCTCTACAGGATTCAAAAGGCCCGCATCCACATTGAGATACGGGTCACACTTTTGCATCGTGACATGATAGCCTTTAGCTTTAAGGATTGCACCCATACTCGCGGCTGTAATCCCTTTTCCCACACCAGAGAGCACCCCACCAGTTACGAAAAGATACTTACATTTTTTGGTCTTTGACACGGGGCACCTCCTTGAATTAAACTGGCGGAAGCGAGAGGATTCGAACCTCCGAGACTTTGCAGCCCACACGATTTCGAGTCGTGCGCCTTCAACCACTCGGCCACGCTTCCACCACTTATTTTAACATATTTCTCTTGGGCTCATTTCATTTTCTATCTTTATTTTTTAAAAAAATATGCTATAATGACTCTGTCATCTTTTTGATGATGCTCATTTAATTTCTAGGTGGATGTTTTTGTCTGGAGCGATCCAGGAAGATATCCACATATGCACCCGTAGCTCAGCTGGATAGAGCGTTTGCTTGCGGAGCAAAAGGTCGTAGGTTCGAATCCTGTCGGGTGTACCATATTTTAGTAAAAAAGCAGGCCATCAGGCCTTGTTTTTTTAGAAACCATCAAATAGCCCCAGCGAATGCCGGGGCGATTTGTTAGCGATTGACATAGAGACTCCAGGCCGAAAGAGTAAAACCATCTGTGATTCTGCCTTCTTTGATGAGGTTTTTAAACTCCTCTTCGGTATAAGCGTCACACTCGACGATCCCTTCTTTGCCGTAAACCGTACGATAATCGTGAACTCTAAACAAGAACACTTTTACGCGCACGCCGGAAAGCCCTGAATTTGCAACTACTGTACCGAGTTCTACCGGACTTTCGTCATCGGCGCCAATTTCTTCGCCCGCTTCTTTACGAGCATTTTCCTCGGCCGTCATCTTCTTCGTTCCGAAACCTCTGGGCAACGCCAGTTGTTCTTCCCGCATAGCATGCCTAAACTGCTTTAGCAGTACAATCTTACCATCGTCAGTGATAGGTAAAATCACAGCCGCTCCCGGATTCTGCTCCAGAATCCGTTCATACGTATAGTAATTACAGCCACCGGCATCAATGAGGTCCACTACCATGAGATGATATTTGGACTCATATACTACACCGATAACCTTATCAGGATGCTCATTCTGCCACTGCTGCAAGACATCTGTATCTGTTACGATACGAATCAGTCCTTTATCAGATTGGATGAACTCCTCGGGTCTTTCTGCAATCAGTCTCTGATAACGTTCGATAGAAGTCATATTATATCCCCCCTTCACATAAGCACTATGACAACTATGGCCTATCTTTTATTATAGCATATTTTACACAAAAAGTCAATGTAACAAAGAAATCGTCCCTAAAGGTCAATTTTTTGTTATATAATAAAGATATGGAAACTGGAAACGCCCCTAAAGTTCAAAACAAAAAAGGTGGATTCAAAGCTAAGAGACAGCGTGCTCACGCTAAGCTCCTCAATACCTACTATGGCAAACCAATCCAGGATATGAAACTGGTTGCAGTTACCGGTTCTACCGGCAAAACCATCGTAGCTCATTATCTTCATGAAATATTAAATGCCGCCGGTGAGCAGGTCGCCGTTTTTGCTTCCGACCAACCGTTCAAGGCCGCCACGCTTCACAAATTCTTTAATGATGCCTGGAAAGCTGGCGCCAACTACGTCATCGTCACCACGCCAAACGAATCTTTGCGCGATAACGTCTTCTACGGTTTACCAATCCATGTCGCCGCTATGACCAATTTTGTCACCTCATCGCTTACCGACATGACCCCAGAAGAATTTCTCGATGACGAAAAAACTCTCTTCGATATGAAACCAGAGAACGTCGTTTTAAACTACGACGATCTTAACTATGAAACCTTCAAGGATTTTAAAGGTGAAAAGCGCACCATTACCTATGGCCACTCTTCTTCCGACGTCAAAATCCTAAGCTCCAAGCTTTACAAAAAGGGTACCGAAGCCACCATTTCCACCCGCGGCGACATCCGCACTTTTGCAACTTTTGTCCCAGGCGAAACTGCCGTATCTTACATGGCCTGCGCAATTGCCGTTTCCGAAATTCTTGAAATCAGCACCGAAAAAATCCTCGAGGGCATCGCCAACTACGAATATAACCAATAAATAAGGAATTTATGATCAACCAACACCTTCTAGTTTCTGACGCAGACTATTTTGCAGACGAATTCAAAATCAACCCATATTACAACGATTCAGAGATCAATGTTAAAAAAGCTAAGGCTGAGCACCACGAAATTGTTGATTGTTTCAAAAAAGCCGGCATTAAAATTACCCAAGTTACCCCACCAGCTGGCTGCCAAGATGGTGTTTATACCGCTAACTGGGCCCTAGTTAGAAACGGCGTCGCCGTCATGTCTCGTTTACCAAAAGCCCGCAAAGCCGAAGAGCCTTACGCTAAACAGACTCTCGAATCTCTTGGTTTTAAATGCGTCGAAGTACCAGATGGACTAATGTTCTCCGGTCAAGGCGATTCACTCATTGCAGGGAACTATCTTCTTGCCGGTAGCGGCTACCGTTCCGATCCAGACGCCCAAAAATTCGCCGCCGACACCCTCGGTCTCGAACTAGTTCAACTTCATGCCAACCCACAACTCAACCCAGATGGTACCGAGCACATCAATCCTTATACCGAGCATGCCGATAGCTTCTGGTACGACCTCGATCTCGCTATCGCCGTCATCGACGAGCACACTATCGCTTATTGCAAAGAAGCCCTGGACGCAGAATCTAACGCCAAAATCGAAGCCTTGCCTCTTGATAAAATCATCGTAGACTACGACGAGTGCACCAAGGGTTTCGCCTGTAATATGGTCAGCACTAGCAAATATGCCATCATGTCTAACAAAGCCCCGAAATTCCAAAAAGAGCTCGAGAATCGCGGCATCATCTGCCTCACCCCAGATGTTACTGAGCTTAAAGAAGGCGGTGGCTACATCCGCTGCGTCAGTCTTTGGTTGAGTTAAAAAAGAACCCCTACGGGGGTCTTTTTTATTTTTTCACTACTTTTTTCAGAGCTTTCTTAATTTCGTCTGGCTCATAATAAGGTTCTTCGCCACCAGCACGTTCAATCGTCTTCTCATGACCCTTACCAAGGAATAATACTGTATCACCTTTCTTTGCCATCTCAAGAGACATGAGAATTGCCTTTGGGCGGTTTAATTCAAAGAATAGATTTTTACCATCCTCTTTGCCAGATTTACGTGCACCAACTGCAATCTGTTCCAAAATCTCCATACCTGGCGTATCACGATCATCCTCTTCGGTTAAGACTACAATATCAGCATATTTGCCGGCAATTTCACCCTGTGGTTCACGCTTAGACGGATCGCGACGACCACCAGCCGATCCAAACATCACAATCAAACGGCCCTTGGTGGCTTTCTTAATATCTGGCAAAAGCTTCTCAAAAGCATCTGGCGTGTGTGCATAATCAATCATCACGTCAAAGTTTTGACCTTCGTTAAAGCTCGTCGTACGTCCCTCGACGCCAGCAAGTGCCGCCAAGCCGTTTTCGATTTGCTCATCAGTGAGACCCAGTCTTTTACCAACGCAAATTGTAGCGAGGGAATTATAAATATTAAAGATGCCAGGCATTTTTAACTCTACATTTATATCACCACACGAATATTTCGTCTTGGAAATTCCCATTTTTACGCCTTTTGCAAGATTTTCGCCATTTTCAATACCATAGGTCGCATATTTCTTGATATCTTTTTTGAAGAATTCAGCAGACGGATCATCAGCATTAATCACGCCAAACCCGCCCTTCTTAAACAACTTCCTCTTAGCGTCGCGATAGCGTTCGAAAGTCTTATGATAATCGAGGTGCTCGTGTGTAACATTAGTCATCACGGCAATTTCAATCGGTACGCCAAGCGTACGATATTGTGCCAAAGCGTGCGAAGTAACCTCTAATACCAAGAATTCGGCACCAGCCTTTTTGATCTCTTTAATCCTTTGATTGAGTACCTTTGGGCTTACCGTGGTCATATGCTCGACCTGCTCATGTAAGTCTTTTTCACGACCAGACACACCGCCCCAAGCCACCGTTGTCATCAATCCAGTCTTATGACCAGCTTCATTCAGCATTTTCCAAATCATAAAACAGGTGGTAGTTTTACCGTTCGTACCAGTCACACCAATCACGCGGAGTTTTCTACCTGGAAAACCATGCGTAGTGGCTGCCACGAACGCCTTAGACCAGTGATAAGGCAACACTAAACTATCATAAAGCGGTACTTTTTCTAAAACTTTTTTGACTTTAGACATACCCACTCCTTAACGATAATGTTTCAACGATTCAATCGGATTCTTCGAAGCAGCCTTGAGGGCTGGATAAATACCGAAAATTACACCAACAGCGAGAGATGTGCAGAAAGTTATTACCAAAATCCAAATATTGATATAAGGCGCAAATGGTGTAGCGATCGAGACAAAGAAGGCGAAGATATAACCAAGTACTAAGCCAAACAAGCCGCCAAGTATCGAGAGAATCAAAGCCTCAAACATAAACTGAGCTAGGATGTTTTGACTTGAAGCGCCCACAGATTTACGAATACCAATCTCGTGAGTACGTTCACCAACCGACACTAGCATAATATTCATTACGCCAATACCGCCAACTACGAGAGCAACTGCTGCTACCGTCGTGAGCATACCGGAAACCACTGTAAATAGTGAGCTAGCTGGATGAGTAATTTCATCGCCATAATAGACGCCAAAGTTGGTTTCACCCGCCTTGGCCTCTACTAGAGCGTTTTTGATTTTATCAGAAACCTCAGCCAAGCTATCCGTATTAGATGCCTTCACGTTAATCTGTTGAACTTGCAAACCACCTACTGCATTAGCGAGAGCACTAGCGTTCAAAATTACCGCATTATCAAAATCGACATTATTGAAGTTAATTGATTCCTCAACCTCACGCAACACGCCAACCACTACAAATCTCTCACCATGAATGGTCAAAGTTTTACCAATTGGATTATTCGTATTAAAGAGTAGAAGAGACATAGTATGACCAACCACTGCAGTATTGCTTTCGAAAGTGTTATTAATAAACGAACCATCCTTCAAAGAAAGTGGCTGGATATCAATAAAACTAGGGGTCGTACCGAGCAGGGTCACTGAATCCAAAGTGTTTTTCTCGGTTTTAACCGTGCTGGTAGCTACCGCAATTGGAGCAGCCGCTACTACATTTTCAATGCCGGTGATCGTTGAGACATCAGAAAGCGCCAAATTACTCTTTTGATAAGCATTCGAAGAAGTAAGTTCTGCCACCACCGAGCTAACAGTGTCCTTATTCGTATTTGGACGCACCACAATTAAGTCTGCACCAATACCCTTAACTTGCTCTGAGACCAAGCGAGAAATGCTGCCCATCAAAGACAAAATTAAGATAATACAAGCCACGCCAATCGCAATGCCAAGGCATGTAAGGAAAGAGCGCGTGCGATTTTCTTTGATAGCAGTTTTTGCTAGATTAAAATGTGTTTTAACAAGTGCTACTGACATTATTTTTTCCTCCCACTCTTTTTACGCGTGCGGCGCGTGGTTTTTCTTTCTTCGACTGGTTTTGGTAAATTCTGATCCGAAACCGTCTTTACATCGGTATCAATCTGGCCATCAAGCATATTAATTACACGAGTAGCATAAGTTGTAAGGGAAGGGTTGTGGGTAACCATGATAATCGTATTGCCTTCTTCATGAATGGCTTTAAGCTCTTCCATCACGATATGAGAGCTACGCGAATCAAGGTTACCAGTTGGCTCATCAGCAAGAATAATCTCTGGATCAGAGACAATTGCACGTGCAATTGCTACGCGTTGTTGCTGGCCGCCAGAAAGTTGGTATGGGAAATAATATTCACGCTCTTGCAAATGGAAACGACTAAGCGCCGAGGAAGCTTGCTTAAGTTGTGCGGTCTTTGAATGACCAGTATAAACTAGTGGCAAAGCTACATTTTCAATAATCGGTAAATCAGCAATTAGGTTAAAGTCTTGGAAAATAAAGCCAATCTTCTTGGCACGAAGCTTAGCTTGCCTGCGTGAAGAGATGCTGGCTACATTCTCCCCGTTCAAAACATAAGAACCCTCAGTTGCACGATCAAGAAGACCAATCGTATTAAGAAGAGTCGTCTTGCCGCAGCCTGAAGGCCCCATAATCATAATAAATTCACCGCGTCTAACGGTTAAATCAACATTTTTGAGAGCAAAAGATTCGGTATCGCCGTAACCATACCTTTTCGTGATGCCCTTTAATTCTATTACAGTGTTAGTTGTTCCCATACTCCCTCTTAAAAAATTATGCATTTATAATGCATGGCGGAAGCGAGAGGATTCGAACCTCCGGTACGGTTGCCCGCACACACGCTTTCCAAGCGTGCTCCTTAAACCACTCGGACACACTTCCATCTGGGAAAATTATATCATAAAGTTGGTCAATTTAGGACAAAAGAATCCTTTTCCAAAGCTTCATACAAATCTTTGCCCATTTTTTGCTCAAAATAAGTCTTCAGAGCTAAGTTTGTATCCCATTTTTGCTGGTCATATGAGCCATAACGCTCTTTCACGTCACTCATCCTATCAACAACATCCACCACCCTATCGGCTCCAGCAATCGCATCGCAAAGTTGAATCAATCGATCATAATCATCAATCTGCACTTCTTTAAGGACTTTGCTCATTTTTTTCTTTTCATCATCCGTGATGTCAGCATTACCAATAAACCTTTTCACTTCCGGATATTCATCAAAAGAATGCGTCAAACAAACCTTTGCCACCGCATCATAACCAAGCGACATCATAAAATTATATCCGTCGCTAACGTGTTTTAGGTGGCTCCTACCGTATCTCCTGCCAATATCATGTAGAAGCCCCAACACATAAGCCTTGTCAGCGTCGAGACCAGACAAGCTTGCAATTCTTTCTGCAGAGTAAGCCACCACTCGACTATGATTTCCCCATGACCCTGGATTCATCGTCTCAGCTTCTTTTAATAATCTTTCAGCTTCTTGCCTATCAGGGAACATTTGCCTCCTTATTTTGATAATATTACTAAGTTTTCAATGTGTGGCGTACGCGGGAAGAAGTTAAATGTCTTCATTGCCTCAATTTTATAGCCATCAAGCAACATCTTTACGTCACGCGCCTGAGTTGCCGGATTACAAGAAAGATAAATAATCTTTTTAGGTTTTACCTCTAATAATTTCTCAATCAACTTAACGTCACAACCAGCCCTTGGCGGATCCACAATCACTGTCATATCTGGTTCGATATAATCCAAAACTTCCTCTGACTTTGCCAGTACCGCTTTTGCGCCAGTACCCTTAATATTCTCAATCGCCTCCATATAAGCTGCTTTATTGCTCTCTACTAAGATCGCATCCTCAGCTACCGACAAACCAATTGTCCCTACACCAGAGTAAAGATCTAGCACGCGACCCGGTTCTACATGCTTTTTAATCTCAGTTAAAGCCATCTCATAAACTGGTAAATTAATCTGGAAAAAACCATTTGGAGAATATGAATATTCATGCCCCAGAATCGTATCTTTCAAATTTTTAAATACCGGATGCGGTTGATGATTTTCAAACAAACCACCACTCACTTCGCCAGCCTGATTGCAGCGAAGAAGTAAAGATTGATATTTGCGCGCCTCTTCACCGCGTGCATTCAAATCATCCACTACGCCCTGAGCATAAGCAAAGATTTCTGGCCGTTCAATCGAAGACTTTTTAATTGGCATCTTGCGATGCGAACCACGCTGATGAAACGCTAAGTGAATTTTTTCATCGCCAAAATCATAGAAAAGGGAATACTCCATCTTATTACGATAACCATACTCCTTACCATCGGTCACCACTTCTGGTGCCTCGATTTCAATCTGATTTTGTCTAAATACTTCTTGCACAAGCTCACCCTTTAATTGTTGCTCATATTTAAAGTCCACCATTTGCCATGGTGAAGTAGCCAAAAAACAGGTGTCACTAGGCTCTACGCGGTGCAAGGAGTCGTTCTTTATTTTTATAGCAACTGCTTCTACATAATGAGATTTTTTCTTGGTAATTTCATATTGAGTTACTGTCTCTCCCGGCAAAGCATTCCAAAAGAAAATTTTGCACCCGTCTCGCATCGTACCAAGCGCCTGTCCACCAGGGATAATTTTATCAACAAAAATCTCTTCCATTGCCACTAATTATACCACGTCCTCTCTTTACTTTTCGCTTATTTTTTGTTATAATATTGATATTATGGTCGACGAACTTAGAGCACTTGAGCATAGTCCTTCTTTTTATAATCCGCTTGGCTCCAAGAAAAAGAAAAAAACTGGCTTCAAAAAAGGTAGCGCATTAGCCGGTATCTTTGGCTTGTTTTTCATTGCCGTCGGCGCAATTTTTTATGGTTACGGCAACGCCGCTCCAGATACAATTAAAACCAACCTTGTCGAAGCTACCGATATTCAATGTGCTAACGGCACTATTGATAAAGAATGGGCCTTCATCGAAACCTTAAGAACCGGCGACGTCCCAAGCGACACCGTTTCATATCTTAAACAATCCAATATTTTAATCGGCCGTCTAGATGAAAACAATAACTTTATCGAAGACGCACATGGTACGCTCCTTAAAAGAGGCGATCAACTCCTATCTGGTGACGCGCTTTTCGACGCTTTCCAAACCGATGTGGGTCTTTATGATGCTTTTAATAACGCTACCTATTCTTGTACTGCTTTCTATTATGACGACGCAGCTCAAACCGCCTTCTCCAGTATTGGTACCAACCGCAACAACTTAGGTGAAGACATTAATTTCGAAGAGCTTCTCAATAATACTAATGAAAAAAGTAACATTACTATCGATAGCGCCACCAAAAAGACTCGTACTGTCACTGATGAAAATGGCGACCAGGCTACCGAAGTCTACTATGAACAAACCGGCGATCTCATTAATTCAAGCGGCGCTACCGCCGAAGAATTAGTCGACGCCGCTCGTATTCAAAATCCAGCCGCTACCGAAACGGAATCCGCTCTTAATACTGCCGACGTCCTAAAGGTTGCTGACACCGCCTCAAAAGAACAACGTTCTAGTCTGTTCTTCCTCTACTTCATGGAAAGTATCGACAAAATGAAATCTGGGGAAGGTGATAGTTCTAATCTTAATGACGCAATGAATTTCCTTACCACCCCAACTACCACTCAGGTTGTTGATGTAGAAACTGGTGAAATCATCGAAACCACCGGCACACCGCTCGACGCCCCATCGCTTAATTCAATTCTTTCTGGCGAACCAGTAGTAGCGGAAAAATCAAAAAATTATTCATCAGATCGTGTAATTCAAACCGTTGCTAACCAACTCAATCTAGAAGTAGCCGAAACAAAACCAGTCAATAATGTTGTCTCATCTTCTATTGGTTCCACTATCTCATCATTTACTAAAAATATTAGTGGCTGTATCTCGAGGTTCATTACCAGTAGCGCCCAAACTGTCGAATTCTCAGTGCTCTCGCCAATCATTCCGACCATTTCTAGTTCATTAATCAAAGGTTCTTCTACAAACTCCATTTATGGTATTGCTGGCGGGGAAATGCTTGTGGAAGGCGCCGTTAATGTTGGCCGTAAACTTGCTATGCAAGGTAGTGGCGCCACCGCTGGTGATGGCGAAGCCGTACTTGGCTACCATGAACAAATCAAGCAAATTGCCGCACTTAATGCTGAAGTAGAAAGGAAAAATCTTAGCCCATTTGATATTACTTCAAAAAATACCTTCCTTGGTTCTATTACTTCTAAACTATTGCCGATTACAACAGGAACAAACTCACTAACATCAGTCGTAACCAAATCCCTCGCTCTACTTTCACCATCCACTTATGCTGATGGTGAATCTACTAGTATCCTCACTAACTTCGGCGACTGCTCAACCTACTCTACTATCGGCGCCGTTGGTTCGGCTCACTGTTCATTAATCGCCACCTTCGATACTTCCACGCAGCATGACCCATATAATAACCCAGAATATCTTGCCTTTGTCGAGGAAAACACCTATTTAGACTCTAATGGTAACCGCCAAATCAAAGATGGCTCATACCTAGCAGACTTCATTATCTTTAACAATAACCGTATCTCACCATTTGGCACCATCGACCCGGGTGTCCTATCCGCCAAACAACAAGGTTCTGGTATCTTGAAATACTTTACCAATATTGCTATTTCAGTTTCACTATATGATAACGCTTCTGAAGCTGATAAAAATCTCGCTTCCGGTGCTGCCTTCGTAAACTCAGCCTCCAACCCTCTCTGGGATCAATACAAATACGCTCAACGCTATGTTTCAATCAACCGCGCCGTCAATATCTTACGTGAATACTCAACCGATGACCTAGCCTACCAAAACCTTAAAGGTTGCGAAGGTGACATTAACCCAGTTGTAGCTTTTACAGAGCGTTATTTTGAAGCTCACCCACAAACCAGTATCGCTTACACTGTAGAACAAAAAACCACCCATAAAACTACCGCAAAATATCCATCAGCTACCGAAAGCTTCGACGCTAGTGATTATCACTTGGTTATCCCTGAAGTTCTCAACCAAACACTTGCGCCTAGCGTCATCAAGTTCGGAGAATACGTCGTCAAGCAAAATAATTGGACGCTTGCTTAATTTTTCCAAAATCATCTCCGCCTCGATAAATTTTAATGCCAAGATTATCGATCTTACTTCACCACGCGATGCTGAACCATCCGCTTCATTCTGATTAAATAGAAAAACAAAATCATCTCTATGTACCCCAAAACTCGTATGACCCAAAATTCGATCTTTTTCAAAATTAGCCTCAAGCGACCTTAGATATTCATCACTATCCTCACTAGTAGTACTATCAAGTTTAATTAAAACCTCATCGTCATTATTTGCAATTGAACGATACACCTTAGTAATTCGTTTATTAATTTCTTCAATAAACTGTTTTCTGAGATGTTCGATTTCTGCACCATACTTAGCGAGTAATATATTCCATGAAAACATCATGTCTGGCTTTAAATAATCGCTTTTTAAAAGCTCATTACGTTGTTTTAAGGCTTTCTCATACCTTAATAAATCATCGCTGTATTTTTCATTAAATTGGCTAAAAATACGATCAAAATATTCCCGCCTTCTCACTGGGGAAGAAGAAACCAAATTTAAATCAGAAGGTAAAAACAATACCACCGGATATTTATTTTTCTTTGGTAAACGCTTGGTTTTTTTATCGAGAATAATAAAGGTCTTATCTTTACCATCGAAGGTGACGATACTTTTTTCACCATTACAAAATTCAATCTCTACTCGGTAAAATTCCTCACCCCTCTTCAAAATTTCCGCATCTACCGCACGAAAACTTTTACCTCTAGTTAAGATATAAATCGCCTCAAGCACAGAAGTTTTTCCGCACCCATTTTCGCCCAAAATCAAAGAAGTCGAATCTTTACACTCCAATAAATACTCAGAATGATTACGAAAATTAACTAATTTTACCGACTTTATAATCATGAATTTAGAGGCATAATAATATGCGTATATTTTTTACTCTTCTTATTTTTAATTAGGATTGGTGAAATCTTAGAAGCGAAAGTAAAGATAATCTTATTTTCTTCGAGAGCATTCAAAGCATCAAGTAAGAACCTTGAGTTCAAATTAACTTTACCCTCAGTATTAACCTCGGTCTCAATCTCAGAATCATTCTCACCAAACTCATTAGCCACAGATTTAACCGAGAAACTACCAGGTTTTTTGGTTTCACAAATAATCGATCCGCCTACTTCACGAGAGAATAAAGCGGCTAGTTTAGCTACACGAGTCAATTCATCCTTAGGAAGTTCTACTTCAATATCATTATCGGCAGGGAATAGTTTACGATATTCCGGGAAGGAACCATCAATCAACTTAGAAATAATTTCAACTTCACCCATCCTAAAGCGTACTAAGTCTTCACTAAACGAAATTTCAATTTCTTCCACATCCTCACCAAGGGAGCGCATAACTTCTTGTAGGGAATTAGTTGGTACAATTGCAGCGACTTCACTCTCAACTTTATCTACTAAGATTTTTTCAGCCAAACGATAACCATCAGTAGCAGCCACCGCAAGCTCATTATTAATAGTATTAAAATATACACCAGTTAAAGCTGGACGAGTTAAATCGTTAGAGCTAGCAATAATTACTTGATTGATACCAGTCTTAAACTCATCCACACCCATTTTAAAGACCACAGCTTCTTTTTCATTAATTTCTGGAAGTTCAGGGAAGTCATCGGCCAAAGTACCATTAATAGTAGAGGAATATTTACCAGCTGAGATAGTGATCTTAGTATCCTTAGCTGAAATAGTAATATTCTCACCCTTAGGAAGATTTGAAACAAACTCAGCTAAAAGCCTTGCCGGTACCGTAACTACACCATCCGAAGAGCTTGAAACTGGAAGATAATCAACTACTGCCATATCTAGATTAGTAGTAGTAAATGTTACTTTCTTATTATCAACCCTAATTAATACATTATTTAATACTGGCAAGGTAACTTTTCCTGTCGCGATCCTACTCACCAAATTTAACGCTTTTGATAATTTTTCTTGTGTTACTTCAATTTTCATTTCAAACTCCTTTCCTTAATTAATTAAATAATTTAATAGTAGTAATAATAGGCTGTGTGGAAAACGTGTAAAACATACTATTCAATAGATAAGAATTTCTGTTTAAAACTATGTTTGAAACTTTTGAATTCTTATGTGAATAACTCACTTTTTCCACTAATTTTAATGTCCTAAATTTTTTTCCACTTTTTAATTCACAATTTTTCAACGTACTTTTTGACAGGTTTTTACACAACTTTATCCACATTTCACCCATAAATCTTTTCCTTTATCTCTTCAATTTGATCACGTAGGGTAAAATTCAGCTTTAAATTATTTTCGATTTTTTCAATACCATGCATCACTGTTGAGTGGTCTCTTCCTCCTACTTCAGCACCGATTTTATTAGTAGATAAACCAAGCTCCTTGGATAGTAAGAACATAGCTACTTGTCTAGCATTATTAATATTGGAAACACGACTCTGGCCACAGAGTTCTTTAGTAGTGATTTGATAATATCTAGCTACCTTATCGATAATATTACGCGCTGAAACAGAATGCATCTTAGAAGTCTTCTGAACGCTTACGGCACCACTTCTGATGAGCTCGAGAGGAGTTAATCCGCGTACATCAGCTATGAGGTTGATTTTTGCGAGTTCACTTTCGAGGTCACGAATATTAGTATTAATATTTTCTGCAATATATTCGATGGCTTCATCTTCAATCTCGATTCCATCAAATTCAGCCTTGGATTTAAGGATTGCGCATTTATCTTCAAACTTAGGTAACTGTAAATCAAACGCACCACCCCAGGTTAATCTTGAGGCAAGACGTTCATCCATGGTTTTAATTTGATTTGGTAGACGATCGGAAGCGATAATAATTTGTTTATTAAGTTGATAAAGGTCATTGAAGATCGTAAAGAACTCTTCCTGACTCTTTTCCTTACCGACAATCGACTGAATATCATCCACAATTAAAACATCAAGTTTTTGGAATTTTTTATGGAACTCTTTACCCTTATTATTTTGTACAGCATCTACGAAATCTGCGTAGAAATGAGGCATTGGAATATATAAAACTTTAGCCTTAGGATTATTCTTTAAAATCTCATTACCAATTGCTTGGATTAAGTGGGTTTTACCAAGACCAGAACCACCATAAAGGAAGAACGGGTTGTAGCTAGTGCCGGGCGCATTAATAATACTACGTGCCGCTGATACAGCTAGGTCGTTATTGGAGCCAATCACGAAATTAGATAGAGTATAGCGGCCATTTAAACCAGTCTCTTGGCTAGCGACATCTTTAAGTTGAGCTCGTTTAGCAGTGATGTGTTGACGCATAGTATCATCACTGCGAGTAACCTCGCGTGGCTTAATCTTTGGTTTATTGGTAGCCTGGATCTCAAAATCAATCGACTTAACTTCTACACCATTATTAATGAGGGCACTTTTTATATCCTCGAAGTAGCGGCTACGAAGTTGTTTAACAAAGAAAGAATTTTTGACGCCAATTTTAATATTTCCACTCTCAGTTGAGATAAGGGAAATATCAGAAAACCAAGTAGAAAAATTAGCCTTCGACACTTTTTGTTCGACTTCGGCTAGAACATTTTTCCACACATCGTACATTTTTGGCCTCCTTCAAGGCTTAATTATACACGAACTCCAGACTTTTCCACAGGTTTTTATCTATAATTTTTTATGGTCTAATAATAAAAAATTTTACAGGGGTGATTTTTCCACAACTCAAAACTCGTCCCTAATTATAATGTGGAAAACTTCTTGAAAAATGTGGAAAAATGCGCTATACTAAGACAAGATTTTGAAAATATTAAAAATTTAAGGAATAATATGCCAAAACGTACATACCAACCACACAAGCGCCAACGCGCCGTGGAACACGGTTTTATGAAGCGTAACGCAACCAAGAATGGTAAAAAAGTCTTGGCTCGCCGCCGCCTCAAAGGTCGTGCACGTCTTACAGCTTAAAAAAATATCCCTTATTAAAGGGATATTTTTTAGTGGTATAATATATATATAGATGTTAAATAAAAAATATCGTTTCCATTCTCGAGGTGGTGTAAGATACGTTTTTCAAAAGGGAAAGACTGTTCGTTCCCAAAAAATGTCTCTTACTACCTTAGATAACGACCGCGGCTTTACGCGTGTCGCCGTTGTGGTGTCGAAAAAAGTTCTAAAAACCGCCGTTGGTCGCAACCGTATTCGCCGCCGTGTCTATGAAGCTATCCGTAAAAACTTTGAAGATATGCCACTAGAAAAGGATTATATTTTTACTGTGTTCACCAAAGAAATTGGTACAATGTCCGAAAAAGAACTTGAAAAAATCCTCGGCGACCTAGTTGCCGATGCATCTATTCTTTGATATAATTACTCTAATGAGTAAAAAGAAGGTTATCGCATTATTAATTTTAATTGCCGCTATTGTCGGGATGATTCTGACTGGCGGATTTTTTGAATTGATTGATTTTCTCGTTGTCCGCCCAATCGTCAACATTCTCTTTATGACTTATAACTTGGTTGGTGACTTCGGTCTTGCAATTATTATCTTTACTATCCTTGTAAAGCTAGCAATGTTCCCACTTACCAAAAAACAATTGCGTCAAACACGCCTCATGAAGAAGCTTCAGCCAGAGCTTGCTCAAATTCGTAAGAATTGCAACGGTAACAAGCAGCTCGAATCGCTCCAAACCATGGATCTTTACAAGCGCTACAATGTTAAACCAGCCGGCTCTCTTTTAACGCTTCTTATTCAGCTTCCAATCTTTATCGCTATCTTTGGCGCAATTCGTGTAATTGCTACCCCTACTCCAAAAGATAATATTACTAACCGCGCTTACGAGATTGTTGCCTACGACGGTTCAATCATCAAAGATCTCAAAGATAAGCAAATTACTTACCTAGATAATCTTGAGAAACAAATCGAAGAAGCTAAAAAAGCCGAAGAAAAACCAGCTGAAGAAACTCCAGCCGAGGGTGAAGAAGAGCAGGAAGAAACCACTGTTGAGTCTGCTGTTTACGATTTCCATCCACAACTCTTTGGCAAGATTAATCTCGACGTAAAGGCTAGTGATGTACTTAGCAACTATAGTAATAGCGCCCTGTTCATCTTCCTTTGTGCTGTAGCTGCCGCAGTAGTACAATATATTATCACTCGTCAACAATCCCCATCGGGCAAATCCGAGAAAAATAAGGGTTTCCGTGCCATTCTTAAAGAAGCTAGAGAGGGCAAAGAGGTTGATCAGAGCGAAATTAACGCTTATTCCACCAAACAGATGGCTGCACTTATGCCTCTCATGATGTTCTTCATCATGTTTAACCTTCATGGTGCACTTGCTTTCTATTACTTCCTCAGTAACCTACTCACAGTTGTTCAACAAAAGGTCATTTTGGCTAAGACTCGCGACGAGCTCGACGATATGACCGACAAAACCATTCTTAAAGAACTTAACAAAATTCAGGAAGCTGAAATTGTAAACAAAAAAACAGGAACAAAAATTACACGTATCTCCGCTAAAGATATTAAAAAGAAAAGGAGATAACAACCATGAATAAAGACGAATCGATCCGCTTCGCTGCCAAGTACCTCGAAGATTTACTTAGCTTCTTTGGTATTAACGTAGCCGTTTACTCGACCATCGACGACGAAGTTATCCAACTATCCGTTCCGTCTACTTCTCTAAACTCGCTTCTCATCGGCAAGAACGCCGATAATCTCCGCGCCCTGCAACACATCGTTCAGGCTGCCTTGATCGCTCGTGATGGAGAAGTTACCCGCGTCAACGTTGATGTTGCCGACTACAAGCGCCAACGTGCTGACCGCATTGCCGACAAGGCCGAGAACTGGATTAGAAAAGTTCGCGAAACCGGGGAACCAATGCGCATTGATCTTAATGCTGCAGACCGCCGCGTTGTTCACAAACTTGCTGAAGACTATTCGGATATTACTACTCACTCTGAAGGTGAAGGCAGGGAACGCCAACTCATCATTGAGAAGATTAAAACCACAGAATAAAAACCATCAAAAAGCCCTCTTCGGAGGGCTTTTTGTTATTCAGCTTTAGTTTCTTCACCGATGATAATAATGATGTCGATACCTTCGGTCTCAATATTATCTGGTGCATCAAAATCTTCAAACTGTACACCATAATACTTCTTAAGAGCCTGTACGGTGTTGGTTACGCGCTCATCTAATGAATAGATAATAATGTCCTTATATTCACCTTCTGGGGCATCGCCAATCTCGACAATATTATATCCTTCTTGTTCAAGGGCTTCTTGCGCCTCTCTAGCCACGCCGCCGACGCCAGAACCATTCAAAATCTTAATTCTAGCTGCTTCGCGCGTGATTGGGCTATCAGACAACTGCTCTTTGACGCGGTTACGAATTGCATAATAATTACCATCGCCAGCTGATGGAACTACGTAAGAAATACCATTGATCATAGCGGTAGAGAAGTAATAAACGCCGCTGTCATAGTCTACGAGTGGAACTTGGCGAGTGCTGTTTAGATCGAAATCATAAGTTAACTTAATAGCGGTTTTAATATTACTCATTGAAAAGTTAGTGCGAAGGTTATCGCCAAGAGTATTAAATAGGCCGATTAAAGTATCAAACCCAAGATTGCTCTTATAAATTTGATCTTTGATACCGATCAAAATCTTCTGTTGACTATTGCCGCGGGAGAAGTCGCCCATGCGGGTTTGGTAGCGAGCACGAGAAATACCAAGTGCTTGGTGCCCATTGATGGTGGTTGGCGTATTTTCGTAAATCATTTCAACGTGGTTGCCATCCGCATCGACGTAGTCATATTCAATAGTTTCATCAAGCGTAATAGTAATACCGCCGATTGCATCTACGATTTGGACTAGAGAACCCCAGTTTACATGAGCAAAATACTGAAAATCGATGCCGAGTATTTCTGAAGCAGTGTCCATTAAGGCTCGTGCGCCACCTTCTTCATTGTTATCATCTAAATTATGACACCAATATACTTCGTTAATCTTGCCGGTACCAGTGCAGCGATCGCGTACTTTGAGATCTCGAGGCAAGCTGATCATTACGATATCACCAGTTTTTTGGTCAATCGAGATTGCCATGATGGAATCGGTAAGCTGCGCACCATCATGTTCCACGTTGCTGCCTTCAATCTCGGAACCTTTCATATTGTAGCCACTGGTGCCAAAGGCCAAGATATTGGTGCGGCCATTTTCATCGGTATCAAGCGGTTCATAATTATCGCTAAACATTGTACCGATAGCATCAAAGATATTACCTCTGCCGCCAGTAATTCTTGCAATAATGTCATTGCCCCAGATACAAAGCCAACAACCAGCGCCAAGTATTAAAACGACAATTACCAAAATAATCGTAATAATAACGGTTTTTACTTTGGATTTTTTCTTACCCTCTTTTTTCTCTTTCTTGGCAGCTTTTCTCTCGGCTTTTTTTGCCTTTTTAGCTAACTTTTTCTCTAATTTTGGGTCGATATCGTCTTCGTCAACATGTTTTTTCATAGGCTCTTCAGATTCGGTTAGGGAATTGCTTTCGGAATCAAAATCAAAAGTTTCAACTGGAGCCAAAAAATCATCAACGGTTACTTTGCGTTGCTTACGAGAAGTTTTTTTCTCTTTTTTAGCGACCTTCTTCTCGGTTTTTTCATCGACAACAGGTTCTTCAAAAATCTCTTCAAGATAAACATCTTCACTAGGGGTAGGTTCAACAACTGGCTCTACGGCAGCGACTTTAATCTTTTTGACTGGCTTTTTAGCCGGTTTAACAGTTGACTTCGCAGTTTTCTTCTTTGGTGCTGGGATGCCGTCGATACTGGTCTTTTTAGTAGTTTTTTTATCGCGACGGAACTCTAGCCCATCAATTGATTTATTTTTTTCCATTGCTATTATTATAGCATAACTACATTATTAAAAAGCTTTTAAATAGCTTACGAGAGCGGAGGTCTACAGATGAAAAAACCGGAACGTCCCGAAAGAATATTCTATTTTGACTACCTTAGAATTTTAGCAATGGCTGCCGTGATGATTTTGCATATCGCCGCGCAAAATTTAAGAAGCGTGCCTATAGGATCTTTTGAATGGCAAACGTTTAATGTTGTAGATAGCTTCCAGCGTTGGGGCGTGCCGGTATTTGTAATGATCAGTGGCGCCCTATTCTTAAGCAAAGAACAGAAAATTGGTAAGATTTTCAAAAAGAATATCTTGCGCCTAGCGACAGCCTTTCTCTTTTGGTCACTAGCCTACACCTTATGGCAAAGATTTATCACTCACGACATCAGCACTAATTCTGACTTTGTAAACCATTTGATTCAGGGATATGGTCACCTATGGTTTGTTCCGATGATTATTGGACTTTATATGATTAGTCCAATTCTTAGGAAGATCACCGAAAACCGAAGACTCGCTTGGTATTTTGTAATTCTTTCGATAATCTTTTCCATTATTATTCCGCAAACAATAACTATATTTAGCTATAAATTCAACACTCTTCCTACAGCATTAAATATTGCGAACGATTCGCTAAGGATGCAGTTTGTTTTAGGCTACAGTGGATATTTTGTACTTGGCCACCTAATACACACAGCAGACATCAAACAATCGCTTAAGAAATATATTTATATAGCGGGAGTCTTAAGCGTGTTTTTTACGATTTTCGCTACCCTGTTTATGTCTACTAGAACGAATGAGCTAGTTGTGGATTTTTATCGAGAAATGACAATAAACGTTTTTGCTATGAGTGTCGCGGTGTTTGTTTTTGGTAAAAACCATATGAATAAGGCGATAAAGAATAAAACAAGACAAAGTTTTGTGCTGTTCCTTTCAAAATGTAGCTTTGGCATGTATCTATTCCATATGTTTAGCGTTAATATCCTTTGCTATTTCTTCCATTTCGATTCACTCGCGATTAATCCACTACTATCAATCCCGTCCATATTTATTATTACTTTCGTTTCATCGTTTGTCGTATCGGCAATCATAAACAAAATACCGATTCTTAATAAATATATAGTCTAGTGCAACTTTTGTTTTACAGAGAGTTATATTATAATAAAAATATATGAAGGTTAAGCTTACCAAAAAACAACTCGCATTACTGAATTTTTTGCAAGATTTCACAGAGGAAAATGGCTATTCGCCAACCTATCGCGAAATTCAAGCTGGCCTCGAGCTCTCATCTGTTTCTGCCGTAGCTGAACACATCGATAACTTAGTTGAAAAAGGTGTTATCAAAAAAGTCCCAGGCGCTGCTCGCTCCCTAGAGATTCTCGATTTTCGTCATCAGGAAACCGTAGACTTATTAAAGGCTAAGCTCGAAACCGCAACCGAATCAGAGAAGCAGATCTTAAAACAGGCTGCTGAAATTTTGGAGCTTGACCTCGAAGACGAAATCGCCTAAAACAGTTGACGCCCTTAGGGAAACCTGTTAAGCTTAAAAGAGGAGGACCACCTCATGCGAAGAAAAAAACGAAAAAGCGGAAAAATCATCTTTGGAATCTTAATTATTGCAGCTCTTGCCGTGTCTGCTTTTGTTGCCTATGAATATTTATTGAAGCCAAAAACAGAGGATCAGCCAGTAGAAAGTACCACTACTCCAACCGTGCTTAATCCAGAACCAAACACTCCAACCAATGACGGCAGAGGCTCGGAAGATCCGGAAGTTATTACGGGCAAAGAGCCAGTCATTCAATACGACGGCGACGATCCGAATAAGTCTAACGACTTAACTGGCGCGATTACTTACGCTGGTGCTACGGCTAATAATATTATTATTCGTGTAAATATTGATCAATATGTTGATGGGGGCACCTGTGTTCTAAAAATTCTGAACGGTGGTTCGGTTGTTTATCAGACAACTGCTAACCTGATTGCTGACGTATCGACCTCTACTTGTGACGGTTTTAATTTGCCGCGCTCGGTAGTTGACTCTGGTAATTTTGCACTATCAATTGAACTTAGCTCCGGAGGCAAAACCGGCGTCATTAACGGGGGTATTGATTTGTGAGGCGACGCGATAAACGTATTTTACCAGCTTGCCTTGGTATTTTTGTCGCCATAAGTCTTTTAACTTTTTTGCTTGGTCGTTTCAAATCAAACACTGCTGACGCAGCCGATTTATCTAAGTTTGACCCGGGTTATATTATTAGCGATTACACAATGAGTAATTATAATTCTATGACCGAAGCCGAAATCCAAGCCTTTCTCACAAAGAAAAACCCTTGCAATAACCGTGATTACGATTTATATCAACGACTTTCCGCCAACAACCCAAATGTTTCTTGGCACTGGAAAGATGGTCACTTTGTTTGTCTATCCGAAGAACTTTTTGGTGACGGCATGACAATTGGTGAAGGGAAGACCGCAGCCAAAATTATTTACGAAACCGCACAAGAATACAAGATCAATCCACAAGTCTTGATTGTTTTGATCGAAAAAGAATCCAGTCTTATTACCGATACAATTCCAAACAACTATGACTATCGCACGATGACAGGATTTGGCTGCCCAGATACTGCTCCTTGTGACGCTAAATATTTTGGTTTCAAAAACCAAATCAGGAAAGCCGCTTGGCTTTTCCGCGAGGTGCTCGATGGTGGCTGGACCAACTATCCTCTCGGCGAGAACTATGTTCAATATAATCCAAATGCTGCTTGTGGTGGCTCAATTGTAAACATCAAAAACCTTGCCACCTCGGCGCTCTATCGTTATACGCCATATCAACCAAATGCAGGTGCGCTTGCAGCTGGCACCGGCACTGCCTATTGCGGTGCTTACGGCAACAGAAATTTCTATATCTACTTTGAGAACTGGTTTGGAGGGATTACTGATGCATCGGTAGATTGGCAAGATATGTCTTCTCCACGAATGATGACGGTAACTCAACGAACGTTGCTAATTGATGCCTTAAAAATGGGTACAACAAGTCAGTGGCTCAATGTTGGAGATGATTATTATTTCACGAAAAAAACAATGGTGGTCTGGGGGGGAGAGAAAAAAGCTTGTCTACAAAGACAATCTGATGAGAATACAAACTATTGTGTATTGGAAGACAGGATGACGGATTTTTCTACTGAAGACAATATTGAAATTTTGGCGGGTTCTCAAAAATATCAGGTGCAACAATGGACTTGTATAGTTAATTTGGTGAACTTATCGGCAGAATGTGGCAAGAAGGCTTATTCTGCTGGAGATATTCTAACGATAACAAAAACCATAAATATTGATGGTGTCGAATATTTGATAGATGGATCTATGGATGACAACTACGCAATTCTCAAAAAAAGGACAGAACCAATTATCGAATTTGAAAAAATCGGACCAGTCACAATGAAGCTAACGAAAAATTCTTACAAGCAGAGAATTAACGACGGTGCAAAAGTCCAGAATTTAACAACTTCCAGCAATCAGTTTATAAACATAACGGACAAAATCGTTTTTGCTGGAAAAACATATTACAGAACGAGCGTGGATTCTGCTCTGGAAAACAATTATATCATTCCGGCGGAAGCGCTATCCTCGGACATATTTGCGGAATTCAAGAGCCCGCGTAACCTAACTTTTAATAAAGACACATACACAATGGAATTGGCGACCGGACTAGTCTGTTCGGAGTACAAAAAAGGCGAAACGAGAAAGTTTTCGAAAAAAATAGAGTATAACGGCAAAATTTTCTTCCAGGGCGAGTCAGATAAGGGTAGCCAATGTGTTGTTGATATGACGAATTTGAACGAGTCCGAATATAGTTTTAGTACTACTGACACGTTGAAACTATTTGAGAATTTTATGAATCCAAGAGAATTAAAGATTGCAAGCGGGTCCTATCTAGTTGACGCTAAAAACGGCCAAACGTGTAGCGAATATTTACCTGCTGGTACAACCAAGAAATACACAACAAAAATCGTAATAAACGGCATCGTATTTTTCAGAGATGAAACTTCTACGACTCAAGAATCTACTTGTGTGATGCCTGCAAAAAACCTTAAAGAATTATAATTACTTAAAGGGGAAAGACTTTATCAAGCTACGTTGCTTGCGTGCTAGTTTAGGGATAGGCTTATAGCCTGCCTTTACTTTTGCAAGATAGTCGTCATCAAAAATCTTTAAAACATCTGCTGGTTCGTATGATTTTCCTATACCAGAATAATAATCGAAGAATTTATAATCTCCACCGGTTAAATTGTCTGAAATCTTGATATGGATATTTGGAACAGACAAACTATCTGCAAAAATTAATCCATGCAAAGAAGATGATAGGACTAATCCGCACTGAGCAATTTTCTTCGCCACGTTCTCTGGCGTATCTAATGGTGAAATTACCTCGAAGCGCTGATCTTCGCAAAAACGCTTAGCAAAAGATGTTTGCATATCAGCGTAGTGAATTACCACACCAATTTTTTTACTGGAACGCTTTCTTTTTAGCGCATAAGTGGCGTTAATTAAGATTCCTGGATCACCGGTGGGAACATCTTTTTTGATGCGCTCCTTTGTTTTTTCTCCGCGCACAGCAGAGAAAATGGCACGATCTAGTCCAGAGTTTCCACTATTGGAACGAATGAAACCAGTACCCCAAACATAAAAGTCATTTTCGTGCTTTTGTTGTTGTGCAACTTCCATGATGGAGCCAGTAGCAATCATCTCGCAAGTTTCAATCGGGGACCAATCGATATAGTGGCCAAAAATATTTAATAGAATATCACTAGTTACTATATCTCCGAAATTATTAATATGTGGGGGCTGCCACCAATATACCTTTAAGTGATTCTCCCTATGCAGATTATGGCGCTTCTTAAAGAAAGAATATCTAGTCCCATTTAAGACAAACGGAATCCTGATAATGTGTTTCTTGACTTTTTGATTTATGCCAACGATCTTCGCATATAAAACCGAAGTCTTAAACCAACGACAGAGACTGGTTTTTCTCGCTATTTTGCGCCAAATCGCACAATAAGGATTCAGCGAATCGTGCTCTTTTAACGCATGTTTATATGGATTGAACTTCCATGGTTTGTCGAATGTAAAATGAAGAAAAACGGTTTCGGCGTTAGGTTGAAAACCTCGATAGTGCGGCATATGGTTGTAAACACCATCCATCATGACGGGAGACAACTTGGAACGTTGAGACAACTGAAATAGAGCAAACAGAGAATCGTCGCCTTTTCTTGGACATCCGTTAAACCAACACTTATAGAATAAATCTCCACAAACTTCCAGAAGTTTTAGTTTTATGAGAGTCACATTGTTCATATAAATAATGCCACTATGTATACGATATTTATTGAACTCGACCGATGGTATTCTGAACTCTTTGCTTAGGAAAGGTTTCTCGCCGCCAAACAATTCGCCAAACTTATTTGCCGCAACGCCGCCGATGTCTTTGATTTCGGGACATCCATCTAATGGGTTTTTCAGACACAGAATATCGCCGTCGATGTAGATGGAATATTTAAACCCTAAGTTATTAAAAATTTTTGGACCGGCGAACAAATAATAGCACTCAATTGGATATTCCCACGTCTGAAAAAATAGATAAGTCAAATCCAGTTCGACAAAATCAATTTTATTCTTTTTCAAAAACCTTTTATTTTTTCGAGAAATATATCGGCTCAATATGAATAATTTAGCGTTTGGCAAAAACTTGCGCACTGATAGTAGAGAAGTTGCGGATTGGAAGATATAGGAATCACTAGCGGTAGAGAAAAAAACGGTATTTGAATCTGTTAACGTAGGACTACTCATGCCTATATTGTAGCATAATCATGCTATAATTATTGCAATGGGAAAGACGAATGATATATTGCTTACAGCCGTTATCACGGCTCATGACGAAGGCTTGCTCGCGCACAAGACAATGCTAAGTGTTTTTGAGGGGCTCCAAAAAGTTAAGGATGCCGGGTATAAGTACGAGGTTATTGTCCACATAGATAATGGCGACGAGACAACTAAAAAATACTTCCAACGCTACAAAGACAATGGTGAAGTACGAATATTTGAAAATAAATTCGGCGATACCGGTCCGTCAAGGAATTTTTCCGTTAAACAAGCAAATGGCAAGTATGTAGCCTTTTTGGATGGCGACGATTTGATGTCTAGTAACTGGTTCATAAAAGGAATAGAAATTCTAGAACAAGCAACGGCGGAGACCATTGTTCACCCAGAGGCAGTTTTGACTTTTGGTTTGGACATAAAAAACAACGTATTAAGCATTCAAAAACCATCCTACGACAGGGAAAAGGACACCCTGATTTTACTAGGCGAAAATCGCTGGTGCTCTGTAGCTATGGCCAAAAAAGAAACATTCGAAAAATTCCCATATAAACGAGTGGGCGCCGGTTATGGGCATGAAGATTATATATTCCATGTTGAGGCTTCAAACGCTGGCATCAACCACGCAATAGCAAAAGAAACTGTCTTATTCTATCGCCGTTCGGATAAGTCTCGTCTGTCTTCTGGGGTTTCTTCGTGTGTGACAATTCCATACATGGACTTATTTGACTTTGAAGCGGTAAAAAAATTAACTAAGCCAGTTCCAAAAACGACGGACGAACGCGTGAAAAGCAGGGGCTATAGGCTTTATAAAAAGATTCGCAACAACAACTTCCTCAACTTCTTCATTACCCCAGTCGCAAAAAAGACAATTAAAGTCCTTGATAAAAAACAAAAGAAACAAACCGTGCCAAAATTTGTCAAAGAAGAATGGATTAATATTAACCATATTGAGACACAATTATACCCGCATCCATGGATCCTCAGAAGGGTAGTGTTCTATGACGCAGACAAACAGACCGCTGTAGGTAGAGCATATTTTGAAATCGCAAAACAGGTTCACCATAAACCAAACTATGTTTTTATTGTCCCATGGCTAATACGCGGAGGAGCCGACAAAGTATTATTGAACTATATTCAGGCTCTCAAAGAAATTTATCCAGACTGGAAATTTACGGTTATTGCTACTGTCCCAACACATAACGATTGGGTTGATCAATTGCCAGAGTATGTTGATTTTATTGATTTTGGTACGGTATCGGAAAGCTTGCCGCCAGTATTACAAGATATGTTATTCTCGCGCATTATTACACAACTACAGTGTAATAAATTACATATTATTAATTCGGAATTCGGCTATGACTGGGCGAGAAAACACAAAGACCTAGTTGGTGCGTACTATACTTTGAATGTTTCGCTATTTTGCGATGAATATATTCCGGGTAGCAATGCGAGAGGAGTATTCTCATATGACGATCCGTACCTGTTGGAGATTCTCCCTGTAGTAAATAAAGTTTTAGTGGACAATAAAACGATTGTCAAGAAAACTTGCGACCACAATGGTTTCAATGATGACAAATTCGAAATTAATTATCAGCCAATAGACCAGAAAGAATTTTCATCACCAAAGGAGCATAAACAGAAAAAACAGCTAAAAGTACTTTGGGCCAGTAGGATTGTTCCAACAAAATTGCCAGACCTAGTAGCGAAAATCGGAACACAGATTAATGGAAAAGATATTGCAATAGATGCTTACGGGACATTTGGGCAAGACATGGATACCAGCGTATTCAATGGTATATCGGCAATAAAATACAAAGGCCCATATGATGGCTTCCAGACTATCCCAACAGAAAAATATGACCTATTTCTCTATACTGCAATGAGTGATGGCGTGCCGAATGTTATTCTTGAAGCAACTGCGGCTGGGTTGCCAATAATTGCATCCAATGATGGCGGAGTTGGTGAATTTGTCAAAGACAAAAAGACCGGTCTTCTTGTTAAAGATTATCTAAAGCCGGATGAATATATCGAAAAAATGAATTATGCGCTAAACCACCAAGAAGAGCTACAACAATATGTTGCGGCTGCGCAAAAGCTTCTCCTCGAGCGTCACAGCTGGGAAAAATTTGTCCAAACGGTCAAAAAAGATATTGGTTAGAAATGAATTGAATAGACAATGATACCGGCTACGATTAACAGTATGCCGATGATTTGTCTTGCCGATAGCTTTTCTTTAAAGAACACATAGCTAAGGAACGCCACTAGACCATACTCCAAAGTACCGAGAATTGCACCTAGTGTAATTGGAATTACCTTATATGCATAGATCGAAAGCAGCGTCGCAATTACAAAGATAGAATATGCTCCAATGACGCGAATATTGAGATATTGTTTAATGAAGCTACTATTTTTTGAATCGCTGGCAGACTTTTTCAGGAGCACTTGAGAAAAAGCTGAAATGACAATGCCGACTAAATAAATACCGCTAAAGAGAATTATTTCACTCATTTTCTTTCTCCTCCTCTTTTTTCTTTGGGTTGGAGACGACTAAGAACACGCCACAGAACACAATCAAAATCCCGATTATCGTAGAAGCCGAAACGTTTTCTCCAAACAATGTTACTCCCCAAATAAGGCTCCAGACAAGCGTAGCAGACTTATTTACGAAGGCGTTTGTGAGAGGAATATTCTTTAGCACTTGCTGCCAGATGATTGCGTATATACCAAGAGCGAAAATGACGCCGCCGTACAATGCAATGAATTCGAATGACATGAACTCGCGGCCAGCAGCAAACTTAGAACAGACTGTGCTGACCGACAAAATCAACACGGCAACATGTAGCAGGGCGTAAGTCTTTAATAATTTTTTATTGTCTTTCGCCATCTACCGCTCCCAAAAATTCTTTTATGGCATTGCAAACTGTTTCTACGTCTGAATCAGACATGTTGCAGTGTAATGGCAAACGCAAAAGGCGATCCGCGTACTCTTCGGTTATTGGCAAATCACCGGTCTTATAACCGTATTTTTGGCCAAGTGGGGAATTATGTAGTGGCATATAGTGAAAAGTAGCCACAATTTCGCGTTCTTTCAAAAACTTCAACAAACTATTGCGCGTCTCAGCATCTTTTAAGAAGATGAAGAAGATATGGGCATTATGCTCGGCGTATTCTGGAACGTGCGGCACGCGTAATATGCCAAGATCTTCAAGTGGCTTCAAAGCATCAAAGTATTGTTGCCAAATATTCAAACGACGTCCTCGGTTCTGATTGAAGTTTTCAAGCTGCCCATATAGTATTGCGGCAAGTACATCTGACGGTAGGATTGAAGAGCCAACCATATGCCAAGAATATTTATCAACTTGGCCATGAATAAATTGTTTGCGGTTGGTACCTTTTTCTCGTATGATTTCTGCTTCTTCCATCATTTGGTCATCTTTGATATAGACTGCCCCACCTTCACCCATTACGAAATTCTTAGTCTCATGGAAACTAAAACACGCAACATCGGCCTTAAGACCACAGATTTGACCCTTATATTTGCTACCAACTGCCTGCGCAGCATCCTCCACAACCAAGAGATTGTGCCTTTTTGCAATTTCAACAATCTTGTCCATATCACAGGAAACGCCAGCATAGTCAACCGGTACAATTACTTTGGTTTTTGGCGTAATTAACGACGCAATTTTATCGACATCAATATTCATTGTATCTGGATCAATTTCTGCAAAAATTGGCCTAGCTCCGCGGAGCATAAAAGCATTCGCAGTAGAAGAGAAAGTGAAGGACGGAGTAATAAATTCATCGCCTGGTTGAATCTTCGTCAACAAAGCGGCGAGCTCCAATGCGGAACTGCCAGAGGTGGTTAATAGAAAATTTTTATAACCGTAATTGTTAAACCACTCAGTACAGAGTTTGGTATATTTTTTATCGCCGGACAATAATTTATTATCCAAAGCGTCAGCTACGTATTGTTTTTCTTTTTCCGTAATAAACGGTTCAGTAAAATTTATCATAGGGCTTTCTTTTCGAAGCGGTTTAGCTCCATCTCCTTTTTATAATCTTTAAGATATGAAATGTAATCGTATTGAGGGGTATATCCTAATTCGTCTTTGATGTTTTGGATATCCATTACGAAATCATCACAGGTTGGCATGTCTGGTTTATAGACAATTTCGGACGGATTGTCTTTTGGCGAGAATACTTCAATGAAGCCCTTGATTTGGTCTTCCATAGAAGTCTTAACGCCAGTACCAGCATTATAAATGCCACTGTTGCGGTCGACGAACAAGGCTTTGAAAATCATTCCGCAAAGATCTTTGACGTAAATGATATCTTTACCGGCTTTCGGGTCACCCCAACACTCGATTGGTAAACCTTCCATTGCACGTTTAATCATATAGCGATAAGAAATTACTTTTTTCTCGCCGTTAACGTAATAGTATTCGTCTGGAGTATAGAGATAGATGTTTGGCAAACGGAAAACGAAGTCTTTAATGCCATACTCTGCATTATAATGTCTCATCAAATCTACCGCTGCGTTCTTGGTTATACAATAAACTGCATGGTCACCAGTTAAAATTGGCTTCCTTGGCCAATCTGGCTTCAATGGCTTTTTGTCTTTCAGATAACCATTCAAATCTGCCCAAGTTTGAGTATAGATAATTCGATCTGCTTTAACCTCGCGGCAATATTCAAGGATATTCAAAGTACCGTTAATATTCGTTTCGATATAGTATTCAGCGCCGAGCTTAGTATAGGCCGGAAGAGCGCCAGCAAAATCTACTACTGCGTAAACATTTTCTTTTGGTAAATTTTTAAAATCATCTTTTTTCGTGACGTCTACTTGGATGTACGAAACGTCAAAATCTTTGTAATTATATTCTGCCTTTCTACCGGTGGCGACAATCTCATATTTCTCTAAATCGAGATTATTTAGTAAATGGTCGATAAAATACGCACCAAGATTACCAGTTGCCCCGAATACTATAATTTTTTGCTTCATTTTTTCTCCTTATCGTTCAATTTGGTTCGCACTACATAGAGCGGGCGCTCTTTGACCTGGACGAAAATATTACCAACGTATAAGCCGACGATACCAATAACTGATATATTGATACCGCCGATTAGGCAAATCGTAGTAATAATACTGACCCAGCCAGAAAGCTGTGGCTCAAAGAAGATATGGACAATGATTAGGGCAATAATCGCTAGGAGGGACAGGAAGCTTAGCATGATGCCGAATTTCACAATCAGGCGCAAGAACTTATCCGATTGTGACAACAAAATTTCAGATGCGAGTTTGAGACGTTTCTTGAAGCTATAGGAGCTTTTGCCAGATTTACGTGGAGCATGTTCTACTGCGACGGCCGTTTGTTTAAAGCCTAACCACTGCAGATACATTACGAAAGCACGATGTTCCTCGCGCATCTTACAATAAGCTTCAATCACATTTTTCCTAGCCATGCAGAAATTGCAGAGTTCCGGATCGTATTTCTGACCAACGGCAAAACTATAGAATTTGTAGAACAATTTAGCGATAAAGATTTTGCGTTTTTTATCTTTGCGTGAAGCACGCTTCGCAAATACAACGTCGTAGCCATCTTCTATTTTTTCTAACAACTTAGGAATTTCTTCTGGTTTGTCCTGTAAATCACAGTCCATCACAACTACATAATCGCCGGTTGCATTATCAAGACCAGCAAGTATGGCTTTCATTTGACCAAAATTTCTAGACAATTCAATGCCGACGATCTTCTTGTTGGCGGCACAAAGCTCTTCGATAACCTCCCATGAGTTCTGTGGGCAGGAATCATTTACTAGAATGATCTCATATTCTTTAGAGATAGAAGTCAGGGTTTTTTCGAGCCGTTCGCAAAGCTCTTTAAGTGCGGCTCGGCAACCATAAACTGGTATAACTACGGATATTTTTTTACTCATTTAGGAGGGCCTCCTTTATCTTATTCGCGATATTTTTTGAATCTGTACGATAAATAGCGAAGCCCATGCGTGTACCACTGTCGGTCACAGCATGGTCAAACTTGTCGATTTTGCTCATGAAGTATAAGTAATCCGGATTAGCCGCATTGAGCTCCTGAATTTTCTTAAGATCATCTGGTGACAAAACAAATTTTACGATCGCAAAATTCGTTTCTGGCTCCGGAAGCTCCAGCTGATTGCCGGCGGCTACATCGATAACCATTTTGACAAAGTCGTTTCCGGTAGAAAGTTTGACTAAATCTGAGCCAATACAGTCGCCACCCATACGAGCTCCGATTTCGATAATGCCAAAGTTGCCATCTTTGTCTACCTTAAATTCGGTGTGACTAGCGCTGTTTTTAACTCCCAAAGCATCAAGTGCTTTAAAAATCTCTTCTTTGATACTAGCTTGTAATTCTTCTGGGATGTCCGACGGTTCGGCGTGGCCAGTTTCTATAAAATGCGGGGAACCAGTGGTGTATTTTTTTGTAAAGGCAAGGAAATGATGCTTGCCGTTTTGGGTAATACATTCACAGCTATATTCGTCGCCATCGATGAACTCTTCAATGATTGCACAGTGTTCAAACGATTCTTTGGCGGCAACTTCTACAGCAGCTTCAATTCCGTCCATCCCCATCAATTTGGTGATACCACGAGAACCAGAACGGTCTGTTGGTTTCACGATTACTGGAAAATTAAAATCTTTTAGAATATCGGCAAAGTTGGTTTCGTCCGCCTGCACCTTTACGAATTTCGGAGCCTTAACGCCATTTTTTACGAAAGCTTCTCGCATTGCATACTTGTTGGTGCACTGCTCGGAAATTGCCACTGGATTACCTGGAAGACCAAGCTCCTCGGCTACATAATTTACGGTCAATGTAGCTAGATCGGATGCAATAGTACAAATTGCTACTGGGCTAATCTCGCGACATTTTTCAAGAATTGCTTCCTTTTCGACGATGCTAATAGGGTAGAAATAATCAGCTGTGCGCTCGCCGATGCTTCCATCTTGCCATGCGAAAACATGAGTCTCGTATCCTAGAGCATTGGCTTTCATGATGAGTTTGTTCTGAAAATCATTGGCCCCCACAACTGCGATTTTTGGTGGTTTATAATCTGAGCGATATGCGCCGGACTCGATATTCTTGATCCAATCAACGTGCGATTGATACCAGGCCACCGTTTCTTTAATACCTGATTCAAAATCGTGAGTAGGTTGCCAACCAAGCTCTTGTTCAACCTTAGAAGAGTCGGTAGCGTAACGCAAATCATGTCCTGGGCGATCGGCGACAAACTCAATCAAAGATTCTGGTTTGCCAAGCTCTTTCAATACGGTTTTTACAACTTCTAGGTTGCTACGTTCGGAGTGGCCACCAAGATTATATACTTCGCCATCGCGGCCATGGCGCACAATCATATCAACACCAACGTTGTGATCGTAGACATGAATCCAATCACGAACATTCTCACCCTTGCCGTAAACTGGAATTTTTTCGTTGTTTAAGGCGCGGCTAATGATTACCGGGATTAATTTTTCAGGGAACTGATAAGGACCATAGTTGTTTGAACAGCGAGAAATAGTTACGGGTAATCCAAAAGTCCTAGCATAAGCGAGCACCTCAAGGTCTGCGCTTGCTTTTGATGCCGAGTATGGACTAGATGCATGAATTGGTGTTTGTTCAGTAAATAATAAATCTGGGCGATCGAGTGGCAAATCGCCGTAAACCTCATCCGTAGAAACCTGGTGGAAACGAACAATGCCATACTTGCGGGCCGCATTCATCAAATTCATCGTGCCGAGTACGTTGGTCTTTGCGAATACATTTGGATCTTTGATGGAATTATCTACGTGTGATTCGGCTGCGAAGTTAATCACGTAATCAAAACGTTCAACATCAAAAAGGCCATCAATAAAATCATCATTTCTAATATCACCTTTTACGAAACGAAAATTTGGCTTATCTTCCAAATCTTTAATATTGTTGTAATTGCCGGCATACGTCAGGGCATCAAGACAAACAAACATGTCTTCTGGATATTTCTCTGTAACGTAATGCATGTAGTTGCTGCCGATGAAACCGGCACCACCAGTAACTAAAAATTTCATTCAGCCTCTCTTTTTGCTAATTTAATAATATATTTTCCGTAATCGGTTTTCTTAAGTTCTTCACCGAGAGCTAGTAGCTGCTCGTTATTAATGAAACCGCGACGATAAGCAATCTCTTCCAAACAGCCGACATAAAGATTTTGTCTCGTTTGGATAGTTTGGATAAAAGTACTGGCTTCGAGCAAATTCTTTGGGTTACCAGTATCAAGCCAAGCGATACCGCGTGGCAAAACCTGCACATCGAGCTGGCCTTTTTCTAAGTAAGCGTTATTGACGGAAGTAATTTCTAGTTCGCCACGAGGACTTGGTTTAACGTTCTTCGCGATTTCGACAACTTGACTATCGTAGAAATAAAGGCCTGGCACTGCAAAATCCGATTTCGGTTTAGCCGGTTTTTCTTCCAGTGATACAACGTGCCCGTCACCATCAAACTCTACTACGCCGTATTCGCGTGGGTCGGCAACTTGATAACCAAAGACAACTGCGCCATTGAGTTTTCTTTGCGCAGCGCTCAAGATACTCGTCATGCCATTACCGTAGAAGATATTGTCGCCAAGAATCAAACAAACATCGTCATTGCCAATAAATTTCTCGCCGATAATAAACGCTTCAGCCAAACCCCTAGCTTCTTCTTGTATTGCATATTCAAATTTCACACCCAATCTTTCACCAGTCCCCAGGAGGTTATGAAAGGCTGCTAAATCGGTAGGGGTACAAATGATTAAAATTTCCTTAATCCCAGCTAGCAATAAAACTGAAATAGGATAATAAATCATTGGCTTATCGTAAATAGGTAAAAGCTGTTTTGAAGTTGCTTTAGTAATTGGATAAAGGCGCGTACCTTTGCCACCAGCTAGAATGATTCCTTTCATTCTTTGACCTCCTCGTATTCCAAATCCACGAATTGTGGAATTCGGAAATAATATTTTGTATCATGCTCCACCCAGTCAATACCAACAAAATCTGTAAATCCGTAAACTGTGCTTTGTGGCTGTTTAAGATAAACTACGTCAGGAATATCATCAGTCTCGTCAAACTCTACTTCGCCAGCTTCGACCAAGCGAGTGACGTTTTCTTCATTGATTGAACGATTGCGATAGTAGCCAATGAAAGTTTTTGCTCCGTTGGCAGCGGCAAGAATTGCAAAAATACCAACAAACAAATAAAGCTGAGCCGCATAATTGAATTTAGATTTTGGTAAGAATACGGATAGGGCGACGCTGCAAATCAATGTCGCAACTCCAAGATAGAAACTAAAGGCCGTGAAAATCACTAGGGCGATTGGAAGCATTTCGATCTTTTCACGTTTGATTAGCACTATTAGATATCCGATAATCATCCAAGCGAAGACAATAGTGTAGAATGACGTGCGAATTGGGCTATAAGGCGCCATCAGCATGGAATATTCTGCGGCGTAAGCTGCTAGTAATGCGACGATAATTAGAGGATTATCTTGTTGTTTAGCGATAAAGAATGCGCTTACGACACTCGCTGCGATAGCTAGGAACGCGGCAGCGTATGACAAGAAACCAAGATATCCAATCAATCCATGTTCGCCAACCTTGAGAAGATTTACGTATTTAAATGCGTATTGTAAAGCGGTAGACACACCCGGGATGTTCATTAGGCTAAGTGCAAAACCAAAGACAAATAATAGGGAATAAATCGAACAAACATAACGTACGATTTTTACTTTTTTATTCTTTTCTTGTTTTGCGAAATGTAACTCGACAATTGCAATAAGGCCAATTGCTAGGTAGATGAAAATCGGCGCCCCAGTGAGTTCAACTAAACTAGTATTAAACAATAAGCTGGTGACAGAGCTGGCACGATATTCAAGCTTCTGCACAAAGTTCAAGCTGGTATATTCTGCGAACTCGCCCATGCGAGCTGAATTGCCAGGTGCAAAGTAGAAAATCAAGAACCCCACGAGACATAAGACTGCAGTAATATAGAATAACTTTTTGACTGGTTTCTTTCTGAAAAAGCGTTGCCAAACAATCATAGCGACAACAATTAGAATCGCAATCACGCCACTTTGCGCGCTACTCCAACCAGCGAAGAAGCCTACGATTGGCAAAACGGCAACGTCATATTTTTTTGATACGTTCTGGAAAAGCCTAGTATATACAAAATAGAACAATAGGAATGCCTGGAACATCGAGAATAGATAGGCCATGCCGCCGTCGAGCCAATAGATAGTTTCGCGAGAAACCCAGATCGACAACACGAAAACGCAAGACCAAAGCACAGTGGCGACGAGCCATTTATATTCCGGATGTTTTTTGCAGACCATTTTTACCGTAAGTCCAACCATTATCACCAGCATAAGAGTCAAAACTAGCTGCCAGACAATTGGATGCGCGCCAAGGAGCATGATTACTATTGGCCCGGTATATCCACCGCCCCAATGCATATAGTGATAAGTGAAATAATTGAAAGCCGATTCGATATTGCCGGCCCCATAACAACTAAGGGAATAATCGTCGGCATATAGCACTACTTGTCGCATCTGCAGGAACAGCGCCAATGATCCAATACCCATGACCAACAAGAATAGCCAGTTATTTTTGATATAACTCTTTATTTTTTCAAAAACACACTCCATATATAACTTATATTATACTACCGATTAGCGATAAAACTAAAGAATAACTTCGATATGCTAAAATAAAAGTGTATGAGTAAAACGATTTTTCTGATTCGTAATGTAACGCCAAGTTCATATGGCGGAGCCGAGACTTATCAACTCGAGTTGGCCGAGGTTTTGCGCCACAATGGTTACAAGCCAATCATCGTTACTTCTTCCGAAAAATTACAAGAAAACGCCAGGGCCAATAAATTCACCGTCATCAATGCTCCATATTTTAAACAGCAAAACTGGTCTGGCTGGCGTAATATATTGCTCCCAATCTATATGCTCAAACAAATCAAACTTCGTAAATGGTACAAGCAACAAATCGAAAAATACCAGCCAGTTGCACTAGACATTCAATCGCGTGACGATTGGATTGCGGCTTCTTTGGCGGGGAAGGACACCGGCGTTAAAGTTTTCTGGACAGATCACATTGACTTCCGTACCTGGGTTTTACAGAATCTTAACGAAAAATATAAAAATCTAATCGGTAAACATATTTTAAAAATCGCCAAAGACGTCGACAAGATTATCATGATCAGCGACTTTGAAGCAAAATACTTTAGAACCGTTGCCGCTTCATATAACTTGCAAAACATAGTCGTTATTAAAAATGGCGTTATTGACCAAAAATCTCTCTATGAAGACGAGCCTATCGAGAACAACTTCTGCTATGTTGGCCGTATCGTTAAATATAAAGGCGTCGGCGAGCTAATAGAAGCTTTTAATATTTTCTCGGATAAAAACAAAACCATGACGCTAGACCTCTACGGAACTGGGCCAGACTTTGAAAAATATCAGCAACTTGCTGAAAAAAATCCAAGAATCATTTTCCATGGTTTTACAGACGAGCCACTCGAAGCAATTGCTAGATCTAAATTCTTCGTTTTGCCAAGTTATTACGAAGGTCTCAGTATGTCTCTTTTGCAAGCTGCAATGCTCGGTAAAGTTCCAATTGCTACCAAAGAGGACGGCAACCCGGAAATCGTAGAAGATCACAAGACCGGTCTCCTTGTTAAATCCAGAAGCGTCAATAGCTTAGCTCGGGCTATGTTTGAACTTGTCGAAAACGAAGCCGCCAGTAAACAAATGTCTATTAACCTTCGCAAGAAATACGAACAAGAATTCGACTTCGAAAAAACTATTCAAGAAAAATTTATTCCACTAATTGAAGAATAATTATTTCCAAAGCGCAGTATAAGCATCTGCAACTTCGTTCGGATCACCGTCCAATTTGACTTTTCCAGCATCAATCAAGATTGCTCTATCACAGAATTTACGAACGTTTTCCATCGTGTGAGTTACCAAGACCACAGTTTGGTTACCGTGTAGTGATTTAAAGTAGTCGTTACATTTTTGCTGGAAAGCAGCATCTCCTACTGCCAAAACTTCATCGAGAAGCAAGATGTCGCCTTTTGCGCGAATTGCAATCGAGAATGCCAAACGAACCTGCATACCAGATGAGTAGTTCTTGAGTTTCTGATTCTGGAATTTTTCAAGTTCGGCGAACTTCCAGATTTCGTCATACATTTCATCCATTTCTTCGTTGGAGAAACCAAGCAAAGCACCGTTCAAATAAACATTTTCACGTCCGGTCAATTCTGGGTTAAAGCCTACACCGAGTTCGATAAAGGGAACTAACGTGCCATCGATTACGATGTTGCCTTTTTCTGGGTAATAGATACCAGCTAAAGTCTTAAGCAATGTAGATTTACCAGAGCCGTTGCGGCCTACAATACCAACGAACTCGCCTTTTTTAATTTCTAAGTTAATGCCTTCGAGCACTCTTTGATCTCTGTAGCCGCGAATACCACGAAGTCTATTAAAGATGGCCTGTTTCAAACCACCAGCATGCTCTGTTGGTAGGCGGAAACTCTTATGCAAATCCTGCACGGAAATCGCGACGTCGCCATCCGTGAATTGCTCAAGCCTAGTGCCAAGAGAACGTTTTTTCATTAGATTTCCTCCGCAAAGAATTTAGACTTCTTTCTGAAATATAATGCAGCCAGGATGAGCAAAACGACAATCAAAACGATCGGCAAAATTTGTAGCCAGAAGCAGCCAATTGTTTCCCAAGTCGTGGCTGACACTGGGGTGATTAAGTTATGTCGAATATCCTGAATTGCTTGTGCGATTGGGTTGAGCAGAATAACTTTAGCAGCCAAAGGACTAGCGTTCATCACCATTGAAATTGGGTAGATGATTGGCACAGCATAGAAGAGCGCCTGAATACAAACATCCCAAATCGAAGTAATGTCACGATACTTAACGTTGATGGCTCCGAGCAAGAATGCAATCCCGAGCGACAACAAATAAAGCTCAAGTAGAGACAATGGAACGAGCAACCAGGTAAGACTTGGCGTCACGCCACTAATTAAAGCGAAAATAATCACAACGAAGAGGTTAATTAGCATATTAATCACGGCCGTCAAAGTAGAGGAAACCACTACGATATATTTCGGGAAGCTGATTTTGCGAATCAAATCGCCGCGCGAAACCATAGCTTGAATGCCCTGCGAAGTACATTCTGTGAAAAAGCTCCACATCGTAGTACCGCAGAGTAGATATACTGGATAATATGGGATTTCATCTCCGAACCTAAGAATCTTAGAAAATACGACATACAAAATCGCAAACATCATTAATGGCCTAAGTAGTGCCCACATATAGCCTAGCACCGAACCTTGGTACCTTAATTTAAAATCAGTTTTGGTCAATTCTTTTAGAAGAATGCGGTTCTTCTTGTTCAGAACACGAGGAATACTCATATCTATAATTTTAGCACAAAATCCTTATTTTTTCTTCTCTACGACGATATCGTCTGACTCGACTTCTTTGTTCTTGTTTTCGTCAACGCCAAGTTTTTTGTTAACTTTCTTTTTGGCTTTACGGAAATACAAGCCAACGAAAGCACCAACAGCAATAATAATACCCGCCCCAGCTTGGATTGCATAGGTCATGACCGATGGGTCGATATAGCCAAATGTTGTGAAAATGTTCATTTTTTCTTCCTTTCTTTAATTTTATTTTGAACACACTCAATAATATACTCAGCACCGATTCCTGCCGACTTACCAAGATTATAAACCGAATCTTTCTTGATTGCAGCAATTTGCTTCTGATACTTAGCTGGGTTCTTTAGCATTTTTTCTACTACGTCACCCATTTTATTTACATCTTTTACCTTTACGACCTCGCCGATAATATCGCGAATCCAAATGTTGATTGGGTCAACATCAATCTTTTTGTAATCCGGGTTCATAATTTTCATCGGGGTGTCGATCGAGATAACTGGTTTTTCGGTGGTGAAAGCATACTCGAGACCGATACTAGACCAGTCCGTAATCAAAAGGTCAGCATTGAATACAGAGTCGGTAGAAGAGAAATCTGTTTGAATCGTGATATTGGTCCCGGCATACTGTTCTTTCATTTTTTCGAAAGCATCACGCATATGACGGACATGCTGTGGATGTGGGCGTACGATTACGTCATAAGACTTACCGGACAAAGCTTTTAGGACCTTATCGAGACAAAGGTCAATAATATTATCTTTTTGCCATGAAGGGGCAATCATGATGGTTTTTTTCTTGGACTCTGGCTTCTTTGACTTTTTGTAATCACGAATCATGTCGTCAAGCAAAGTATAGCCCCAGTCGATGATTTTGCGATCTTTCAAGCCGTAAACCTCGTTGGTCTTTTCGTATTCTTCGCGTTGGTATTTACCGGTAGCAAACACTGAGTCGTAGTGATCAGTCGAGCTTTTGCGCATCGTCATGTTGAGACTATCGATGCAGTGCGGAACGTAAATGTATTCAATATCTTTTCTGATATAGCTACGTTTAATATGGAAGTTATTAATGTCTGGCATCGTCATTACTACGACATCGGCATCCATTTTCATCATTAAAGTAATGAGTTTTTTCTCTTCAATATAATATGGTTTAATCTTACTCTCAGTTTTAGCCAGTTCAAAAATCTGGTCATTGTAATCACTTGTAATGTAATGAATAGTCAAATTGGTATTTTTGAGAATATACTCAATCATGCCTTTGTAATATTTATAGAAACCACTACTTTCTGAATAAAACACCAAGTGTTTGTTGACGATAGAGAAGAAGCGCTTATAATCAGCTTTTTCTTTACGGATTTGCTCTACTGTGCGTTTGCGATTTTTATTAATCTCTTGAAGTTCCTTCAGTTCTTTGCGGGACTCGTCGAGAGCTTTATAGTCGACATGTTTTTTCGGGTTGATAAAAATATTGAGTAGCCATTGCTGAACAACAGCAAACAAGTTGCTAGCGGTCCAATAAAGAGCCACACCGGCCGTTACGAATGTACCAAGATAAAGCGACAAGCCAACAGACAGAATCAACATACCATATTTGTTAGCCTTAGACTGTTCGGCCTGCAAAACATTCATAATATTTTGGCCAACACAAAGTACCAAGGCGGATAAACCAGCGATTACCGGGATCCAGATGGCCATTCCACCATTTTCGGAGGCAATCCAAGACAAATCAAAGCCGAAAAAATTCATATCGATATTTTCAACACCAATATAGAGACTTGGGTTCTTTACGATTTCTACCACACCAAGCAACAATGCAATTTGTGCAATTAGCGGGACCAGGGAAGCAAGCGGATTATATTTATATTTTTTGTAAATTTTTGATTCTTCTTCAGCAATCGTATCTTTATCGCCAAAGTATTTTGCCTTCAAACGATTGATTTCTGGCTGCATTTTAACCATCTTAATAGAATTCTTTTGTACCCAAATTGAAATTGGCAAAAGAATAATTTTACTCACTAAAGTAAATAAGATAATTGCCCAGCCGTAGTTGCCAACGACGCTGTAACAACCCTTCATAATCCAGCCGAGAAAATCAACAAAAATCATTTTAGATCAAAACTCCTTCCTGTAGGGTTAAATGTTGTCATATCCCAAGCCTTTCCGCTTTGTTCATATTCGATCATATGTTCTTCGTGCTGGAAGCTATTGTGTAAATAGCGTCTAATTCGTCCATCGGTTGGCAAATCGGCAAAAACTTCGGTGCTGGATTTTCCATCCAACAGTTCGATGAAAGTGCCGCAAAGGTCTGCATACGACACTTGCTTGTTTGATGTCAGCATCTCTTCATGATGTTCGTTAGGCCCCTTAATATACAATATCGGGTTTTGTCGTCCAGAACCATCATAGTTATATCCATGGTCAGCCATCAATACGATAGTTGAATTATCATAGGACCCGTTATTCTTAAGATATTCAATGTAAGTTTTAATTACTTTCATTGTGGCTTCGAGTTTCTCTGGATAAGTCCCATCGCCATCTGGCAAGGGATTTAAATCGGCATCAAGATCGAATGGCACATGACCACCTTCGAGGTGGATGAATTGGAACATCTTGTCATCTACGATGTCAGCCTCACGCCCCACATGGTTATCACGGAATTGCGCGTCCCACCATGTAAAAGTATCATTGCCGGCTTTATTTTGAGCTGCCTCAAAGTGCATAGAATCAACTCTAGAAAAACGCTTGAGTGGGAAAGGTAGGGATTTAAACATGATATATTTTACCTCTTGCGCCGCTAGTTGGTATAAATCAACTTCGCCATCGATTGAAACAAGGTTATCAAAATCGAAGGCCTTAGAACTTCGCCATAGTAGCTCCATCTCATAAAGATTTTTTTGGTAACCCCTTTCCGACAAGGCCTTGAAGAAAGCGGAATTATCGAACGCTTCAGTAGAGTATTCGGAAAATAATTTCTGGTTTTCATTCCATTCGCTAGAAAATATGAACGGAATCGAATCTCTTGTGAACGCATAGCCAGATACGGTGTCAGGGAAGTAAGAAAAGTCTTTTAACGCACTTGTATATTCCGAGTTGCTAGCTACGACTTTATTAAAGGCGACGGAATCAACGGCATCGACTAATAAAACTACATAGTTTCTATCAGACGACAATGAATAGAGATTTTTGTTTGTCGAGAGTGCCAAAATATTCTTTTCCTCAAACATGGAGGTCGTTAAGCAGGTGGAAATCAACGAAATTGCTAGCATCGCAAAAATTACAAGACTACAACAGGAGAAATATTTTGAAACTTTCTCAGAACCAAGTTTTTTGTGCGCAACGATAATGGCGGCGGCGATTATCAAACATACAACTACCGAAACGATATTGGCGGTCAAATCGCTCCAGTCAAAAGTTGTTCCATCGAGTGGCGGTAAAAAACCGGCCAAAAAATTACTATGAATATATGCACAAATGAAACAGAATCCCACAAAGAAAAGAACGAAATTGTAGATACCGGGTCTTTTAAGTTTTTTTGATATCACATAGACAATAGAGAATAATGAGCTAAGCGCCAAACAGCTAATCACGAAAAACAGAGTGGTTGGACCAATTAACGTATAAATATCAAACCAAAAATCGTTTACGTTGTTGGCGTACATCGTGATTGGCTCAAAGATAAAAAACATAAAACTAATCACAAAAGATAATATTAGTGCAGACCTCAGCTTTTTCATATAAAACGATTGTATCACAACTTTGGCCCTTGACCGACCCAAAGGTTATCTAAAAATGATATAATAATAGTATGAGAATTTTAGTTACTGGTGGGACCGGTTACATCGGTTCACATACAATTATTGAACTTTATGCAAAAGGCTACGAAGTAGACATCGTGGACAATCTCTTTAATTCCAAAATTACCACCCTAGACAAAATCGAAAAAATTACTGGCAAACGCCCGGGCTTTTATGAAGTAGATTTGCGTGATGCTGAAAACCTAGACAAAGTCTTCGCCGAAAACAAGTATGATTTAGTAATACATTTTGCTGGTCTTAAAGCGGTAGGCGAATCAGTTGGAAAACCACTTGAATACTATGAAAACAACATTGGTGGCACTACTAATTTGCTCAAATGTATGCGCAAATACGGCGTGCATAAAATCATCTTTTCATCTTCTGCTACGGTTTATGGCGATCCAGGCAATCCGAAATATGTTGAAACTATGGAAACCGGCCGCGGCCTCACTAACCCATATGGCAAAACCAAATACATGATTGAAGAAATTCTTAAAGATTGTACTGTTGCCGATCCTGAATTCCAAGTTACATTGCTCCGATACTTTAATCCGATTGGTAACCATCCATCTGGCGAAATCGGTGAAGATCCAAACGGTATTCCAAACAACCTTATGCCAGTTATCATGAAAGTTGCTCGCGGCGAAATTAAGGAGCTTTTGATCTACGGCAACGATTATCCTACTCCAGACGGCACCTGTCTTCGTGATTATATCCACGTGGTAGATTTAGCTAAGGGTCACGTAGCTGCTATTGCCAAAATGGAACCGGGTGTATCAATTTATAATCTCGGCTCCGGTAAAACATCATCGGTATTTGACATGATTCATGCCTTCGAAACAGCTAGCGGGGAAAAGCTCCCGACCAAAATCGCTCCACGTCGCGACGGCGACTTACCAGAATTCTATGCCGACCCATCAAAAGCTGAACGCGAACTTAACTGGCACACTGAGCTCACTATCGAAGATGCAATGCGTGATACGATAAGGTTTTTGAAAAATGAATCCTAAAGTTTCTGTTCTTGTTGCTGCTTATAACGTCTCAGAATATTTGGAAAAATGTTTGGAGTCTATCGCTCAGCAAACCTATAAAGAACTCGAAATAATCATAGTAGACGATGGCTCTACTGATGATACAAATCAAATTTGCCAACAATTTGCTAAGTCTGATTCGCGCATCAAATTGATTCAACAAAAAAACGCCGGACTTTCCGCAGTCAGAAACGCCGGCCTCAAAGTTGCCACTGGCGACTTTGTGATGTTTGTCGATGGCGATGACTTCATTGACAAACGAATGGTCGAAGAACTAGTTAAACAAAATGCCGACATCGTAGTTTGCGGATATAAAACCGTACCAAAAGGCGATATCAAGGCTCCAACGAATAAGAAACTTTCTGGGCAAGATGCCGCCATCGAACTTCTGACAGAACAAGAAAACTATATGGTTGTGTCCTGGAATAAACTCTATCGTCGAGAATTATTTAAAGACATCAAATTCCCAATAGGGAAAAAGCACGAAGACAGTCTTACTACTTATAAAATTCTTGCCGCCGCCAAGACGGTTGTTTATCTAGATAAACCACTATACTTTTACGTCCAGCGTTCGGGTAGCATTATGGATAAAGTTGGAATTAAAGAACGCTTAGCTATTAAAATGGATGCCGCGACCGAAGCGAAGAAGTATTTTGCTAAGCAACCAGAATTACTGCAGGCCGCCGAGATCTCAGAACTTTTGGCAGTTTTCTCGTATCTCGACAACATTGCGGCCGGCAACCTCAAGGCTAATTCTAAAAAATATTATGATTGGCTCGAACAGAACAAACAACAATTGCTCAAGAACCAGTTTATGACACCAAAGCTAGAAACTTACATCAAAATGGCCACCAAGCTAGATGGCACCTTCTATCGTCTATTCCGCAGAATTAAACATTAACTATTTTTTGCACGTTTTTTTGATCGAATATGTGAAATGCGCCAACGAGCATACACTGCACGTAGCCAGAATTTTTCTCGTATAGTAGGGTTTGAACCCAACCAAGCTTTTAAGTTTTTATAAGATGTTTTCCAATTTTTCCACTTTACTGCGGTGGATCGAATTGTGCTACCGTCGGTTCCGAAATTATAAATATATAGTGGTTTTAGCACGAAAGCAGGTAGCCCTTGAGCCTTTTGTATATAATCTAAAACAAATTTTGTATCTTCGGCAAAATTCAACGATTCGTCAAAGCTACACTGTTTTGCGATTTCCGTGCGATAGAGTTTATTAACGGAAGAATACATACGGCCATCCGTTGCTAGCAAATATAAGATATAAGCTTTCTTCGTCTCATGTTTTTTGCATGCGCGTAATGGATTGGTGTATACGTCGTTTGCGGTTTTTTGCTTGAGACGCTTATAATTCATTCCGCAAACTGTCAGCGCGACATCTTCGGTAAAAGCATTTAATAAATCTTCTACAAAAGTCGGCGCAATTTCATCATCACTATCTATAAACCCGATAAACTTACCGCTCGCGAGTCTCATTCCGGCGTTTCTTGCCGCAGACTGTCCAGCGTTTTGCTGGCGGATAGACTTAATGCGAGTATCTTTTTTGGTGTAATCGTCAACGATTTTTTCCGAACCATCATTCGAACCATCGTCAACCAAAATAATTTCTAAATTTTCGTGAGTTTGGTTCAAGAGAGAATCAAAACATTTATTTACATAATTCTTGTTATTATAAACCGGTACGATAATAGATACTTTTGCGTCCATACTACTATTATACATCAGTAGATTTTTTCTGGTCTCTGTCTCCAAAAACCAATCGATCATAAAATAAATAATTCAAAACCATAGTTACTGCGGCGGTAAGCACAAAGACCCCAGTACTTTCTACGAATGCATAATCGAACGGCAAATGTATTGCCGAGGCAATTGAAAAAGCAAATTCATAAAGAAAAGTTGCAAAACCAAACGACCAAGTGAGGAGTGGGCTAATCAAAAACGATGTGATACCATTCCAGACAAAAAACATTGCGATACCGTGTTTAGAGACCGGGCGCTCTTTCCAAGTAATTTTCGAATGTAGTATAAATGCCAAAATTGTCGTAGTCGTGCAGGATATTATTGAGTCTACCCACAAAAGGGAGTTATCTTTAAAAACTAGTCGTGCCAACGTTGTATAAAGCGTAAAATTGAATAACGCCAGAATCGTACCAATCACTGCAAACCTCCCGACCCTTGCGGTGGTTTTTGGCTGGCTATTTTTATCGGTTTCTTTTTCCATTAGTCTTATTATAAATCAAACCCCGAAACTTCAAAAACGATACAGACTGTTTCACATCTTGAAAAACTGCATTGTTGGGCTATTTCGTGTATGCTACACTTTCTTCTGGTGGAGGGGAAAGAAGAAATGAACCACATTGTCGTTTTCGATAGTGGCTATGGTGGCGAACTCTTCGCCGACTACATCGAAAAGGAAGTACCTATATTGGAGACCGTGCGAGTTATCGATTGGCAACAGTCTCAGCAACTTTATCAAAATCCTAAAACAGCCCGAGCTAAAACCCTAGAGAAACTCAGGCCCTACATTAATCACTCTAAAATTATTGTTATCACTAACCAGCTAGTCTCAACTACTAGCCTTGAATATTTTCGTAAAAAATACCCCAGTCAGAAGTTTTCTGGCTTTTCTTTTGGCCAAGTACCAAAAACCAACGCTAAGCACGCGCTTATTCTCACTACTAAAGCAATGCGAAAAACCCTCGCGTATCATAAATTCGTCTATCATCTAAAACTCCGCTCGCAAGAATTCGATTGCGACGAATGGATCGACCTTATCAACGCGGGCGAATATATGGAAGAAACCGTCGCTCGTGACCTTGCTCAGTTTAAAAGGTGGAAACCCGGCGTCATTATTCTTGGCGACTCTCATCTCGCAGACGTCAAACCGATTTTGAGAGATTTTTATGGCCCCACCGTCGCCATCGTGGATGGCTACAAAACCGCACTAAAAAACCTTTGTCATGAACTCGGCATCCGTGGCGGGACTGGCAAAAAGTAGCCTGCTTACCCCTTGAAAAATCTCCAAACTACGTGTATAATATACACGTTTAACTCGGAGTAAGTATGACAAAAGAAGACGTCTTCAACGACGGTGGTTTTATTAAAGTTCGCGGCGCCCGCGAGAACAATCTGAAAGATCTTGATGTCGACATCCCGCGCGACAAACTCGTGGTAGTGACCGGTCTTTCTGGCTCTGGTAAATCCAGCCTTGCTTTTGATACCATCTACGCCGAAGGTCAACGCCGTTATGTCGAATCGCTCAGCTCTTACGCCCGTATGTTCCTTGGCGTGATGGATAAACCAGATGTCGATTCCATTACTGGTCTCAGCCCGGCCATTTCTATTGATCAAAAATCAACCAGCCGCAACCCACGTTCTACCGTAGCTACGGTCACCGAAATTTATGATTATCTCCGTCTTTTGTTCGCTCGCGTCGGCGTGCCGCATTGTCCAGTTTGTAAAAAAGAAGTCTCTCGTCGCTCGGTCGAAGACATCGTAAATGAAGTGATGAAGCTTCCACTTGGTTCCAAATTGATGCTTCTCGCCCCAATTGTTTCACAGAAAAAAGGTGAGTTTGCCCACATCAGCGAACAATACGGCTCCAAAGGTTTTGCTCGCGTTCGCGTGGATGGCATTGTCTACGCTCTAGATGAATTTCCAGAACTCAACAAGAACGAACGTCACGATATCGAACTTGTTGTCGATCGTTTCATTCTTAGCCCAGATCTTTATTCTCGTATTTCCGGTTCTATCGAACAGGCACTCGAACTCGGTCAGGGAATTATCAAACTTCTCAAAATCAATGATACTTCTACTGCTGTAGGCGAGAAAAATATTAATGCCGACAACACCGAAGTCCTCACCTATTCTCAGCGTTACGCCTGTGAGGACCACCCAGACGAACTTATCCCAGAACTCAGCCCACGCCTCTTCTCATTCAACGCTCCAGAAGGTGCTTGTCCTACTTGTACCGGTCTTGGTACCCGCATGGAAATTGATCCGGACCTCGTTTTTAACAACAACCTTACTATTGCCGAAGGTGGTATTCGACCATTCAACCGCGTCAATCAAGATTCATGGTGGCTCAAACGCTTGATGTGTGTTGGCGCCAAACACAATTTTTCTGTCCACGTGCCAATCGGTGAGCTTTCCGAAGAGACCAAACACCTCATTCTCTACGGTACGGGTGACGAAAAATATAAGATGAAAATCATGGGCTCCGGCCGCTTTGCCGACGGCACCATCTACGAAGCCACTTACGAAGGCGTTATCCCGATGCTCGAGCGTCGCTATAACGATCCAAAAGTTTCCGATTTTACCAAGCACGATATCGAACGTTTCATGCGCGTGCACGAATGCCAAACTTGTCACGGCGCCAGATTAAAACCGGCCGTACTTGCTGTCACTGTCCACGGCCTCAATATTGTCGACATGTGCCAAATGGATGTCGATGCTACTTACGAAGTTCTCGGCCAAGACCTCGGCTTCTCCGATTCCGAAAAACTCATTGCTGAGCCAATCTTAAAAGAAATCCGCGAACGCATTAAATTTATGAAAGACGTCGGCCTCGGCTATCTCGAACTTGGTCGTGCCGCCAACACTCTTTCTGGTGGTGAAGCCCAGCGTATTCGCCTCGCTACCCAGATCGGTTCCGGTCTCCAAGGCGTGTTGTATGTTTTGGATGAGCCGTCTATCGGTCTTCACCAGCGCGATAACGATAAACTTATCGCTACATTGAAACATCTTCGCGATCTTAGAAACACCGTTTTAGTTGTTGAACACGATGAAGACACTATGCTTTCATCTGACTACATTATTGATATTGGCCCAGGCGCCGGTACTCATGGTGGTCAGTTAGTTGCCGCCGGTACGCCGGAAGAAATCATGAAAAACCCAGATTCTCTTACCGGTAAATATCTCAGTGGGGAACTTAAAATCGAAACTCCAAAGAAACGCCGCAAAGTCAAAGCCGGTCACGAACTAGTCGTTCGTAATGCGCGTGAAAATAACCTCAAAAATATCGATGCCCACTTCCCACTTGGCGTAATGACCGTAGTTTCTGGTGTCTCTGGCTCTGGTAAATCTACGCTCGTTAACGGTATCTTGGCTAACGAACTTCTCGCTCGCCTCCACCGTGCCCAGACTGTTTCTGGCGCTCACGACAATATCGAGGGTATCGAGAAAATCAACAAAGCCATCATTATTGATCAGTCACCGATCGGTCGCACCCCACGCTCCAACCCAGCCACTTATACTGGCGTATTCAATCATATTCGCGATCTTTTCGCTGCTCAGCCGGAAGCTGAAATTCGTGGCTACAAAGCTGGCCGTTTCTCATTCAACGTTAAAGGCGGCCGCTGTGAAAACTGTCAGGGTGACGGCGTCAACAAAATCGAAATGCATTTCTTGCCAGACGTCTATGTCACTTGTCCAGCTTGCCATGGTAAACGTTACAACCATGAAGCTCTCGAAATCAAATATAAAGGCAAAGATATTTCCGAAGTTCTCAACATGACCATCGACGAAGCTGTGGAATTCTTCAAAAACATTCCATCTATCGCGCCAAAACTTAAGACCATTCAAGACGTTGGTCTTGGCTATATCCGTCTTGGTCAGCCAGCTACCACTTTTTCAGGCGGGGAAGCACAGCGCATCAAGCTCGCTACCGAGCTCGCTCGTCGCAGTACTGGTAAAACTCTCTACATTCTCGATGAACCAACCACCGGTCTTCATACCGACGACGTTAAGCGTTTGCTCAAGATTTTGAATAAACTCGTCGACGGCGGCAACTCAATGATTATTATCGAGCATAATCTTCATGTTATTAAATCTGCCGACTGGATTATCGATATGGGCCCAGAAGGTGGTATTAAGGGCGGCCAAATCATCGCCGAAGGCACGCCGGAACAACTCGCCAAATCTGCCAAGACTCCAACCGGCGAATATCTCAAACAAGTTTTATAAATTAATAATTAAAAGCGTCTGTTTTTTGGTGGTTTTTATATCTTTTCGTGCACTGAGCCACTCATCCACTGCTTTGGTTACGCCTGGTAGTTCCGGATTGTCGTAATCATGTACGATTATCACGCCGCCGTCCGCCATCTTGTCCCAAACTAAGGCCAAGGATTCTTTGATAGATTGGTATAAATCACCATCTAGAAACGCAAAAGCAATTTTTTCTGGCAAATCATCCGCGGTCAAATCAGAGAACCAAGCCTTCTTAATAATCGGCACTGGTAAATTTGCTCTCAAAAACCTTAGTTTTACTTCACGCTTAGTAACAGCCAGTACGCCTTCCTGAAAGTTTTCTCCTGCCACAGATTCATCTTCTGAAGTTTTCGCTGGCAAACCTTCAAAAGAGTCATATAACCACAATTTTTTATCTGTGCCCTTCAAAACTTCTGCAAGTAGAAGCGAAGTATCACCTTCATAACAACCAAGCTCAACAAAATCCCCCGGAACGCCTAATGCATCCCGGGCGATTTTTAAGATTTCACTGGTTTCAATATCAGCGACTTGTTTCATATTATTTAGCGATTTTGTCGACGAGCTCGCCAGCTTTCTTAATCATGTAAGCTGCCTCGTTGGTGGCAATGACATAGATTGGCTTAGAGTTTTCAGCAGCGATATTGGTATAACCAGCTGAGCGGTCAACCTTGATTTGATCATCGATCTTGAAGCCCATAAACTCAAGCTTATTAATTACAGAGCCACGAATCGGGATTGAACGCTCACCAATCGTTGCGGTGAAGACGATAGCGTCGAGGCCACCCATCTTAGCAGCAAACTCACCAATCTTACCAGCTACGCCATCAACAAACATATTGTAAGCTTCCACAGCTTCTGGCACGCCTTCCTCGGCGCCAGCGATAATTTCACGCATATCATTTGAACCGGCAAGAGCCTGAAGGCCAGATTGTTTGTTCATAACTTTGATAGCTTCAGCAGCACCGAGCTTGTCACCAAGCAAAGCACCGATGGTTGGATCAATTGAACCGGTACGAGTCGAAGACATTAAACCTTCAAGTGGGGTTTCGCCCATTGAAGTATAGGCTGGAGCACCGTTTTCGAGTGCGGTAATTGAACAGCCAGAACCAAGGTGGCAAACTACCATCTTTTTCTCGAGGATGTCGAGAGCCTTGATGCGATCCATCATGAATCCGTAGGATGCACCGTGGGCACCCCAACGGCCAAGGTTGAATTCTTCAATCAATTCTTTTGGCAAAGCGTAGTTCATATCTTTACGGGAATCTTTAACAAGAGCTTCGGAGTCAGACATCACGAGCACTGGTACGCCGGCAAAAGTTTCACGAGCATTCTTGATGCCGCGCATGGTGCCAGGTACGTGAAGCGGGTTAGTCACCTGAACTTTTTCGAGCTCTTTCAAAGTTTCGTCATCAACAACGTGGTGGTCAGAGAAGTATTTGCCAGCCGCCACGACGCGAACCAAGATACCATCGAGTGGATGCGCTTCGTTGATGAAACCTTCTTTCTCGAAGATCGCTTTAGCTTCGGCGAAAGCTACGTCGAGCGTATCCCAAGTCTTATCGACTTTTTCTTCAGAACCGTCAGCGCGGGTAATGGTACAGATAAATTTCTTTTTGCCATTTTCTTCAATACCTTCAAAGTAGAGGGAACAGACTTCGTCCTCGCCTTCATAAAGCGAAAACTTCTCACTGGATGAGCCAGAATTAAGTACTAGAAAAATTTTTGTGATGTTATTCATTGATTTCTCCTTTGCGCCAATTATACCATATTAGAGAGAAACCACTAAAAATTAGCACTCCGGGCTTACAAGTGCTATAATACAGACAGAAAAGGAGATGAAATATGGCGTTAAAACCTTTGAAAGACTACGTTGTCGCCAAAATTGAAAAACCACTTGAAAAGACCGAATCCGGCATTCTACTTGGAACCGCCAAAGAAAAGCAAGCTTATGCCGTGATCGAATCGACCGGTCCAGACGTAAAAGGCTTAAAGAAAGGCGATAAAATCATCTTTAAAGAATTCCAAACCACCGAAGTCAAACTCGACGGCACGGATTATATCTTGGTAAAAGAGGAGGATGTCCTAGCGACATTATAAAAATATGGCAAAGAAAATTTATTACGAATCAGAAGCTCGCGAAAAAGTCTTGGCCGGCGCCAAACAACTTTACGATGCTGTTAAAGTTACCTTTGGCCCAAAAGGCAAGAACGTTATTATCGAAAAAGAATATGGCGCACCAGTCATCACTCATGATGGCGTAACCGTAGCCGAAGCTGTTGAACTCGAAAAAGAAGGCGACAAACTCGGTGAAGCTATTGGCGCTAAACTCATCAAAACCGCTGCGCAAAAACTCAACAAAGTAGCCGGCGATGGCACCACTACTGTTACGGTTCTCACCTACAACATTTTGAATGAAGCCAACAAACTCATTGCTGCTGGCGTTAACCCAATGGAACTTAGAAAAGGCATCGAAAAAGCTGGTGCCGAAATTATCAAAGGCATCGACAAGGTTTCTGAAAAAATTGCCGGCGACGACAAAAAAGTTGCCGAAGTTGCTACCATTTCTGCCGGCGATGAAAAAATTGGCAATCTCATCGCTGAAGTCATTTCCAAAATCGGCAAAGACGGTGTTGTCACTGTCGAAGCTGGTCAAGGCCTCGAAATGGAACAGGAAATCGTTGAAGGCTTTACCTACGATAAAGGTTATTCATCAGCTTTCTTTATCACCGACGTTAACCGCCAAGAAGCTGTTTTTGACAAACCACTCATTTTGCTCACTACTCAAAAACTTTCCGCCTCAGGCGACATCTTGCCTCTACTCGAAAAATGCGCTGCCGCTGGCAAAAAAGATCTTGTAATTATCGCCGAAGAAGTTGAAGGCGAAGCTTTGTCGCTCCTCGTTCTTAACAAACTCAAAGGAGTCTTTAACTCACTCGTTCTGAAAGCTCCATCCTTCGGTGATCGCCGCAAGGAAATCATGGAAGATATCGCCATCCTCACCGATGCTACGGTTGTTTCTCCAGATAAAGGCCTCAAAATTGAGGAAGTCGGTCTCGAAGTACTCGGTTCTGCCGCCAAAGTTATCGCCGAAAAAGACGGCACTACAATCATTAAGGGCGCTGGCTCCGAAAAAGCCGTCAAGAATCGTATTGATGTAATCAAAAATCTTGCTAGCCTCGCCAAATCCGATTACGAACGCGAAGAGTTTGAAAAGCGCGCTGCTGCACTTTCTGGCAAAGTTGCACTTATCAAAGTCGGTGGTGCTACCGAAACCGAAATCGACGAAAAGAAATTCCGTGTCGACGATGCTGTGGCTGCTACCAAGGCCGCACTCGCCGAGGGGATCGTCGCCGGTGGTGGTGTCACTCTCGTAAATCTTGCGAACTCCCTCAAGGGCAGTGATGACGGTACTCGCATTGTTAAAAATGCGCTCAAGACCCCATTCGTTCACATTATGGAAAACGCTGGCCTCAATGCTCAGGCTCTCCTTTCCGAAGTTGAAAAGGCTACCCCGGGCTTTGGTATTAACGTCATGAAACCAGAAGCTAGCCTTATCGACCTCAAGAAATCTGGTATTATCGACCCAGCCAAAGTCACCAAAGAAGCTGTTAAGAACGCTGTTTCAATTGCTGCTACAGCTATCACGATGGGCGCACTCATCGTTGATATTCCAAAGCCAGAAGCTCCAGCTGCCCCAGACATGGGCGGCGCCTACTAAACCAAGCGAGCTACAAAATAACCCCCGGACCAAGGGGGTTATTTTTTACTGAAGGAGGTTTGCTAATTAATTTGCCTTTACGATGTAGAGCAAGGCGGTTGCACGTTCCTTCGCGTCTGAAATGTTCTTTGCGCTTTCCAAAGCTTTCTTCAAAATCATTGGGTCGCGAGAGGTTTCATAAGCTCTGCGACAGAGTTCATATTTTTCAGAAGGGGTAATTTCGGTAATCTCATCAAGCATTGGGATAAGATCACGGAGGGCAGCATCTTGGACATCTTTGAGCTCATTGGCATCATCGAGCTGTGCGCCAGTCATTTCGTTAGAAGCAGTAACGCCAGTAGTAGCTACTGCGGTAGAAGTATCGGTAACAGCTGGTTCAGCGTTGAAAGATGCGTCGTAATAGGCATTAACTTCAGGTTGTAGTTGTGGCTCGGCGGCTGGAGCTGGAGCTTCGAATGGGCCAGCGGTTTCCATTGGACCAGTCATGTCTGGCAAAGGTAAATTTGCCTCTGCAAAATCTTCACTTGGTTCTGCTAAATCGTAAGAGAAATCAGTTGGCGTAGTCGCCTCAAAAGGGCTACCGCTCTCGCCAGCCGTGTTGGTAATTTCGTCAATTGCTTTTTGTAGCTCGTTGTCTACGTTGTTTTGGTCCATTTTTGCCCACCTTCTTTTAACTTATGTTTAATATAACATGTAATATCTAAATTCGCAAGAAATTCACAAGCTTGTCCATAACGTCTAGCTTGATTTCTTCCATTGGCAAACGTGCGCCAAGCGCATCGACGATAGCTTCGCCGTTCGTTTCAGGGAAATAAACCTTCATGCGCATACCGAAACGCTTTTTCGGGATAAGAATAATCGAATAATTAGCGCCTTCTTTTAGAATGCCGAAAGCGCGGAACTCTGCATATTTGCGCAGCTTGCCACCCTCGGTAAGACCTTGACGATCGAGTTTATACTTGATGCTGCGTGGTGGTCTAAGGTTGCTCGTCAAAATTACGATTACGCAAAGTACGACTAGGATTGCGAAGGTCCACCAACCTTGCCAAACGGCGAGCGCAATTAATGCGGCGGCAACCAAGAACAAACCAACATACCACAGACCATTACGGTCGCGTACGATGTATTCCTTGGCTTCCCAGTCTACTCTTTCGACTTCCGTTACCATAAGCTAATTATAGCATATTATTTTTTTGATTCGTGATATTCTTTTTCGGTGTTAACACCCCAAATATTGTTCTTTTCACAGTCACCACTAGCAATGTTTTTTACCGCCTCAAACGCCGTGCACATCGAATGGTCCATATTGTTGTAGTGGTGCTGACCGTTACGTCCAACCAAATAAAGATTTGGGATTTTATCCAGGTATTTGCGCAAGACATCAAACTGGTTATAGGTGTCGAAATATGCCGGATAGGCCTTCTTTACGCGTTCGACATGATAGTCGAGCACGTCTTTTTTATTTTTTATTAATTTAAGTTTCAGCATTTCATCAATCGCTAGCGCAGCGAAATCTTTATCTTTCATTTTCCAGAAATCATCGCCTTCATCACAGAAATACTCGAGCCCGAGCCAAACCGTCTTAGAATCTTTCACTAAGTATGGCGACCAGTTGTTAAAAATCTGGAAACGCCCCATTCTGACGCTTCGATCATGTACGTAAACCCAGTTATCTGGTATCATACGTTCTTTGCTGAGTGCCATACGTTTGCATAGTACACCCACCGTTTTGAAGCTACGATATGGCAACCCGTTAGCAATCTTAGCGCATTTTTCCGGAACGTCATCCATTGCCGCCACCAAGTCTTTTACTGGCATTGACGAAATCACATAATCACATTTAACAGTGAAATCTTTGCCATCTTTTCGATAAACCACTGCAGCTACCGCGTTGTTTTTGCTGCGTTTAATTTTGGCAGCTTTAGCTTCAAAAATGATTTTGCCGTTTTTCTCGGTAATTCTTTTTGCCGCCGTTTCCCACATTTCACCCGGACCATACTTTGGATATAAGAACTCTTCGATTAACGAAGTTTCAACTTTGCGATTTTTGCGCCTAAATTTTTTGCCAATAATATCCTTTAGGATCGCCAAAATCGAAAGGCCTTTTACGCGCTGCGCACCCCATTCTGGCGAAATCTCGCGCGGGTGTCTGCCCCATAAATTCTCGGTATAATTTTCGAAAAACAAAGAATACAGTTTTTTACCAAAACGATTAATATAAAAATCCTCGAGCGATTTTTCTTTGCGTTTGAAAATAGCACTCTTAAGATAGCTAAAACCAACTATAATCGTAGTACCGAACCCAAGATTTTTTAGAGTCTTAAATTTTAAAGTAATTGGATAATCAAAAAACTTTTGATCGAAGAAAATTCTAGACAATCGGTTGCGCTTCATCATCGGTAACATCTCATCCCACCAAGCATTCACTTCTGGGACCTTTGAAAAGAAACGGTGGCCGCCCATATCCATGCGGTTACCTTTATAATTCACCGTGCGCGAAATACCGCCTACGACTTTAGTCTCCTCGAGCACCGTCACATCAAAACCGCCCCGCTTCAAAAGTTCATAGGCGGCCGTTAGCCCAGCTGGTCCCGCCCCGATAATGACAACTTTTTTCTTATTCATCCTTAATATGCTTATAAATAGTTATATGCTCGTTATAGTTGCTATAAAGCACCTGGTATTTTTCATCCTCGATAAAATGGAGTGGATCGCGGGCTCCTCTCACGAGGAGGTAATCAAAATCGTACTTCTCGAGAAAATCTTCTTTTTTCATTGCGCTCATCCTCATGTCCCACCACTCTTTTAAGATGTCGCTCTTTCCGTTATTTCTTTTCAAAAATACTTCTGCACGCTGGTCAATGAATGGCTTGTATCCACGGTATTCTAAGTAACCACCATCATCGTAAATCGTATAAATCTTAAGCTCGCTTTTATCTTGTCCGGCGGCAGCCACGGCGTCATCGATTACATTAACCGCACGTATTAAGCAATGGTTATCGTCCATAGTTGCAAAATTTACAAAACCAACCACTAGGGTGACGCAAATCATCAAATACCCAGACCAAACCGTAATTGGTGTGCGCCAACGCTTTTTGACGTATTTTGCAATGTCTGCGTCCTTAAACAGTAGCGCCATAGGGAAGAACATGACAAGAATTAATTGTGACAAACCGCGTACGGCATTAATTCCGAGCAATAAGAATCCAAAGAAAAGGATTAAATGGCGCATGCGAATATTTTTTCTTCTACCGAATATATATGCCAAAGAAGTTAACACTACGAATCCGTAAATAACTAACTCCATCGCTCCTTCGCAACTGAAGGGTTTCATTTCTAGCACAATTTCCTTGATTGGCGCAGCATTGAAGCTCGTAAAGATATATGCTACCGCACTAACACCGTACGGGTTAATGAACCCAGCCGCCACTGACGCGGCAGTCGCGATGGCGAGCGGTTTCGTTGGGTATCCTTCTAGATGTAGCTTTGGGTTTTTGAAAGAATCAACAATATAAACTCCCATCACTATAATCGGTAACAACCATAAAGAAGCATGAAGATTGCTGAGCAATAGCGATAAGACTGGCAGCCACCAGAGATACTTAGTTTTACGGGTTTTAACAAATAATTCCAGCACATAGATTACGCCAAGCAAAATAACATAACTTACCATTTGCGGTCTGGTCGTGAAAAATCCAGATATTGACATGAGTGAAGCAGTTAGTGTTGCGAGTAATAGGGACAAATTCACGTTTTTGTCACTTAGTAGCATGCAGATTTTATAGACCAAAAGAGTAATTGCGAAAACTAGTGCCAACATGCCAACAAACAATCCGATTTGTCCAAATGCTGTAAAGATATAATAAGAGGCTATACAAAAGGCATACTGCTGCACTACAATATTGAGACCTTCATGCATTGTTAATATATCAGTATGATGAATGCCGTTCTGCGCAAGATATTCACCCTCTTTGATAAGAAAATAGCTATCATGGTCAACGCTGCAATACATTATTGTAGCGATTGCGATTGGTAACAAAAAAACAGCCACGTATTTTAGGTTAGCTATTTTGAAAATACTCTTCAGTCGTTCCATAGTTGTAGGGATTGGCGGAGGGTGGGAGATTCGAACTCCCGCTCCAGATCACTCCAGACTAACGATTTAGCAAACCGTCCCCTTCAGCCACTTGGGTAACCCTCCAATATGTTCATTTTAGCATAATTCCACACTTTTTCGCAAAATATGTTATAATAAAGATATGAAAAAGTTAGCGAGAATTATTTTACCAATAATATTAGCAGCAGTTGTAGTAACCGTTGGCCTTACCTCCAGCGTTTCCGCTATGACTCTTAAAGAAGGCGCTGAAGCCGCAAGATGCGAAGGTTGTCCATCCAATTTGTTTGGTGACACTGGTATCTTCCGCCAAATCACCAGTACTATCCTTTATATTGTTGGTATCATTGCTGTTTTCATGTTGATCTGGGGTGGTATTCGTTACGTTGTCTCTGGCGGTGACGCCAAAAAAGTTACCGATGCTAAGAATACCGTGCTTTATGCTATCATCGGTCTCATCGTTGCTTTCCTCGCTTTCGCTATCGTTAACTTCGTCATCAACGCACTTCCTTCAGACAAAAGCGACGACCAGCCAGAAAAGACTGCTACCGCTTATGTCGAAACATCTATCCGCGACTAACCGCTAACACACCTAAAACGATTTTCAAAGCTCCAGCTCGCTGGAGCTTTTTGATAGCAGCTTTCATACTGGCCCCAGTCGTCCAAACATCATCAATCAAAAGATAGGTAAAATTTTTATTAATCGGACCTTTTAGATCGTAGGCCTCCGCTGCCTGCAAAATACGTACTTCGCGGTCCGCGCCAACCTGCACTGTATTTTTGGCGCGCTTAATCAAACGCTGTACTTTCCAACCGCGCCTCTTTGCTAAAACTTTTGCAATCTTGTACATATGATCAAAACCGCGCTCTCGCACGTGCTTCCTAATCGTAGGGAGGGGAACGACAACCACTTCGCCGTCGATTGTCGGCAAAACCATATCGAGAAGTTCGGCTAGTTCATCGCTCATTGCGCGTATTGAATGGTACTTAAATTGCTCAACCATCTCAAAAACTACCCCGTCGCGCCACTCCACCATAAAGCATGGTGGCAAGTAACAATTCTTACAAAGTCCGCCCGGCGCGGCACGTTTGCAGACCGGGCAATAATTAATATGGTCAAACAAAATGTCATTTTTACAACATTTGCACAAAGTTTCTCCCAAAGCCCCGCAACTAGTACAGATATGGGGACAAAGTAGGTCCAACGGATTTTTAATTGTTGTGTTTTTTACAATAAAACCCATAATTCTCTTGATTTTACTATGAAGGTACTTTATAATAAAGCATAATTAATAAGTGTGGAGGAAACATGGCTCGTATGAGTAACGATGACTTGCTGATGGAAGACGACCTCGCCGCCGCTTTTTTGGGTGAAGACGAAGTAGCTCCAGCTCCAAAAGCCGAAGAAGCTCCTATTGACGAAGAGGAAGTTTCTGTCGCCGAAGAGGAGCCAGCAGAAGAAGAGTGGGAAAGTGCCGATGATTTTCCTGGACAACTCGCAGTAGATGTCTACGAAACGGCAGACAAATTAGTAGTAAAAGCCCGCACGGCTGGAATCTCGAAATCCGATCTCGAGGTCAGCATCTCTGACAACATCTTGACGATTTCCGGTGTCCTCTCTGGCGGTGAAGATGAAGCCACTACTCGCTGGCACATCCAAGAGTGCTATTGGGGTGAGTTCTCTCGTACCATCGCTCTTCCAGTACCAGTTCGCGAAGACGAAGATAGTGTCAAGGCCGAGCTCAAAGACGGTGTTCTCACTATCACCTTCGAAAAGGAAAAGACCCAAAAGCAAAAAATCATCCAGGTTCAATAATCCAGCTTTCAAAAACTCTCCTTCGGGAGAGTTTTTTGTACTGTATATAATATAGCAACAAAAAACCTCCCCGAAGGGAGGCTTTAAAGTCGTTGATTAGATCCTATCGATAACGAAGTTGACAATTGCGTATGCCAAAGCACAGATTACGAGACCAATAATACCGTAAAGAATGGTGTCTTTAGCTTTTTTGACCTTGCCGGCATCACCAGAGGAAGTCATGTAGAGGACGCCACCGATGATAACGACGACGACGGCGACGATACCAAGAGCACCAACCACGGCGTTGATGATATCAGTAACCTTAGCGTTTACATCGCCAATACCTTCACCATTGTTAGGGCCAACCTTATTGATTTCAATAGCAAAGCTTTTGATAATATCTGTAATCATAATTATATTCCCTTATTTTTCTAAATTATAGCACGTTGATTTTTGATATGCAATATATTTATGTTATTTATTGATAGCGTCAATCGCGAAGTTTACGATCACAAACGCTAGTGCACAAATTACCAAACCAATCACAGCATACAGGATAGTATCTTTGGCCTTTTTAACCTTGCCAGAATCACCAGAAGAGGTCATGTAACCAACGCCACCGATAATGATAAATACAACAGCCACGATACCGAGCATGCCCACGATTACTCTGATAATTTCAAGAACAGTACCCGTCAAATCTTTTTGGTCAGTGTCTGTACAGCCCATGGCTTTTCTGGCTTCTTCGCCCATGCCTGGGCTACAAAATGGATCGTCGGCGTAGGTTGCTGGTACTAGCACTAGGCTACCGGCAAACACTATTGCCACTAAGGCTGCAATAAGTTTGGTGATTTTATTTTTCATTAGCCTCCTTTGCTAACATTATTTGAGTTGTCGTGTTGTTATAACTTGTTTTCTGTGAATCGCGAATCGTGTTTGCTACAAATGCCAAGATAACTTGAGCTAGGCCAACGATAGCGAGACCAATCAAAGCATACATAATACTATCTTTAGCTTTCTTAACTTTGCCAGAATCGCCAGATGAAGTCATATATAACACGCCGCCATAGACCAAGAAGATTACACAGATCACGCCAGCAATACCAACGGCCCAGGAAATCAAGTCGGTCGTAATAAGACCAGGGTCGGTAGCGTTGACTAATTTAAAATCGATATTGCCATTCAAACCATTAATGGTTGGAGTTATCATACCACTGTTGGCGTTGTTTAAGAGTACACCCTTGATGGTTGTGAAGATGACTTTCGCAAGCATTGCAATTGCAAGACCAATGATAGCGTTGGTGATGGTTTTCTTGCCGGCAGCAACCTTACCGGATTCGCCACCAGAGAACATATATAAGTAGCCGCCGTAGATTATGAAGCCAATTGCGCCGAGCGCTGCTACTACGGCCAAATCAACAGCAACGTTTGAAGCTGCAGTCCAAATAAAAGCGGACAACTTTATACAGCCGTTGGAGCCATCATCGGTCACACACCTAAGATCGCCTTCGTCACCACTAGTCAAGCCATGGTACCAAGGATACATGCCGAGGAAAGAGCCATCGCCGCTGTTATTATTGTTTTCACCGGTTGCATAGACGCTACTAGTAGCTCCGCAAATTGGCAAAATCAAAGCTGATAATACCCCCAGAATGATTGCTAATTTTTTGAATTTTTTCATCGTTAAATATATTTGCTTAATTTAACTTTATCATATCATAAACGGCTGAAAAGTCTACACTAAAAAACTCCACAATATCCCTATAATATACTTGACAAAAACGCTTATGCGTGCTATAATTAATCAAGCGCCTAGAGTGGGAGGCCAAAATGACAGATTATTATGAGTGTGAAGAATACTATCAAAAAGCGTTTTTATTGCCTATTCTTAGGTATTTTTCTTATGCTCATGGGCGCTCTCGCCCCTGTTAATAGCTTCTTAGCTTACGCTGAACCCGATGATCCATCACGTACTACAAGTGAGATTGAATTAACCGAGGAAGAGCCACCAGCTATTCCGGTTATTTCCCCAATTGATGATCCAGAAAACCCAGAGAATCCTGAAACTCCGGAAAATCCAGAAACTCCAGTCGAACCGGAGCAGCCAGAGGAACCTAAACCAGTCGAAGGCCAAAGCTGTAGTAGTCAGCTCAGCCCTGTGGGTTGGTTGGTTTGTCCGATTATTAAGGTTATTTCGAATGCTGTAGACTCGCTCTACGATGTAATTGAAGATTTGTTGACCGTTCAACCGCTTTCGTTTGATAGCACCTCGCCAATCTATTCCGTCTGGAAATACTGTCTTGGCCTGACCAACATTGTCTTTATTATTTTCTTCTTGGTAATTATTTTCTCCCAGGTAACCGGGCTTGGTATCTCCAACTACGGAATTAAGAAAGCTTTGCCAAAGCTGATTATTGCTGCGGTCCTGGTGAACTTGAGCTTCCACATCTGTGCTATTGCCGTCGATGTTTCCAACATCATTGGTGCCGGCCTCCGTGGTATTTTTGATAATATTCCGATGCAATTTGGCGCAATCACTAGCGAAGGCAGCGGTATATCGTTCGGCGATGTCGCTGGTAGTATCCTTGGTGGTGTTGGCCTTACCGGTCTTGTTGCCGCAGTTACGTTCCAGGCTGGTGCGCTCTGGCTTTTGATCCCGACTATTCTTGGTGGTATCGCTGCTATTATTTCGGGTTTGATCACCATTGCTATTCGTCAAGCGGTAGTTATCTTGCTCGTGATGATTTCTCCATTGGCGCTAGTTTGTTACATGCTACCAAATACGGAAGGTCTATTCCGCAAGTGGAAGACGCTGCTTACTAAGATGCTTGTCTTCTACCCAATGTTTAGTCTCCTCTTTGGCGCTTCTAGCGTAGCCGGTTGGGCAATCATCGCTAGCGCAGTACGCAACGATAATATGTTTATGGTGATTCTTGGTCTTGCTGTCCAAATTTTCCCACTCTTTGGTTCTTGGTCACTCATGAAAATGTCTGGCACATTCCTCAACTCGATTTACAACAAGATCCATGGTCTTTCCGACAAACCAATTGCTGCCAGCCGCAAATGGGCCGAATCTCGCCGCGACTACACCAAGGCCAAGACTATTGCGTCACTCAATAGCCCATACGCAAGGCTGCAACAATATATGCTCAACCGTAAAACTTTCCGTGAACAGGATCTTGAGAATGCCAATAAGATCGCCAAGAATCGCGCATCTATTTACACGCAACATAGAATTGGTAACTACAGAGATGTTACTGAAGGTAAGCTAGTTGCAAACAGTGCAACTCGCCGCGCTAAACTTGCTAAGAATCTTGAGCTAGAAGAGAAGAATGCTGTGGCCCATGTTGAGCACACCATGAACGAGTATAAGAAGTACTACGCCGATGGTGCTCGCATCTCGAAGCTTGAAGCGAAAACGGGCGACGTCAAAAAAGGTATTCCTAGCACAATCACTAATGCCGAAAGCAAAGAGCTCAACAGGCTTAGGGGTACTATGGATTATAGGCTTGCCGATCAGTCGGCTAAAGCCTTCCTCGACTTTAGCCGTGCAGCGATGGTTAAAGAAGTTGATGACGAAAACGATATTAACTTCATGGTGTCGCAATTCCTTGAGGCTAACGGCCAAGATGCTAACGGCAATCCTATCGCGCCAGAGCTATATAAGCGCTATATTGAAACTGTTGGTGGTGACCTTGGCAAACATCGTGTTCTCGCAAAAGTCATTACTCAGGCTTCCAAGGTTGAATCTAAACAACGTGCGGAATATAACGTATTACTTGCTAAGTATGGCCATAACGGTTTCAACAAACGCGAGTTCCGTGATTGGGTAACTGGTTATCGAACTAACGATGATGGTTTCGCTGTGGACGAAAATGGCAAGGAGCTGAAATGGACGGAAGCAGACGCCAAGGCTGGCCTCATTCCGCTGCCTCAAGGTAAAGAATTCTGGACCGAAAGGGATTTTAAAGATGGCAAAATCGGAAAAGAAAAGATTGGCCAGAGGATTGTCGCGGAAGACTATATCGGACGCAATATTGAAATTGCACCTGGCGACGTTCTTCGAAAAGCTCCGCACAGGATCCCTCTATACGATAAACAGGACGAAAATGGTCTTTACTTCGACTTCAAGGATCAGAACGGTAAACAACTTGCTCGTATTTATCGTGATGGTAGCGACAAAGATGACGCCGCATTCATTAAAGAAGTAATGTCTAATTACGATATTCCAATTGGCGATCCAATCAACGATATTTATGGCATTCTGTCTGGCATCCATCCGAACAGTATTGAGAGAACCGTTGATAAAGACGGTAACCCAACCAGAAACTATATTGGTCTAGATCGCTACAGTACCACTATTGGCCGCGCCCTCTTGTCAAGCAACTACAAGGGTAACGCTCCTTGGGCGGGCTCCATGTTCGCATCTATGGTTGGCAACCGCCAAATCCATACTCCAGCCCAACAAGCTATCGCAGTGCTTGATAGTATCGTGAAGACTATGAAGCCAGGTACGTTCAATACGCAGAACCCTGCATCCGCAAAATATATTAAGAATATGTTGTTCAACCCAGAAAACTGGTCAGAAATTTTCGATGAAAAATCTCTCAGGGGAGTGGTTAATATTAACAATAAGCCACTTGCCGGTGAAATCTGGGAGCTGGATAGTAATGGCAATGTTGTGATGGACGAGAAAGGCGAAATTAAGGTCAAGAAGTTCGATAGTAACAACCCGGCAGAGGCAGCAGAAGCAAAGCGCCTCCGAGAAGAGCCTACTTACGACGAACTTATGAACACTGTTAAACGTAAGTATATCTTCCCAGCCATCAAGAAGATTCTACCTTCCTTTGATCGTTTGCGTACTAGCGGTACTGCTGACAACCAAAAGCCAGGCACGGCAGATGAGTTTATCGAGATCTTTAACCTTCTTAATGATAAGAACGAATGGGGCGCAGAGCGCGATAAGAAAAAGATTCCATTCGAACCACTATTTGTCAACCAAGACCTTGCTACCGAATCTCGTGAATACCGTGAGAAGAAGGTCGACAAACAAGGCAACCATCCATTCCAGACTAAAAACAGCAAGTCTAATGGCAACAATAATGGTAAAGGCCCAAAATATTCTTCCCATGAAGGCTTTGCCGGAGCAGAGCAAGTTGGCGACGTAGACTATGCACAGGCTATCCAGAGAATCGTTTCGAGTACGGCTAGCGGCTCGTTCCTGGAAGAAGAGATGCGAGATTATCTAGGTTCTGACCCAAGATTCGATAGCGCTCTTTCCGCATTCGAAGAACACTGTTTGCAGAATCCAAATGAGCCGTATGATGATATGGTAGACTTCATCAACGATACGATTATCGGAAAAATCCAGGGCTATTAACATAAACAGAGAATGAAAAATGCTACAAAAAACCACCGTTAATATGGTGGTTTTTTGTGGTGCTTATGTTATAATAACAGTATATGGCGCAATACAAAGTTCCTCAAGACGTTGAGGCAGACGATAAACTTCTTGGGCCGTTTACGTTCAGACAGTTTATCTATCTTTTGATTGCAGCGGGCTTAATTGCGGTCGCTGTGGGTCTTTTTCAAATTCACCCACTTCTCGCGATCATTCCAGTCCCGCCAGTACTTTTGTTGCTTGCTTTGTCTTTGCCACTTAAAAAAGATCAACCAATGGAAACCTATCTTGCGGCGCTCGTTTCTTACTATCTTAAGCCGCGTAAGAAACTTTGGAATGCTGGTGAGCCAGAATCCACTATTTTGATCACTGCACCGAAAGTCAAAGAAGAAATTCGCACGCGTGATATTTCTGGCGAAGAAGCTACCCACCGCCTATCATTCTTGGCTAATATCGTTGATACCGAAGGCCGTGCAATCAGCAACATTAACTCCAATGTGATGCGCGATGATTTGGCCGCTGAAGCAAATTCCGTGACCGATATCTTTGAAGACCGCGGCCAGTTTAATAATATTGATACGATTTTGCAAAAAGACGAAAGTTCTCGCCACGCCGAGGTAATGGAAAATATGCGCAAGGCAATTGCTGCCGCCGAAGCTCCACTCTCTGCTCCAGCCGCCACGGCTGCGCCAGCCGTACCGGTAGCTCCAGTTGCACCATCCGAGCCAACCACTACGGCACCGCTGCCGACCATTAGCCGCGATTTTAACACGGACCCAGAGCCGCGCATCTCGGTTGACGCTTTGTCTAATCCAGCTCGCGCCGCTGCCATGGCCGCCGCGTCCGAACAGCCAAATTTCAACTCGCCAGTCGTAGTTTTGCCAGGCTCACCAGTCCAAGAAAATAAAATTGCAGCTAGCGATTATATTAAAGAATCTGAAAAAGCTAAAAATACCAGCGCAGATTTGAAAAGACAAGGTATAATTAATCTAGCAAACAATTCTGATGTTTCAGTCTCGACTCTCGCGAAAGAAGCTAAACGTATAAATAGAAAGGAAGACGACGAGGTCTTTATCTCGTTACATTAGGTTATGAATCCACAGAATCAAAACCCACAAGCCGGTCAGCCACAAATTATCATGCCAGCTCAGCCAGTACAGCCAGCTGCTCCAATGATGGCCCAGCCTGCCGCAGCACAACCAATGCAACCAGGCATGATGCAACCGGGCATGCAACAAAATCCAAGTATGGCCAATCTTGGCGCTACTGCTATTGATGCTCAAGCCGCTGCACCAAAATCTCCAAACGCCGAGGCCCCGCTCTCTACCCAATCATCACTTTTGATTTCTGAGATTCGTGACAACCTCGTCATTATGAAAGACGGTTCTTTCCGTGCCGTAGTCGCTTGTAAGGCAATTAACTTCGATTTGATGTCTGATTCTGAGCGTGAAGCTGTGGAATACGCTTATCAGAACTTCCTTAACTCCCTTAAATTCAATATTCAGATTTTAGTTCGCTCGCAACGCGTCGACATTACTCCATATATCGAGAACCTTGTTAATATTCGTCGTGATACCGATAATATGTTGCTTGGTATTCTGATGGACGACTACATTAACTTCATCGACGTATTGGCGCAAGAAGCCAACATTATGGACAAATCATTCTTTGTTGTTATTCCGTACTATTCGTCACTTACAGCAGAAAAATTCTTTGATCAGACCAAGAATTTCTTTAAGGCTTTCTCGAAACAAAAAGAACAAGCCGTTACCCGCATTGATCGCGCCACCTACGAAAAAGCTACCAGCGAGCTCGACAACCGTGTTGATTCGGTTATTTCCGGTCTTTCCCAAATTGGAGCACATTCTGTTCGTCTCAGCACTAAGGAGCTTGGTGAGCTCTACTACAACTTCAACAACCCAGATACTGCCGTGAGAGAACCGTTAGTAGACTTTTCGAAACTCGCAACGCTTTATGTTAAAAAAGGAGTGAAAGAAAATGGCTAGAAAAAAGCAACCAACTCAGGCTGAACTCGCCGCGCAAGCCCATGCTGCCGAAGAGGCCAAAATCCAACGCGCCTTCGAGCAGGGCACAAATACGCTCCGCGACCTTATTTCGCCATCGTCAATCGAAATTCATTCCAGCTATTTCCGTCTTGGTACTAAGTATGGTCGTACGCTTTATGTTTACGGCTATCCACGTATGCTTTACACGGGTTGGATTTCATCGATCATTAATATGGATGAAGTGATTGATGTATCAATGTATGTTTATCCAGTCGAATCAGCAGTCGTGATGAAAAACTTGCGCAAGAAAGTTACCCAGCTCGAGGCTTCAATGAGCCTGAACGCCGAAAAGGGAAAAGTTCGTGACCCAGAGCTCGAAGCCGCCATTAACGATGCTGAGGAACTCCGTGATCAACTTCAGGTTGGCGCTGAGCGCTTCTTCCGTTTCGGCCTTTATGTTACAATTTGGGCCGAATCACTCGAAGAGCTTAAATTTGTCCAACAAAAGATTGAAACCATCTTTGGTCAGCAAATGATCTTTAGTAAGGTTGCTTCATCGCAGCAAGAGCAGGGCATGAACTCGACTATGCCACAATGTGTTGACCAACTCCAGATTCGTCGCAATATGAATACCGGCGCAATTTCTACCAGCTTCCCATTCACTTCCGCGGACCTTACCCAGGATAAAGGTATTTTGTATGGTGTAAATATGCACAATAACGGTTTGGTGATTTTCGACCGCTTCTCACTTGAGAACGCCAACATGGTGGTCTTCGCTAAATCTGGTGCAGGTAAATCTTTTACCGTTAAGCTCGAAGCAATTCGCTCTATGATGCTTGGCGCCGAAATCATTATTATCGACCCAGAAAATGAGTATCAAAAACTTGCCGACGCCGTAGGTGGTTCATACATTAGGCTTTCGCTCAATTCCGATGTTCGCATTAATCCATTCGACCTTCCAAAGGTAGTCGACTCCGAAGAAGCTAGCGACGCCCTGCGCGCTAACCTCGTTACATTGCATGGCCTATTCCGTTTAATGCTCGGTGGCAACCAAGTTTCATCCAACGGCCAAGTTGTACCAGCTCTTAACGCAAACGAAGAAGCCGATCTCGACCAAGCTTTGATCGATACCTACGCTCGAGTTGGTATTACTTCTGATCCACTCACTCACCAATCGACTCCTCCGACCATCGCCAACCTCTACGATACATTGCTTCATATGGGTGGCACTGGCCCAGAACTCGCTCAGCGCCTCCGCAAATATACCACTGGTACTTTTGCCGGCATCTTCTCGCAGCAATCCAACGTTGACATTAACAATCAAATGGTCGTGTTTAACATTCGTGACCTCGAAGATGAGCTTCGTCCGGTAGCCATGTATATCGTCTTGTCGCACATTTGGAATATCGTTCGTGCCCAACAGAAGAAACGCTTGCTTATTGTGGATGAGGCCTGGCAGTTAATGCAATTCGAAGATTCCGCCAACTTCCTCTTCAGTTTGGCTAAGCGCGCTCGTAAATATTATCTTGGTCTTACTACCATTACTCAGGACGTAGAAGATTTCATGAGTACTAAGATGGGCCGCGCCATTGTGGCAAACTCATCTACTCAGCTACTTCTTAAGCAATCAACTTCCGCCGTGGACGTTTTGTCTGACGTCTTTAAACTCACCGAAGAAGAAAAACGCCGCCTCGCTAGCTTCCCAGTCGGTCAAGGTCTATTCTTCGCCGGCCAAAATCACGTTCATATTCAGATTATTGCTTCCGAAACCGAGGAAACCCTCATCACGACTAACCCAACGGAGAAAAAATAACATGAAAGCCCGCACCAAAAGCATTGTTTTAGCCACTGTCATCGCGATAGCTACGCTAGCTTTGCCTTTTTCGGCGCAGGCTATTACCGGTGAGCAAAAAAGAAGGTTTAGCGAAAACGACATTAGATTTTATGACCCAGATGGCGGCAATGAGATTAATACGTGCGGCAATTACAATTATGCCGGAGTGCAAGTCTGGTCTGATGCCGAATTGGAACTTATTGCTGCAAACAAAAAGTTCTATGAAGCTGCCGCTAATAAGTATGGTTTTAGATGGGAGATTATGGCTGCACTTCATAGCATGGAGCATGGGTTAGCGAGGGACAATCCAGAAAACGGACAAGGTGCGTATCAACTATATTCTTATACGAATGGTGGCGAGAACGAAAATGCTTTTAGACCAGCTGGTAGTATTTCTGACGAAGAATTTGCCCGTCAGTCCGATATCGCGGCAAGCGTCGTTAAAGGAAAAATTGATAGTAACGGCATAGATATCAATACTGACGATGGCGTAAAAAAGCTTTTCTTCGCCTACAATGGTATGGCTGACAAATATAAAGAAAAAGCAAAGAAGATGGGTTATTCCGATGCCGAAGCAAACAATGGTGAAGGTTCGTCTTACGTAATGAATCGATACGACGCTAAGCGCGACCCTACCAGTGATCAAATGAGTAATTATTGGCCAGGCCGCTATGTATCGGATGGTAATTACGATGAAAATTCCACATCGACCGTATTTGGTGCATTCGTAAAGTATAAGGCCCTAGCCACCGAATGCACAGGGGGCGGCGACCAAGGGGGAGGCGATTCTGGTGGCGGTGGCGGTGGTAATGGCAGTGGTACCGGAGGTACGGCGCCAGTAACTCAAGGTTGGGGCAATGGCAAAAACTGTCCTGGTAACTGGCAAGGAAAGGCAAAAGACGGAACAATTTACGATTTTGCTTTCAATAAGAATGAATATGCGACGTACACGGCAGAAGTCGGTTCAAAGAGGACGTACTGCAACTATAAGCAGAGAAACACGGCGTGGGTGGATTTACCAGCGAATGGCAGCAACGAAGGAACCATGGGTAGTCGTGGCTGTTTTGCAACTTCGACAGCAATTATCATGAGTGGTTATGCTTCGAACGTAAACGATTCAAGCCCAGCAAAAATGTCGTATTCGAGTGGTGGGTTTGATTTTAACAAAGTTGAAACTGTCGGCATGGTGCAAACAGGAGACAAGTTCTCATCCGCTAAAGAAATGGCGAAAATTCTCAAAGAGGATAAGGCGATTGTGCTCGATGAATACGGTGCCAAAAAAGGGTGCAAAGCCCTCGGTGATTATTGGACAACAAGCCAACACAAGATTGCCGTAGTTGACGTAGATAGTAGCGAAGAATGGTTCTTCGTTTTGAACCCGTCAGACACCAGCCCCGAGCAGGGCGCTAACAAATCCGGCTGGAAAAGCTATTACGACCTCACTGTTTGCATGAAGGACTATTGGGTGGCTGGGCTAAAAAGCAACTAGAATAAAAGGAGATAGGATGATTGACCAAAAAAAGAAAAGAATCATTATAGTATCAGCCAGCGTTGCCATGATTGCTATTATTATTGTTGCAGTAATTGGGATAATCCAGAAAAACATTAACGACAGAGCGGCGACACTAAGCTTTTTTATTGCTCCAGAATCATCAAAAATTGAGATAGATGGCAAAAGCTATAAAAGTGGTGATCAAATTGAAGAAGGCGAATATACCGCCACAATTTCCAAAGAAGGATTCGAAACACAGACAATTGAGTTTGTGGCACGAGCGGGCGAAAAAGTTTTTTTGGAAACTTATCTAATTCAGAATGATGGTGGTGAAGATTGGTATGCCACACACGAAGAGGATGATGAAATAAGATGGTATATAGACGAAAATAGATTTCAGGCAAAACTTGAAGAATTTTATAATAACAACCCAATTCTAAGAGAACTTCCTATTAAAATTGAATACTATTCGAATGACTACTCGACATATACTAGATATGAAATCGAGTCGGACATTGACGAAGGTTATACTTCCTTCATCATTAAAATTTCAGACTACACCGGCGGCAACTATGAAAACGCACTATCCAAAATTCGTAACGCCGGCTTCGATCCAGAAGATTATACTATAGAATATCACGACTATACTGAAGATTACAGTTGGGGCAAAGCACTCTAGCACTCTTGCATTAAGACTGCTAAAAGCGTATAATATTATATATGTCAAAACGCGATTATTATGAAGTTCTTGGCGTTTCCAAAAACGCATCTGATGACGAAATTAAAAAAGCCTACCGCAAATTAGCGGTTAAATATCATCCCGATAAAAATCCTGGCGACAAAGAAGCCGAAGCTAAATTTAAAGAGATTAACGAGGCCCATGATGTCCTCAGCGATAAGCAGAAACGCGCTCGCTACGATCAATTTGGTCACGCCGGCGTGAATGGCGCCGGAGGCAATCCATTTGGCGGCGGTAATCCATTCGGCGGTGGCGGCAACCCATTTGGTGGTGCTGGTGGCCAGAGCTTCAGCTTTGATTTTGGTGACATTTTAAACAACATCTTTGGCGGCGGTAGCCCATTCGGCGGCGCCGGCCGTCGTCCACGTGGCGATGACTATCAAGTAAACGTCACGCTCGACTTTAAAGAAGCTATCTTTGGCACAACGAGAACCGTCGATTACGACGGCAGTGATTTAAAGATTAAAATTCCAGCCGGCATCGACGACGGCATGTCGATTCGCTTACGTGGTAAAGGTGGCCCAGCTCCAGAAAATGGCGACCCAGGCGATCTTTATGTTCGTATTCATGTTAAACCGCACAAGACTCTCACGCGCGAAGGGAATATCATCCTTTCCGAAGAGAGAATCAGCATGGTAGATGCAGCCCTCGGCTGTGAAATCGAAATCGAAACCGTAGACGGCAAGGTCATCATGAAAGTTCCTGCCGGTACCCAATCTGGTACTCCGTTCAAACTTTCTGGCCATGGCGTTCCGTTCCGCGCGGACGGTGATCGCGGTCCACACATCGTAACAGTTATTGTTGAGACGCCAAAAAATCTTTCAAAGAAGCAAAAAGAACTTCTCGAAGAGTTCAAAAACAGCAGAAAGCGCGGCATTTTCGGCTAAAAAGCGGAACCGTTTCAAGGCTTCTGTATAATCTATTGTGGCTATGCTTGCGTTTTTCAAAAAGACGCGGTACTCTTGGGGTGGTAAAGGTAATTAAAATGGGTTATTTAGAAGACATGCTAGTTCGAAATGGCGTGATTTATCGCGCGCCAGACGGATCATACTCCTACTTGGAAGGAAGTCTCGTTTCTAATTCACTCGTTGTGCGCAATTCGTCCGGTTGGGTTACCCACCGTGTCGAACGCGCCGCCAATGGCGTGGATGTAGTAGTTCGTAGTACTTCAACCGGATGTGTGGTCGCTCGTCTTTCTGTTTCGAGCAGCCTATTTTAAAAAACATAAAATGGTGTCCGTTCAAAGCACCATTTTTTGTTGCTTCCAAAATGGCGGTTTTTGCCATTTCGTGGTATAATTAGAAGCGGAAATTTATTAATTTATATTCATTTGTTACCCCGCCGGTACAGAGAAAAATATCGGCAAAAAACAATTAGAAAGGATACATATGGAAATTGTAATTCCTATTGTCGCGGCCGTGCTCGGTTTGGGCTTGGGTGCAGGCGGTATTTTTGCCTACAACAAGAAAAAAGAGAACGGTGGCAAAAACAAGGCTGATGACCTGATTCGTAAGGCTAAACACGAAGCTTCAGACATCGTACTCGCTGCCAAAAAAGAAGCTGCTAACCTCACCGAAAAGAATCAAGCCGAAGAAAACGAACGCCGCAAAGAATGGAAACGTACCGAGAACCGTTTGGCCGAACGTGAGACTACTCTCGACTCTAAGCTAGACCAACTCGAGAAAAAATCAGAGCGTCTTACCAAGCAAGAAAAAGAGCTCGAAGACCTCAAAAACGAAGTTCGCACTATTCGTGAAAAACAACACGAAAAGCTGGAAAAAATCGCCGGCCTTTCCAAGCAAGAAGCTCGCGAAAAATTAATGCAAATGACTGAAAACGACATCAAACAAGATCTCGTTGGCCTCATCAACAAAGAGCAAAAGGAAATTAAACGCGATATCGACGAAACCGCACAAGCTGCACTTCTTACCGCAATGGAACGCATGTCTTCTGAGGTTACCGCCGACCGCACCATTACCGCTCTTAAACTTCCTGATGACGACATGAAAGGCCGCATCATCGGTAAGGAAGGCCGCAACATTCAAGCTTTGCAACGCGCCACTGGTGTAGATATCATGGTTGATGATACCCCAGGTATGGTAGTCCTTAGCTCATTTGATCCAATCCGCCGCCAAGTCGCTCGCTATGCAATGGAGCGCTTAATGAAAGACGGTCGCATTAACCCAGCCTCAATCGAAGAAGCTGTGGCTAAAGCCGAAAAAGAAATCGAAAAAGAAGTTGTCCGCGCTGGTGAAGATGCCGCTCGCGAAGTTGGTGTCGTTGGTATCCCACACGAAATTTTGCATCTTCTTGGTGAACTTAAATTCCGTACTAGCTACGGTCAAAACGTCTTGCTCCACTCAATCGAAATGGCTCACATGGCTGGTATGATTGCCGAAGAAGTTGGTGCTGACAAACGTATCACTAAGACCGCAACTCTTCTTCACGACATGGGCAAAGCTGTCACTCACAAAATCGAAGGCAAACACGCTGAAATCGGTGCTGAGCTTGCTAAGAAATATGGTATGCCAGACGAAATCGTACATGCTATCGCTGCTCACCACGATGACATCGAGCCAACCACGCCAGAAGCTGTCATCGTTAAAATCGTTGATGCTATCTCGGCTGCTCGTCCAGGTGCTCGCAACATTTCGGCTGAAAACTTTGCTGAACGTATGAAGGACCTCGAAAACATTGCTACCAGCTTCCCAGGCATCGACAAAGCCTATGCCATTTCTGCTGGTCGCGAAATTCGTGTCATCGTTGAGCCAAAATCAATCGATGATCTTTCAGCCTTGAAGCTTGCTCGCGATATCGCCGACAAGATTGAGGCCACGATGAGTTATCCGGGTGTTATCAAAGTTAATGTCATCCGCGAAACTCGCGCTGTTGAATACGCTAAATAATGTCAATCATTAGAAAGAATATCTCCCGCAAAACCAAGGCTAAAGCGATAGCCTTAGCGGGAGTTATTCTTTTGCTCACAGGTTATGTCATTTGGGACGTACTTTGTAGCGGCCCACTTACGGCTCTGCTCTCAAATCACGACCGTGTTGTAGAATTCGTCGAACGTATGGGCTTTTTTGCGCCATTAATATATATACTGCTCCAAATCGCCCAAATCATTTTGGCGCCAATCCCGGGGCAAGTAGTGGGCGGCGTCGGTGGCTTTATTTTTGGCTGGTGGGGAATCTTGTGGACTTTGATCGGCAGCACCATCGGCTATCTCATTATGATTATTATCTCGCGCAAATTCGGCCGCAGCCTGATCGAAAAGATTTTTAAAAAATCCGCCATGGACAAATTCGACTTTATTTTTGGCGAGCACGCCGCAATTATTTTGTTCTTAGTTTTTTTGCTCCCAGGGTTACCGGATGATATGGTTGGCTACATGGCCGGTCTCACCGATGTCCCAATCAAAAACCTCATCATCCTGATGACACTTGGACATATCCCAACCATTATTATTACAAACTATATCGGCATGGGTCTCGGCGAGAGCAACCTCGTGCCAGTAGCTATCGTTGCGGTGATTGTCGTGATTGTATTTGCTTTGGCGCTTTGGCAAAAAGAAAGAATCATCAGCTTCCTCAAAAAGGGCAAAGCAGAAGAAGACAAAAAAGAAGACGAAAATCAATAAAAAAACTGTTGCTTTTTATTGTGCTTATGTTATTATAAGAGTACAAAAGGTCATATCAAACAAAATTGGGAGAACAAAAATGATTTTGTTGAAATACAAAAGATTAAGAGTATTGGCACTTTTTGTTGCCATTTTATCAATTGGAGTAATTAGCTCCGGTAATGCTAACGCAGCATCCACCTTCGATACCTATACCGATGGTGATGGTGTAGTGTGGGATAGGGAAACCACGGATGACGGCGATATCTATATTGGTATCCAGTCTGTGCCGGCTGGTGTAACTACCGTGAATGTACCATCGATCAATGATGTGGCTTCCGGCAAGGACACTTATTTCCTTGACTCTATTTGTTCTCGTTATACAACTCCTGATTGTTCCGGTGTAGTCTCCAGCACCGCCAATGTGACCAAACTTGATATGACCAACACTTCTAAAATCCAAGTCAAAAATGTCTCCCAAATGTTTGATACGACCCACGAAGTAGAACTTGTCTTCGGCGAAAACATGGTAATTGCGGATCCAGCAGACATTGGGGATATCGCCGACTACAACACTAGCGACACGTCTAGCGACGCCGCTTACTGGCACTATAAAAGCAGCTGGAGCGATAGCACGCCGACCGGTGTCCTTAACCCTTACGCAAATTACGCCGGTGCCTTTGAGGGTATGCACGTAAAACTCACCAACCTCAGTAATGTTAAATATATCGGCTGGAATGCCTTCCAGGATACCGTTTTGAACGCCAATAGCAAAGCTATCACGATTAATAATAATCAGACAATTGGCGGCTACGCTTTTGCCGGCTCCGATATCACCAGCTTATCTATTGACGTAGACGTGCCTCACGGTATCGCTACGGACTGTACGAATCTAGCCAGCCTTACGATTGGCGACAATGTTACAACAATCTACGGCGGTGCCTTTAAGGGGGCTACCTCACTCACTGCATTTAATTCCGGAAATGTCGTCACAATCTATGGTGACGCATTCAATGGTTCTGGCATTACTACTGCAGAATTTGAACCGGCCATTAAGGTAATTGGTTACGCCGCTTTCAAAAACACTAATATTAGTTCACTTGATCTGGACGGCACAAGTATCGACCAAATCAGGCCATACGCCTTTAGCGGTGCTCACATTGCTACGCTGGACCTAGGCGGCATCAAGAGTATCGGTTACCACGCCTTCGAGAATAACTTAATGGAAGAAGTCTACCTTCCGAAAACTTTCCGCGACACTTACGCCGATATGGACAACAATGGTCGTGAAATATTTGAAAATTCGCCAGTCAAAAAAGTTACTATCGCCTATGATATGGCTACCACGAACCACCAACCTGGCCTGATTATGCAATACGTTATTGGCTACTCAACCTGGGATTTAGTCGACGAAGTGGTCATCATCGCCCCGTACGCGGCCGACGAACAAGTTGCGGCTGATCACGACTACACAACAGCTAGAGTTGGTATGGGAATGTATTCGGACTCTGCATTGCTGGATACTTATGCTATGAACGCAAAAAATATTATCCCATGGGATGCGCTCGGTAATTCAGGTTACAACTCGAAGCTCAGGAAATTCATCATTGACGACAGATATGAAGTATTTGGTACACTCTCCTTTAGCTATCAGCAAATGAGCGAAATCCATACGATTGACGCCAACGGAAATATCAGTGAAGACATGCGTCTGCCTGCCAACCTCAAGGCTATCGGCGCCAACGCTTTCCAGTTCGTGTTTGATAGCTGGTTCACGCCTCAGGGAGCGCGCTCGACCGTCACAATCGATACTTTGCCAAGCGGTCTCGGATACATTGGTGGCGAAGCGTTCGTATACAACAATAACCTTGTTATTAACACCTTCAATTTGCCGAACTTGGAGTATATCGGTGGTGCCGCATTCTACTATACGAACGTCATAGACATTACGCTAAGTGTAGCTCCGGCGCAAAGCATGGTGGGGCTTTTTATGGGGAGCCACTTGGTCAAGAATGTCACTATCGACTACGATATGTTCGGCAGCAACAGTAGCGACGGTTCTAATCGTGCACTCCAGAGCCTAGTATCATGGATTCAAAACGGTTATATAGAACCGGGCACCCACAGTACAATTAGCACCAATAATAGGGCCCACTTCGAAAAAATCAAATTCACGAGCAAAGCTACAACGGCCCCAAATAAAACTCCATGTGATTTCATGGCAGTTGTTGCAGACGAAATTGATCTTAGCGAAACGCCATGGACAACGCTCTATACCCCTAGCTATCAGGGCGACACCCAAATCGGTATATTTATTGGTTCGAAAATTGGCACAGTTAAATTGCCTCACGCGCTTGAAGTTATTCCTGCATATTCTTTCGTCGGTACCGAAATTACCGAGCCACTAGAGATTCCAAACACCGTAACAGAAATTGGTTCGCAGGCCTTTAACGCTACCTTCCCTGACCAATGGCGATACTGGTATGCTCACTCTGAGCCAGGTGTCAATATTACTTCCTTGCCTACTTCTATTCAGAAAATTGGCGCCGGTGCATTTATTGGCGATGCGCTATTTACTGCGGACGTGAATCTGTCAAATCTTACCGAACTCGGCTTCTCAGCCTTCCAAGGCACCAACGTAAGAGACGTTACTCTTGATAGCAGTATTACTAAGCTTGGCCCTAATGCATTCTATGACACTCCGAGCCTTCGCAATGTGATGATAGACACGGATCTGTATAACGTTACACGAGCTTATGAAGAGGGGAGCTATACTTACTGTTTTGATCAGAACGGCGACTCATGCGACGCCTACACGGCCGAAGGCCAAGCTGCGCGTGACGCCAACTTCTACGACTCCTTCGTCGCCACCTTCGGCAAAGATGCTAAGTTCGGTACCATCACCTTCACAGAAAACGCCGGCGAACCATGTGGTGGTTTCGAGAACTGTGCTAAAGATCGTGCATACTTCTATGGTCTTGAAGCAGACAAAGTAGATCTTTCTGCCACTAATTGGACCACCACCAGTGAATCTATGTTCCAAGGCGCTACAGTAGGTGAAATCATCCTCCCAGAGGGTCTCACTACCATCGCAAAAGACACCTTCTACGAGGCAGACCTTGGCGATGTCACTCTTCCAAGTACTCTTGAGACTATTGGTACCGAGGCCTTCCAATGGGCTACTGCCAATATCTCCACCCTCCCAGAAGGTCTCTTGGATATTGATGACTCTGCCTTCTATGGCGCAGACACCACAGATAACATGGTTGTCCCAAGCACCGTTACCCACATTGGTTTCTCCGCCTTCAACGCAGGCGATGAAGATGTCCACTACGACACCCTCACCATTAAGCCAAGTCTCACCCTCGAAAGCACGGAAGACCAGCTTATCTTCCAGGCATTCTGGAACACAGACGTAGATAAACTCTTCATCGAATCTCCAACCCTTCCAGCCACTAATCTCACTATCTCGGATGAAAACCCAAGACCAGAATTCCACGCCATGCCAATGGATGAAGTAATCATCACTGCACTTCCAAAGATCTCCAAGAATGCCTTCGAAGATTGTGCCAACCTCACCAAGGTAGACCTCTTCGCAGACAACAACCTCCGTGCTATAGACGATGAATCCTTCATTAGGGATACCAAACTAAACACCATCTACTTTGCTCCAGGCATCAAGAATGAAACAGTAACAGTAGGCAGCAACGCCTTCAGCGGTACAGCATTTAAGACCATGGGCGATGAAAGCAAAGACTTCGATCTCACTGCTGCTAAGTTCGATGCTTCAGCTGGCTACTCATTCGCCAACATGCCAAAGCTAGAATCCGTTGATGTACCAAGAAGCTTCACTAACGCTACTATCCCAGAATACACCTTCTATAACGATGGAGAACTAAGAGCCGCTACTATAGACTACAAAGTAACCCTCATCGATGACGGTGCCTTTAGTGAAGACAACAAACTAGAATCCATCTTCATCTGGGGTGATACAGAAATCGTAGACAGCACCCTAGCCGGACACGGTGCCAGCAACGATGGTGAAGACGGCAACTATGCAACAGACCAAGGTCGTGGTGCAGATCGTGGACCAACCATCCCAGAAGGCACAGACATCTATGCCTACTCCACCTCACCAGCTGAAGAATATGCTGCTCTCCCAGTCCGTGAAACCTTCGAAGGTGAATTCTACCCACTAGACGAGGTCCTCTACCTCACCTCTAACAAACCAACCGTTCTCGTTAACGATGATGCTACAGATTTCGATAAGTCTGATCTCATCGTCTACGCTATGCGCCGTGATGGTATCATCCTCCAGTCCGATGAATGGGCTACCTATGATGACAATGCCTACCCACGCTCTACTTCAAGCATAGACTTCGAAGCTATGAGCCAGGCTATCCAAGACAACCCAGTCTTCGCATCCATCCACGATACTCCAGTCCCAATGGATGAACTAGACATCACCACCAACGTAAACTTCGAGAACATCGATTTCGATATGGTCCCAGATCCAGATGACTCTACCGTCCGCAAGATTGTCCTCCTCTACAACGATAAATACACAGACAACCTAGCAGATACAGACATCATCCCATACCAAGAAGGTGGTGAAGATGAAGAGAAAGAACCACCAGTACCAGAAACCGGTGTGA
>JAFWSN010000003.1 GCA_017519305.1 Candidatus Saccharimonadota bacterium
CAGCGTAGCCGCGACCACCCGCTACCCGTTTCAGCATATCACCGTCCAACTCGAAGTCTTCCAGCTCCGCCAAATATGATTCAGCTTCTTCCTTCGTCAGTTCAATACCTTCCGCTTTCGCCAGCGCCATAAGCTCCTCGGCGGTCCCGCAGGCCATAGCCTTTTCGATTTGCTCTCTCGTAAGTTCGTTTGGATTGATGGTTGCCATTGGCAATACCTCCTCTGTGTCCTAATACTAATCTTCGCTTAAATGTAAACATTTAAGCGAAGATTTACGCCTGCTTTGCAGGCTACAGCCGCGCTAAAGCGCGGCTGACAGTCTCATGCACTCGCCGTAAAAAAGCTCTACTTTTTAACGGCGAGTAGTATAAATACGCTTACCAGTTTTCCCAAACAGGTTTAACACCGCTGCACTTCGTAGGGCAATTCCCCCCCGCTACATGTTTGAGATCGCCGTCTTTCAGCTCACATTCTGATAACTCATCAAAGTAAGCCTCGGCCTCCTCCTTGGTGAGCTCGATGCCCTCGGCCTTCGCCAGCGCCATCAGTTCCTCGACGGTCTCGCAAGCCATCGCCTTTTCGATTTGTTCCCACGAGAGTTCGTTTACGTTGATCTTTGCCATGATAAAACCTCCTAATTAAAGAAACATCAAGATCGCCGTTGTACTCTTTAATATATCACTGATCTTTGGACTACCACCCGCCACCTGTTGCAGCGTGGCCTCGTCCAGCTCGATGTCCGCCAGCTCCGCCATGCAGGCCTCGGCTTCTTCCTTCGTGATTTCGTGGCCCTTGGCCTTCACCAGCGCCATCAGATCCTCGGCGGTCTCGCAGGCCATTGCCTTGGTAATCTGCTCTCTCGTCAACTCATTTTTGTTAATCGGCATAGTAGAATCCTCCTTAAAATAATTTATTTTGCCATTTATTTATATATACAAAACAGGTTCAGCAAAATTGACATTGATGGAAATTATTTTTTAAATTATATCATAAAAAACTTGCTGAGCAAAACTGGAATTTACTTTAACTTAATGACATTATCATTACTGGCCAGGGCTTTTTATTTATTTTTCCTCTTTTTCTTCTTCCTGACTTTCCGGCTGATTCTCTTTCTTCGGTTCATCCTTTACTTTCGGCTCAAGCCAAATGAATATTTATCCAAAAATGGAAAACTCCGGTCGTCATCTTCCGGAGTTTTTCTTTTTATAATTGTTTGTCCACCCAGCACGAACGCCCAGGGCAAAACCAAAGGTACTAAACATCGAGCCGACTTCTAAAACGCAATCTACGGCGATTTTACGAAGTCGGTTTTTAAACCAAAAACACAAAAATCCCCTGATTCTAATAAATCAATGTCATTAAGTTAAGAAGTTTAAAACAAAAAAGTCCTCTGCTTTTTGATGAGCAGAGGACTTTCGATTTAGACATTTACCCATATAAATCTTGCTAATGTTTGTCAAGAGTTTTTTAAGAAAAATTGAAGCTTTGGAAAACTAAATAATGGCGACCTTAACCAGACCTGCTATTGCAGGCCATTCAAAAACGGTTATAATGTAACTGGTGAACGGATTTACTTATACAACTCCATTACACGAGCGTAGTAGATCCGCAGGAACTTATTTACGGCAGCCATCTTGGCTACGTTATAAGGTTTTCCTTCCTGTTCTTTTTTGGCTAAAAAAAGGTACACAGGATCATCTTGAGGTTTTGTTAGTTTGAGCGCCTGCATAACCTCAAAACAAGCTTTTCTGAGAGCCGGGTTGCCACGTTTGGAGATGTGACGATTCCGGCTCTCAAACTGTCCGGACTGGTACGGAGGCGCATCATTGCCAGCATAGGCGTTAAGTGCTTTCCCGCTATGAAAGCGACGAACATCACCAATTTCCGCAAGGATAACCGGCCCGAGACGGTCCCCAACCCCTGCCATTGCGCGAAGCACTTTATATTCAGGCAAGGTTTCGGCTATGGTCCTCATTTGCAGGTTTATTTCATCCGCAGCTTTCTGAGACGTAGAGATAAGAGCTACGCATTGCTCCTGCGTCATAGCCATTAGAGGATTATCTCCGCGTGTGGTAACGCTGTTAAGCGCTAACTCATAAATGCGCAAACCCTTGGTGCCCGCACACCGGTCTTTTGTTTTTCTGACCAAAAGTTGAAAGCTTTCCAAGAAGCGTGTTTTACCCATTTTTCGAATCATTTCGAAGGACTTAAAACGCTTGATGAACCTCAACAGCACACAATTATCCGGATCTCTGCTTTTAAGAGGAAGCAGTGATGTTATACCAGGCATTGTTTGGTCCAAAAGAGCTAATAACTGGACCTTATTGACCGTGAGTATTGAAATCCTTTGGCTGTACTGTCTGGACAGAAATCTAAGGTCTTCATACTTCTGGTCGGAAGGTGTATACGGAATTAGCGAGTAGGATTTTTCAAGAGCATACTGCGCAATCCGGATAGAATCCCGTTTGTCTGTTTTTGCCTTACGAAGCGCAGTATCTCCATATTTTTTCATCTGGTAGGGATTAATCAGACAGACAGGCAGATTAGCCTCCTGGAACGCTTTCAGAAGCGGATAATGATAGTGGCTGGTTGGTTCCATCAGGATTGTGGGAACCTCCGAAGTCCCTTTGATGTAGTTGACCAGCGCCAGTAGTTCGTCAGCGGTGTGTCGCACATTA
>JAFWSN010000004.1 GCA_017519305.1 Candidatus Saccharimonadota bacterium
ATAACCCCAACGGCCTTTAACGCGCTCTACGGCCATTTCTACCGTCTTATGTTTGAAAAATGCCCGCTCTATCCTCTCGGACTGCGCGGGCAAAGCACTATATTACAGAAAACACTAATCATTAAAACTTTCTTTTCAGATACAGGAACAAAAGCCAAAGCAAAGCCGCAATGCAGCATAGCCCGCCAATCTTTGCTAAGATAGTCTGATACCAAACGGGCTTTTCTGTCTTTGTCTCTTTTTCTGTGTGGCTCGCGTGGCTCTCGTTATTGGTTATTCCGTTTTGCGTATCGGTATGCGTCTGCGTTACTTCGTTGGTCTGACTGATTCCGTTTTGTTGGTTGGTGTTCGTTGTCAGGTTTCCCGTAATGCTCTGCACCCCGGTTAGCGTAATGTTACCTGCGCTGTCAATACTTACCGTGCCGCCACCGTCCACAAAGTTTATTGTCGTGTTCTGCTCTGTGGTGGTTGTGGTCTGCGTCGTATCGGTAAACGTCTGCGTGGCTGTCAGGCTGTCCGTTTCCACTTGGGTAGTATCTACAATAGATACCGTGCTGCTTTCGTCTGTAACGGTCTTGTGCGTTCTGCACCCGGCTACTACCAGGCACAACAGGGCAAAGGCCATCAGGAACAAATACGTACTGCAACCGTTGCTATTGTTTTGCCTGAATTGGTGATACCAATACCTGTTATACTCGTTTCTCATACGCCCGAAAATTTGATGTCGTTAAGACGATTAAGCCACCCGGTACGATACTTATAGTTCTTTGGCCGGGCTTTGCAAATGCGCTCAATGTAGGCCAAACGCTCTTTCTTCAACAGGTCGAAAAGTTGGCGGGGGTCGCGGGCGTTAATGGCTGCTAACGTCTTGGGGCCTACTACGCCGTCGGCTGTCACGCCTATAGCCTTTTGCGGTACGGTTATCCCGTAGTTACCGCTCGCCCAAACGAAATCGACAAGCATCAAGGCAATAGAGGCGTTAGTAATCTGGTCGGCTTTCCACCTATCCCAAAACATCGTTTTAAGGATTGCAAGCCAATCGGCGTACTTAATGGCCTTTAGTCTTTCGACGGTAGGCTTTGGGTAGCCTTTCTTACGGCAATATTCCGTATAGGTTGCCAACGTAACGCCGCACATCGTAGCCCCTCCCAAATCGTCGGGGTCGTTTGCAAATCCGCGTTTCTTCGCTTTCTCAAAAAGCTGCTCGTTTGTCAGGGTTGCCCCTGTCGTGCCGGTTTCCCATTTCAGGATAAAAGGCACAATGCTTTCTACTTTAGCCATAATCTGCGTTTTAGGGGTTAATATCAATATCCGTTTTGCGGTTCTCTCTGTGCGCACTTAGGGCGCACACATCGAAAACGCTGCAATTCCAAATCGGTTTTCGCCTTTTCTTGCATCAAGTTAAAATACTTGTCTTGGACTTCGCGTAGCCGGTCGGTCTGATTAGCAAACCGTTCCTCTTTCTCCTTTAACTGCTGCTGCAAAAACTCTACCGTCTCGCGTAATACGCCAAACTCTGCTCCGTTGGCCTCTGCCTCTGCTTTATCTGCTTCGGCTCTCTCCTTACGTTTGTTGCTGCGGATATTAAGCACATACTTAATTAACTCCCAACCGCCAACGGCTGCGCCCATCGACGCAATAATACCGAAAATTTCCGTGTACTCCATTTTTCTATTTCTTGTATAGTTCCATCTGTATTTCGTTATCGCGCTGCTCGATAATCACCACGTAGCGGGTTTCTAACAGGTGCAAAAGGCCCATGTCGATTACGTCAGCGCGTAGCGTAACCGGGTCTTTGGGTTTAACTTCAATAATCGCCATCTCTAATACGTTTATAGGTCTGTAATCTCTTTTTGTACTTATTCTTTAGGGCTACCACCTCGTAGCGGCCTTTTATGTAGATATATTCGTATGCAGGTCGCTCTATCATGCCTAAGACTTTCTTACGCGTACCGTATTCGTTGTGGTGTCGTAGCAAGCCCAAATAACTGTTTATAGAGCAAACGGCGTGCTCAACCTGCCGTAATGTCTTGGCGTTGTTTAACCGCCTGACGGCTGCAATAAAGTTGGTTATTGTGCGGTTGCAACAATACGATGCTTTGGGTTTTACGACGGCCCCGGTAAACTCTACGCCCTTGGTGTAGTGCTGAAAGTAGAATTTCTTAGGATTCAGGGTTAGGCCAAATTCGGCCAACTTATCCCGTATCAATGGCACGGCGTTAAGTAGTACGGCCTTATCTTGGTGTATGCAATAGAAATCATCTACGTAGCGGCCATGATACTTAATGCCTATTTCTTCCAAAAACCAATCAAATTCGTTTAACAGGAAATTGGCGAATAGTTGCGCAAACAGGTTGCCGATAGCAACGCCTTTGCCCTCGCCGTTAGTGAATAGCGATTTATTGGCGGGTAGGTAATCCCAATAATGCGCCGGGCTGTGCCTCTCGCAATTCTTTTCGGGGCAATGCAAAACGACTATCTGGCAAAGGTAGCGCAAATCGTCTATGTCGCTGCCGGTATAGTATTGAGTAATAAAGCAGTCTATCAGGTCGGCTAACAGGGCTTTGTCGATGCTCATAAAAAAGCCCTGTAGGTCTAATTTCATAATCCAACAAGTCCGGGTGTAGTTCTCGCTGCAATCCCTAATATCCTGCTTTAGAATATTGATACCGTAAAGCTGCCCTTTCTCCTTACGGCAATTAAAAGTACGCTGGCTAAATACCAACTCAAAAAGCGGCTCTAACCGTAGGGCTATATAGTGGTGTACTATTCTATCTTCAAAGGAGGCGGCAAACACTTCACGATACCGGGGCCGCGTTACGACAAAGCAAATAGACTTTCCGGGCTGATAGACGCGGTTGTTAATCCTATCGCGTAAGGCGATAAGTTTAGTTTCGTAGTCCATTTCATAGACTATCGCGCTTGCCGTGCGACGCTTGCGCCGTCGGCAATCGTAATACGCTTCTAAAAGTCCATCTGTCGTTACCATATCTGACAATGTTTATATACTACGTTTCTGCTTCCGTAAGAAGTGCTGAGACGGGCCGAACGTGATTCGTGTTCGATGCCTTAGTGTTGTTGTTGGCGTTGCCGTTGTTGAGGTTCAGATTCCAGGCGTTGGTCGCGCTGTACTCGGTAGGCTCGCAATCTGTGGCCTATTAACTTGCTCTTAACCGTAAATGACGGTATAGGCCCCATTTATTACGGAAACTTGCACTCTCGGTTAGTCTTAACTTTCCGATTCCGGCTTACTCGCTTTTGTAAGTGAGTTTTTCCACGCTGTACTTTGCTTTCCTATTGCGTCCATCAGTTCAATGATATGTGCGTGCCGCCCTATTCCCTTAATCCAACGTCTTTCGCCCGCTACCCTGATTAGGGTTTTAAGCGTCTCGAATTCGGCTTTGAAACTCATTAAGTTTTGTACCCTGCCCGCCTTATCCATGTAGGCCGCTGCGTCTAACTCTATCAGGCTAACGGATAGTCTTTGCATTTCTGCGCCGATAGTAAACTTATAGTCACGCGGAAAGTTGGGCGTAACGTCTAATATCTCATTGAGTAACGCCCTACAATCTAAGTATAGTTGTGTAGTAGATACTAACTTAATCGGTTTGTCTGCCATTTTTGAAAATTTCGTTGTAATGTTCCCGGCTTTCGCCGGGAACTAAAGGTTAAAGAGTAAGAATTAAGCAATAAATGCTGAGACGGGCCGAACGTGAAACGTGAGCGACGCCTTAGTGCCGTTGCTGGCGTTGCCGGTGACGAGGTTCAGAAGCCAGGCGAAGGTCGCGCTGAACTCGGTAGAAGTCCAATAAGCGGCTTCGGCCAACTGCGTTGCACCACTAATCAGCGAAAGCGCGTAGTTAATCTTTGTCATATTGGCGTAAATCATCATCATTTCGCCCAATGACGGTAGCCACCACTTACCTGCTGTCAAGCCCTTAGAATTGGCATTTACGCGGCTGTAGTTCGCACAATATCCGGGGGCGTAGGCGTTGCTACTACATTCGGCGTGCGTAATCTGCGCCGCCGTGTTGTTCTTACCGGCCCAATCGTTCAAAGCCGTAACGCGGTCTGACGTGGTTACGCCGCCACCACTAACGGCTGCGCTACTCCATGTCATAGACGATTCGGTAGGTGCTACGACTAAGATTTTGCCGCCCTCTACGACTACTACGCCGTCGGCGATTTGCCCGGCACTCTGTAGGCTTGGCCACTTGTGGGGCTTAACCATTCGGGGCGCGTCGTTGCTGTTGTCATGGTACATAATGAAAACGCCGTCCATCTGTACGTTTTGGTCTACGCCTCCCATCATAGCCGCTTTCAGGTTTGCAAGCGAAATGGGGATTAACTTACCGCTGCTATCCCGCATAAGGATTCGGTCGGTGCTGTTGACGGTCGTAACGTCTGTTACGCTGCTGTCATTCAATTTTTTTGTTTGCTTAACTGCCATAATACTAAAAATTTAATGGGGTTATTAAATGTGTAAATACTTAATCCATGCGAAACGCCTACGGTTGGTAAGGTAGGTTAAATCCTTTTCGTTGGCGTAGGCTTCCCGCTCAAAGGAAATGTTACGGTACGCCTTTTTAGTGTTTCGGTATTGGCAAATCCTAAACAGCCATTCAAGGATATACCACCAAAAGAAAACGAATAGCATCAGGATAGCCCAAAGGCCAATCAGGGGAAACAGGGCAATAGCAAGGATAACGCCTACCAATAGCATTTCCTTTTGCTGCCCTGCGTGTATGTGTTCGTGGTTGTTGGCCACTACGTTGTACCGACTTGCCGCCTGATTCCTTACGAATATAAACGGCCATACGGTCATAGCGATAAATCCGCTAAATGGGATTGTGTCGTTAAAGATTACTTTTGTTTTCATAACTCATGTATTTAACTGTTTCCGGGGTCATAGATGCTTGCTGTAACCCACCATTTACCTACTACATCGCCAAAGGAATTTGTGTGCTTGACGTACTTAAATGAGGCGTACCCGCTATATTTCGCGATAGCAAACGACGCATCACCCTGCCCCCACAATATACTTTCAACGTAAGCCTCTTGGTTCGATGAATTTACAATAGTTATTTCAGCCCCTAAATATTCGTCGCCGGTCGGAAAGTCAATAAGAATTACGCCGCTCGCCGAAAAATCAAGCTGTATGTTAAGCCCTGTCTTTTTGAGGTCTATAATATATACGTTGTTGCTATTTTTAGGCGCGTAGGTCGCATAGTTACTATTGTTAATAACAAACGGTGGCCTGTAGATATTACCTTTAATGTGCGCGTCGTTTTCATATACCTTGCCGCTTCGTAGATTCAGGGCGTATTTCGGTGCAAAACATTTTTCTACTATCTTACAACTTGTTAGCGTACCCGTGTAGCCGGTATCGTGGTATAGCTGAATATAGTAGTTACCCGTTTGTACAATATGGGCGTACCCGTATCGTTCTACAGACGATGCGCTATTTAGATTTATGGGCGTAACGTAAACGCCGCTGTTATCTGTCTTAACAAGTCGTACATATACCGGGTGGTTTGCGTTTGACGTATAGCCAACGCAATTTATTTTATATACCTTACCGGCTTGCAAAGAAACGGTGTCTTTATTCTTTGTCGCCTCGGAACTTGAAATAGTCGTAGTAGATGTGTTGTTATACTTCGATATATCAACACCTAAAGGGCTATCAGCGTTAAATAAGTCGTAGGCTAATTCGCCGTTGAATGTTTGGCCCTTTGTGTAGTCGGTAGTGTCGATAGTACCGTTAGCAGAAATCAGCCATTGACCACTAATAATAGCGTCGCCAAAAAATCCGTGCTCTGCAAACATCACATTGGCCGCAATCATTTCTACTTTATCCGAAAGCTGCCAAAGATTATTATTGGTGTCGTAGGTGCTGCCCGGATAGTTGGTAGTCGTTTTAGTATGCGACTTTATGCAGGTGTAGTAATTACCGTTATAAAGCACTATGTCTTTGTACGGCTCACCCTCTGCGCCTTTATAGAGCTGGTAGCCTGTATCTAAATCGCTCCATGCCTGGGGGCCTCGTAACGCGGGGCCTCTGCTGCCTTGACTTCCGGGGCCTCCCCTTTGCCCAATCATGGTATAGCGTGTTGTAGTAGTGCCGTTAGTCCATGTGATTACCTCCTTTTTCCACATATAGGGGTACGTGTCGGTTAGTGTGGGCTGTGCTGTAGTCCAACTGCCATCTATTGACGGGGCGGTAGTGTCATTTGTCGTTGTCGCCACACTTGACCGAGCGTAAGAAGTCGTTACGCTTTGTATTCCCTTGCCTGTGCTTCCTTGCTCTCCATACTTGTTAATTTGTATGCTTTCACGGGCTACCTCTGCACTATCAATCGTCAATACCGCCACAAATACCGTTTCATCAGCCCACCCGGTTTCGTTGTAATACTTAGTCGCAAACGTGTTACCACTAACCGTAAAGCCTCCTGTTAGGCTGTTGGTATTGGGTATTGAATCCATTGTACCATCACTTTTCAGGAAATAGAGACTAAGTTCTGAACGGCTTAGATTAGTATAAGGTGACGTAGTGCCACCTACCGTTTTGTAAACTTTACCCTTTATGTCTACGTACATTTCATCACCTTGGCTATTGGGGTCGTAGGCAAAAATACTATCTGCAAGTGATATGCTGTACCCTATTGCCGCGTCGCCGTAAACACCTATTATAACCGGGTCTGTGTCCTGTGTTGTGCCATCGGTATAGGTGACGGTCTCGTAGTTCCAAAGGTACTTGTTGGTATTGGTTACGGTCTGAATACGCGTAGTCCATCCCGACGTAGAACGTGTAACGCCTGACGATGCCGACGTAGCTAAGTAGTGTTCGGTAATAGACGTAATTCCTACGCCCTTATCGCCATACGTGCCAATGATTACGGGCGTAGTCGTGGTAGTAGTCCCATCCGTGTAAGTCACTACTTCGTAATTCCAAAGATACTTGTTAGTAGCCGTAACACTTTGAACGGCCTTAGTCCATCCCTGCGTAGCCGTTGTTACGCCTGACGATGCCGACGTAGCAAGGTAATATTCTTCAATCTTGGAAATACCCTTACCGCCTAAAAGACAAACCGGGTTACTATAACCGTCTGTGCCGTCGGTATAGATAAACCTTACCCGCTGCCAAATGTAATGCCCGTTTTGCCATGCCGGGGCGTTTGTAGTCCATCCCGACGTAGGGGCTACGGAATTACTCGTACTATCTGCGTACTCCACATCGGTACGGGAAATTCCCGTACCTTTGCGGATAAACTTAACTACTCGTGTTACTGCTACTCCCATAGTGCTAAACGATTTTTTAACTTGCTGCCTGAATGGTTATTGAAATGTCACCGCCTCCGGCTTGGCATTGCTCACGGGTAACGGTGTACGATGCCATCGCGTTAGTTGAAAGTTCCATCGGGTCGCTACCGTTTACGGCGGCGTTACCGTCTCTGTACTTATTCAACACAACGCCCGCCGCGTCTCTCACTAAGAAATAGTAGAGGGGGTTAGGCGAAACGGCTGTGCCGCCTCTCGTAACCAATACCGGCGTATAAGTCACATGGTCGCGGCTGCTGCTCGTATCTTCGTCTATCGTTTCATCTTCGGGGCTGGGGTGCGGGTCAATGTCGTAAGGGTCTGACTTATCGACAACGCCCTGCACGTCCATACCGTAGAATGAGCCGTTACGTTTAACGGTTAGCCTGAACTCGCCGTAGGTGTCTATCATGCTTTCCGTTACGGTAAGGGTTGCGGAATTACCAAAGCCCTCGTTATCCGAACTGCCTAACAACTTCCAACCGTCCACGTTTCCGGCTGCTGACGGGTCGAACTGCTCCCACTTGTAGGTAAGGCCAACGGATAACGCGCCCTCGTTGCTGTAGGCTTTAGCCTGCAAAATACAACTGTCGCCCTTACTGCTAATAACGAAACTCTTGTTATCGCCCGCAACGATAGTAACCTTACCGGCAAACTGCGCCTTTTGCTGAATGGGTATAGTGTAGTCGGCTGAAATGCTATCCTCCTGTGTACCGTAGTAGATAGTGGCTACCATCTTGATAGTAACGGGTAGGTAACTTGCAAGGGCCGCGATATTCTTCAATATCTGCAAACCGGGGTACAGATTCGTACTACCGTCGGCGGCGTACTTCTTAAAGTAACTGCCGTTGGCCGTGCCGTCACCAAACAGGCCGGTACTATAGCCGCTTGCGTTAAACGTAATCTCTGTGCCGCCGAAATAGTAGCGCATAGAGGCAATAGTTGCTATGCCCTCGGCTACGCGGCTCGACGTGCAAATGAAATTCAACTTAGGTTGCATCGTGGCAAAATTGGGGAAAACGGTTTGGTCTGCCCCTGTGCCATCCCAATACTGGAACAAATCGCCGTCCGGGCACATGATAGTAGCCATGTACGTACCGGCTTTGCTTATGAACTTAATAGTTCTGGTTGTTGATGCGCTACTCATAGTTTATTCCTCCTCATTGTTAGGGTTCAACACATCTTCTACGTCGCCAACGTCGCCGCTGTCGATGCTTTCCGTTTCCTCGTTAGATTCCTCGGTTTCCTCTCCGGTGGTCTCGGTCTCGCCGTTGGTAGGCGTTTCCGTTTCACCCTCTCCGGGTTGGTCGCCGTTGGTAGGCGTTTCCGTTTCGCCTGTACCCTCGCCTGGTTCCTCTGCGGGTGTCTCGCTCTCGCTTGTACCCTCGCCGCCTGTCGGGGTCTCTGTCTCACCGTTGCCGTCGCCTGATTCCCCGGCGGGTGTCTCGGTTTCGGCCTCCGGCTCTTCTATGATAAATTCCGGGTCGGTGGCTACAGGTAGCGGGCGCGTAGATATACCGTACTGCTCTTCGCGGGCTTCGTGGGGCAAAAGCGCAATAGCACCGATACGCTGTAGGGTATCGGCCAAACGCGGTAGCGGGCCAAAGGCCATCATGTCTTGCAACCAAAGAATATAGTTGCCATCCTTTAACTTGTTTCTGTCGTTTTCCAAATGCAGATAACTAACTACTTTTGGATTTGCTTTAATGTAACGTGCCATAATCGAAAGTTTTAATGTTATTTGAATAATAATATTTTTCCGTCGCTGTCGGTAAATACCTTGCCGTCGCTATCTTCCATAGCGCACATAGGGCCGCAATCCTTAACGTCTAAGCCAAATACTGCGCCGTACTGCTGGCTCATAGCCTTGGTAGGCAAAACAGGGCTTACGCCGTGTCCTACCTGCGTGTACGATAAGCTGCCCGATGCCTTGTTGGTAGCAACGTACCAAAGCGGCAATAGTTCCCTTTCGGGGTTGTCAATGGGGCCGTTTACATCCCATATTGAGGCGTTGGGCGCAATCGAAACTATTTCGGGGATATTGGTAGGTACGCCCGCAATATCAAACTCAAATTTCGGGATTCTACGGATAAACGAAATAACCTTTGAGGGGCTACCGTCTGTCAGGGTAACGCTTGCCGGGTCGCCGTAAACGTCGTACTTAGCCCTGCAACGTAGGTACAACTCGCTACCCATCTTGCTACGGTCTACGGTAACGCTCAAACCGTCGTTTGCTACGGTAACGTCGTAGTCCAAAGTTTCGTCCGTGCCTACCTGCGTCCATGAGCCATCACTACGGTACTTTTCCCACACAAAGATACGACGCTCTGCCAACACCTCATTACCGCCCAATTTCAGGCTCGCTTTCACTATCTGCGTATCTTCATGCACAAGCGGGTTATACAGGGTTTGGTCGGCTGCATCTAAGAACAATTCAGGAAAACCAACCGTCGCGTTATCGCAATAGACGGGATAGGTTTTTTGTATCGTGTGTATCTGATTAGTACGGGGGTCTACGTACTGCGCGTTAAACTCCAACGTAAGCACGGTGTTTACGGCGGCGTTGCGCTTTACCTTGATACGCCCGGCGTTGCTGCCGCTCGTAGTCAATTCGTAATTTTCGTTAGCGGCTGCAATCAGGGTGCGCGTGCCATTGTCAATCTCGTACCATGCTATATTAGTCAAACTTTGGTTTACGCGCCCGGCTTGCAGCACTTCGTCTTTGTCTATTACGCTAACTTCGGGTTGGATAATAAGCGGCGTAAGCGTAAAATCGGGCGTGTACTCTCCCGTTGCCGCGTCGTAGTTCTGCCTGTTGGGTATGCTTCCCGACGTAGTAAAACTTATGTCTACTTGCAGCGGTCGAAAATTGAAATCAAATCTTTTAATCTTCATTGCCTTTGTCGTTTTATTGTTAATACTCAAATACTGCGCTGTCCTGCGCGGCGGCGTTGTTCATACCGTCGCGTAGTGTCACGGTGGCCGTAAAGCGTACCACTTTAGGCACGTAGCCGTTAAAATCTATGTCCTCGGCTGTCAGGTGTATAGACTTGCCCGCGTTGCCCCTACGTATAGCCCATGCGTTATCGCTTGCCACTCGCTCTACGCCGTTTGCGTCCTCGCTGTAGCGCGTCCAAACTACATCTTGGGCCAATATGTCGGCGGTCACGTCCTGATTATAGATTTTGGCTATAATCTGCAAAGTAAGGTCGAAACGGTCGGGGTCGAAAAGCACGTCCGTATCGTTAAACTCCACCGTAAAGCCGGGGTTGCCCTCCAACATAGCCCAATGGGTATTGTTCCAACGTGGGGCCGTCGTAGTCAAGTTGTGACAACAACGCCACTTGCAACCGCAATACCATACGTCGGAAATCTCGTAAACGCCTGTAGCCGGGTTTAGGGCCTCAAAGTAATACAGGCCGTCGGGTTGCCATTCTCCCCGGTCTACGTACTCGCAAATAGGCTTCATAGTCCATTTGTTGAGGCGTATAATATCCATCGTGACTATACCGGGAATATACATATAGTCCAAACCCTCGCGGATAGGTAACAGGTTGCCGTCATCATCCGTTAGCGTCCTTACGAAATCGGGTAGGCTTCCAAAGGTTGCACCGTAATTTGTCGCGTCAATAATAGGCTTAGTAACGCCCGTTAGTTTGACAATCCGGCCCTCTGTACTCGATAGGTAGATGCAGCTTTGGCGCGTGGTGTCTGTCTGATTACCCCAACGGGCAATCTTCATCAACTCGCACGGCGGGAAATTATGCCCGGCGGGTGTATCTTCGTCGGGGTACATCGTAACTTCTATAGTGTTATTGGCGGGGTTTACGCTGTTTACCCGCATCCAACTTGTGTACATAGCGGCGTTAGTTCCGGGGCTTGTATAGCCTAAAGCCGTTGCGCCTAAGTTGTTAATGATACCCTTTAAGACGTTATTCTGTGCCTGTGCGGTAAAATAGCCCTCCCACTTGCTATGCAGTTTCAGGCGGTAGCAATTATCGCCTATGTCGGTAACGCTTTCTATGGTGTCGGCCTCTGTAAGTAGTTGGTCGCCCTCGATAGCCGATAGGCGGTTAATAATCAACTCTACGGCCTCAAAGTATGTGCGTACCCTGACGCTTTCAAACTCGGCATTACCTAAGTTGTCAATACCTGCACCACTACCGGCGTAGAGTGACTTAACGAAAGTACCAAACTGCGCCTCACCTCCGAAATGAGCGATACCCAAAACGTGTATAGCCTGTTGGAAAGTGATATTACCGGCTGCAACGTCGTTATAGAGGCGGCTAAGAAACTGATTACGTACCGGGCTGTTAGGGTCTAAGTCGTAAGCCATATCAGCGTAACCGGCTTTGACCTTTTCCGTTACTTTCTGATACGCCGTAACCTCTTCGCCTGTTTCGGGGTCTGTAGTTACTACCTCTTTAAGATAAGTCAGATACTCGTAACCTTGGCTGTCCGTTGTAATCTGGTCTAACGCGGCTTTGTTGGCGTGGGTGTGGCCGTCGCCGGGCGAAACGCTGCTGCCTCCCGTGTCGGCGTTCAAAACTACGACGCTATTTGCGCTACCAATACCCTGCTCACGTAGTCTTTTACTACGCGGGCGTGGTGTCCTGTTGGTAACTACTGACGTATAATGTTTATCCATACCCTTAACTATTAACCTCTTCTATTGCGTCGTATTCGTCGGCGTTGAACTCTGTATAAAGCGCGTCGGCGGTGTCCATAATTACGTTTTGTTGTTCGCTGCTCATCATAAAGACTTTGCCCGCCTGGTTCCTTTCGGTGTAAACGCAAAGGTCGCCGGGGTCTAATACGGCTTCACCTGATAGCGTGGTTTTGCGGGCTGCAAACTGGCTGTAGAGCGTACCGATAAGCAACTTTTCCGGGTGGTCTGTAACGCCCGCCCTTTTTAGTTTTTGGATTTGCAGACTATCGGATGCCCGGCAATAGATACCCTTTGCCGTCGGGCAAGTCGTGTTAGCCGTACCGCACGTAGTATCTATGCTTATTTCCTCTTTGGCGTGCTTGTTTATATAGCCCGAATACTCTACATCGTCTAACTCGGCTGCATCGAATATCAGGTTATTTTTCACCAATTCCACTTTAGGGGCCTTGTATAACAGCCATCGGACTTGGTTATAGCGATTATCGTCTACCCAATATTTCGGGTCGTTCCATGCTGTTTGTTGGGGGATTAAACCGTTTAACCTGTATTCGTCCATATCAAAGCATTGCACCCCGGCGTAAACGGTTACTTCCAAATAACCGCCCTGCGTTGGGTAAGGCATATATTGGCCGTCGGCCATCTGCTTAAAACTATCGTAAATCATTACGTCTACGTTGCCTTTACCCGGTCTGCCTATACAATGGCGGTTTTTCTTCCATCCCAATATACCGGCACTTTCCCAAAGGTCGCTTGGGTCGTAGTATTCCAAATAGGCACTACCAAAGCCGCCTGCACCCGATACCCAACTGCCTTTGCAATATGCCAAATGGCCTTTCGTGCCTCCCTTGGCTATACTGCTATTGTCATAGTGGCAAACGGCGTTACCGTTGCTGTCGTACATATTGATAGCAACAGGCACAAAGGCGTAGCCGGTACGGGTTTTCATGCGGTCGTAGTTACCGCCCTCGTTACCGTCGTTACCCTCTGTAAACGGGTTGTATCTTGCATCCAACAGCATTTCAAGCGTAAGGCGTACATAATACGACTTTTGGCCCTCTGACGTTAGCGTAGGTAAGAATACTTTGTGCGTCTGCATCACCTGCATACCGCTTTCTTGGGTAACGCTGTTAAGTATGCGTTTCGGCCATCCCGTATCTAACCCGCCGTGTCCTCCTGAATGAAACGCCCATGCTATCGCGGTACATTCTGACGGCCCGCCTACCAATGGCAATATATGGCAATATCTCGCATTGGGATTCAGGTAGCGTAAGCCCTTACCCTGCGTGCTGATAAAGATAGTAAAGTTAATTAGGTTGTAATCCCAATTACCGCCCTGCCGGTGGTCTTCGCTATAGTCAGGATAATAAGAGTAATACGACGCTCCGGGGTCGGCTACCAAATTAACCTGTTCTACGGAATATTCGCCGCCGTATTCCAATTCACCGTTAAGCAACTCTGCCGACGAATAGGGCGAAAAGTTTACTTTCACGTTGTTTGCTACCTTATCTACGCCCATCGTCTGGCTGTCACCATCCCACGTTATAGCCCTACGCGCTGCGCTGTGCAAGCCGTTCAAATCGAATACGTAGACTTTACCGTTACGCTGTATCATCTTCAACGCCAACGGCTGCAAAATACCCTCTATCGTTTCTTTTAGCGTACTTGGCTCTGCATCTTCATCAAAGAAATTTTCGCTACGCACGGCCAACGCCGCCGGGTTCGCCTTGGTGTTCGTACCCTCGAAATAGGTAGTGCAATAGGTGTCAGCATCTAAGTAGGCGTAGTTAATGGTGCTACGCTGCAAAGCATTAAGCAAAATGGATTGTAGCGTTTGCATACCCGATAAGTTGTACTTTAGCCTATCCAATATACCAAAGTCGCTAAACGTAAGCGTAACGACGTACTTACGGGCTTTCTCGTAAGGCTCTTCGTAAAACTCCGGGTCTAACGCGCCACTCCAATAGAGGGCGTTATTACGATAAACGTCCATCCTAATACGGCCTACCTCGATTGTGTATAAATCTTCGTAGGTTCTATCGCCTGGGCTTTCTAACTTCAACGTGGCTTCGCTGCCGCAAATCACCTCTTCTTTGTCGGCGTGCTTCCAATCAATTACTAATGCTTCGTCGGCCTCAAAGTCCAATACGCCCACGTTGCCGCTGTAGCCCTCTTGCAGTATCTCAACGCGCCAAACCACGTTTGCGCGGCTAAGAAACTCGCCCATGTATCTTAATACCTTTGCCATACTTAACTACGCTTTTTGTGGTTGTACTCTCTTTCGATAACTCCTACCAACTTCCGGCCCTCCAACTCAAAGCGGACTTTGCCGAAAATCTCACCTTGCGGCTCTATCATATCGCGCAACTTATCCAACGGGGCCACTACTTCCGGGTTGTTAGTTGCCCCGGCGTACTCGCCAATAAGTGCCATCGTGGGGCCTGAAACAACGCCACCCTCTGCAAACGGCATTAAGCCAATGGCCTGTACCATTGCAACGGCGGCGGCTGAAAAACCTGCACCGATACCAAAACCTGCAAACGGTATGTAGGCGTGTGCGGCCATATACATAGCGGATGCAAGTTGTACGTAACTTGCGGTCAAAGCCTTGTTTGCAATAATAGTCGGAATTGCGGCGGCGGCTGCAACTGAGGTAGCGCTGCGGCCTCAACGCCCTGTGTCGTAGTGGCCGTTACAATGGCTGCACTCTCTGCGCCCTTGGCTATGGTGTGCGCTGTGGTGGCCGTCGTAAGCATATCTATAATACCTATTACGGTATTGATACCCTCGACTATCTGTATAAAGCCATCTACGAAAGCCGTAACTTTCTGCCATGCGTTACCGTTACCCTCTAAGGCGTTGCTTATGCTCTCGATACCGCTACCGATACCCTTAACACCGCTCCAACCATCCTTAAACGCGCCAAATGTCGAAACGGATTGTTTACGCCATTTCTCATAGACGGCAATCATACCCTCTATATCTTTGCGCTGGCTGTCTGTTACCGGGTTTTCGGTGTCGGCCAAAACCTTTTGCAAATCGCGGATTTTCTTAGTAAGTTCCTCAAAGCCAAAGCCCTTAATTCTTACTTTGTAATCACGCCCGCTAAGTGCGTTTACCTCGGCTATCTCGCGTTGCATATCGGGTATATCTATACCCATCTGCAAAGACTTCTTTTTTCTTTCTAACGCCGCGATAGTCTGCTGTATGCCCTGTATTTCTTGGGCGGTTGCCGTCTTTTGCTTTTCCTGTAAGAATGAAATCGCGTCGGTTATCTCTTTCAGGGTGCTAACTTTCCTAACGTCGGTTTCTACGGTTGCGGCTTTGTCGGCTAACTCCCATTGCTGACGTATCTTTTCAAGGTCGGCAATATGACGTAGTAACTCCGGGCGGCTTGCGGCTGTAGCGTTCTTTAGTTGGTCTTGGTAGTATTGTACTTTGATAGCCAACTGGTCATAAGTCTTTAACGCGCTATCATCCATACGGATAACACCCGCGTTTTCTGCGTGCTTTTTCAGCGTTTCAAGCCGGTTAATAATATCGTCTATTTGGCCCTGTTGCTCGGCGGCTACCGTCTTACGCAAAGCGCGTTGGTATTCCAATTCCTTATCAATGGCCTGTAGCGTTTCAAGCGGCGACAAATCGACGCTCCCCTGCTCTACGTTCACCCTGATTGTTTCGTCGTTAGTCGGTATCTCCGGCAAATTAACGTCGCCCTGCTCTACGTTTACCCTGATTGTTTCGTCGTTAGTGTTCCCTAACAACGATTTCAATACGCCCGCGTCGGGTCTCTGTAATTCAGCCTGTCGTAACTCTACGGTGGCTATCTGTGAGTCAATGTCGGAAAGTTCCTTTTTCGTAGTGGCTACTTGTTTCAGGGCGTTAAGATACTCGATAACGGTCTTTACGTCCGTTTCGGTCTGTATCTTGGTAGTGTCTACCTTGCCCGCTTCGTCAATGGCCCCAACAGGCATAGCGGCTTTCTTCTGCGAAAGTTCTATAGCGTTGGCCTTTTTCTGCCACAACTTTATTTGTTCGCGCAACTGCCTTTGTTCGGCTGTGTCCGCGTCTGTCAGTTTCTTTTTAGTCAGGTCTATATTTGTCCGCAACTCTTCAAGTGTCTTTGGGTCGGCTACGATAGTCCGCTTTCCGCTGTTGCCTGACTTATCTAAACCATACTTTTTACCCAAAGCCTTGTAGCGGGCTTCCATTTCGTGCAATTTCTTAGCCTCGGTTTTGGCCTCCGATTCCTTGCCGGTTATACCTGCAAGTGCGCTAACCTTATTCTTTTGTTTTTCTATAGCCTCTCCTAAAGCGGCGTAGGACATAGTAAGATAATTAACGCCGTTTGCAGCACCTCCCGCCTCTTCGCCGGTTTTCTTCATCTGCTTGCGGTGTTTCTCTGCGGCGGTATTGGCTATATCAAATTCCTTTTGTAACTCTGCAACGCCTCCCATTAGTTCGGTTTCCTGCTGCATCAGGGCTTTATACTCGCTCGTATAATCTTCATAGTCATAAGTAACCGCCGTGCCTGCGCTCGTTGTTCCTACGGTCTTTGATACCCGTGTACGGTGTTCGCCTGATTCCTCTAAACGGCGTTTCTTTTCGGCAATCATCATCAACTCGGCGTTTTTCTCGAAAATCTTACGCCTAATTGTGTCGGTTTTTGCCTCTATTGCAAGTTGTTGGCAATATTCATCAGACTTATCTTTTAAGGTAGTCAGCCACTCGGCCCCGGTCGAATAAGTACCCAATAACTCACCGTACTTTTCGTTAAGGGTCTTAACCGCTGCCGTAGTGTCGGCCTTGGTGTCGATAAGCTGCTGCAACTTCTTAATATCGGCCTCGATAGCCATCTTACTATCTGCCAAAGTTCGCGTAAACGCTTCCTCGGCTTCCTGTAGTTCCTGACTTGACTTTGCAGCCTCTTCGGATTTATCGTTAAACAACGTCAATACCTCCGTAAGCACTACCCATGCCGCCGTAATACCGCCAACGATTAGTAAGCCCTCTATTGCAAGTCTAAGCGTCCGTGCGCTTACGGCTGCACCCTTGAAACTTGCGGCCATTACCTGCGTAACGGCGTTCATGCGTACCGCCGTAGCCGTCCAAAGCAACTTAACAGCCCTGCCCGCTGCGGTCGCCTGGGTTAGTCTACCCATACCCGCCCACAACATAACAGCGGATTTGCGCAAACTCTCAAAGGTCATTGCAACCAAACCCAACGTAGCCGTAAAGTTAATTATCGGCATTACGTTACCAAAGACGCTTGCAACCATATCACGGTATTTGCCTAATTGGTTTTCAAGCATCTTTAATTTGGCTGCGCCGGTACTACTCATTTGCTCAAAAGCACCGTCCATCGTTCCGGCACTATTGGTCATTTCGCCGATATTCTGCGTAAACTTATCGGCTTGCTCCCCGGTTAATGAGGTCAACAAGCGTAAGGCTCTTGCACTACCAAACAAAGTACCGTAAATCGTTTCGCTAAGTTCGCCTGTCCGTGCGCTGTATTCGTTAATAGCCTTATCTAAGGATTTCAGGAAATTGTCTAATCCCCCGGCCTCCTTAATGGCTGCTGCATCAAACTTAATGCCCATTTGCTCGGCGGCTTTTGCTGCCTCTGTACTGGGCTTAATAAGGGCTTTCAGGACTGCGCCCAACTGCGTAGATACTTCGGCGGTATTGCCGGTTACACCCGTACAGGTGGCAAATATCGCCATCAGTTCTTCAATGGTAATGCCTAATTGGGCGGCACTACCTGCAACACTTGGCAAGGCGTCGGCCAACTGCTCAAACGACGTAACACCGTTTTTTGCGGTAAGCTGTATTTTGTCTTGAATTTCCCCGGCGGCTTCCCATTCTAAACCGTAGTTCTTGATAATGGTAGACGTAACGGTTACGACTTTCTGCAAGTCGGCCAAACCGCCAACTGACGCTTTAGCGGACTTTTCCAAATAGTTAATCCAATTATCTTCGGGTACGCCATTGGATATAACCATATACAAGCCGTTAGCCAATTCGTCGCGGGCTATAGGTATCTGCTTGGCCAACTCTGTAACATCATCTGTCAGGGCCTCAAATCCTGCTGCATCCTTGCCCGCCATCGTGTTAGCGGCTCGCATAGCCTTACTATAGGCGAAACTATCGCCCGTAAGTGTCTGCATTGCGCCGCTAAGTTGCGTTAGTGACTGCTGTATAGACTGAATGGCTATAACGCTCTGGCTCCACTTAATAAACGCTTTGTCTGCTGCCGTTACCCTATCATGCACTATGCCTAATTTGTCGGCCAAATTCTGCACGTTGGTAGAGGCTTGCACGACAACATCTTTGCCGTCAACGCTAAGTTTGATGTTAAATTTTACATCTTTAGCCATTTTGTCTATTCATCTTTTAGTCTTTCAATTAACGCTTCAAATCTCTTTTTGCTTTCCTCTGCCGTTAGCGGCTTCGGCTTTTTTCGTGGGGCTTGCGTTTTTTTATCCCACGGTAACGGATAGACTTTTTGCGCTGTTGGCCGTCCTTTCAAGTGTGGCCGTAAGGTAGCAACAATTATAGCCCTTGCGCGTTCCCATCCGTCTTTATAATCGGCTTCGCGTTGGTCGTGATACGCCTTGCTGATACTCGCAAATTCCTTTGGGGTACACCTGCAAAAATCGTCAAACGATAGGTGTATGCAACCCAACGCAAAGCCTAAGTAGTCATAAATCCCTAAGTTTTTTTTTCTTCGGGTGTCTCGCTGTTTTCTGTACTCTCACCGTCTGCCGGTTCTTGGCTCGCCTCGGCCCATGCCGTAGCGATTTCGGGCGTAATGTTATCGGCAAAGTCCAAAAGCGACATATTAAATTCTATGCCGTCGGCCTTAGATGCTGACTTAACACAACACCAAAAGAATGTGCAAAGTTCGGTGAAATTGCTTGGGTCAAGTTCCGTAATCTCCTTGCCCGTTTCCTGTTTGAAACGTAGCATAGCCCCCATAGTCTGCCTACAGGGGTATGCTACGCCATTGATAGTAATTTCTACTTTCGCCATGATTGTAGGAATTATTCGTTACCTGTTGCCTTACCGGGATAGGTAGTAGGCTCGCCGTCGCTCTCCAGACTGATAGAGAAAGTCGCATCGTCCTGCGCGGGGCTTGTTTCCTCCAAAGAGGTGATAACAAAGTTACCCTGCACGTAGGGGTTAGCGTCGCCCTCACGTTGGAAAGCCTTAACCTGAATAGAAGCACCTGCGCCCCACAAAGCGGACAACTCGGCATAGCCGTTTTCTGCTTCGCCGTAGTAACGCAAGCCCTCGGCACTAATTGAGATACTAAGGCCGGTAACGCCTTTGCCTTTCCACAAACCGGCTGAATAGCCTTGGTCTGCGGCGGGCTTTACGGCTCTGTCCTTGGTCTCGCTGTTGAAAGTAATCGTGTGGGTAGTGCAATGGCCAATAGCCTTGCCGCCAACGCTCAACAGAATGTCGCTACCGTTAATGTAGCCTGAACTTGGTACTGCCATAATTCTAATTGTTTATTAAATTTGTACTTGAAAAGTTAGACATTGTACGTAGGCATCATCTTCGTAGATTTCTTCGCCGTCTACCAAAGTGCAACTGCGCATTACCAAACCGTCTTTCTCACCCTGCACGTAGTCCAAAGCGGCGCGTACCGCCTCGGCTAACTCTATGCTCTTTTCGTAAGTGGCGGCATAGCAATTTATATCAATCTGCACCGTGTCCGCTCCGGGGTTCTTAGCCTTGGTAGGGTTATGCTCCAGGCGTGAACGTCGGTAGGCGACGTAAGGCAATTCGGCTTTATCGGTAACAACCGGGAAAACCTTTTTTGCTATTCGCATAACGTCGGTGTCTGCTATCAGAATACCGCGTATAACTGCCCCTGCGCTTAATGATGTCTTTGCCATGATTCTTTGTTATTATATAAATCCGCATTTCTTAGCCACTTTCTCAACTGCTGCGCCAACTTCTACGGTCAAATCACTTTCGACGGTTTGGAACATTTCGGGTGTTGCCTTATCAAGAAATCCGTAAGCACTCATTTGGCCGGTCGGTATTCCATCCTTACGTATGGTTTCCGTCCAATATTGCGTTTTGCCGCTTCGGTGTGTGCCATAGATACCGTGCTTTATACGTATTTTCTTGCCGCCTCTCTGACGTGGTTTTGTACCCTCTTCAGCCCACATAAGTACGGGTTTCTTAAAGCCCTTGCGGTTTTCGTGCATCGACTTTTCGCCCTCCCCTTTCAGGTTTGCCCGGTGGGCCTTGACGGTAATCATAAAGCCACCGCCCCGGCTGTAAATGTGACTACGTATGCCCTTATCCCAATCGCGCTTGTTTCCCTGTACTTGCAGCTTACTTGCGTGTAGATGTCGGCGGGCTATACCTAACGCCTTTTTTGCTTCGGCGCGGTATGAGCGTTTCAGGGCGTTACGTAGTTGCCTTGGGTTTAATTCCTTGGTCAACTCCTGCCACTCTTTGCCGTCGTACTGATTTGGTTGCATACGCTGTGCGGTTTATTCGTTGTTACTTTCGCTGTGCCATAACCCATCGTTTCCACTTGCCGGGTGCGTACATCTGATTAGCGGTACTTTTGGCTTGGTCGGATAGTCGTAGGTAGCATCTTCGATTGTCGGGAAATAAGTAGGTGTTAGTCTGCCTAAATCGTTGGTGCGCCTGTGCGAAAGTCATTACATCTTTGCAAGCATCGGCAAAGCCTGATAACGTAAGGTTGTACGTATCGGCTACAAAGTCGGTGCGTAGTGTTACCTGATTAACAGGCATAACGAAATCTACGCCCTGTACTACGTCGTAGGTGGTAATCATGTACTCACCGGGTACGTCGAAAATAGGCTGCTGGGCCTTTTCGGTTACTACTACGTCGCCGTAGGTAGGCGGCTGCTCTACCGTTCCACCGGCAAACGCGCAAAGCGAAACACTAAAGATTAGTGCCAACGCTGATAAAATAATTTTGGATTTCATACCTTTTTTGTTTTTGGGGTTGTTACTCGTTTACTCTCTCACAAATCAGGGTCTTATAGCCTCTATCAATATTCGGCTCAATGGCTACAACGGTATAGAGATACCCGCCCAACTGCTGTACGCGCCAATTCTCGGCTACCGTGTGCGCGTCGCGGATATTCCACGAAACGCGATAATCCGGGAAATGCTCGCCTACCTCTTCGCTACGGTTGCCCGTATGCTTTACGCGCTCGGCGTGTACGGTTACGGTGTCGGTATAGGTCGTAACCTCTTCGCCAAAGTCGTTAGTGGTCTGCGTAGGCTCTAACAGCGTAAGTTTGTATTTCATCCGTCCGGCTATCATCTTGCCAACTTTCTAAAGGGTTTCATTAAGGCTAATAGTGCGTTTGGAACACTATGGTACTGCACTTGTGCGTCGCTCTCACGTTGGTTATACCAATGTGCGCCAATGAGTAAGACGGCCTGTTTCAGTTCGTCGGGGAAATTCCCGGATTCGTCCATTTCGGCCAATTCCTCACGGGTACGACGGGTATAGCGGATAACGTGCTTTTCTGCTGCGTCCAAATACTGCTGCAAAAGCGTATCGTCTGCCGTAAACTCGTCGGCGTTGCACTGCTTCTTAAAGAGTTCCAAACTCACTACATTAGCCATAACTTAAAGCACTCCTGATTAGTTACACAATCCGTTTAGCCTGCGGCCTGAACGGTCACGGCGCAAGTTGCGGTGTAGGTCTGACCGCCAAACGTGAACGATGCGGTTACGTTAGACGTACCGGCTGCAACGGCTGTTACCTTACCATTTGCGACGGTGGCCTTTGCGGTTGCGCTACTTGCCCACGTAACGGCTGTGCCTACGGGGAATACGGTAGCCGTCAGGTCGTAGGTGTCGCCAACGGTCAAAGTCAACTCGGACTTATCAAGGAAAACGCCAATCTGCGAAAGAACGGCGAAAGCCTCCTGACGCAATACGCTAATAGCGTAGTCCACGTTAAGCACAAAGTCGATAGCATTCTTTCGTGCCTGGCTGTAGGGGTCTACAATAAACACCATGTCACCAAACAGGCCCTGCGGTGCGTACTTAAACGCGCCGACGAAAATCTGGCCGTCGGGTACTTCGTTGGTGGTGAATACGGGTACACCGTTAATCTTACCGTTTTCGTCAACGATAGCAGAGTTTGCGCCCTGCCACTTTGGGGTAGCCTCCAAATTGCCCTTAGTTACGTCGCTCATAACGTAGCAAAGGCCCTCGCCCTTGATGTTGTGCGAAAGGATAGCAGACTTAACGCCTACAAGTTCCATCAGGGTAGGAGTTGCGCCGGTGTAGGTCTTTTTGTTCTTAGCCACCATATTGGCGGGAATGAACGGGCCTACAAGGTCGGTAGAGCCGTTTACCTTGGTCTGACTGAACATAATCTTGTTCATCAGTTCGGCAATGGCTACCGGCATATACTGCGTGGCCACCAACTGCACAAGGTTGTCGGTCTCATTCAGGGCCTCACGGGTGATAGGCACGGCGATACCCAAACGCTCCGGCTTCGCAATGAGTTTGTTAATAGGTATCTTGGTGTCGCCCAACTCTGCGCCCTCATCGTTAATTGTGGCATGGAAAGCCTCAACGATAGGCCACTGGTGATTACCTTTCAGGCCGGTAAGCAACGGTGCGCCAATGGCCGAAAGAATAGTCTTGTTATAAAGTGGCTCTACGATGTCGTGCGTAGTCAGCCCGGCGGGGTTCGTACCTGCAAGGCCGCTGGCGTAAGTAGAGGTGTTGCCGCCGAAAGACTGTGCTACGGCGCGGCTAATCTTCAACTCGAAACGCTGGCCCTTGTCTAAGCACTCGCGTACCTTGGCGTTTGCGTAGGGTATATCTTCCTCGCGCATTACCTCGATAGTCGGGGTGTTGGCCTTAATCTTCATTTCGAGAATATCCAACTCGCGGGAAAGCTGCTTAATTTCGCCCTGCTCGGCCTCGGTGTATGCTTCGCGCTCCTTATCACTTTCGAGATTCTCCGCCATCTCGTTAAGGCGGCCTTTGATTTGACTAATCCGCTCGTAGGCTTCGCGGAAATTGAACTTTGGCTTACTCATAACTTTTTTTGCCTTGGTTAAATTAAACAATATGCGCCGCCTAAACGGTGCGGTTTATTCTCTCTTTCAATACCCGGATAGCCTCGCGTTTCTTTGCAAGGTCTATTGTCTTGGGCTGCTCAACCGTCGTAGTTTTCGGTTTGTCGAATACTACACCGGCTTCCTCGACTTCGCGCTTACTTACCGTTGTCTGCTCGTAAGCGGGCTTTGGTGTAATCGTAAAGTCGTACACCTTATCAATACGCTTAACGTGGCGCAACAGAATATCGTCGCCGTCCTCTGTCTTTTCGCCTGACAACTCGTAACTAACGGCGTTCTCGCTATCCCGTTCATCGGTAGAGTAGATAAACGAGCATCCCGATATGTCGCCGCGTGAAATCAGTTCCAACGCCTTATCGCCGTCGGCTGTCTTGGGTACTTCACACCAAAACTTAACACCTATTTCGTCGATTTCGTAGTGCAACGTGCCAACGCCCATCTTACTACGGCCTAAGATAAGTTGGCGGTCGTGGAACATCGTAAGCATGATGTCGCAAGCGTCCAACGTCTCACGGGTAATACAACCGGGTTCTAATACCTCGTAGTAGTTTTCCCACCAATCGCACAAAAGACGGCTGCGCACACCGAATTTAAGCGCGTAGCCCTCAATTATACGGCTCTCGCCGCCCTCGGCGGCTTCCCGGATTTGTAGCCTAACGTCAAATCCGATACTCCTTTTGTTAATCTTCGTCATCTTCTTCGCTTGGTTTTGTTTCTTCTATATTCGTTGTGCCGCCTCCGGGCTTGAACTTATCGCCGTTCAACGGTATAAGATTTGCAGATACTAACGTAATATCGCCGCCCTCGACTGCGGGCTGATTCTCTATGTGTCTCCAATCGTTTACGGTGTAGATGCCGCTTGCAATGGTCATTGTCTGGTACTTCGCCAACGAAAGCAAATCAAGGCTGTAGATGCCTTTACGGTCAAACTTGAAAATACGTTTGCAGCAAAGCGACTGCGGTATAAGTTTGCGTGTAAACTCGGCCTCAATACGTTTCAGGATAGGGTCTAACGAAAACGACAAATACGTTATATTGGCCATTTCAGCCGATTTGTAGTTATTGCTCGTATCGTCAAACACAAACGACGGGTGTACGCCAAAGAAACGGCAAAGTTCCCGGACGGTAAACTTACGGGTTTCCAAAAACTGCATATCAGTAGAGGAAAGCGAAATTTGCTTAAAGTCGGACTGACCGGGCAAACTTACGATATGCTCACCGTTCATAAACCTTTCGTCTAAGTTGGCGGCTGTCTTTTCCAACTCTTCATCTGCATACTCGCCAAAGCCTATTACCGATTTGTCGTTGCTGACAATACCCCGGACGTTACCGCCATTGATAAAGCGGTTTGCCGTCTCAACGTCGCCCGCCTGTGCAATAGTAAGAGTATTGCGGGCGTGGCTTAGTACGCTCTCGCCTGTACGCCCATCTGACGAATGTAAATACAGGTGGATAACTTCGGATTCCTTAAACGTACCGTAAACGCCGTTATATGCGTCGCAAATGGTGTACGTGCCATTCAAAGCGTCGTGGCCTACCGTGTTGCGCCCGCAAAGCACTAAGTCGGTAATCTCTCCCCTGACTTTGCGCGGGTAGATGTAGGCGTTACCATCTAAAAGCATCATCTTAACGGCCATACTCCAAAAGTCGAAAATTGACATTTCGGGTTGAGGTTGTACGGTAAGTAAATAATGTAGGTCGTTGTTTTTGTCCTCTTGGTAGCGGTCGCCCTTTAACTTCATGTACTGCAAATGCAAACCGGCTACGCTATCACTAAGCAACTGCACACAACGGTAAACGGTGGCTACGGCTGTCGCGGTGTCAGTAGAGGCGTAGAAAAATTGCAGCCCTGCACCTGTGCGCGGGGTTGTACGTTGCGTGGTTTTGGCTTGCGGCGCGGGTGCGGCCTGTTGCTCTACCACTTCATCGCGTTGTTTCCAAATACGGGAAATATCCCACCATTTAGCCATAAAAATAGATATATCTTTTCGGCAAAGATACACCTATTTTATGGGCGTTCAAAATCGGCTAAGGTGCATCGTGGTACACCTTGGCGCAACGTGGTAAAATTTTGAGTTTGTTAAGAATTTAATTTTTTCCGGCGGTCACAATTTCGTTAATTTTCTCTGCAAATGCTATCGTAAAATCTGCGCTCGTACCGTCGTAGTCGAAATCGTAAGGCACGTCGGCACTACCTATCTGTCCTTTGTCGTTTAGTGTCAGGATAGAGCAAACGCAATTCGTGGCCCAAAAATCGTCGGCGTTATCGTAGAACTCCACAATAAAGAACTTTACCGTATCTTCGTCTACGCCGTAATCGTCGTAGTCGCTCTTAGGTATTGCCCGGCTCGTAACCCTGACTTTCAGGCCCCGGACTTTGAACTTTTCCGTACCAAAGTCTACGGTCTTATTCAGGTAAGCGGCTTTCGCCTGGTCGCTGATTACCCGCTTAATCTCGTTCTCGTTCATAACCCTAAACCTTACTTTTGATTAACTCTACTAAATCTTTCCGGGTGTACTCGACTAACGTAGCATCATAGCCCTTTAAGTTAGCCACCCAATACCCGCGTACTAACAGATTCCCGCTTTTATCGCGTCTGCCGCCGTTCTCGGCCCATACGTCTTTGTAGTGCCATGTGCCTACGACGCGGGGGCAAAATGCCCCTACCTTAACTTCTATATCGCCATTCTGCTTTAGCGTTACCTTTGCCATAATGTTACGTTTTTGTGGCGGGGCTTACACCCCGCCGGGTTAATACTCAAATCTTGAAAATGCCAATACTCTTAATCAGGGCTATAACCTCTTTCTTAGTGTTGAGGCTCTTAGGTATCTCCGTACCGTTGGCACTCTTACCGTATTGCTTACCGTTGCAAAGTTCGTAAGCCTTGCCGCCCAATGGGTCTTTTCTTACCGCCCATTGTACGGCCCCGTACCTGATAGTCCAATACGTACCGCCTCCAAATGGCATAGCGTGGCCCTTATCGTCGCTCCATGACTTGCAGCACCTCGCGGCCTCAATGTAGCGCGTACCGTCTGCGTTGTATAACTCTACCCGGTAGGCGGTGTTAATGCGCTTACCTGCTAACTCTGCCCTCTGTTGGGCTAACTGCTGCTGTACCTCTGCGGGTAATTCTTCAAACTTCATATCTCTTTGGGTTTTGTGGCCGGGGTACAGGCCCCGGCCCGGTTACTACTTGGATAACTCCTTAGCTAACTCTATATTCTTTTCAAGGTCTGCGTATATCTTGGCAAAGTACGCGGTTGCCTCTACTACTTTAAGTATCACAACGTCGCCCCGGCCATTCCTGTACGTACCGTTATTGGCTTCGTACTTCGCGGCTTTCTCGGTGTCGAATATTACAGGGTTGCCGCTTACAGGTGTCAGGGCTGCACCCTGAAAACCCTTACCCTCACCGACAAAAGCGTAGTAGGTATCGCCGCCGTAACCGGCCACTACGTAACCTTTGCTGCCTAACTTCTCGCCGATAGCGGCCTTTGCGCTCTCTAACTGCTCAACGATTGAGGTTCTTTTCTCTGTCATATCTACCGGCTTAACCGTGTTGCCGTAGGGCTTAATTGTTTAATCTGCTGCAAAGGTATAGTTTTTTCTGTACTCTACCAAACTTTTAAGTAAGAAAATACTATCTATTAACATTATTTAGTATAGAAAACACTATACTTTAAGAAAAAAGCCGTATTTTTGCACCAAAATTCAAAAATTCGTAGATTTATGAGGATAAAAGCCGTATTGAAAGAAAAGCACCTGAAACAACAGGACTTGGCCGACAAAATGGGCGTAAGCCTGTCAGCGGTTAAACAAATGCTTAAAGCCGATTCCCTGACTACCGTAACGCTCGAAAAAATGGCGGTAGCCTTGGACGTACCCGTTTGGCAATTACTCGTTAGCCCTGCTGACGTTATACCGGCTACGGGCGTTACTATAAGCTGCCCGCATTGTGGCAAACCACTTAAAATTACAGGCGTATGAAAAGGATAGACGAATTAAGGCAAAGATTGGATGCCGTGTTAGACGAATTTAGCGACGTACCTTTAGAGGAAATCGCCGACGAATTAGACTACCGGGCTTCGGAATATCAGCGCAAAGCAAATCTTAGCGACTGCCAACAATAAGCGCGTATGAGTAGTGAATTACTGCAATATCGTTACGACGTGCTGGCCTCCCTGTATTGGATTCCCTGCACCCTGAAAGAATTAGCGGAAAGGGATTTTTGTAAGAACTTGCCAACTTGGTATATTGACCAAATACTACTAAAGTTGGAAAGCCTCGGACTTGTCGTTAAACGCAAAGACGGCGTTTATAAGGCCATCAAGGGCAAAGCCAAAAAGGTACTAAACCAACGGGGCTACGAAATAGACGATTAAAGACGGCGGGTTAGATGCCCGCCGTTCCTGTTATCGCTCGTAAGAATAGAGTTGCCCTAAAGTCATTAGCATAGTTATTGTACCGTCTATTTTGCGATACTGCGAAATCTTCAAAGGCTTTTTGTTTTCCAACCTATCTTCGTCTATAACGCAATTAGTCAGGCAATAGACGTTAATAGGGTTATTGTTAAAGACTATCTGCGCCGGTTCTGCGTAGGCTAACATTTCAAACGATTCTACAGGTAGGTTGAAATTGCCGTAGGTCTGGCCGTAAGGTATCAACACCCCGGACGCTCCGGCGGTAGATAGGATATTAACTAAGTCCTTTGCCTTATACCCGTCGTAGCCTATGCGGATAATCTTAACCAACTTAGTACGCCGTATAATATCGTCGGCAATTCGTCTAACGTCTATGCGCTTTCCCTTGGTAAATATCAGGTGGCCCGCTTCGTGCCAAATACGGTATAGTTGTTCGTTGGGATGCCCCTTTAACGCGCCAATGGGAAAATAGTAGTCTGTGTGGCAATAGAAACGCTTTGTTTCCTTGGAATAGACGGTATAAGATACTGCGCTGAAATCATCATGCACGGATAGGTCAAAGGCTACGGCGCAATCAGGATGCCCGGTTACGTGGTCTATATCAAAGTCGCCCAACAGGTCGTTAGCATCTTCAAAGCCAAACCACGTTTTGACCTCGTTAATGGTAAATATGTTAAGTAACTTGGTACGGAAAACCAACATATTTTCGGCTGATAGTTGGGCGTTCTTCCATTCTATTTCGTAGTAATCATCTTGCACCGTAATACCCAAATGGGGCTGCACCTTTGACCATGTGGCCGGGTCGCCCTCTTCATCGTCTACGTCAGGCATAAACAAATCGGCAAACATATAATCGTTTTCGCCCTCGCCCTCCAATATCTTCTTAACGCCCTCCAATTCATTGTAGCACGGCCCCTCTATTACGTCGCTGGCCGTTGTAATGATAACCGTTAGCGGGTTACGGCGTGGCCCCATAGAGGACGTAAGCGTATTCTTTAAGTCTGCGCCTGACTTGTTGGCCGTGTCTCTCGCCTGTGAATATTCATCTATAATGGCCAACGATGCAAACAGGCCGTCTTTGGTCTGCGCGTTGGACGTAAGGCACTGTGCTAAACTCTCCCGGCCCCGGTCTCTGAACGTCACCGTTTCACGGTTAATTCTGAAATGCCTTTGGCGCGGGTCTAAGTCAAACATTATATGCCTGACTTCGTTAAAGCATTTTTTCGCCTGGTCGTAAGAATTGGCCCCTACGTAGGCTTCTGCGTTATAGTCACCAAACAGCATATCGTCAACGGCCAAAAACGCCGCAAAGGTCGTTTTACTGAACTTTCGCGGTACGAATATGTAGACGGTACGGATAAGCCTACGACCATCAGGACGGGCAAAGCCGAAAATATTAGCCATCTGAAAGACTTGCACCGGCGTTAGTTTGTAACGCCTACGCCCGGACGTTCCACTAAATTTCAATTTCTCGTAAAGCCTGATTTTCTTCTTTACGCGCTTGGGCTTCCAAACCCACTTATCGAGCATTTGGAAAAACCGGCGTATCTTCAATAACTCGTAGAGGTTATGGCCGTCGGGATTATCTATAACGCTCAAAACGTAGTCTGTCATACGCTTGTCGGTCTCTGTAAGCGCATAACTATAGCGGGTAAGGTAATTGTCGCGGTTAGCCTGTAACTCGGCGGCTACTTCGTCTTTTAATTGCCTTTTCTTGGCTTTCTCTTCCTGTGTCATACTCTTATTTTATTTCAGGTCTTGGTATATCAGGCGCAATTATTTTGCTCTTTTCGCGCCGGGCTATCCACTTAGCCATTTTCAGGTCTACCGGCTTACGCTCCTTTTCTGTCAGGCGGTAAACGCCAATATGCCATGCAAAGAAACTTTCGATAGTTGCGCCTTTGCTGTCTTTCCAACCGGGCAAAAGGTAGATGTAATCACAACGGGAAAGCTGCCAAAGGTCGTAGCATAATGCGACGTTGTAACCTACCAACCTGTAGAGCCATTGCCAACGGCAAACCAAAAACTTACAGGGATTCACTACCCGGTAGCCGTTATCGGCCAACAGGCTTTCGGCCTTGGCAAACCGTGCCAAATACTCGATGCGGTCTAATCCGCTAATCGGGCCGCTGATATATATTTTCTTCATATTTAATCGTCGTTATCGTTAGAAAATTCTTCCATGAGTTTAGTAAGGCCGTCGCTTTCCGTTGGCTTACGGTCTTTGCTATCGGTATTCATACCTAAAGCCCTCAACGCCTTTTGTGTCTGCGTTGTCAGGTCTAAGTATAGTTTTTCCTTGGGGCTGATACTCTCGCGGTTGTTACCCTCGCGGGAAATCTCTACGTTTACGGCTCTGTGGCCACAACTAAAAATTTCCTCTGCAAGTATTTCAGTCCTTACCATGAGTTGCGCCGTAATGGTGGCTTGCAAAGCCATTTCAGACGTGTATTTGCCTTGCTTTTTGAGCAACTTAACAATATACTGCTTTTTGTACCCGATACGCTTCTGTATAGCCGCCGTAGCCTCTGCCGTTCCGCTGTCGTAGGCCAAATCTACGCTGCCGCTTTCCTTGGCCCTGTTTTGCTCTGAACGGTTGTTTATGCGGTCTACCATCTTATCCACCGTCGTAGTACGCCCGGCGTTCATATCGGCTACCATTGCGCGGGCGTAGGTCTTTACAAACATCGGTACTTCGGCGTTGCTCTCTAAGTCTTTCAGCTCGTCAATATTCAGGGCTAACAGGGTTTCGTACCACGAAAAATATTCATCGCGGCTAATACCCTGAAACGCCTTGGCCTTATCAGGCCCCATAAGTTTTTCCCGGTATTCAGGTACGCGGTTTCGGGGTCTGCCTTTCGGGTTGGTAATCTGGCCTTTCTGAAAAGGCTTGCGCTTTTCCAAATTTGCCAAACTATTAGGGTTCATCTTACGTTTCGCCATATCAATTATATTTTGCTACTTATTCAACTATTAAGGGTGCGGGCGTATTAGGCCCGCTCCCCGGATTAAAACGGCACGTCTGCGCCTCCACCTGACGGCGCGGCAAACGGCATATCGTCGTAACGATTTGACGCTGCGCTGCCGCCACTCCCACCGCTGCCGGTGTGTCCGTTTCCTGCTTGGTTGCTCATAGCGTTTACGGATTTTTTTTGTTAGACTTTTCGCCTCCTATCTCCTGCCAAAGTTCCCGGCGATTAGAAACTTTATTAACGGTGGCATACCGCTCTATTATACCGTCGTAGATGCCTACGTAGAAATCGTATAACTCCGGGTTTTCTTCGATGGTGAAAGCCTCCACGTTACCGCTACTGCGCAAATTCGCGCTACCGTGTATCACTATCTTACGGCCTCCGCGTGTCTCAAAGGCTATCACCTTGGTATGAACGAAAGCAACGGCCATTTGAAATTTATCGTCTATATCCAAACGCTTGTAGACGTAGGGTATTAACTTGTATCTTTCGTGGCTATAGAAATAGTGGCTAATTACTAAGTCTAACCGCTCTATCCAACCTTTAGCCATCAGGTTATGAAAACTATCGACGTTGTTTTCTGATAGCGAAAGCGTAGATACTATCATACGTTTGCAGACGGCTTTTTGTGCTATCAAATAGGCTTCTATAAAGTCGCCAAAAATGAAACTGCCATTAACCACTACGTCGGCACGCTCTCCAAAGTCTAACCGCAATTCACGGGCAAGTTTGACCGCATTTTCGTAGGCGTAAAACCCTTTGGGCTTAACGTACACTTTCGGTTTCAGGTAGCGGGTTTCCTCTGAATACTTTTGTTTCCCGTTCACATCAAAGAAATTTAGGTTAAGGTCTTTCAACTCTAACCCAACGTCGCCAAAGTCCAGGCTTTGCAGTTGTATTTCTTCAACGGCCATAACCGAAACGTCGGCCTTGCTTTTTCTACGTCTTTTTTCCATAATTCAAAATCGTACTAACTAAAACCGGCTTACCCCCACGGCCCCAAAAAACCACTCACGCACGGAGAAAGGGATGGGCGAGGTTCAACCGGGGTAGGGAGTGTTAAAAAATGACCGCCCCCTTTAACATTTTTAACAATATTAAACAAATGAGGAATTTTTTACAAAAACGCGCCATCTGTTCGGATGCCCGGCGTTTCGCGTGTGCCTTACCGCTACGGCCCATTTCAGTATGAGTAAGTACGTGGCAATCGTGGCACAAACTCCGCAAATTGTGAATATCGTACATAAGCGTTTCTTTCTCTCGCTGTGTCAATCCATCTTCTACGGGCGTTACGTGGTGTACTTCGGTAGCCTCTTTGGTTATGCCGTTTTCCTTGCACCTCTCGCAAAGCGGGTCACTCGTAAGTTTGGCCTTACGCAATCGTAGCCACCTGTTTTTGTGTATCATGCTAACGTAGTCTTTATCTTTTGCCATCGTCGTATATTGTTTAGTTGTTACTTAACTGCTGCACTATGCTTTCTTATCAGGTAATTAAGACTATCCAACAAACTTTGTTGTACGCCTTTCTTAGTCTCCAAAGCGGCTACGGCTCTTTCGTCTACGGTATTGGCGCAAACCAACTTGTAGACTTGTACCGGGTACTGCTGGCCCTGACGGTGTAGGCGGGCGTTGGCCTGTTGGAATAACTCTAAGTTCCAACCTGTGCCGTACCAAACTATATAGTGGCCACCGGCTTGCATATTCAGGCCAAAGGCCGTAGATGCCGGGTGCGCTAATAGTACGTCAATCTTTCCCGCGTTCCATTCCTTTAACTCCGATTCGTCTTTGTAGACTTTCACGGTATAGCCTTTCAGTTTCTTAACGATGCGGTCTACGTCGTGTTTGAACTGATAGAAAACCAATACGCTGTTACCGTTGGCCGCTTCTATTATCTCGGCTAACCTGTCTAACTTTTCGTCGTGTACTTCATGCACGTTTCTATCTTCGTCGTATATTGCACCGTTGGCAAACTGACTTAACTTATTCATCAAGCCCGCTGCGCTGTTGGCTAAGATGTTTGCGGATTCCCCGGCGTGTTCGTCTTGAAACTCCAAAACCTTTTCCCGTTCAAACTTCGTGTACGCTGTCATAACAGACGGCGAAAGCTGCACCCGGATAGTATGCACTAACAGGTCGGGTAATTGCAGATAGTCTTTGGCCTGCATCGACAAACATATATCGGCAATCTTACGCCGTATAATATCGTCGCAACCTTTCTTAATGTCGCAACGTAGGATAATGCCGTTGCGGTTATAGGTATCAAAGTAGGTTTCCCGGTACTTAGTTACTGACTTACCCAAACGCTCGCCCATATCCAAACAATACATCTGCGCCCAAAGGTCTATCAGGCCGTTAGGTGCTGGCGTACCTGTCAGTCCGATAACGCGGCTAACGGTAGGCGTGGCCATGCGCATAGCCTTAAAGCGATTCGACTTACTGCTTTTGAAACTCGTAAGTTCGTCTATAACCAAAACGTCAAAGGGTAGATTACCACCGTAGAGGCCAACCAACCAAACGAAACTATCACGGCCAATTACGTAAACGTCTGCCTTGGATGCCAACGCCATCTTACGTTGTTTCTCTGTACCCATCACCTTTGCAACCGTTAAGCCTTTCAGGTGTTCCCATTTCTCGGCCTCTGTAGTCCATGTAGTTTCGGCTACTTTCTTCGGTGCTACGACTAAGGTACGGCTAATCTCGCAATCGTCTATAAGTTCCTGAATAGCGGTTAGGGTGCTAACCGTCTTACCCAAACCCATATCAAGGAATAGGCCGCAACGCGGATTCTTCAAAATCCACTTTATCGCCGTTTGCTGATATTCGTAAGGTCTGAAAATCATAACTCTAATTTTGGGTTTGTATTTTTTTTGTCTCGTACTTTTCAAACTCGGCCTCGTTGTCGGCTAACCACTTCTTTAGTTCCTCTGCCAATTCATCGACTAAGGGCTTATTATCAATCACCCAAACAACGTGCTTTAGTTTCTGCAACTCTGCTATACGTAGTTCCTGAACTTTAGACGGCTTACGCCCTTTGCTCTTTAACTCTACCCACATACATTGTGAGGCCGGTAACACTATCACCCTGTCCGGGTAGCCGGTTTCATTCGGGTTTGAATATTTGAGGCATAGCAAACCAATTTCTTTCATTCGCTTGCACAAATATTTCTCTATCTCCTTTTCCGATACTTCGGAATGTCTGACTATGTTTTCAATACCTTTTTTCATATTCTCTATTTTTGTTAGTTCAACTTTCCCGGTAAACCAAATCCTCGCGTGTACGCGGGTAACATTTTGCGCGAAATGAGTTTGGATTCCTGCGCGTGTACGTGTGCGCTCGCGTTATTGCTCGTTATACTACTATTTTTATATGTAACTATTAAACTATACATTTTTATAATATTTTTGGTTTACTTGGTTTACCTTTGCCGAAATCCCTTTGTTTATCGGGGTTTTGCGGTAAACTAAAACGATTTTGTTTGTTTACCTTTTGTTTACTTGGTTTACCTCCCTAATTGTTAAAAAATGTAGTTTGGTTTACCTTGTTTACCGTTTTCGGCTGTTTGGTTTACCTCGTTTTGTCTCTAAATATCTTCATCGTCGCCATCGTTATATACTCGCCTGAATGACTTTTGCACCCCGTAGACGGCTTGCGCGTGTTTCGATATACCCATGCGCTCCCAACCTGGTAAATCGTCCATGAGACGGCCAACCTTACGGGCTAAGTATTTGTATTCCTTATCGCCCATATCGCGGCCTAACCTCTCGCAAATGAACTCTGCGGCGCAAACTCTGGTACGTTCTTCCGTGCCGGTTTGGTCTAACGGGTCGGGGTCGGTAATATAGGCGCGTCGGCGTTTCAAATCCCACGTTTGCCACTCTCCCGGTAACTTCATATCAAGGTAGGCCAAAAGCATATCCTTAACCGGGTCGTCTGCATCGTCGTTATACTCGGCTTGCCTGTGCCTTGCCTCCGTTTCCATGTCGGCGGGTAGGTAGAGTTTTTCGCCCTCTTTCCAACGCTCTACGGCCTCGGCCCAAACTTGGTCACGCTCTGCCATCAGGTCGGCTTTAACGTCGTTATGCTTACGCCTGTCAGCATCAGCGGCCATAACCCAAAAGCGGCGGTTTCCCGTGTCACCTTTCAGAAAATACGTTTCGTTGGTCGTACCGCAAAATATACATTGGCGCGGGTGCTTTTCCGTTACCGTACCGTAGGCGGGCCGGTAGGTATCATCCTGACGGCTTATATAGGCTTTCACCTGCTCTACGTCGCTTCGTTTGATACTACCCAATTCGGGCAACTCTATTACCCAACCGCCTCGCGCTTGTTCCATACCGCTTTTACCCTCCATCGTTACCAGGCTGTCGTTAAACCACTCACCGCCCATCACGCTAAACAGGGTAGATTTGCCTATGCCCTCGGCCCCGGTAACAATCAGGCAATAGTCGTACTTACAACCGGGATTCATAACGCGGGCTACGGCGGCGGTAAAGTGCTTTCGGGTCATAGCCCTGTTAAGCGCGGTATCTTCAACGCCTAAGTAGTCTACTATAAGCGTATCAAGGCGCGGCGTGCCATCCCACGTTAGGCTATTCAGGTAGTCGCGTATCGGATGCACCCGGCGGCGGGTAAATACCGCGTCCTTTGCATCCTTAATCTTATCTTTGCCGGTTACGCCGTAGTTCTCTTCTAAGTAGATGCGTAAGTTAGCATCGTCGCGGTTTCCCCATTGGGTCGCTTTCTTATCCCACGGCAAACCGCCCTTAACCAAATCAAAGCCGCTAAACAGGTCGTGCCAAAGATGCCCTTTCAGGCGTGGGTCATTCTCGATAATGCAGATAATGTTTTTGGCCGTAGACTTAATCGCGCCCTTACGGTCGTACTCTAAATCTGCCATCCAATCCGTGTTAGCCTCTTCCGGGTTTTCCGCTTCGTCTAAATCCACGTCGGCAAAATCGCTTTCAGCATCGGCGCGGCGTTCCTTGGTAAGCAATACGCGCACGGTCTTATCTTTGGCCGCGAAATCCTGCATTTTCAGGTACGACGGCAAACGGGTTATGTCAGTTACCCGGCTACCCTCGTCGTGTACGCCGAAAAGGTGAATACGGCAAAGGTCGAAAGCGTTGCAAAGCTGCATACTCGCCGGGTCTGTCTCGTGGTGGCTGTAGGCAAACTTTCCCTCGTAGCAAACCAAACCGGCGGCAACGCTACCCAACTTATACGTATAGCGGCCATCTGTACCCGTCTTAACGTAAGCATCTTGCAGAAACGTATCTATAGCATCTTCTATGGTGTAGGCCCTGCAAAACGCGCCGATAAGTCCGGGCTTTTCCAACGGGTCGCCCGCCTTGCGTAGTTCGTGGGCTACGGCTTCGGTCTCACGGCTACCCATCGGCCATTCTGATACGTCAAACGGGTTTACGTAGGTCTTTAGTATCGCGTCCACGTCGCAAGCGGGGCCGTCCTGATACTCAAATATAAACTCTCCGTCTCGGCTCGTACTCGGCCAATAGAATAGGCGCGGTAACTGATACGTCGTAATGTCGAATAGGTCTATACCCAACGTGTCGGCTATCTTTCTGCAAAGCGGCTCGTATTCGTTTGGCTTTACGTTCCGGGATAGAGGAAACACCAACCTTAGACGCGGCTTTTCCGGGGTGTGCTTGTGTGTGCTGTATAGCATAGCGGCAAAGCCAAACTGCATCGTGAAATCATCCCAAACGCTGGCCGTGCCGTAGTCTATATCAAGCGTGGCCACACTACGCCACATCACGTTAGCCGTTTTACGTGTACCGCCTGAAAGATAGCCGCCCACAAAGCCGCCCACGTCTTTAATGTCGGCTTGTTCCTGTTTGGTCATTTTCAGGTATTCACCTACGCTTTCGTCGGTGCGCTTCGTCTGGCTACATCGGCGTACTAACTCGCTCCATTGCCACTTTTTGTTTTTCCACTTTTTAGATAAGCGGCTGTGCGCTGTCGCTATATCCAAAGCGAAATCGTGGCTAAGTTCAATCGTACCCATTACGCTAACTCCTTTAACAAGTTCCTGAAATGTTGGTAGTTCTCGCCGTCGGTGTATATTTCCACTTCCCAAATACCGCTTATTATTCTGCGCATACGCATTTCAAACGGCCTTTCTTCGTTCATCAACTTATCTTGCAGTATTTTGACAAAACCGCTATTCATTGATTCACTTATTTTGTGACTAAAAACTATCTCTTTCATAAGCCATCACTTTTTTAGGTTTTCAGGTAGAAACGAAAGTATATGCTTTATAACCTCAACCGTCCAACCGTTACCTAACATTTTGTATTGCTGTGTCTCGGAAACTTCCCATTTGTACCAATCCGGGATAGTCTGCAATCGCGCACATTCCGTAGGGGTTAGCCGTCTTATGACTGCTTCGGTTGCATCCCCCCCCACTAATACGTTAATGGTTCTGCCGCCATGGCCCTCCATCAACGCCGGGGCCTGCCCGTCTGCATCATATACGCGGTTTTGCTGCCGGGGCTGTGTACCTCCACTTTCCCGGCTTGGGTTTATCTGCTTTACACTTTCTTCTTTCATCTGCACCACTAAATTATTTTGTTCCCATGCGTTAGCGGATAACGTCGGCGATTTGTCTACGTGTAAGCCGCCTTTGTTCGCTCCGCGTGGCCGTTGTAATATCAGGTTGTCTTTCGCTACCGTCGTAAGGCAATTCGTCTTACCGGGTTGGGTACTGGGTATAAAGTGCGCGGGTTCGCCTCTGTACTCATGTCCTCTTTGGGCTACACAAATCAAATCCATGTCGCTATGATAGTTCTTAGTCGATAGGCAATTTGCTTTGTCCTGATTCGGTGAAACTCTGCCTTTGTAGTCCATCTTTACAAACGCTTTCATGTTCAACTAATACTAAGTCGTAAACACATCTGCCGCCAACTCTAAGAGCGTTCATTTTCTCCCCCCCCCGCGTGGCTTCATACCAAAGCCGTTACCGGCCTCTTTGTTCCTCTCGCTGTGGGCTATGAGTTTCTGCACTACTTCGGGTTTCAGGTAGTAGCGTTGCGGTACGTCTGTTTCTAAGATGTCCTTTAGCAAAATACCCCTGTCCTTTGGTTGAGGTATCGCGCTGTCAGGCGGTACAAACATCGTACTTTGGAATGTACGTATATTAGTCCAATAGATGCGCTTTCTTACCTGTGCCGATACTAACGCGCTGTTAATGTGTACGCCTCTAACGCCTATCGCTTCGTCTATGACGCTTTCCCACCGTTTACCCATTTCCACGTTTTCGAGCATGAAGAAAACGCCGGGGTTGGTTTGCCTGACTTGCTGTAGGATTCTGATATATTCCCAAAACAGGTAACTTTGGCCCTCAAACTCAAAGCCTTGTTTCTTTAACTCCAGGTATCTGTCTAAAGTCAGTATCTTTTCGTTAGTCTTGGTACTCATACCGGCGCGTTTCCCGGCAAAGGAAAAACTTTGGCACGGGCTACCGCCTATCAGTAAGTCGATATGTCCTAACGCCGTAGCGTCAATATCTCGCACGTCGCCTAACTGCACCGTGTCGGGAAAGTTGGCCATCGTGTTAGCAATAGCAAACTTATCTACCTCGCTTGCGTAGTATTTTTCTATCGTAACGCCCAATTCGCGCAAAGCGATTTGTCCGCAACTCATACCGTCGAATAAACTAAGTACAATCATCTTTCGTTATAGGGATAAGGGTAAATCTTCTTAATTTCTTCCATCTGCTCCGCTGCTGTCATAGCCGCCCAACGCGGCGTTAGGTACATATAGCCTACCGTGCCGTGTAATATGCCGTTTACCTTTAGTTCGTTTGTCAAAGATTCCCAACCAATACCAAATCTTTCTTCAAGGGCTTTCCATGTAATATGGCCCCGGCCATCGTTCTTACGGCCTATCGTTACGCAATATATCGCGCAACTCCTGTAACGGCGGTTTATATCTACTCTACGCATACGCTCCGGGGATTAGTCTCTAATTAACATTGGCATTATCAGCATGGTTATTTCTTCGCTCAACGGCTGCACTCCCGGCTCAATGATAATCGCCCGGCTTTGGTCTACGATTCTAAACGTAACCTCTGTAGCCGCAACTATGCTTTTTAGCATCTTGATTAAACGGAAATCCTGCAAACCAAATTTGAACGGGTCGCCGTAGTAACTACAGGGCAAAACCTCGGTAGCCGAAAGCGAAAAATCGTAGTCGGCTGCATCCATCTTTACGCTGCCATTATTCAGGTGTATAGTTATTAGCCCTGAATTGTTCGTGAATTGGCTAAGTCGCTCTAACGACTTTATCAGGGCTACGCGGTCGGTAGTAAAACCTTTGCTAAATTGCGTAGGTATCACGCTGTCGTAGTTAGGGTAGCGGCCTTCTATTGGTCGGCCTACAATGGTTAAACCGTCTACGATTATCTGATATACCGGGGCGGGCTGTGGCTCTTTGCTGTCGGTTGGCCAATTCACATCGAAAGCGTTAAAGTCCATTTCGACAAAGCCGGTAGTCGGTAGTACCTTTTGCAGAATACCGATAATACGGCGCGGCAAAACAACGTCTGCCGGTTTCTCTGTCGTAATAGACTGCTTACGGATTTTCGCTAATACGTGGCCGTCGGATGCTACGAAATCGGTATGCTCCTTTTTCATGCTGATAACTACGCCATTCATTACCGGGCGTAAATCATCGTCGGCCATTGCAAACGCAAGGCGATTCAGGATAGAGCGTAACCCCGGTGCTTCTATTTCGATATGCTGCGCCGTGTCGTAGTTAATGGCCGGTTTTCTTCTCGCGCTGTAGTCCTCGATGCCCTCAAATATAGGCAAAGCAAAACTACCTATTGAGTGCCTGACGATAACCTGATATTCCAATACGTCAAACTCTAAACTCTGGCCGTCTAACGACTTAATGGCCGATATAAGTTGTTTGGCATTAACGGCAAACGTCTTTTTATCCGCTGTCGGGTTTCCTATGTTTACCGTCTCGCGCATATAAATTTCGCTGTTGCTCGTTTCTATAGTGAGTTGGTCGCAATCAGCCGTAAATATGTAGCACTTAAACACATCAAACCAACCGCCTTGCTTATAGGTCTCGCGGTATGTGATTACGGCGTTACGTGTCCGTTCTAACGCTCGTAATAGTGTATTCCTGTCTATCTGAAAATTCATAAATCTAACTGCTTTGTAAATAAATTAAGTTGTTTCGGGTACTCTACCGTTAGCGGGTAGGTGTAGGGTCTCTTTCCCGGCTTAGTGGCCATCATACGGGCGCGGATAGCATCGGCGTTTTCCTTGCTACAGGCCCCGGATATGATTTCACGTTGGCCGGTTAGTCTGTTAATTGCCGTTACGCAATACTTTTTGTTCTCGTTCATAGTCAGGCCCTCCGTTACGCCAATCTATGCAACTTTGTTGGCACTCGCATACCTGACAACCTGATATTATGCACTCTCCTACGCCGGTTCTTGCCTTATCCGGCTCGTAAGATAAGCAAGTGCCGCAAAGTTCATTATCCATTGGCTGTTTTACTTTTGTTGGTTACTGACTGCTTCCCCCCCCCTGTGAGGCTTTCATTTCGGGGAATAATTCTAACTGCACCCACTCCGGGCGTTTCTTCTGCTTATCCATGTTCTTTGCCCTCCAAAATTCTGTGCAATCGGTTTGCACGTTTAACAATGTGTGGCCGCGTGTCGCCGTCGGTTATGTCGCAACTTTCAGCCCATACCGTAACCCAAACAAACACTACCTTTACCTGAACTTTCACGGTTAAGTAAACCGGGTAGTCCGTATCTGTCTGCGGTACGTGGTATTCGGCTTCCTGTGCTGCCTGCAAATACCGGGTGTCGCAAACTTCCTCTACGATACGAGCTTTTCTTCTGAATTGGTTTATTATGTTCATACGATTTTGCTTTTTAGTGGCCCGGCTTTCGCCGGGCTAAGATTAAAGTGTAACAATTAAGAACTAACTAATAAATGCTGAGACGGGCCGAACGTGATGCGTGCCCGATGCCTTAGGGTTGGTGTTGGCGTAGCCGCCGCTGAGGTACAGAGTCCAGGCGCTGGTCGCGCTGTACTCGGTAGAAGTCCAATACCAATCGTCTTTAATCGGGTCGCTTCCTATCAGTTCCAAAGCCTGATTAAGTGCCTTACGATTCAGATAGATAAGGTACATTTCGCCCAAACTTGGGATATACTCGCCGTCGGCCAAAACGATTTCCTTGTTAAGTCCAATGGCTTTCAGGTGTTCGGTGTTGGCCTTGCCGTTCCAATCGGCTACCGCGTCCAAATAGTTGTCTTTGTAACCGTCGTATTTGGTTATGTCCTTACCTGACGTTAGCGTAATCTCTTCGCCATTCGCTGCGTCGTGCAAAGCCACTTTGAGGCTACGGCTGCCCCACTTAATACCTACGTATCTTACTTGGCTACCGTCTAAGCTGCCATCTACGCCCATATCGGGAATGAACGGTACTACGCCGCCGTCGGCCAAAACGTAGTAGATGCCATCGGCCATTGTATTAGCCGTTTCGTCGATAAGCGGCTTAACGTCTCCGATACAACCAACTCTAATTTCATCCTCTTTCAGAAACTCGAAAGCGGCCTTACAAAAGTCTACCGTTTCCGGCTTTTCAATGTTTGCGAACTTATCCAAAAGTTGCATCTTTAATTCTTGGTTCTCTGTCATAATGCTAAAATATTAAATCGCTGAAAAATCACTTTCCGAAAGATGCCTTACGGCCTTGCTTGGTGTGCCATCGTTCTTAACCGGGTGGCAAAAGATAACCACGTAGCCGTAAGCGTCTATGCCGAAACTATCATAGTAGTACGCTTCGCCTTTCTTGGTTTGGATTCTGTCGCCTGACTTAACGCCGTGCTGTGCCTCAAACTCTACCTGCTTGGCCTCTTTGAGTTGGCGCAACAGGTCTGCTTTTTTGCCTCGCAAATCGTTAATCTGCTTGTTTGTCTGCTCAATTTGAGCCTCAATTTCCTTTGCTTCCATTCTTTCAGGGTGTTTAATTGTTAATATTTCGTTAAATTCTCGCTCTAAGCGCGTTTCTCGCGTCGGGTGTATAGTTTATCACCTTGCGGCTTTTCTCGCGTCCTACGTCGTTTCTACCGTTTTACGTCTACAAATTCCAAAGCCATATAGCGGACTTGATACCCAAAACGATTAAGTCTACGACTATCAGGGTAGCGATAATAACGCCGAAACAGCCTAAACTACAACCGGCCAAATCTTTTGCATCTTCTTTCATATTTCCTAAGTTTTAATTGTTAGTCTTTGAGATAGTACGGCGTAGTGTACCCTGCACCTTTCAGGGGTAGGTCTCTGCACCATTCAATCGGTTTGCTAAACAGGGCCTCAACGTCGGCCAAAGTTTGGTCGGGCGTGGCCTCTACTATTATTTCATCGTGAATGTGGAAAACCACGTTAAGCCATGCGGCCTTGGCGCGTAGTATTACGATGCCTAAGATGTCACGGGCTACGGCTTGTACTATGTTCTCGGTAAGTTTACCGCCGTAGGTACGTACCTTGCCCCATTTCTTCGTAGTCTGGTTAAGGCCCTCGTACTCTATTATTTCGTGGTCGCCTCGCCATCCATCGTTATACTCTGTGCCTATTTCGGCGCGTGGGTAACAGATAGTGCGCCCTGACGGTAGCGTAATAGTAAGCATACCCCAACGCTTGCCGATAACGATATTACGATACACCGTTACGCTCTCGCCGGTCTTAATGGCCGTCAAAGCCGCCCTTTCTATAACGCTCCACATCTTGACTATACGCGGGTTGCTGTCACGCCAAAGGGCTACAATCTGTTTTTCTTCGGCTTCGGTAAGTCCTAACCGGCTACCGCCCATTGCCTCCAAAGCCGAAACGCCGCCACCGTAGCCCAACGCCAAAGTAGCAATCTTTCCCTTTTGGCGTAGTTCCGCGTTTTGTCCGTGCTTCTCTACGGGTACTTTGAACATCTTAGAGGCGTTGGCGCAATAGATGTCGCCGTTAGTCCTGAATACGTCCAATACCCATTCTTCACCGGCCAACCATGCAATAACCCTGCACTCGATAGCCGAAAAGTCGCAAACGTGGAAAGTGTGGCCGGGCGCGGCAATAAACGCCGTGCGTATCAACTCGCTAAGTACGAAAGTGACGTTACCGTAGTTTAGTTCAAACTCTTCTAAGTCGCCCTGACGTACCAAACTGCGGGCGTAGTCCAAACTCTCCAAATGGTTTTGCGGTAGGTTCTGCACCTGTACCAACCTACCGGCCCATCGGCCTGTACGTGCTGCGCCGCAAAACTGCAAAAGTCCATGTATTCGGCCATCGTTGCAGACGCATTTCTGCATAGCCTCGTATTTCTTGTTAGAGGTCTTACCCATTTCCCGGCGTATAGCCAAAACCTGCTGCGCCTTGGGCCAATAGATAAGTTTCTTATCCAAATCGTCTAAGTTGGCTTTGTTGAGACTTGCAACGGTAATGCCCGTTACCTTGTGTAGCCAATCCTTAATCTGTGCCGGGCTGTTGGGATTATCCATGCCGGTAAGCTGCTGCGCCTGTTTCAGTAGTTCGGCCTTATACTCTTCGTCAAACCGGGCGGCTGCATCTACCAAAACGCGGTCTATCATCACGCCCCGGTCGTTAATTTCTTGGTCGGCTACGTACAAATCTTCGTCAAAGGCGGCGGGCTTTAGACGCTGTACCTTTTTCTTAATGGCTTGTTCTACCTCAACGTCTCTAATATTGTACTCTTTGAATACCTGCCATTTGTCGGGCGCGTCGCTTGGTAGATGCCGTTTGCCTGTCTTTGGCGCGGGTACGCTAAAGTATCTAATCAGGGCCTTACCCTCTGTCATTTTGCCCTCTGCCAAACGTAGCACCTCGCCGCATTGCCCCAACGAAAGCGGTAAGCCCATCCGGGCGGCTAATACCATCGTGCAACGCCATTGCGCCGGGTCTAAGAGTTTACCCCCAAAGAAATAGACGCTAATACAGATTCTTTCAAAGGCGGCGTTAAACGCGGTCTTGATAACGTCCGGGTCTGTCAGGGCTGCAAATACATCGTCGGGCAATTTCTCGCCCTGTGCTAAGTCAACGCAAAGCACCGGCCCGCCGTCAACGCTATACGCGAAAAGCAATATAGTAAAGTCCGGGGCCTCAACGTACTTGTAAACGCCGCAATTAACCAAATCGTTACTGCTGTACGTTTCTATGTCTATTCCTAATTCTCGCATTACTTCTTTGCTTTAGGGGTTGCTTTCTTGGTTCTCTTTTTCTTTTGGATTCCGGGCTTAACCTCTCCGGCCTGTCTCGCTTCGTCAATCTTACGGGCAAAGACGGTACGCATAGCCGTTTCTACGATGCTGCAAATAACCTCTCTTTCGGATGCCGACAAACGCGATTCCCGGTTTTGGATTCTTTGATATTCGTCGTACATCGTCTTAGGGTCTAAGTAGCCCTTTTCCTCGATAGCCTCAAAGGGTGTGCGCTTTAGCCTACGGCCTTTCTCCAGTTTGTCGGATGCCGCCTTACGCTCCTTTTTCCATAACTCGACGGTAACGCCTATTTCCGCTTCTACGGCTTCGGTCGCAACGTCTATAGTCAACGGCTCGTTATTGTCTGTTTTCTGTGTCATAATGCCTTATTTGTAAATGATGCCGTTAGCGTCCAATACTTTCTTATTGTAGTAGAAATGGGGCCTATTATTGCCGTTTTCGTCTATATCAATGTAACCGTTAAAGATTACCTGATTATCGTAGATAACTTCAATGTCTGCGCCCTCTGTCTGTACTAAGTCCATGACGATATTAACCGCCTTGATAAAGTTCTGCTGCGTAAGCCTGGTAATAATATACCGGCTTGTCAGTTCGTCGCCCTTGGGCTTCGTGTCCTTTACGGGCTGCTGCTTTTGCATTACTACGGTAACAAGTGCAACCGATAACAGGATAATGATACTTAATAGTACGATAGTCATACGCTTTGCTTTTTTACTACCCCGGCTACCACATCTTCCCGGTAGCCGGGGCGCGTCCTAAAATCTAAACCTTATGGCAAACAACTAAAAAGGCTTACAAATCTTCGTCGTCCTCGTTGTCTAACTCTACGTCGCCAAAGTCGCTTTCGGCTGAAACTCTGCCGCCAAAGTGTTCATCGTCCTTAAACTTCATAATGTTGTTAAGGCCGCAAGCAACGCCCTTGTTACCGTTCTTGTCATAGCCAAAGAACGTAACGGAAACGATAGCCCAAACGCCGCTGTAAACTTCTTCTTCGTCTACGATAGGCACTTTCTTACGGTCAACGATGCCGGGGCGCGTGTTGCTCTTCGCATTGACGAAAAGCATACCGTCGTAGTTTTCATCGTCTTTTTCGTCGCCGTCGCGCAAAGGCATATCAAGTTTCTTTGGCTCTTTGCCTCCCCACTTGGAAACGATAGCGGCTTTCTTGGCCTCTTCAATAGCCTTTTTAATGGCCTCGATAGTTTCTTTTTCCCCCTTGGGGATTAAGACGTTTGTCATAAACTTACCCTCTTCCTGCGGGCCATCAGGGTTATACCTGTTGAAAACGTGAGTGTAGGAAAGACGGCACGGGCCGAAAATAACCTTACTCTCTTTAACTTGTGGTGTAATCATAATTACTTTGTTTTTGAATGTGAATAACTATTGTTAATACTCTCTTAGTGCTTACTCGCTCGTTTCCGATTCGTCTTTGCTGACGTACTCGTAAACGTCCATAATCTTAGTTTCTTCAATCTTAGCCGTAACGTAGTCTATCATCGTACCGCCCATAACCTCGTTTACGCTTTTCAGGGCGTTGTCGAAAGTACCGGCCTGAACTAAGTACGTTACTGCGCTGCGCTTTTCCTTTTCGGTCTTTTCGTCAATGGTGATAAACTCCAACTTAGCGTTATACCATCTGTCGGCGGTCTCTTCGTCGCTAAAGAAAATTTCCTTAAAGGCGGCGCGGCTAATATCCTGCACCTCAAATTCGCCGTTAATGTACGCGGCCATATATTCCGTTATCCGGGTTTCGGCCTCTCCGAAACTAACAGCATCTACTACGTAGATTTCCGTTACTTTTTTCTGTAGCCCATCCTCTCCCGTTTTCTCGTAACGGATTTTGACGATAAACCAATTTGCTGTCTTACTTCTCATATTACTTGTTTATAAGGGTTTTACTTTTCTTAGTATCTGGCGTAAGTCGTTGGTCGGTATGTCTGAAAGCATTTGGGCCAACGCCTCCGGCTCAACCTGTAGCGTGTAGTTATTGCAAACTACCTGCTCTACCTTACTAACTCGTAGCCTGACAATCATACATCAATACTGCTAAAATCGTCTGCCGCTGCATTGAAAGCCGGGCGTTTGTCGCTCTCCGGGGCTAACGTCGGTTTGCCCTGTGGCTTCTCTATGTAGTCGTTACACAACTCGCCAAAGCGTTTCTTACCAATCAACTTTTCAAGGTCGGTAATAGTACGTAGTTCCGTTGGCTTTACAAAGGTATCGCGGGCAAAACCGTTATCCTCTAAAAGTTTCATCACGGCTTCGGGGTCGGTAATCTTACGAATACTGCGCCCGGCCACAATCTTATAGCCCGGATAGTTCGTACCGTCTAAGGCTTGCTGTAGTGCGTATTCCTCGATACCTGTTAGCCATGTCTTAATAGTGGCTATCTGTGGCAAAATGATAGTAGCCATTTCCTCGATGCTGACTAACTTAGGGTCGGGGTGTTCGGTGGCTGTCTTGATACAGGTAGCGGCCAACGCCTTGCATTGTGCCTTAACCTTGCAGAATTGACACCATTCGCCGGGTAACTGCTTACCGTCGGGGCCAAAGGCTTCTTTCGCCTTGGGCGCAAGTTCGTTGGTAGCCCATGCCTCCAAATCTGCTACGGATAGTTCAAACTCTGAAAGATTATCTATACGCGGCTGTACGATAGTCATTTTAACCCGGTCTATGTTATATTCAAAGTTGTACGCCTCGTATGCTCCCAAAGCGTAAATCTTCATTTGCGGGTTTTCGACTGCGCTAACCTTAACGCCTTTGCCGTATTTGAAATCTATAATTTCCAAACAGCCATCGGCAATAATCATAGCGTCGCCTGTGCCAAAGCCGTCGGGGATATACTTAGAAAAGTCCAAACGTACCTCTACCAATAACTGCGCGTCGCGGGTCTTTTGGCGGGCTGCATTGTACTTTTCCATGACGATAGTAAAGTACGTATCTGTGTACTCGTCCATTTCGCCGGTATGGTACTTCTCGTTAAGTTCGTCTATTTCGGCGTGTTCGCCTGACGTATCGCGGCCCAAAAACTCTTTCAGTTTCAGGGCGCAATAGGCGTGCGCTAACGTACCCTCTTCGGCGTAGGTGCTGCCCTTATCCTCGGCCTTTTCTTCCAACCGGGGCGCGGCGGTGCAATTCATCCACCTGTGGGCTGCACTTGGGCTTAATATAGCGTGTACTCCGGGCATATCAGTACGGTACTTTAGTGGTTATTTCTCCGTTCTCTACTATCAGTTCGTCGCATTGCTTAATGAACGATGCGCGTTGCTCGGCGGGTAGGGTGCTGGGCTTATCGCTACCTAACAGGGCGGCGATATTCTTAAACGTGGCCGTAAGTTGTTTGTGATACTTCTTATAGCCCTCGCCGTCGGTGTTGTTCTTGTAGTCCTCGCCCTCGATGCGTCGGCGCGTCTTATCCATTGCGGCCCTTACGTCCTCTTCGGTAAGTTCTTTGCCCTCTGCCTGTGCTTCGGGTTGCGGCTCTTCGGTTTCCGGGGCTGCATCGGTGGCGGGTGCGGCCTCCTGTGCCTGTGCTGATTCCCCGGCGGGTGCTTCGGGCGCGTCGGCGGTCTTAGCCTTACCGCGTCCTTTCTTCGCCGGTGCGGGCGTTGGGGCCTCGGCTTCGGGCTGTGGTTGTTCACTTGACGGGGCCGGTATTACTACCGCCGTCGGTTGCTTGGTCAGGATAGCCGTAACAAGCTGCACGACTTCGGGCGTTACTCCGATATTGACCTGTACGCTAATACAAAAATCTGTTTTCATAACTAATAGTGCTTAAAAGTTATCTAATACGTTTGCAAATTCCCTCTTTAACCAAACCGCGTAAAGCCTCAACGCATATTTCATCGAATTTCTCTACGGGTAGTTTGTACAAACAGGCGTGTATCTGCCTTTTCTCGCATACCTTTTTGTAGGTATCGGGGTAAATCTTGGCCATGCGCTGCAACGCCATTGCCTGACTACCTAACCTTTCCGTATTGGGGTCATACCTTGCCATATTACTTTACTCCCCCCCATTTCTTCGGCAATCGCCTTAATGTCTTTTGCCACTATGATAAGCGAAACGATGCAAAGCGCGGATAGCGCAACGGTAATTACAATCTGTGCCATAATCTTAGTTATTTAATTGTGTACATTCCTTGCCAACACCTGATAATATCGGCCCCGGTAGTAACCTTTGCCTTACCTGCCTTACGGATGCGAAACTTAATAATTCCGTCGGCCTCGTAACGGGCTACGGTGTGCCGGTCTATGTGCAGAGCGGCGGCGGTCTGTTTTTGGTTATACAGGCCATCAGGGTTTACTATCGGTTTGTCTATTATCATAAAGCGTTCTTAGTGATAGTGAGTTTGTTTGCGGTGTAGTCAGTCGTTACACTAAACTTGCACCCCAAAAGATTCTGCATTTGGTAGGCAACGGACTTACCGTTGTCGCAAGCCTGGGCGTTTGGTAGTTCAAACGTCCGGCTCTCTCCCATTTCCATACTGCGCAATTCCTCGCGTGTTACCTTTTCTGTTTTCATTTGTGCTACTTGTTATTTTTGGGTGAATAATCAACGTGGAAAGAAAACTACCTGCATACCCTTACCTGCGCCCATGCTGAAACGTGGTGCGGTCTCTTTGCTGCTTAACGCTTTCTTGGCGTAGTGTTCGGCGTGTAGGTCGCCGATTATGAGGCAAAGGCGCGTAAAGCCTACCAACTGACTTTTACCCTCTTTGGGCTGTAGTCTAATCAGGAACTCCCGGTTAATCTTTGCGCGTAAGGCGGGTAACTCCTTGACTGCATATTTTCCGTTTTTGATGCTCTTTTGTGCCATAATCGACAAATTTTAGTTAAAATTACTTATTTACTTACTTATACCTTTGGCGGAAAAGAAAAACTGCCGTATCTTTGCAGTTGGTTATTATTCGATAGTTGGGCTTAGATGTCCGACAGCCTTTCTTGTACCGCTACTTAGTTACTTACTTATATCGGGTGCAAAGATAGACGTTTTCGGGTAGACTACCAAACATTTTAGGCGAAAACGTCTAATCTTTAACTTTTTATAACAATTAAGGGTATTAGGTTATGCAGACAGAAAACGACGTAAGACAAAGAATTTCAGCGGTTTTTGCTGAATTTGCGGAAACGGAAAACGGTTTGGCCAACGGTGATAAGGCTACCCAAAAACGTCTAAACCGGCAAATCTCCCACGACGGCGCGATAACGGTAGATACCTTGTTGCTGATTCTTAACGCCCATACCGACGTATCGGCTGAATGGCTGTTGCGTGGCGTTGGGGATATGCGCGTATTACCTGACGGGATGGATAGCCCGGAAGATGTCGAAATAGCCAAACTTGAAACTACTATTGAAACCCTGTTGGATAGAATAGTAAAGTACAAAGCCCGTATCTCTGAACTTGAAAGGCTATTGCCTGAACAAAAAAGAAATGTCGGATAGTGGCGTTAATTCCTGATTACTAACTATGAAAAGGTACTTATTTTGGCTTACAGGGCTTTTGTTACTCGCCGGGTGTTCATCTGACGGTGACGATAAGGAAAGTACGCCTACAGGCCATTATATAGCCTCAACGGGTACGGTAACGCTAAGTGTAGAGGTAGCCAACGGCAAATGTTGGCGGGTAACGGCCTTTGATGCCGGTAGCCTCGTTAGCCAACTAACGGAAATCTCGACTACAGGGCAATACCCAAACTACACCTATCAGGGCGACGGCCTGACGCTTACCTGTGCTTTCGTAGATGCTAACCGATTCGACGCTACGGCTACGGGTAGACTGCAAAGGCGGTTTTCGGGCGACGGCTACGTAGATATATCAGGCCGCTATCAGTTTGCCCGCTACGATGGCGTGTTAGATGCCAACGGCGACGGGATATTAGATACCTATAATAAATAACGTGTGCGTATGAAAAGACTTTGCTTTATCTTGGTGTTTGGTCTGGCTTATCTGACGGCCAACGCCCAAAACTACATTTTCGGTTTAGACGAATTGGAGTTGTTAGGCACTTGGAATGGATAGTAATACGGGATGGCCGCAAGGTAGTACAATAATGCAAATTTTCAGCAAATCAAATTCACGAATATATAACTAAATGAAAATCAATAAAGTATGAACACAACAAAATTATTAGAAGGAAATAGCGGCCTAACCACTCAAACCCCGCGTATTCAGGCGGTTTGCGCTATTCCTGACGTTTCCCAAACCCTCAAAAAGCGGGCAAAATAGGGCACGAAATGGCGTTATATGGTACATAATTCAGCAAATTTTCAGCAAATCTTATGGCAAAATCTACCTTACGACTTGATACCCGCCGCCCTTTGAAAGATGGTACTTACCCGGTGCAAATCGTTGTCGGCTACGGTACAAACATCTATCTTAGCACCGGGATATACGTAGCCCCTGACGAATGGGATAGCGTTACGAAACGCTGCACCGGCAAAGGCGCAAAGAAACTTAACGACGTGCTTACTACCCTGCTAACGTCTGTTGGTAGCCGTATTTTTGACTTGATGGAAAACGGGCAATGGCGTAAACTCACGCGCCCACAAATTAAGGAAATGCTTACCAACTTGGACTTAGATAAGCCCACTATTGGCATACCGTCTATCTACGACCTTATACAGAAAACCTTAGAGGGCCGGGCAAGCGGTACAAAGTACATAGCCAAAACCGCTATTATCAGGCTTAACAAATTCTGTGGGGATTCCACGAAACTATACTGCGAACAAATAACCCCGGTGTGGATAGACGATTATTATACGTCGCTTTCTGACTTGGCCGTTAATACCCGTGCCGCATATATCAAAGTCCTACGCCGGGCGTTTAACTATGCTCTTGACCATGATATTACGACTAATAACCCATTCAGGCACTACAAAGTCAAAACAGAAGAAACGCGGATGCGCGTATTACCTGTAGAGAAAATGCGCCAACTCGTAAACCTCGAAACACGCTACCATTATACGGAATACCGCGATTTGTTCATGCTGTCTTTCTATCTTATCGGTATCAACTTGGCCGATTTGTCGAAACTCACCCCGGAAAGCATCGTAAACGGGCGCATAGAGTACCGGCGGGCAAAGACGGGCAAACTCTACAGCATTAAGATAGAGCCGGAAGCGCAAGCCATTTTGGATAAGTACAAAGGCGAAAAGTATCTGCTAAGTATGTTTGACCGCTGCACCAACGCCAAAGCATATCAGGGTACGTTAGACAATGCGCTGGCGCGTATCGGGCCACCGATAGACGAAAAGCATAAGAACGGCCAACCGAAACTAAAGCCGATAGACAAGAAACTAAGTTGGTATTGGGCGCGTTATTCGTGGGCCACCTATGCCGCTGAATTGGATATACCAAAGGACACCATAAGCGAAGCGTTAGGCCACTCTCACGGTGCAAAGGTAACGGGTATCTACATTAAGTACAACCGGGATAAGGTAGACGCGGCAAACCGCAAAGTCATAGACTACGTGTTAGGAAATGGCAAATAACTTACCGTGTCCTGATAACGTGTTAAGAAATCGCGTTTTTCTTGTTATATTTGGCCGTCGGCGGCAAAAACGGGCGTTTATCGCCGATTTAGGCGTTACTAAGTGTTAAAATTTCGCCGAAAATCGTTTTTAAGCGTGTTTCTCGCGTCGGGTGTATAGTTATAACCCCAACGGCCTTTAACGCGCTCTACGGCCATTTCTACCGTCTTATGTTTGAAAAATGCCCGCTCTATCCTCTCGGACTGCGCGGGCAAAGCACTATATTACAGAAAACACTAATCATTAAAACTTTCTTTTCAGAT
>JAFWSN010000005.1 GCA_017519305.1 Candidatus Saccharimonadota bacterium
CAGATGACTCTACCGTCCGCAAGATTGTCCTCCTCTACAACGATAAATACACAGACAACCTAGCAGATACAGACATCATCCCATACCAAGAAGGTGGTGAAGATGAAGAGAAAGAACCACCAGTACCAGAAACCGGTGTGAAGAAATCCATGAACACTATCGCTACCATCGCTCTTCCAACCGTAACTATGGCTACCATCTCCGTCTTAGCTGGTGTCCTTATCTACAGGAAACGTAGGAGCTAACCTACGAACAAGAGGGAACTAAAATCTGCCGAAAACCTCGGCAGATTTTTGTGAGCAGCTAAAAGCTTGCACTTTTTCATGACTTTTGGTACAATAATCGTACGTCGTGGGGTAGAGCAGCCTGGTAGCTCGTTTGGCTCATAACCAAAAGGTCGCTGGTTCAAATCCAGCCCCCACAACCAAAATTAGCACTAGTTTACCCCCCTAAACTAGTGCTAATTTTGTTTTAAAGACTATTTCTTACGACTAGCGAGTCTCGTCGCGGCGATTTGGATTGCTTCGCTAAAGCTATTTGCACGGTGCGGCATCCAAGCGAGGTCCACGATACTTATACGATTGCGTACTGCAAGCGCCAGCTCGTGAGCCATTACTACGGCATTTGGCGCAACAATAACAGCGCCGATTAAACGATTTTCTTTATTAGCGAGTAATTTTACGAAGCCTTTTTCGCATTCGTAAATCTTTGCCGCGTTGGTTTCAGGCAAATAAACTACTTCTTTGCGGCAATGCTTATCGCGACGAATCAAATCGTCTTCGTTGTAACCAACCGTAGCAACTTCTGGGCAAGTATTAACTGCACGGATAATACCAGAGTAGCTAATCGGGGTTTTGACGCGGTAAATCAAAGTTGAGGCAAGATATTTACCTTGAAGTGCGGCAATATCGGTAGACGATTCGCCACCGAGACAGTCACCAATTGCATAAATATTTTTGGCGGAAGTTTGGAAATTTTTATCAACCAAAATGCCACTCTTTTTATAGTGTACATCGGCGTTTTCGAGGCCAAGATCGACGGATGGTTCAGAGCCGGTAGCGAGCACAATAGTGTCAACGCGTACCATTTTTTCGCGGTTGTCTTTGGTAAATACTACGCGTTTGCTAGTCGCGTCTTTCTCGAGTGCTGCAACGCGAGCGTTAGTTAGAACTACAATACCAAGTTCATTTTCGAAGTATTCGCGAATTACTTTGCCGACCTCTTCGTCCTCGCGTGGGAGCAAGCGGGAAGAACGTTCGATAAGGGCCGTTTTTACACCGAGTTTGGCGTAATATTCGGCGATTTCACAGCCGGTAGCACCACCGCCAACAATACAAATTGCGCGTGGCAATCGGCGAGAAGTCAATGCGGCTTCTGGTGTTAGGAAATTTACAAAATCTGTGCCAGCAATGTTGCCAACACTTAGCTTTGAACCAGTTGCAATAATGAATTTTGTAGCAGAATATTCACGTTCGCCTACAGCGATCGTGTTACTATCGATAAAATTTGCCCAGCCAGAAATACAAGTGATTCCGGCTTTTTCAAATTCGCTAGCGTCGCCACCGCCGACATTCTTAACGATTTCTGCTTGATGACCTGCGGCAGTAGGGAAATTAAAATGTAGATTCATGCTCGAGATGCCGCATTTGCTGGCGTGAGTTGCATCATAATAAAGATGCGAAAACTTCAATCCGGCAAGATATGGTACGTCACGAGTATTTAAATTTGCTCCGCCAAAATTTTCACCTTCTACGATGGCGACTTTTTTGCGGGCTTTGGCCAAAGCTAGCGCTGCCGATGTACCGGCCGGGCCGCTGCCAATTACAATATATTCAAAATCAAATTTCTTTCCCATCTTAAATAATTTTATCACGGATTTGATAAACATAAGCCAAATCGGCGTTATATTTTTTCAGCTCCTGACAAACGATCCTTTCCAAATCATTCTTAGTGATAATTTTTTTCTGACTAATTTTTTTACAGGTAGCAGTCACGGCTTTTTCGACAAAAACATCAGCAGCACCTACCGGAATACCCAGCGCTTTGGCCTCGAGCTTGAGGTCTTTTACAAGAGCTTCTTTGTCAAATTCAAACTTCTTCGTTTTCATTATCCTAAAATCCTAAAACTTACAATAAACGCCGCGAGCAGGATGTAGCTTGTGCCAAGCATAATACGATAGAACATTTTGTATTTAACACGTGAACGCTCGATGTCGGCGAGGTTCTTTTGGCGGCGATACATTTGTTCGCGCACTGAAAAAGTTGGCAAAATTGTGAAGAACATAAAAATGAAAAGCAAAATTGGTGCGTAGAGTAAATTATCAACGGATGAACCGATAATTTCGAGCACTACTACGATGTAAATTGGCAAAACAAAAATGATTTCAAAAATTCCTGCCGCTAGACCCAGTACGAAAGCGTCCGAAGAATTGCGCACAGTGCGAGCTTTGAGCAAGATGCTTTTCGCGGCTTTTCTAGAAATGAAAAGTTCGGTACCTTTGCCGCGACGATAATAAAAACAAAAGACGAAAAGTCCAAGTAGTGCCAAGATGCCAGCAATAGCCCAGTAGAGCATCGTGATGTCGAACATTGGATTATCGAGCAAAAAATGATAAAGCGAAAAATAAATTAAAGCTAGAAGTAGGGTGGTCATCACGGCGTTGCCGATCACAAAAAAGCTGCTCAAATTTAGGGCCTTATCGCGGGAATTTTTAGCGGAAGCATAATGATAAAAAACCGCAAAAACACCAGGGACAAGCTGCAAAAAAGCGCAAGCAAAAACTGCTAAAATCAAAATTCCCAAAGAGGTCAAAACGCTCATACTTAAAATTATAGCACGTTGGGGGTTTACAAGCTAGCAGGGTTTTGCTAATAACGGCGCCATGACAAATCCCGCACTGCCAATCATCTATATCAAAGCCGTTAATCCAGGCTATACCGTGGACGGCAAAACCAATGTCGGAGAGATGATTGAACTGGCTCGCAACGATGACTCCGACGTTCCGCTTTCGCTCGCTGGTCTAAAACTCGGCTACACCAACTCGAGTGGAAATTCGACTGACCTCCTCGAATTCCCCGAAAATAGTTGGCTGACCGGCGAGGGCTTACTCCTTCACTTTTCCGACTCGCCCGAGTCGGCGCACCTTACGTACCTTAAGACTTTGGCAATGAAGGCTGGCCCATTAGAACTCATTTTAAACGGGGAAGTAATCGACTCGGTTTGTTGGACAGGGAAAGACGGCTGCAATGACGCCTTTTCTAGCGCCACGCCGACCACCCTCGTGCGCGAGCCTGACTCGACCGATTTTTCGCACCTAGAATCGTATGAGCCAAGTTTTAATGTCGATGATTTCCTGCTCGAAGAGGGAACTAATGACCAGCCTTCTGCCGAATCTGCGCCAAGCTCACAATGTACTGGGCTCGAATTTTCCGAAATCCTCAGCTATTTTAAAGACAGCCGGGAAGAACAATTTATCGAAATTTTTAATCCAACCGCGGGGAAGATCGAACTTTCTGGATGCAAAGTTAAGTATAAAAATAAATTTTTGCCGCTCGAGGGAGTCATCGAAGCGGGGAAATACCAGGCTTTTCGTCCCACCGAGTTCCAACTCACCAAATCGCCCACCTCGTCTAATAAGCTAGAATTATTGAACCCCGATGATTCCCTTGTGGATACCTTGATTTATTACAGTGGCCAGAAAAAATCCACAGCCTATGCCAAATTTGGCGTGGATGAGACCGGGGAAGCATTGTGGCAAATTACTTACCAGCCCACGCCGGGCGCGGCGAATGTTTTAGCTGAATATCCGCCTTGCGAAGACGGCAAAATAATTAACAAAGAAACCGGGAACTGTGTCAAAATTATCGAAGAAACTACTAAAACCTGTCCAGACGGCTATTACTTAAACCCCTCGACAAATCGTTGTAAAAAATACAACACTACGACAGCGAAAACCTGCGCCGAGGGTTATTATTTAAATCCACTCACAAACCGCTGCAAGAAAATTACCCTTAACACGGGAGCAGATTTCCCTGCCTTTCAAGAAGAATTTCAGGTCGAGACAACCTTCTCTGCTCTCTGGGCAGTAATTATTTTAATTGTAATAGGAGTTTCTTATGTGATATTTCAATTTAGGACTCAGCTGAAATCGCTTTTTGGTAGAGTTTTTCGATCATCTCGTTAAAGACTTCGTCTCTAGACTGGTCACCGTTGACGTTAATCAAAAGTCCCTGTTCGTTGTAAAAATTTAAGACTGGCAAAGTTTTGTCGCGGAATTCATTAAGGCGAACGTTAAAGATTTCGTTGTTGCGATCATCGCTACGTTCCCCGCGGTCACCCAAGGTTTTGGCTGCTTCGAAACGTTTTTTAACGTCGCTTTCGGAAACATTTAATAAAACTACGGCTTTAATATCGTGGCCAGCGCCAGCAGCTACGCTAAGCACCTGACGTTCTTCCCCGTACCAACGGCCAATTGACGACAAAACAAGTGGATAACGGAAAAGATCTTTGCGCTCCAAGTATGGCAAAACCCATTCGTAAAACAGATCAGTTGGTACAAGCACGCCAGTAGAGGTAATATTTTGTTTGGTTTCCTGTTCCATAGCGCGGATAATCATGCCGCTAGATAAGAATTTAGCATCGAGTGCCTCTGCGAGGCGGATTCCCTGAGTATCTTTCCCAGACATTGGTAAACCAAAAACGTTGATTGAACCAGTGCCGAGCCAGGCTTTGATTTTTGCAATCTTTTCTTCCATGTTTTCATTGTACCATAAAAACTTTGATTAGAGAAAACACCAGAATTAGCACTCTTGTCTTTTCACTGCTAATTTTGTATAATTAAGGCATGAAATTAACTGAGCGCCAAAAAGAAATCTTGAGAGCAATTATAGAGGAATATGCCGAGACTGCTTCCCCAGTAGGAAGCATTATGATGGCTAAACTTTTTGAAGTTTCCCCAGCCACCATTCGTGCCGAAATGGCCCGTCTTGAAAGCTATGGCCTTATTGCTCAGCCTCACACTTCTGCCGGTCGCGTCCCGACTGATGCCGGTTATCGTTTTTATGTAAACAGTCTCAATGATGGTTCAATTGAAAATACCGCTTCGGTAGATCGTGGTACCCATGCACTTGAAGTGCGCGTTACTTCGCAATCTCGTGCTGACGCTGCTATTAGGGGTGCAGTTGATTCCCTAGTAGAACTCACTGGTAACCTCGGCCTTGCTACTATCGACGGCCAGCTATATCTTGCTGGTGTTTCTCGTTTGTTTGCGCAACCAGAGTTTATCGACAATGCTCGTGTCCAAGCCGTCGCAAAATTGCTTGATAATCTCGAGCCATGGCTCCGTGAAGCTGCCCCGGGCGAACCGCTCAATATCTTTATTGGCCACGAAAACCCAATTGGCAAAAATTCCGAAGTCGCATTGATTATTTCTAAATTCCGTTCGCCATTTTCTGATAATAGCTATATTGGTGTGCTTGGTCCAACCCGCCAAAACTACGGTCGCGTGATGTCTCTCGTGCGCCGTGCCGGTAAAATGTTAGAGGAGGTACTATGATAGGAAAAAATAAATCAGCCGCTGGCGCCCAGCCAGCTCAGCCAGCTCAAGCCCAACCAGCCGAGCCGGCCGTAAATCCGCTCGAAGCTAAAGTTGCCGAGCTAACCAACGATCTCCAGCGCACCCGCGCGGACTTCGAAAATTTCCGCAAACAGATTGAGCTCCGCGAAACCGCTGTCAAAAGCAACGCTAAAACTGCCACCGTGCTTAAAATGTTGCCACTTGTAGACAACTTTGCCCTGGCTATTGCTACCTATAGGGAACTCGCTCCGCTTGCGAAAACTTTCGAAAAAACCCTTACTGAACTGGGCCTTCAGCAGATTCCAGCCATCCCTGGCCAGACCGAATTCAATCCAGACCTCCACGAAGCCATCTCGATGGAGGACGGCGACGGGGAAAAGGAAATCATCGCCGAAGTACTCCGCCCAGGTTATCTATATGAGGGCGCAGTTCTCCGCCCGACCATGGTCAAAGTCACCAAGGCATAAGGGTGATTCCCTTTACTTTTTACCGAAAGTAGTGTAAAATATATCAAGTAATTAAAGGATCTAGTTAAAATGTCTGAATATAAACTATCTCTCGCAAAACGTGAATTAACGAAAAAGAAAACCGCTGCCCTTCGTGCACAAGGTTTAATTCCTTCTGTTGTTTATGGTGGCAAAGAGCCAATTCTTGCCTCTTCTGACTATGTTGCAACCGAAAAAGTCTTGCAAAAGGCCGGTTACCACTCACCAATCGATCTTGATATCGATGGCAAAAAACGCCTCGCTATCGTCAAGGACGTTCATATCGACCCAGTTTCTCGCCGTATTATCAACGTCGAGTTCGAGGCAATTTCGGCCAACGAAGTTGTTACTGCTACTACCCCAATCGTTATCTCTAACTTCGGCGAATCTGAAGCCAACAAGATTTACCACTTCATGTACACCAAAGCTATGGAAGAAATCGAAGTTAAAGCTAAACCAGCTGACCTTCCAAAAGAAATCGTGCTTGATGCTTCTAAACTTGTCAACGTTGACGAAAAATTGACCGTCAAAGACATCGTTCTTCCTGAAGGTGTTGAATTTGCCGACAAAGAAATGGACCCAGAACAGGTAATTATTAGCCTTTACGACCCAGCTGCTGAAGCTGCTGCTCGTGAGGCCGAAGAGGCCGCTGCTGCCGCTGAAGCTCCAGTTGAAGCCACTGATGTTCCATCAGACAACGGGGAAAAACCAGCTGAAGAAGAAGCTCCAGCTGAAGAAGCCTAAGCCGATAATTCTTCTAATCGATCTAAACTTAAACAGGCGTCGAGACTCGAGTTCTCGACGTTTGTTTTTGCGAACTTCAGACACTTCTCTACTGGGTATTCTAGGAGTAATCCGCCAAGAATTGTAGCGGCCAAAATTGAATAAATTGAAAGATGAGTCATTAAATTAGCGCGCGGTGTAGCGAAGCTTTCGGTAATGCCCTGGTATTTGATTTTGTTTTCACCAAGATAAACGATGTTCTGATGATTGAAGTCGAGGGCGCGATCTTCGACAAAAACCAAATCGGCGCGCCTAGCTAGCTCGAGCAAAGCGTCACTGGCCGGCATTTTCTTGAGATGAACCACTAACTTGGTGCGCGGATAAGCATCGAGGTATTTGAGAATTGCACGACTATCTTCTAGATTCGCCGAACGATCTATAAAAACGCAATCTACTGGTTCGTTTGGCGCCTCGAACACAGTTTCCTTCTCGAAGCTCGGCGCAAAATATGCAACTTGTTCGTCAGAAATTAGAATGTAGCGATAAAGGTCGGCGAGAAGGTCGGTCGAATATTCGATCCCGTCTTCGCCAAAGCTCACGTCATCACGATGATATGAGACATTTTGTTTCATATTTCCCAGAATCTCTAGAGAAATTACGCTGCCGCCGAAGCTACTGTTGCGACTAAAAAAACGATGCTCGCTGGTATTAAAACCAATATCCAGCCACTTAACGCCATCTTCATCAATCTCAAAATTTTCGGTGCGATTATCAATATTTAGATAAACATCTTTGAAAATATTGCCCACAACCAGAACTTTCATATTTTTATTTTAGCATAAACACTTTAAAAACCAAATCGCTCATGCTAAAATGTAAGCATGAAAACTTACGTAGTGGGCAACTGGAAGATGAATTTTAACGTCGGTGAATCGTCAATTTATCTTCACAAACTCTTGAAAAATATTCCTAAATACCGAGATTTAGAAGTCGTGGTTGCGCCTTCTACAATCGCTTTGCAACCTTTGTCTCTTCAGGTTGATCGTCATATTTTGAAGCTCGCTGCCCAGAACGCTTTTTACCGTGATTACGGCACTTTTACGGGGGAAACTTCTTTTGCTCAGTTACGCGGCATTGTTGACTATGCAATTATTGGCCACTCCGAACGCCGCCACATTTTCCACGAAGATGATAAGTTTGTTCAGAAAAAAGTTGCCGCTGCCGTACGCAACCGCATTGTCCCGATTATCTGCGTGGGCGAAACCGAATCCGAGCGCGCCTTCAACGAAACTGCCGATGTTTTGCGTGATCAGGTAATTGGCAGTTTACTCGATGTTTCTGAGGAAGATTTGGACAAGGTGATTATCGCCTACGACCCAGTTTGGGCCATTTCTGCCAATCGTTCATCGCGCCTTGCTACTCTCGACGAAGTAGCTGACGCCGTCAAATTGATTCGCGAAACTTTGGAAGAAACCTACGGCAAAGATGTGGCTGCTAACACGCCGATTTTGTTTGGCGGTAGTGTCAATCCGTCCAACGCTGGTGCTTACCTCACTGTCCCTGGTGTAAACGGTCTGCTCATGAGTAACTCTAGTTTGATTCTCAGTGAGTTTACTGATATAATCAAAGTAGCTAAAAGAGTCCAATCATGAATCGTCGTTACATAGATTTTGTCCCAGTTAATCGTCGCCAAGGCGGCACCAGAGAACGTAGCGAACAGCCGGAAGATACCGAATTTGAGGTTACGCCGGTCGGCGGCTACGAAGCTGTTTATCAGGAGACAATCATCTACGACGAACCAACTGTCGACGACTCCATCTCTGATGAACCAGCTTTTGATGAACCAGCCTCAGACGATGATTCTGATTTTGACGAACCAGCCGTCGAAGTACCAGTTATTAAAAAGTCTGCACCAAAAGATTACGACAACGACAGGCTTGCTCGTGAACTTACAGTTGAAGATATTTTGGTTGCTAAGGAAGACCCAGAAATTGAAGATGCTAAAACCTTCGAACCGAGGTCAGATTTTGGCCTTGGCATGGTCGAAGATTATGTTCCAGTAGATAAAAAACGCCCGGCCTTTATCGATAGCGCAAAACAGATTGAAAAGCGCCCACTTTCTACTCCGGCTAAGCCATTTGTCCGCCCGTCTCAAACCGAACTCGCTGATGAGCTTGCAGCTGCCAAATCTGCTAAGGTAACCAAGCGTCCACTAGATTTTAGTAAAAAGGGAAACGAAAAAGGTTCTGAAGCCGCCGAAGTCGCCGCGTCTGAAAACGCCGCCAAAACCGAATCTGAATTCAAGAAACCAAAGTTTATCAACACGCATTTAATTGAAAAGCGCCCACTCTCAAAGACTAATTATCGCGATCGTACCCCTGTCGCGGTTGAGGAATCTGCTACTTCCCCAGTTACGATTATCGACAAACCAGAAAAAGATTCTCGTCTCGGCTTTATTGTCACGATTTTGCTTACCATTATCCTCGGCGCTGCCGTCGGTGTTGTTGCTTTCCTTTTGATCCCGAAATAGTCTTCTCTCAAAATTTTGGCCCGAAACTCCTAGCCAAAACCTCCAAATATGATATAATAAATCAGTACCAGATGGCGGGAATAGCTCAGTTGGTTAGAGCGTCTGATTGTGGTCCAGAAGGTCGCAGGTTCAATTCCTGTTTCCCGCCCCAGTACATTGCGAGTGTAGTACAGCGGTTAGTATGCAAGTTTTCCAAACTTGAGATGAGGTTTCGACTACCTCCACTCGCACCAATAATAAAAGCCTAAAGGGCTTATTTTTTATCGCAATATTTTACTCAAAAATCAAGAGCATAAAACTTATGCTAAAAACAGATTACGGCCTTTGATTTTATTGGCGTATATGACTTTTATATTGACTTTTTATACTTTTTGTGTTAAAATACGACCAAAGTGGGCAGTAACTTAAAAAAATGTTAGCTGATGAGAGATCCTTTGAGGGGTCGCTGTCTACGAGAATCTTTTTTTACACGGAGGAATATAACCATGAAGATTTTTGAGAGAATTAATAACGTAGTAAAAGGCCACGAGTACCATGAGGAACTCGAGGCAGAACAGGTTCGCTCTGGCGAGCTGGAAGAAGAAGAGAACGAAGACGAAGGCGACGACGACACCGAAGAGAACGATCCTGATGATCCGCGTCCTGATATCGAAGATATCGGCAAGGGACCGAAATCTAACGGAAACGAAAAGAGACCGAACGTTGAAGACATCAACAAGGACAAGGGCAAGAAGAAGTCTAAGAAGAAGGAAGAATCCGAAGGCGGAAACTCTGAAGGCGAAAAGCCTGAAGAAGAAAAACCTGAGGAGGAAAAACCCAAGGAAGAATCCGAAGGCGGAAACTCTGAAGGCGAAAAGCCCGAAGAGAAAAAACCCGAGGGAAAACCCTCAGAACCTCTGAGAGCATGGACTGTTAATAACACCGTGCTCCAGGCGTATGTCAACGAAGAGGTAGGTTATAAACTCCTTGGTTGGCGAGAGGCTTTCATCCTTGCCGATGAGCTCGGTATCGATCGCAATCTGATTGTATACCGGGATATTATTTCCTGGAGGGACGCACTTGGCAAAGACAAGTGGATTCCTAAGGGGGACGCCGTCCAGACCCTCGAAGAGTACATCGAAGGGCTGCGTCCGTCGCAGTTGCCGCAACTCCCTGACGCCTATGAGGCTATCGGAGCGTATATCGCCCTCAAGGATGATACCGTTTCGATGACCCAGAGAGGACAGACTATCGTGTTTGAGGGTGTTCCTGCCAACAACGGGAACAAAAAGATCCTCAATCCGATCACATGGTCCTTGGGAGAAAATGTTCTCAAAAAGATCACACCGAAGCCTCCCAGAGAGAGCAAGGCTAAGGGTTTTGAGCCCATCTTCCTGACCGTAACAATGGTCGATGACGTCATCGTGAAGATCGCCCGCGATGAGTCTAACAATTATTTAGGCGATTTCATCAGCTAACTGAGAGCGCAAGCTCTCGAGTATTTGACGATAGTCATCTACTCACAGGGTGGGAGAACCCCGGCTTAGGCCGGGGTCTCCTTTTTTCTGAGGGAATAATTATTATTAATTTTACCATAAGCAGAAAAGATGTTATTTATATTGACAAAAAAGCTAAAGTATGATAAAATGTATATAGTCTAAGCAAAGGGTTTACCCCTGTAGCGAGGATGACCATTAACAACCGAATCGTCTCAGATTCCAAATTTTTGGGTCTGAATTTTGCTAAGAGAGAAAGAAATATGGAGGTACATTACGATGATTAGTGCATTTCTTTCTTTTATAACTAGTGCCGTCCTTGGTGGATGGTACAACCTTTGGAGCACAGTACTCTTCGTAGTGAGCGCCATCGCTATCCTCGAGGGCCTCATTGCGTTGAGAAAGAAGATGAAGAGCAATGTAATTGCTCTTGGATGTGGAGCGGCTATGCAGCTGATCCTCATCAAAGGATGGAGCAATTGGTTCACGCATATCTTTATGCTAGTAGCCATGTTCGGTCTGGGAATCTACTGGATTCTCCAATTTGCCGACAAGGCTTATGTGCATGAAGGAGTCAAGGCGTATAGTAACGACAATCCGAAAGATCGTCGCGCTGCGTCTAGATGGGTATGCTTAGCTCTCGTTATGCTGTCAGTTCTTGGCGGTCTCGTGTATTTTGCACGTAACTGCTATAGCTGGTGGGTAATCGGGCTGCTACTGTTAATCGCCGCGGGTATCGCCCTTGTAGCGTACGCCATTTATTGGTCGTCACGTTACTGGGGAAGAATCCTTGGTAGATGGGAACCGGCTAGAATGCTGGCTGGATATCTCGTGATTGCGATTGTAGCTTGTTATGGCTGTGGCCGTGTCAAGAACGCAATCAAGTTCCCGAAGTCCAACGGCAGTGGAAGCTCTGGAGTAGTTCAACTTACTCCCACTCCCACACCGGCGCCAACCTCAGAAACAGTAACAGTAACACCTACTCCTACACCTGCACCGGAACCTGAACCAATGATGACGGAAGACGAGATCTCTTCGTTTAACGACGTAGAACTGATCAATATCTTCGGAGAGCCTGGAGAGTTTAATCCCAAGAGTACTTTGTCTTATGCCAAGGCAAGGTATGAAAAGACTGGGTATCTTGATGCTCTGACGTATGATGTCTATGACATCGGTCTGGAGCTCAGAACCAACCCGATGTTCGGCCAGAGCATGTATAAGTGCTGGAAACAGGCCGGGTTACTTGGAAACTCTTGGTGGGCGAAAGAGTTTGAAGCCATGTTTACCGGCGATGAAGGCTGGTACATGGCAGAGTGTGTGAGATATGAGAACGGTGTCTTCAAAATTACAAAGAAGTATCACCTAATCGCATGTCGTTTGTGCTGCATGGCATCATTTATGACGCCTGTAGAAATCAACGAAAATACGACAACGATCAAGGTTCTCTATCACTATGGGTTGAACCCCGAGACAGAAACAGTCGTCGAATACACAACAGACGAAAATCTGCCATTCTGGGTTTACAAAGTAGAGTTGAAAGACGGGACGGAATACTGGTTCGGTCTGAATAAGCTGGATGGTCGCTGGGCGATCATCACGCTTATCACGGACGATCCGGATCCGACTCCGACACCGACCCCGGTGCCGAGTAATACCCCTACTCCCACACCTGTACCGAGTAATACTCCGACACCGACCCCGGTGCCGAGTAATACCCCTACTCCCACACCTGTACCGAGTAATACTCCGACACCG
>JAFWSN010000006.1 GCA_017519305.1 Candidatus Saccharimonadota bacterium
GCGGCGGTGGCCGTTAGAACCGTGTTATAATAGAGTAAAGGAGTTATAAAATGAAAAAATTTGTTTGGCGCTTTATCTTGGGGGCAATTCTAGTTGCGGTTGGAGCATTTTTCGCTGGCCGCTGCATATTCCCAGCTGAAAAACCGGCTACTTTACCAAAACCACAGGTTTCCGAAGGCGAACGTGGTCAGCTTGGCATCGATAAAAATATTAACGAGAAAAACATTGATGACTACCTCGGCCGTTCCGATTCTGTTTATCGCGATATGCGTATGTTGGTTGACCCAGCCAACTACGAAGCTATCGGCGGAGATTCTTATCTCTCTGGTTTCGTCAAAGGTTTCGAAGTAGTTCCTTTACCGTATCTTATTCCAGCCGAAGGTTTGCCAGAGGCTGTTGGTAGCTCCTACACTGGCACTACTCTCTTTAGCCACCAGGATGGCAATTATGTCGCAAATTACGCTGAATCAATGGATATTCTAGAGGCTCTCTTCCCGAAAGATAAAAATATCTTCTTGATGTGCGGTGGCGGCGGCTACGCTGGTATGACTAAGAATTTGCTCGTTGCTCTCGGCTGGGATGAGAATAAAATCTATAACGTTGGTGGCTACTGGGCTTATGACGGTAAAAACAATGTCGAAGTTAAAACTGAGCGTAATGGCGAAGTCGCCTACGACTTCTTCAAAGTCCCATACCACAGCATCGATTTCTCTACTTTAACCGCTAAATAATATATATGATGGCAAAAAAGAAGCAAAAGAAATACCTATTCTTCATCGCATTGGTACTTGTTGCCGCCGTGGTGATTTCCGGGGTCTTCCTATTGGCTCTTAAATCCGCCTCATCTGGCAAAATCGCCCTTGATCCAGAATATTATAATAATGCCGATCAAATTTACCTCGATACTGAGGAATATGAACAGCTCATAAGGGAAAAGAAGTCCTTTATTGTGGTTTCTTATGCATCGATCTGTAACTCTAAAATTCTTGATTTCGTCGACGATTTCTCCGAAGAGAACAAAGTTGCCTTTATTGATATTAACTGGGAAAAGCTCAAAGGCACTGAGGCCAGGGAAGTTATCAAGTATCCGCCAACCGTCTTCATTGTTGAAAAGGGCAAAATCCGCGCTTATCTTGATTCTGACGCCGAGGAAGACGTCGAAAAATACAACGATTACGAGGTTTTTTCGGCCTGGATTAAGGAAAATATCAGTTTTTAGCCAAAAATCTGAAAAAAGTCCAAAAAAACCCTTGCATTATTTCTTAATGTGCGATATAATTACTCACAGTTGAACAAGTCGCCCTCTTTGCGACCTCTGTAAAAGATAAAGAAAAAGCGAGGAAATCTTTTGAGGTCGCTTTTATGCCTCAAGAGTAGTTTCTTAAGACTCTTTCGAATTTAACAATTTGATATTAACGATGAAAAGATTTTAATGACGACATTTAGTAATCGAACTTCGATTGCTAGTTATGTCAATGCATAAAAAGGTAATTAAGGGCACTGATAGTGGATGCCTTGACAATCAATACCGATGAAGGCCGTAGGACTCTGCGATAAGCCTCGGGGATCTGAGAACGAGAATTGATCCGGGGATTGCCGAATGGGGAAACCTAATGTAAGTCATGTTACATTGTTGCTACCTGAACACATAGGGTAGAAAACGGGAACCAACCGAACTGAATCATCTTAGTAGGTTGAGGAAAGAAGAGTAAACAACGATTCCGAAAGTAGTGGCGAGCGAAATTGGAACAGCCTAAACCTTAAGATAACCTAACGGTTTAACGACCTGAGTTATTAAAGGGGTTGCGAAATTAGATAATTTTTATGCTGAGTAGCTTTACGGCTGTTCAGCATAAAAACCAACAGCGTTAACTGAGTGGATAAAGATACAATCCTTTAGATCGTAGCGGAAGCTTCTGGAATGGAGCGCCAAAGATGGTGAAAGCCCAGTATGCGAAACGGTCTTAGGCTTTATATATCTTTTTTCAAGTAGGACGGGGCACGAGAAACCCTGTTTGAATCCGGCAGGACCACCTGCCAAGGCTAAATATATTGATTGATCGATAGCGAACTAGTACAGTGATGGAAAGGTTAAAAGAACCCCGGGAGGGGAGTGAAATAGATCCTGAAACTTAGTGCCTACAACGTGTGGGAGCAAGGCAGAACAAAATCTGCAAGTGACTA
>JAFWSN010000007.1 GCA_017519305.1 Candidatus Saccharimonadota bacterium
AACGCGTTGCGTCATACCGCTTTCAAGCTGGCTCAGGAAGGCCGTTGGCGCATCGCTAGATAGAAGCTGGCGATAGACACTCTCTTGCTGCCTAAGAAAAGTAAAAATCTGATTCACATATTGCTCAACATCGCCAATAGTATTAAACTCATAGCGCTCAGTAAAAAGCTCTTTCTCAATCTCAGCCTGAAGCTCGGCGCCAACCTCATGCAGGTTATTGTAATAATTATAAAAAGTACCACGGGTAATTTCGGCGCGTTCAGCCAAATCGGTCACTGTGATATTTTTGACAGAACCGCGCGTCGCCAATAGATCCGCGAAGGCTTTGCGAATTTTGCGACGAGTTTTCTCGGTTGCTCTAAGATAAGAAGTTTTGACCATAGTATAATTATACCACTCTTCATACAAAATGTCAATATAGTGTTCAATTTTAGACACAGTTCAATAATACTGTTCTTCTTTGCTTAAACAGGAGTAGTTATAATATACGAATATGCGCAAAATTTCAGATTTTATCGTGAACCATTGCTATGTCATTTTTGGTGTATTTTTGGTGTTTGTAGCAATTTGCGCAGTCTTGTCTACGCACGTAAAAATCAATAAAGATATTTATTCTTACATGCCGTCAGACTCAGAAACGACTTTAGGTCTAAACATTATGAATGACGAGTTTAGTTACGACTCGACCAGCGCCTATGAAATGATGCTGACCGACGTGCCAGACGATGAAAAAATGGAGATCAAAAGAAATATTGAGTCAATTGAAGGCGTGGCATCGGTCGACTACGATGAAAGTGACACTTATAACCGCGATCGATATACGCGCTACAAAATTACCGTCGACGCGCCAGCCGATTCTGAAACCGCAGACCGTGTTTATAATACGATCCACGACGAGTATAAAGAACGCTTCGAAATCGAAGAGGCGGGCCAAGTTTATAACTTCAACGGCGAAGTTATGAATCTGAACGTCACATTATTAGCAATCGGCTGTGCGATGCTGATTCTGCTACTAATGAGCAAATCATGGGTAGAGCCATGGTTGTTTTTGTTTGCGATTCTATTAGCCGTAATTGCTAATAAAGGCACAAACATCATCTTCCCGAATGTCTCACATATTACGGATGCAATTTCGGCTATTCTACAAATGGCCCTGTCGATGGACTACGCCATCATGCTTTCTACGCGCTATCGTCAGGAGAAGGCCAAGCCAGACCACCCCGACAAAAAGACCGCCATGCGTCGTGCGATGCGTTATTCGTTTGGTGCAATTTCGTCCAGTTCCGTCACGACAGTAGTTGGCTTGGTCGTGCTGGTCGCGATGAGTTTTACAATCGGACGCGATATGGGGCTCGTGCTAAGCAAAGGTGTAGTTTTGAGCTTGGTGTCGATTTTTACTTCCCTGCCGGCGTTGTTATTGATATTCGATAAAGTCATCGAAAAGACTCAAAAGAAAACTTTGAATTTCAAGATGGATTGGTTCGGCAAACGTAGTTACGATTTGCGCAAGATTGCAATGCCATTATTCTTGTTAGTTTTTATTGGCAGCGCCATCCTCAAAGGCAATACCGGCATTACTTTTACGGCCGAACAGAACAATCGCATTAAGGATGTGTTTAGCGAAACAAATCAAATGGCCCTAGTGTATGACGCAAAAATGGACGAGAAAGTTACAGAAATCTGCAAAGATTTCGACAAGCGCGAAGATACAACGCGTGTGCTTTGCTACGGCAATACGATCAATGAGCCAGAAAAATATAACGAGCTAGTTGCGAAGATTAATAGTTTAAGTACCAAAAAAGTCGAAACAGAAGATTATTTAATTAAGGCAATTTATTATCACTATTACAAAGATGTTGATGCGCACGAGATTTCGCTCGATGATTTGGTGACTTTCTTGCAAAAAGAAGTATTTCCAAATAAGAATTTTGCCAATAACGTGTCTGGCGAAATGGTTTCGAAAGTTGACCGTTTCTCAAACTTCACTAACCAGAACAAAGTTAATCGCTTGCGCACTAAGCAAGACATTGCGAACGTTTTGGGCGTCGATAGTAAGAAGTTGGACGATGTATATGTTCTGTATTTGTCCGAGCAGAATGTTCCAACCAAACTGACCTTATACCAATTTGCGCAGTTTGTAGCGAACGATATTTTGACTAATTCCAAATACGCAGGTATGGTTACGCCAGCGCAACGTGCCGACCTTGCAAAACTGAAGATTTTTAGCAACAAGGTCGTGACCGATACGCCAAGAAGCGCGGCGGAACTTTCGCAGATTTTCGGCATCGACCAGAAAACTCTGGAGCAATTATTAGTTTATTACAGCTACACTACTAATGACACGCCAACTACTTCGGCTTCCATTGAAGAACTAGTGAATTTTGCATTGTCAAATCAAGACGTTATCAACGAGATGGGCTTGTCGGCGGATGAAGTAGCGCAGCTAAAAACTCAATTTGCAGCTGCAAAAACAAGAATTGGCGAGCTCAAAAATACGCCAGCCATGTTCGATCAGGCCGTGGCGAAATTGCCAGCCGAAACACAAAAAGCTTTGGCGCCACAAATTACCGCGCTACGCGCAGAGTTGGTTGCGAAAGTCGGCGAGGCAGAAAAAGCTTTGACGAAGAAATATACTTATGCGGATATTGCGAATGCGGCTGCGAAAGTTGACGATGCTTTGGTTGCGACAAACAATTGGCTAAATAACTTAGAGGCAAGTTATCCAGATATCTTTGCGGATTTAAGCGAAAAAGATAAAGCTACAATTCTAGAAGCTGCGCAAAAGATTAGCAGCGAAATCAATGTTGTTCGTCAAAAGATTGATCTAAACGATAAACTTGCAAAACTCAAGAATATCTACAAACTTTACCAAGCCGAAACGACAGTCAATGCCGCAAGAATCTCCCCGCGCGAATTAGTGAACTTTTTGCTCAAACATCAGAATGACAACAAGCTAAAAGGCGCTCTAAAGAGCGATACGATTAAGCAGCTAGGTCTAGCGCAATACATTATGAACAACCAGAGCACGAAGTATTCGGCCGGTAGCTTAGCGCAGGCTTTCAATTTAGACCAAGAAAAAGTTAAACTAGTCTATGCACTATATAATTATCGCTACGAAAATAAGAATTTTGAATTATCACTCAAAACTTTGATTAACTTTATTGACGAAAAAGTTTTGCCAAATCCAAACTACGCCAACAGACTCAGCAGAAACGAGCAAACACAGTTACATACAATTGCAACTTTGATGCGTGCGGCAGCAAATGGTAATACCTACAACTACGAGGCCTTATACCGTGCAATTTTGCCGCTTGCTGGCAACCTGGACAAGAATCAATTGTTCCTCGCTTACTTATATCACGGTTCATTGTACGACTATGATGAAAACTGGACTTTGACAGTCGAAAAGTTTATCAACTTTGTCTCGGATAAAATTTTGCCAGACAGTCGTTTTGCGGAAAGAATTGACGATGAGATGCGCGAGAAAATCACCGACGGTCGCAAGACTATTAACGAAGCGAAAGATTTGCTGGTAGGGCCGCAGCATTACCGCGCATTAATCGAATCAAATTTGCCAGCAGAGGGCGAGCAAACTTTTGCATTAATTAGCGATCTCAAAAGTGCGCTAGGACCGCGCAATAAACAGGACTATTTCATGGTGGGCGACTCGGCTATGGCCTACGAAATGTCGCAGACGTTTGGCGACGAAATGAACTTCATTACGATTTTGACGATGCTAGCGATTTTTGCGGTGGTCGTATGCACCTTTAAGTCGTTCTTCGTGTCGATGTTGCTAGTGCTAGTTATTCAATGTGCAGTCTACATTGTGATGGCATATTTATCGCTGATCGGATCGAGCATTTTCTTCATTGCGCTAATAATTGTGCAGTCGATTTTGATGGGCGCGACGATTGACTATGCAATTCTATTTACGTCGTATTATGTTGAAAACCGCAGTTACTTCAAAATGAATATACGTGATGCGCTGATTAATACTTATAATCGTTCCATCAACGCCATTCTCACTTCGGCATCGATTCTAATTATCGTGACGGCGATTGTCGGTAACTTTGCGACCGCAATCGCGGCGGCAGTCTGCCAGGCGATTTCGCTAGGCACCTTCTGCGCGACTTTAATTATTTTGATTTTGCTACC
>JAFWSN010000008.1 GCA_017519305.1 Candidatus Saccharimonadota bacterium
CAGATGACTCTACCGTCCGCAAGATTGTCCTCCTCTACAACGATAAATACACAGACAACCTAGCAGATACAGACATCATCCCATACCAAGAAGGTGGTGAAGATGAAGAGAAAGAACCACCAGTACCAGAAACCGGTGTGACGAAATCCATGAACACTCTCGCTACCATCGCTCTTCCAACCGTAACTATGGCTACCATCTCCGTCTTAGCTGGTGTCCTTATCTACAGGAAACGTAGGAGCTAAACCTACATCTAAAGGGAACTAAAATCTGCCGAAAACCTCGGCAGATTTTAGTGAGCAGCAAGCGTTGCTTTTTTTGCAAAAATTTAGTATAATAATCAAAGATTCTGGTCCGGTAGCTCAGTTGGTTAGAGCACGAGCCTCTTAAGCTTGGTGTCGAGGGTTCGAGCCCCTCCCGGATCACCACGAATAAAAGAAGACCCAAAGGGTCTTATTTTATTTCAAAATTTTCCGTCTTCAAATCGCAATAATATCTGCCACTTTTCGCCGTAAATTTTAGAACGCAGTAATCCGGGTCGGTCACGCCGCCCTTATAAAACATCGTGTCGCCGCGACGCCAGATCATATTCTTGGTTTCTTGGTCCGTCAGAACTTCCATTTTGCCTTTTAGCATCACGCCAACATATTTGATTAGCCCTTTGTGATAAAAGTAAATACTGGCTTTCGGGTTTTTCTTGTACTGCGCTACGCGCATAGACGAAGTGTTGGTCGAGAAATAAAACTCTTTCAAACCCACCATTTTTCGAGGGCGAAGCATCGCCTTTATATTAGGATAACCTTCATCGTCAACAGAGCAGACAAAACTTACTTTTTGTCTATGAATAAATTTTTCTAAATCAATCATTTACTTAGTCCTTCCACGGTTGCATAAATAATCTCCGCCAACCTTTCGCGGTTGTCCACGTCTTCAACTAGATACATCGGTTTAGCGCCGTCGTAGGGAATCGCTTCCGGCATACCAAACTCAGAATTCGTCGGCACAATTTTTACCAGCAAGCGGTCGTCATAAATTCCGCCGAACAAAACTCCGTCTAAGTATAATAAGAATTCAACCATCATCGGGCGGCAAAAAATCTCCGGCAACCCGGAAAGTTGTTCCAAAATAAAATCACGATAATCAGCAGAGCTTGCCATGTTAATCTCCTTTCCACAATTATACACTGCTCGTGTATAATTATAGAAAAGGAGAATTATGAACAAATTAAGAGCAATCATTTGGGGGCTCGCGATTATCGCGCTCGGCGTGATTTTCGGCGGCAACGCACTAGGATTATTTAATATCGATTTCTTTTTCGATGGCTGGTGGACACTTTTCATCATCGTGCCAAGTGCAATCAGCTTGATCACCGAAAAGGGAAAACTCGCCAGCTTGGTAGTTTTGGCAGTTGGTATTTATCTACTTCTCGCTGCGCAAAACGTCTTCTCGTATGATGTGGCTTGGAAAGTAATCGTGGCAACCATTTTGATCGTGGCCGGCCTCGCTATTATTTTCAAAAGCTTTTGTCGCGGCAACAACGACAAAGAAGTCGAGAAAAAAGTTCAGGATCTCGAAAACGACAAAGCCATGGATTCCCAAACCGCAATCTTCTCGGGCAGCGACCGTGTTTATAACGGCGAAGTTTTCTCCGGCTCCAATCTCGTAGCCGTATTCGGTGGCGTTGAGCTAAACCTCATCAACGCTAAATTCGAAAAAGACACCGTCATCAAAGCCTTCTGTCTTTTCGGCGGTATCGACATCAAAGTCCCAGAAGACGTCCAGGTCAAAATCAAATCTGGCTTCATCTTTGGCGGCGCTTCCGACGACCGCAAAGGCGAAACCGGCAAAAGCAAATACACCATCTACCTCGACGCCAACGGCGGCTTTGGTGGGATTAGTGTAAACGATAAGAAGAAATAACTCTTTACTATATTAGTATTATTCGTACGAATCTATAGGAAAAATACTAGCAATAAATTTATTGTAGACTGGATTATGGGGGAGACTTGCAACACATATTGCAAGTGGAATTCGCTCTTCCGGAAGCCTATAATGGTTCGGGTCAGTCATCGAAATCTTATTAGCAGTATTATTTCCCATTTTAAAATCAACTCTTCGGCGCCCCGCATCGTCTCGGTATATGTATAAATCTGTAGCCAAGAAAATTGTTAATGAATTTTTTGGGTTTCCAACGAAAATACTAGACATGCTTCCGAAAAATGAATGGGGCATTTTTCGGAAGATGCTTTTTAGTTGATTGATATTTATGGTATCGACTTTTTCTGGACAATCATATAAGCAGTTTTCTACATGGTTGCCGAGCGGACACGGGCGCAAGTCAACCTCAATTATGTCGAGTGGCTCAAAAGGGAAATCCTCATCCAATATTGAATTTCCATTTTCATCAGCGACTAAGCGAACCCATCTGAAAGAGTTGTCGGCACCGCGTATTATACCAGCAACGCATTTCCCATAGTTTATCCCGTCGTCCCGTCGTTTATGCGATTTGGTTAGGATTAAAAACTTTGTTCTCATATATGAATCACCTTGATGTCGTTCGGAAATTCTTTTTCTAATTTTTCTGCCAACAGTCTTCGATGGCAATGTTCCGGCGTTGCTTCGCTACACAGAATGCACACACTCTCGTAATTTTCAAAATCCCTTAAGAAATCTTTATATGTTCCTCGGTTTTCCTGAATAGCCAAATATTGTTTCTCGTATTGCTCCCAACTTATTTTTTTGTCTCGCCAATCTTTTAGAAGCTCTTTTGTTGGTGCAAAATCTGGCCTATAAATATAGCTTATGTTTCCAATTTCCTTAAGGAAATATTTTAAATCGTCAGCTTTTGTAAAACCCGCTAATTGTGACGTATTGTTAATTCTAGTGTCAATTAAAGCGCCGACAGAACGTGCTTTAAGTGCTCCGAAGAATTCTGCTGCACTTTTTTGAGTAAAGCCAATTGTGTAAAGAATTATCATTTATATCCTAATACTTCCTCTCGAGTCCATCCTATCCTCGAGTTAATTATGCGATAATAATTATTAATATCTTTTAAATACTGACTTGGATCATCAGTAAAAAATGATGGCGATTTTGCGGCGATTATTTTTTCTTTCATCTCTTGTTCGAGACTATTTAGCTTTTTCTTATGCTCCAGTTCGTTGGTTATTGTTTCGACCATGCGTTTTTCCAAGTCAGCCTGAGATTCATCTTTTGTATCTGGAACTATATGTTCGATAGCGAAACCATAATCGTTGAATAATACCCGAGCCACCATGATAGCTCGGTGACAGTTCATCGGGTCTTTTTCGGAGCACATGATAACCGGCGAAAAGCCCTTATCTACTATAGCAATCATATTATTGACACCGTTTTTGAACTGTGTAGATCTAGCAAAGATGTCGTAATCAATTCTCATATTTTGTCCGTCAAATTTAGAATAAAAAACGTTATTTTTCTGTTTGGCTCCAAAATATTCTGCGTAATTTCTATATTGTACGCCATGCCTTAACAATATTTTTTCAAACCACTCTTTGTTGTAGCCATTAAATTGTGCAGAATACGGGTTGCTCCTGACGTCTATCAAAACATCTATCCCCCGTTTTTTTAACTCAGAAATTAATAGTTCCGGGTTGTTCCCGTAGCCAGAATAGCCAATAGTGTAGATTAGGCGCGTCGACATCTTAGTTATATATAATCATATTTTCATTTTTTCTTCCAACGTTTCAAAGTAGGGAACACCTTTGAGCAGTATTCTTTCATTTGTTCGTTGGTCATACCGGCTTGCTCACCGAACTGTGAACATTTTTCGATATATTCCTCCATCGAACAGTCGTCAAGAAATTCACCTTTGTCGTAGCACCATTTGCAATAATCTTCGTTGATGCTGCCGTCTTTGTTGGTGCCAAGCAAATCTTCCGACGTAAGTGGCATTGCACAACTTTGACAAATTTTAGTGTTTTCCATGTTTAACCTCCTTGATTAAATTACGCCAAAATTTCATTTTCTTCGCTTTTGTAGAAATCATTAAGCTCGTAGGTTTGAACCGGCTCAAGGAATAATTCGTATTTAATAATAAGCCTGACCAGTTCATCGCCATCAATTAAAGTAATAGGCGAGCCTTCGACGGCAGCCCTTCTTGCGGATACGGTAAATCTGCTATTTGTAATGAAGATTCCGTAATCAGCTTGGTTTTTATTCATAGCGCCAAGGAAACGATCAATCTCTGGTGAAGAAACATCGCCAGTGTTGTATCGCTTACACTGGATCACTACGCGCGTAGTTCTAAAATCATTAGAATCGCGATGATAACCGAAACCATCAATCCCGCCGTCATTACTGATACTGATGCCTTTTTCCGTAAAGTCAACGCCCATTTCCTTTAACAAAGCACGAGAAAATGCTTCGAACTTGCCTGGCGACATTTTAGCTATCGAGTCCAAGAGCTTTGCTTTAAGATTTTCGTTATAAATTTCTTGCGCAGAAGATTTTTCAAGTTTAGTCGTGTCACCAGCTTCTTCTTGCTGCTTTTTAGCTTGGTATTCCTCGTGTTTATCTTTCCAGTATTGTTCACTGACACTATAGACATCTTTTTCTACATCAAAATTCGTAAGATTTAGATTGATGCCTTTTTCGGTAAGTGCAATTTTGCCATTGTTCTCGATGAGGCCAGCAATAATTAAATTCTTGATAGCAAAGTTGAATTTGAAGAGAAATGGGTGATATGAATTCTGGGTCTGTTTGCTGATCCGTTCACATTTCATGAATTTCGCAATGCCGTCATCGCGGTCAGATAGAGCTTCTTTAATTTCGGCACGAGACATAGCGCGACTGTATTCCTTGAGAATCTCAAAGATTTTTTCGACTAAATATTTTTCTTGTTGTTGTGCAGACATCTCGGATATGTCCATAAATCACTCCATTTCTGCGGCCAACAAAACAACAATTGGTCGCGTTATTACTAGAATATTATAACATCGCCGACCCTTCTTTTGTCGCGACTCTACAAATTTGTGCTGCGTCATTCGTTAGCGATGTTATTGCATTTTAGCTCAGCCTGCTTGATCACGGTTGAAACAGCCTTTTCGCTTTTGTTGGGCGGGTAATTATATTTAATGAGTAGACGTTTAATTTGCATTCGCATGTGAGCCTGTGAACTGCGTTTAATATCCCAGTCCACAGTCATATTGCTGTTAACCACCTCAACAAGCTCTTTGGCGATTTGAACTAATGTTTCATCTTTCATCAATTCTTTCACCTCCGGATCATCACCGAGTGCGTCAAAGAATGCAACTTCTTCCGGAGATAAATCATAATTGCTCTTACGGATAAGTTCTTTGTCAATATCCTGCTTTAGTTCAATCATTTGCTGGATGATTTTTTCAATATCAGTCACTAACGTGCGGTTGTTGTAAATATCAACAATCTTTTTGAATCTTTCCGAGAACTTCTGTGACATTACGTAGTTCGCGCGAGCAACTTCTTCGATGTATTGCTTGAGAGCTTTCTTCAAAATTTCTGCCGCAATATTTTTGTTTTCCATAGCGGCCAGGCGCTGCAAAATCTGGTTACTTAAAAGATTAAGCTCGTGGCCATGCAAAATTTTTCCAACCTGAATAAGTTCATCGTCCTGAATTGCTTGTTGTAACATTTCTGCTACATCGCGGTTAATATCGGAAACGTCTAGCTTGCCATTGACCAGGGTTAACTTATTAATAAATGAGCGCACGGAGATGATAAACATTGACTCCCATCTGTCGTCGAATGTAATTGAGCCGGTAGAAATCGAGTAGAGATTCTTTACGTCGCGCGCGTGGTGCATGAATTTATTTTTCGTGTCTTCGTCTTGCAAAATGAAGTTTGCGGCCTTATTTAGTAACTGGTATTTCCCAATATTATCCAACGAGTTGTAATTTGAATAGTCTAAACCATGCAATAAATTTCTTATAAGTTCGATTTTATCGCGGAGAACTTTTACGACCTGCTCGGAATCTACGATCTTACCTTGGTCGCGTTTCGTATAGGTACTAAGCGCTTCAAGAAGCCATTTCTTAAGTCCGATATAGTCTACGATAAGACCGCCGGTTTTGTCTTTGTAAACGCGGTTAGTGCGCGCGATAGCTTGCATTAAGTTATGCGCTTTCATTGGTTTATCGACATACATCGTGCCTAGACATGGAACATCAAAACCAGTCAGCCACATATCAACTACGATCACAATCTTAAACTCGGAGTTAGGATCCTTAAATAATCTCTCGCGTTCATGCTTGTCGCTCTTGCTACCAATTGCAAGCGCCATTTCTTCGGAGTCCTTATTGCTTGGTGTCATGACCATATAGACTTTGCCTTTAAGTTCTGGTCTTAACTCAAGAATCTTTTTATACATCGTAAATCCGCTATTGCGAGAGTAGGCAACAATCATAGCTTTGTTTGCAACAAGATCTTTGCGGCTTTCGTAATGATTTAAGATGTCTTTTACGATCATTTCTAGGCGGTCTGGATCTTCGATAACTTGCGAAATGTGCGTCATCATTTGTTTTGAGCGAGCGATCTTTTCTTCGTCCGCTAAGCCTTCGTTTTCGATCGTGTCATAGTAAGCGTCGATTTCTTGAAGGATTTTATCGTTCAGGCCAACCTTTGCCATGCGCGCTTCATAAGTAATTGGAACTGTAGCGCCATCGTCGATAGCCTGCGTCATATCGTAGACATCGATAATGTCTCCAAAGACGTTAGACGTCGAATGGTCTTTGTTTTCAATTGGCGTTCCAGTAAAGCCAACATATTTCGCGTTTGGAAGGGCATCATGGAGATACTTTGCGGTACCATATTTCTCAACCGCAATCATTTTCTCCATATCGAGTTTCGTCGTAGCATCGATGCCGTAGTGGCTACGGTGTGCCTCATCGGCGATAACAATGATATCGTCGCGCTCTGATAGCAGGCCGGTTTCTTCTTCGAACTTCTGAAGGGTAGTAAAGATGATGCCGCCTACTTGTTTATTCTCGAGGCGTTCGATTAAGTCTTTTCTGCTTTCAACATGTTCTGGTTTCTGGCGGAGATATTCCGAACATTTAGCAAATGTTTCATACAACTGATCGTCTAAATCGTTGCGGTCCGTTACTACTACGATGGTCGGGTTATTTAGGCGCTTAATCATGTTGGCAGCATAGAATACCATCGAAAAACTCTTGCCAGAGCCTTGTGTATGCCAGAACACCCCAATACGGCCGTCGCCGGTCGTTAGAGTGCGTTCTACGGCCTTTTTAACGCCATAATACTGATGGTATGCCGGCAGGATTTTAGTGTCTTCCTGGTAAAGTATGAAATTGCCGATCAGATCAAGCAGAGTTTCGCGCTTTAGTAGGCCATGGATCATTGGCTCTAGCGTATTTAGATTTTCTGGAGTGTCATTAATGCCGGTCTTCTTCCAGTCCGAGAAACGCTCCCATTTACATGTAATTGTGCCAGCCCTTGCCGTTACACCATCGGAAGCGATAAGAATTTGGTTATAATAGAATAGGCTCGGAATATGGATTTTCTTGTAGTTGTTGAGCTGATTGTATGCGGCTTCTGGCGTCGTGTCTTCTTCGTCACGCGTCGCGCTTTTAAGCTCGATCACGACGAGCGGCATACCGTTGATAAAGATGATGATGTCTGGGCGCTTTTCGCTATGCTCAATGATCGTATATTGGTTTACGACTAGGAATTCATTATTGTCAATATTATCGTAGTCGATTAATCTTACGGTCTTATAATCTACGCCATGGTTAGTATATTCGGGAACTTTTACGCCTTCATGAAGCATGCGACTGAATTCCTGATTATTGCGGATGAGATTATTCTGGTCTAGGTTCTTGATTTTGCGAATTGCTTCAGAAATAGTGCTTTCTTGTAGATTTGGATTAAGTCTAGAAAGAGAGTTTTCTAAATGAGAAAGAAGAAGCACGTCGTGATAATCGCGTTCAATTTCTTCGCCTGGTTGGTAATCGTAACCTTGACTTTGCAAGGTTTCGATAATCATTTTTTCTAATGCTTCTTCGTTGAAATTCATTTTTTACTCCATTTTTATAATTCACTACTTCTCATTTTGTTTAAATCATAATTAATGGTTGATGGTCTAGGCTTATGTAGGTCGTAAACTGTAAGCTGTGGAAGAGGAAAGAATCCTTGAGAGGTTTTAAGCAATTTATATGGAGTCAGCCAAAGAAGATAGTCTATGCCTTTATCATAAAAACACTTTAATAATTCTTCATCAATAAAGAAGAGATGCGGCCTTCCGGGGACCGATTGCTCTACGATTGAAGTGTCGTCCGTTTGATTCTTTGTCTCAAAATATGCCGTAGATTCATCGAATACGACAAATATTATTTCGTAGCCTGGATGGTTCTGTTTATATGAAGAAATACTATCGATGTGTTCACTTATGACACGTTTATAGTTGTTTGAATATAAGGCAAAATTATGGTCTTCTTCTGTAGGTAATCCAGTATTCCCGATTATGGTTACCTTTGCATTAGGTGCGGCTGCAAGAAGCCCGCTTCGTTCTATCTCGTTATATATATCACGTTCATGTTTCATTGATGGATTATAAAGCTTTCCTCGTCTATTGGATCTTTCTGTATCGTTTACGCGCATAATATCCATCATTAGTTTGAAGCTATCGCAGTAAAAATCCGGAGGATTATTGGTATTTTTTGAATTATCCACCCATTTTGCCCAGTTTTTCTTAGCTTTAATTTTGTTTAATACGGAAACCGCTTTCTCTGATTCTATGGGAAAACAAATCTCTGCATCATTTAAAATTTGCAGCTGTTCAATTATATCTATTTCATTGTCCGCAAACATTCTGCCTTTACTCATATCGTTCACCTTTCTAGATATTTATCTCTCCAGACATAAGTTTTGGGAGAAGAGCATCGCGCAAATGTAAGAGGGATTGCCTTTGAGAATTATTACAGATTATTTTTTCTAGCAGTGGCCTGAATGTCTCATCTTGTTTCTTTAATTCGTGTTCACTCGGAATTAGCACTTTCGAAAGGCTAAGTTCTTTTCTTTGGATATGGCCCATAGTAGTTGCCTTGCCCTTTGCTATATTTATAAATCGCTCAAGATGTTTTTTTGTCCAAAAATAATAAAACCATTTTGGATATTCATCTGACGTCACTTTAAAGATATGTTGGTTGAGGCCTGCAACTTCACCGTCCCATATTTTTATGCACAAAGTACCAGACCAGGCAAACAAAACATCTCCCGGAAATACCGTATATTCTTCCTTTAATTCACTTGTACATCTCTCTGTATCCTTCGATATGCCAGAGTTCATTTCCTTAATTTTTACAACTGGTAATCCTAAATCATTGTCTCCTGGACGGAATTTTTGCATAGCTAACCCGTTCGTATATTTTGCAATTTCATCCAAGCCAACCGTAGCAATTGGCTTCATATTATCTATCCAGTTGTTAAAATGGCTTTGAAGTGTATTCTCAATTGTACAATTCTCGCAATTAATTAACTCGATTTTTTGGTCGAGAGCGGAGAGGATGCGGACGATTCTTTTCTGAGTTTCTAAATCATAAACAGGAATCATCAATTCTCTGATTGTTGCCATTGGAACTGTTGGTTGAGTGCTACCATGTGCATAATTAACCATCTGTAGTCTAAATTCATGACTTTTCATACACTGAAATAAAAATTCAGGGTCAATAGCATTTCGATTTGGGGTTATTTTAGCCACGTTCGGCGCAAGATGGTACTTTCCTTCCTCTAATATTTGTGCTATTTCGCCAATAGTTCCTGTATATGAGAGAACGATGTCATACTTATGGAGCTTGCTTCTGGGCAGTATTTCTGATGATTCTTTAGAAATACGCTTTACGTCATTAAGTACGAGCCGCCCGTCTTTTAAATTTAACGCACGGATAGCTATTATTTCTCCATTATTGGTATATTTTATATGTTTAGTGAACTCAAATCCGGCTAATTTCGTTACATTGGCCACCTCACCGAGCTTTTTATATTCCATACCCAATCTCACCTAAAACTTTTTTAATTTCAGTGTCTAACTCGGCAGATTTTTTCATTTGTTCAGAAAGCTCGGAAGTTAAGCGTTTCATTTTTTCTTCAAATGGCTCACCATCATCTTCGGCTTCTTTTATTCCGACATATCGTCCTGGAGTTAAAACACAATCATTTGCCTTAATATCATCAAGCGAAGCTTTCTTGCAGAAGCCAGCTACATCATCATAATTATCGTCATTTGCGTAGGCATGATAAGTATTCGCGATCTTCATAATGTCATCTTCGGAAAGTTCGCGAAGCTTACGCGTAACCATAGTGCCCATATCGTTTGCATTAATAAAGAGAGTGTGGCCTTTTTGCTTCTTGTTACGATTTAGAATCCAAATTGAGCAAGGAACTGTTACGGTATAGAAGAGATTGGTTGGCATGGAAAGAATACAGTCTACGAGGTCGGCTTCGATGAGTTTCTTGCGGATTTCGGCTTCTTGGCCGCCAGCGGAAAGAGAACCGTTTGCTAGAATGATAGCTGCTTTACCATTTTGAGATAATTTAGACACCATGTGTTCTATCCAGGCATAATTGGCATTACCTTTTGGTGGAGTGCCGTATTTCCAGCGATAGTCATTGAGGAGTTTTTCTTGACCCCAGTCCGAAAGGTTGAATGGTGGATTGGCCATCACGAAATCGGCTTTAAGGTCTTTATGTAAGTCTTCAGTAAAAGTATCAGCGGCAAACTTGCCGAGATTTCCATCGATAGAACGAATCGCAAGGTTCATTTTTGCGAGCTTCCAGGTGGTAGGATTCTTTTCCTGACCATAAATGGAAAGGTTATGAACGTTACCTTGGTGGCGTTGAATAAACTTTAAGGATTGGACGAACATGCCGCCAGAACCACAGGCCGGGTCGTAAACGCGACCCTCATATGGCTCGATTATTTCAACCATAGTGCGTACAAGACAGGCAGGAGTATAGAACTCGCCGCCTTTCTGTAGTTCGTTTGCGGCAAACTCACCAAGGAAGTATTCGTAAATGCGGCCAAGTAGGTCTTTTTCTTCGGCTTCTTTGGTGCCAACCTTAATGTTTGTGAATAGGTCGATAATCTCACCTAGGTTAACGTTGCGGTTGTCTGGATCGTTATAAACTTTGAATAGTACGCCTTTGAGCGTCGGGTTTTCTTTTTCGATAGAATCGAGCGCTTTATCTAGGATCTCTCCAATATTGTAATCTTTGGCATGATCCACGAGATATTGCCAACGTGCGTTTTCTGGTACGAAGAATACGTTTTCCTCAGCATAAGCGTCACGGTCTTCTTCAAGACCTAGGCCTTCCTCTTTGAGGGCGTTATAGCGTTCATTAAAAGAATCGGAGATATATTTCAGGAATATTAAGCCTAGAATTAGGAATTTGTAATTGGTTACTGAAACGCCGCCGCGCATTTTATCGGCAGCTGCCCAGAGAGTCTTTTCTAGGTCTTTAATATTGCTATTCACAATCGAGTTTTCTCCGCAATTAATTAGTAAAATTCTTACCTATATTATATCATGAAAACACCTCGAAACGGCCGCCAGGTATTCGATCTATCTGAGGGATCACACAATCGTGCCAGAGCTTTGTGTGCAGATATCGTTAAAACTTATGCTATATTTTGGCGTATAAAGTTTGTGGTATAATTATTGCATAATGTCAAGTAGCACAAACATCTCAATTAAAGACTTGGCGGCTTATTGTTTAGACTATTCTAAACTGGTCGCCGGCAATGCGAATCTTTCTAGGGGGCCTCGCGCCGAACTGGATAAAAATCTTATAGACGCCCATAATCTCATTTCTGAAATTCCCAACCAAGATGGTGAAATATTCTTTAATTTTGAATTAATAACAGGCGTAGAACATGACGTAAATATGCCTGAAAAATCAAAAACACAAGAACAGCTGGAAGCGGAAAAACGTCTACAAAAAGATAAAGAAATACTGGCTACTCTTACGGATATTAACAACAAAATAAAGACTCAAGAATATACCAAAAAAGTTATACTCGAGACCGGGATAATAAAATTTACAGCTAAGCGTGTGGATAACGGATTTTTTGGGCGAACCAAAGTTGTTGGTTCGGATGCTCCAGAAGACATCAAAACAGCACTTATCCAGGTGCCAGTAATGATCGACTTACATCCGCAAAAAAATTCTGTTGCGGTAAAAGTGACGATAACCGATCCGTATTTAAAATTCGCCATAGAGCCACTCAACAGCTTCTTAAAACAATCATACTATGATGATGTTTTTGAACTAGTTACTAAGTTTGACGCAGAAGATAAAAACGCGATACCGGTCAGCGACACAACCCTAGAAGATGTATGGATGAAAATCAGATCGTATCTACATCTTATGGATGCAGAAAATGTTTCTGAGACCCCGGACTTTTCTTATTGCACGATTAAACTTTCTACAAAAACGAACTATTTTCTGGCAGAGGATTTAAATATTCTTGCAAATAAAGACGATGATGAAATGGAAGAAACTTCTCTGGGGGCTTGGTCATCCGACGAAGACATGAACAATGAATACAGCGTGCACGACGATGGTCGAACCGAAATATTTTTCCCGTTTCAGTACGACAAATATCAGCTAAAAACGTTGGGGATTATTGACAACAAAGCTTCGATTATAGAAGGGCCTCCTGGAACCGGCAAATCGCAAACCATTGCAAATATCTTGTGTCACTTGGCCGCAACTGGCAAAAAAGTCCTTTTTGTAAGCCAGAAAGACCAAGCGGTCAGAGGAGTAAAAGATAAACTTAAAACCTTAGACATACCATTTCTTTTTGGTTATATCCCAGACAGAACATCACGCCTATACACGGAAGATGACGAGCGCGATAGCGCCGTAAATATGTTAAAAAGTTTTCAGAAAACATATTTCAAGGTAGCAAGCAGCGATCAGAAAGCCCCGTTACGCATTATTCATGAAAAAGAAAATGCATATAATGACGGGATTGAAAATGAGCGCAGCCTATTTGACTACTATAACCAGAGAAGGGCCCTCGATTATGTAAAAAACTATGCCACTTTGGGAATTAATCGCGAATGGTGGATTAAATACAATCAAGCATGGGAACAGACAAATCAGCTCAAAGATGCCGCGAATGAATATAAGAAGAATAACGCCGCTCTTATAAAAAAAGAATCTACGGAATTAAAAGACACCGACGTCAATTATGTAGCCATAAGCGAATTTTTGTCGCAGATTCTAAAAGATTTTAATGAAATCGTTCCCGAAAGGGCCGGGTCATTCAGAACTATGTTTATCCGGAACAAGATGAACAATTCTCTAAAGAGACACGGGAAAGCAATTATTCAGGAAGTTTACCGTCAGGTTGAAGATATTATTTTTTCTGACAATACAAAAACTGCACGACTAAGAGAGCTGCAATCGCTAAAAGATTATTTTGAAAACTGTATAACAATAAATAAAATCGCTTCATTGGAAAACGAAATGTTAGACTTGCTTGCTAGCGCCAGCATGAATCAGGAACAAGCCGACAATCTTCAATCTATTATCTCCGAAAAAGGAGAAGAGGCGGTATTTTCCGACATAAATGAATATACTGAATTAACTGAAGAGATTGACAGTATTGAACATTTTTCCGCCAATGAACTTAATCAAGAAATCAAAGAGCTTCAGAAATATTGCAAAGGGAACGTTTGCAATTATATTCGTAATCGTATCTTGAAGCACATTGATGCTGTGAATTCTCAAAAAAGCACAAATGCGATATTGCACCGCATTGCTAATAGCCTTTCAAAAGGGAGGAAAGCATACAAAACGTTTGACAAGCTCAAGAATGGTGAAGATGGGCCAGACAATTTTAAGGTCATGTCCGAGACTGTACCGATTTGGATGATGAATTTAGAGGATGTCAATCGTATTATTCCGATGATCGCGAATGTCTTTGATTATGTTATCCTGGATGAAGCTTCTCAATGCAACTTAGCATACTCGCTGCCGGTCATGTATCGTGCGAAACACACTGTATTCTTTGGGGATAGTCTACAGATGAGAGACACAAACACATTGTTTAAGTCAAACCAGCAGCTTGAGGCTATTGCCAAAAAACACAAAATATCAGACTATTATCAGATTAAGGCTACCGAAGATTCTGTGAAATCCGTAATGGATATAGCAATTCTTGCCGGTTTTAAAACCGCCATATTACGTTATCACTATCGTTCGCCAAAGGAACTTATCGGATTTTCAAATACGAATTTTTATGAAGCCGTAGGACGCTCGTTGGAAGTTGTAAATGACAACATATTGACTTACAAAAATACAAACAGGGTATTAATTAATCACGTGATCGACGCACCGGATGAAAATGAAGATTCCGGAAAATGCAACTACGCTGAAGCCGAATACATTAAAGGATTAGTTGAAGAACTAAAAAGCGACCCAAGGACAAAAGATAAATCTATCGCCGTATTAACTTTCTTCAATGAGCAGGCCGAACTATTGCGTCAGTCTATCGAAGACGACGACGTTAAAGTTTCTATTATAGAAGGCATCCAGGGCGACGAAAGAGACATAGTGATTTATTCTTTCGTCATAAGAGATCCTAGCGAAAAAAATCGCTATACCGCTTTAACTGGCGAAGGCGGGAATATCCGTAAAGGAGCGGCCGAGGGACGAGTAAACGTAGCATTCAGCCGCGCTAGGCTTCAAGTGCACTGTGTGACTTCATTAAAGCCAGAACTGTGGCCGGAGGGCATTTGGATAAAAAAATATCTTGAGTATGTTGACGAGAATGGCATGCCTCAATCTCGTAATTCGACGGAAGGTCAGAGATTTGAATCCGAGTTCGAAAAAGAAGTATTTACAGCTATAGCCGAAGTACTGGACAATCGCAGCTATTCAATGGATACGCAGGTCAAGTCTTGTGGGTTCCGCATAGATTTGGTTGTTGGCAACAAAAAAACTGGACGAAAACTCGCTATTGAATGTGATGGCCCAAGCCACTTTGAGAATGGTGATGGTCAAGTATACGTCAAGAGCGACTGGGAGAGACAAATGGTCTTGGAGACGGCCGGATGGCATTTTTATCGTATTTCATATTTTGATTGGATGGAAGAAAAAGAAAAAACACTGAAAGACGCACTAGAATACATTCAAAATTATCTCGACGACGGCAAAGAAAAACTATTTTCAGCTGCTGAATCAGTCAAGGCATTAAAGGCGGAAGAGGCTCTCCCGGAAGCGACCAAGAAAACTGACTACGTAACTAATTTTTCAGACGACCCAGTTTTTCGAAAAGACGGAGACTCAAGTGATGCCGATGTGCAAAAAATTTTGAGAGAAGCTTTCACTCGTCCTACAGTCACTAATACCGTGAGCAAAACCAGCACAACTACAGCCTTGCCAAAACAACAATTTACCGTCGGTGATAGGGAGGTAAACCAGATTGAATTTGAAAAATATTTAAAGAAACATGTGGGGGGCACCATTACTATACGATATCAATCGACAAGAAAAAATAGCGCTCGGAGATGGAGGGACATAGACATGGAAAAATATGACTCTACTTACATATGGACGCGTCACGAAGACGGGTACCCTATCAGATATAGGCGTGACAGGGTTGTTGAATATAAAGATAATTCAAACCCAGACAAAACCTATGACGAAGACGAGGCCGATTATGAAATATGAAACAATCATGAAAAAAATCACCGACGGTCTCACCGGTGACCCTCAAAAAGACATTCCGTATTTAATGGAACAGACCAAAAAATACAAAGATCACGAAATGGGAACAGAAATCTTGCGCGCTTGCGGACGATTAATGAGTCAGTGTGTGCCAGAAGATACAAAGGAAGAGGTTACTAAGATAATTCAAGAAAAAATAGACTTCTTTAACGATACACTGCACGAAGCTCGCGTTGCGCAGCGTGAACAAAAATTTGATGAGGCACTCACCGCAATAGAAAAAGCAGTACACGAAATAGAAGAATTGGGTTTTTATAAGGATGATCGTGTCAGTGAATATCGTTGTTTTAATGAATTCTTTGAGGAAGTACTGTACAGAGAATACGAAAAACCTACAAAAACTTTGCGCTATCCAGATTTTCCAACTGATCAAATATATTTACAATATGGTAGCTCGTTAATTGATGCCGGTCGTCCAAAAGATGCCGAGGCTGCCCTCACTACTGCCATGCGTTGGAATCCGGCATCGGTAGACATTGCAATTGAACGCGCCGAAGCCTGTAAGCTTCAAGGCAAACTTGAAGATTTTTTCAAAATTACATTAGACAGTTTCAAATATGCATTTCGTCCAAAACAAGTAGCTAGATGTTTCCGTAACCTCGGATTTTACTTTGCAGAAAAAACAATGTGGAGGGAATCCGCGGCCTGTCTCAAATTGAGCATACAATTTGACAGGGAATCGGAAATGGCTTTTTCTGAGATACTTTATATTGAGACGACAGCAGGAAAAGATGTTAATCTGTTGCTTAGTCCAGAAGAAATTCAAGAAATTGCTAAAAAGTATAACTTCCCATTTGGTGCGCACAAAGACGTGCTCGGGTTATCGTATACCTATGGAGAATATTTTGCGGACAAAGGCGACGCGGATCTAGCAGAATATTGTTGGCAAATCACCTACGGCTTGACCGGCGATGAAAACATCAAAAAATTGATTGATAATTTGCCGAAACATTAAAAACCCCGCACCATGCGGCGCGGGATTTTTAAGGTGAGGCGCTAAACTAAAAATTGTTATTAAACCACAGTTGATACTTGTAATCATATCTTTTGGCGAGCCAGCAGCAATAATCAAACGACAGTAGAAATTCTTTTCGGCAAAGCGGATGCAAATCTTGGATTTGCAGTTTCTCCACGTAGGCTTTTTCGTCGTCCGAATATTGGCTAAAAGTCAGCCGATTGGCACGGTCCGGATTTTGCTCCAGCGACTTTTGGATCTTGTCCGCGCACTTTAGGCAGTCGATCTCCTCGTCGAGATTAAAAGCGTACGATATCAACGTAAAATAAAACACAATTACCATCATCAAATAAGCTACGATAAAGAAACAGTGCATATATTCTGGTTGATGAGATAACCAACGATTCGTTACTAAAGGCGCGATACAAATCGGCAATGCCAAGAAATAAAATTTTTTCATTAAACTTAGCGATTCTTGTTTTTCTCGTTTGATTAAATGCTCCTCGTCAAACACGATGAGCGCGCCCGAGAAAGAAAAGCCCAAACTAAGTACCGTCAAAAGCTTCGTCACTACGTTGCCGGCCAGCCAAAGCACCAACAGCCCAAACGGTATTGCCAGGATTATTGCCGCCACGATGATGCTATAAAAAATTACACTTTTCCGTTCTTCCATTCTAACACCTCCCTATCAAGATGCACCCACCTCTATAATTATACCACAAACAGGGGTCCCAGGGAATTGCTAAGTTTGCTATAATAATATATATAGGAGCTCAGCAATGAAAAAGAATCTACTTACGAAAATCGCCAAGGCATCAATGATTATTTTGCCGTGTTCGATTTTCTTCTCATACCACCCACTATTTTATTTTGGCGCGGATAGTTTGATGCACTACGAGCTTTCGCTCGCACTCATCGCGTTGGTTCTTTTCGACATCATTGCGGCCATCTACTTAATTCTAAATCGCGAACTTCTCAAAAAAGCGCCGAAACGTTTTCTCATCGTTACCGCGCTTTTTCCAATCTACGCCACGCTCTCGATTTTGTGGTCATCTAGCAAACTCCATGGCTTCTTTGCCGCGGGCATTATTTGGGCTATCTACCTCGCCATTCACGCCTACGGCTGGGTCTACCAAGATTTATTAAAAGACAAAAAATTCACCAGCAAATTTATCCAAATTTTCTTCGTCGTAAGTCTCATCGTTTGCGCTTTTTGCTGGCTCCAATGCATTGTTGATTTGCTAGGCGTTGGCCAGGAAGCCACACTTATGTGCACCGGCTGCGGCTACCGCATCTTTGGCTTCCCGCATCCAAATGGTTTTATGGCTGAGCCACAATATCTCGGCGGCGTTTTACTCGCCCCGGCTTTGCTCTCGCTCTATTTGCTTGGCCAAGAATTTTCCAAAAAACGTTTGGCGCTCGCCTTCGTCTTTGCCGCGACCATCTTCCTTTCACTTTCTCGCGGCGCGATTTACGCCTTCGCCGTGGCATCGGCCGTACTAATCGTAGCGACAATTGTTAAGCAAAAAACTGCCCGCGCTTTGTTTATTATTCCACTGCTCGCGCTCGCCTTCCTCTTCACGTTAAATGCGCAGGGTCTCTTCGCTCAATTTTCCCGCACGGACGACACTTACACTTCCGGCATCTCCAAAGTAATTAACCAATTGTCGCTCGGCAAAATCGACATTTCCGCCAAAGAATCTGACGATGCTAACACAGAAGAATCAGTAGAGAACGAAACGAACAAAAAAGATCCAGCAGCTTCGCCAGAATTTGAAGTCATTGCGAAAACCGAGCCAGCCGAAACCGCTTACTACGACGGCTACGTCGAAGCTTCCACTAACGGCCGCACCGCTCTGTTTAGAGCATCAGTCGCGCTTGCCACAGCCAGCCCGCACAACTTCCTCTTCGGCGTCGGCATCGGCAGCGGCGGCAACGCCATCTATCAAAACTATATCGACCCAGGCTTTATCGATGACGCCAAAACCAGACAAATGATCAAAGACGCCGGCGTGGATATTCCAAGCCTCAACGTCCAAAGCGAATACGCCGAACTCTTCCTGGAATTCGGCATCATCGGCATTATCCTCATCGTCCTTGTTGCCATCCTTTGTATCCAAAGCATCCTCGGCCACAAAGACAGAATCTTCCTGCTGACGCTCGCGGTAGCCTACCTCGTCGCCTTCGCTTTCTGCTCCGGCCTCACCAACTCGCTCTATCTCTACCTCTTCATTCCAATCTTCTACTACGTGCTTAAGAACTACAGAACTAAATATGTCGGCTAAAAAACGTTTGCCATTTATCGACATTGCGCGCGCTTTTGCGATGCTGAGTATCGTGCTTTTGCACGCACTTTCCACGTCTTCGCACAACGCCGAAGTCTACCGCTTCCTCATGTGTTTCAATGTGCCGCTCTTTTTCGTTTTGTCCGGCCTCACTTTCCGCGTTAAAGAAAACGAATCCTTCTGGCAATTTTTGCGCACCAAATTCCTCCGCATCATGTTGCCATATTTTGTTTGGAGCCTGCTGTTTTTAATTCCATATTTTATTTTTGGCCGCGAAACCAGCACCGAACTTTCACAGTCCGCTTCGTTTGATCTGGTCGGGCAACTCAAAAGCACGTTCTACGGCAACGGCGTCGCCGGCGCAATTAAACAAAATACGCCACTTTGGTTCTTGCCGGCACTTTTCTCAACCGAAGTTTTGTTCTACTTTATCGTCAAAAAAATCAAACAACCAAAATTCCAAATTCTCACTCTCGCTTTGCTCGTACTCGTTGGCTTCGGCAGCACACTTCTTCTTAAAGAAATCTATCTCCCGTGGGGAATCAACACCGCCCTCCAAATCGGCCTCTGTTTTTACGCCGGATTTTTGTTAAAAAATCACGTCGAAAAACTCAAGCTCCCGCTCGTTTTAATCATACTTCTGACCGTCGGCATCGTGGCTTACGTTTTCAACGCCAAAGAAAACATCATTTGGTCCGACTACCTTTACCAAAATTATTTTCTCAGTCTGCTTTCCGGCCTGGCTTTTTCGGGCGTATTCATTGGCATTGCTCAGTGGATTAAACAATCTCGCCCGCTCGAATTCATCGGCAAAAACACCATGGCAATTTTGATCTTCCACAAATTATTTATCGTACTTGCGCAAACCAAACTCGGCACCGTTTCCAAACTTTATGCCAATAGTAACATCGCCCTGGAGCTTACTATCGCAATCGCCGTCACACTCGTTGCTACGCTCGCTTCCATTGTGATCGGCCTCATCATCCGCAAAATCTTGCCACAGCTCATTGGTGAGCGAAAGATGGTATAATATATATAATATGCGCAAGAAATCTGATTTGATTATTCGTCTAGCTTTAATTATCGGCGATGCCGCAGCCCTCATTGCATCTTTTGCTGTGGCCTATTTTATTCGCGCCTATGTCATTTCGCAAAACCAATATTTTGTGAATTTCAATTCAGACCTTTCCGAATTCGTCTTTTCGATTATTTTCTTAATCCCGGCTTTGCTCATTATTCTTGCTGCGCTTGGTCTTTACAAAAAACGCGTCTTTATGGGTCGTTCACGTCTGCCGGAACTTGGCAGGATTTTGCTCGCTTCGGTTCTTAGTGTCGCCGCGTTGATTACCTATGGTTTTTTCGCTGAGACCAATCTTTTCCCAGTGCGCACCATCGCGATCTTTTCTGTAGGTTTTAGTTTCTTGTTCCTTTTGATTGAGCGCAGCTTGATTCGTCTTATTGCCCATCAAATTTTCCGCAAAGATTATGGTACGCGCCGCGTTATTATTGTTGGTAACAATTCCAACACCGAGTATCTTGCTAGCTACATCGCAAGCTATCCAGAAAAATGTGGCTATCATTTGGCCGGTATTGTGGCGAACCGTAAATACATTCCAAAAGATTTAAAAACTCATCAATACTCATCACTCAAAGAAGCTTTGAAAAAATCTCGCGCCGACGTAGTTTTCCAAACCGACGAAAAAGCCACCGAATATGTTTACAAACAGGCTATTTCAAAACATTTGTTATATTACTTTGTCCCGAGCGAAACCGCACTTTCGTCTCACTTTGGCGACATCGAGCTCATCGGCAACACGCCAGCCGTGATGGTGAAGCTCACTCCACTCTACGGCGGCGCCGCAGTAATTAAGCGCACTTTTGATATTTGTTTTAGTTTTATCGCAATTATCATCGCCGCAATTCCAATGTTGCTTACTTGGATTGCTATCAAACTTTCCGACATTAAACATTCACCAATTTATGCAGACGAACGTCTCACGCGTTACAACCGCAAATTTAAATGCTACAAATTCCGTTCAATGAAAAGCGAATATAGTGGCATGCCAGCCGAAGCAGCCTTTATCAAAATGGGTAAACCAGAGCTCATCAAAGCCTATCGCAAAAATGGCGACTTCATGAAAAATGATCCGCGCATTACTAAAATCGGTAAGTTTATTCGCGCCACTTCGCTCGATGAATTGCCGCAACTTTTCAATATTTTGAAGGGCGACATTTCTTTGATTGGCCCACGCGCTTTGCTCCCGGGCGAGCTTCGCAATTACGGCGATCGCTCACTTATCCTTTCGGTCAAATCCGGCTTGACTGGCTTCGCGCAAGTTTCTGGTCGTCGCGATATTCCGTTTGAAGAACGCCGCATGCTCGATATTTATTACGTTAAAAACTGGTCACTCTGGCTTGACTTGCAAATCTTCTTTAAGACAATTTTGGTGGTTATCAGAGGGGATGGCGCCAAATGAAAACCGCACCAAAAGTTGCGCTAGTTTGCGATTGGCTAACTAGTGTTGGTGGTGGGGAAAAAGTCTTGCTCGCTTTCCACGAAATGTTCAAAGACGCGCCAATTTATACTTCGAAATACAACAAGAAAAAAATCGACTGGTTTAAAGACGCCGATGTCCGTACTGGCTGGCTGCAAATTTTCCCAACTTGCTTGCGCCGTTTGGTCGGTCCTTTGCGCCAACGCTATTTTAAACATCTCGATTTATCCGAATATGACATTGTGATTTCGGTCACCGGTGCCGAAGCTAAATTTGTCCAAGCCAAAAACGGCGTGCATATTTGCTACTGCCACGTTCCAACTCAATATTACTGGGGCATGTACGACGACTACGTTAAGAATCCGGGCTTCGGTATTCTTAATCCAGTCGTGCGTTTCTTCTTCAAATTAATGGTCAAACCACTTCGCAAAGCCGACTACAAAGCCGCTCAAAAACCAGATTACTACTTAACAATTTCTGAACACGCCAAAGCACAAATCAAAAAATACTATGGTCGTGAATCGACCATCATCGCTCCGGGCGTCGAAGTTGACGCTTTCAAAACTGCCTTCGAGAAAAACGAACGCGTCGAAGACTATTTCATTACCACTTCGCGCCAAGTCAACTGGAAACGTCTAGACCTCGCCGTCAAAGCCTGCCAAAAAACGGGGAATCGTTTGCTGCTAATCGGCACCGGTCCAGAACATCAGAAATTAGCTAAAATCGCTGGCGGTTCCGAAAACATTAAGTTCTTGCCAACCATGCGCAAAGAAAAACTTGCTAAATATCTTGCCGCAGCCAAAGGCTATTTGTTCCCAAGCCTCGAGCCATTCGGCATTGCGCCGGTCGAAGCTCTAGCTACCGGTTGCCCAGTTATTGCTTTTGGTGAGGGTGGTGCGCTTGATTATATTAAAGACAAAGAAAATGGTTTATTGTTCAAAGAACAAACCGTCGACTCACTTGCTAGTGCTATTAATAAATTCGAATCACTCAAATTCGACCGCAACAAAATTTCGCGTTCGGCCGATGGTTTCGCTATGGAACGCTTCAACAAAGAAGCTGCTGATTTTATTAAACATGCTGGAAAGGCTCTCAAATGATTGCTCACGTCAAAGGTGTTATCGCCGAAAAATTTAACAATGCTGTTATTGTTGATGTTAATGGCATTGGTTACGAAGTCACTCTCACCGCACTCGATTATGATGCAGTTTCTCTCGGTGATGAAATCAAGTTCTATACCTATCACAGTATCCGCGAAAACGCCGAAGAGCTTTACGGTTTTTCTAGCCTTGCCGCCAAAAAACTATTTGAACTCTTAATTTCAGTCCAGGGAATTGGGCCAAAAGCCGCTATCGCAATTCTGAGTTTAGCCGCTCCAGAAGAAGTCAGAAACGCCATTGCCAATGCCGACGCCGTCTTTGTTTCGAAGGCCAGTGGTGTAGGGAAGAAGTCTGCCGAACGTGTAATCGTAGATCTTCGCGACAAGGTTGGCATTCCGTCTCACTATGGTGCCACCGAAGTCGTATCTACCTCTGTTAAAACTGAGCCAGACGAGGCCCTAGACGCTCTCATCGCCCTCGGTTTCCCACTGAGAGAAGCCACTGCAGCGCTCGAAAAAGTGGACCCTGCACTTCCTCTCGAAGAAAGAATCAAATTAGCCTTGAAAAAATAAAATAACTGTGTTAAAATAACAGATAATTGTCTAATATTAAAGGTTAATAAATCATGAGTTTTTCAATTTTAAAGCAAATTGGTGACGCCCAAAAGAAGAAAGCTGTTGTTGACGTCCGTTCTGGTGACACCGTTAAGGTCACCCAAAAAATTAAAGAAGGTGACAAATTCCGTTTCCAGGTTTTTGAAGGCGTTGTAATCCGTGTCGATCGCAAAGAATCTCACACTGCTCGCATCGTTGTCCGCAAGGTTACCTCTGGTGTTGGCGTCGAGAAATCTTTCCTTCTCCACAGCCCACTCGTTGAGAAAATCGAAATCACCAAGCGTTCAAAGGTTCGCCGCAACAATTTGAGCTACCTCAGAAAGCGCTCTGGTAAATCCGCTCGTCTCGCCGGCAAAGACTTCGATCGTGCTGCCGTTAACGACGTTACTGTCGTCGAAGAGCCAGTCGCCGAAGCTCCTGCCGAAGAGGCTGCTCCAGCTGAAGAACCAGCTGCCGAAGCTCCAGCCGAAGAAAAAGCTGAGTAATAAGTATTCAAAATCACCCCGTACAGGGGTGATTTTTTGTTCGAATCTGCTACTATAAATATATGGCAATCTTGGGAATCGACGAAGTTGGTCGCGGTCCGTGGGCAGGTCCGCTCGTTATTGGCGCCGTAATTTTGCCGGAGCAAAAACCAGAATGGATAGACGAACTAACCGACTCCAAGAAACTTTCTGTTAAAAAACGCGAAAAACTAAACGAGCTAATTTTAAAAGAAGCCGCCGCCACTGGACTCGGCTGGGTTTCGAGCGCTGAAATCGACGAGCTCGGTTTATCGGCATCTTTAAAGCTTGCCGCTCGTCGCGCGGTCGAAGAAGTGCAAAAAGCCCACGTTCCATTTACCGAAATTATTATCGACGGCACGATTAATTTTCTCGCTGGCACCAAACTCGAAAACTACGTTTCGATTTTGCCTAAAGCCGATTTTCTCATCAAAGAAGTTTCCGCCGCTTCGATTATTGCCAAAGTCGCGCGTGACCATTATATGTATGAGCTGGCGGAAAAATATCCTGGCTATGATTTTGAAAAACACGTCGGCTACGGCACCGCCGCCCACCAAAAAGCTTTGAAAGAACTCGGCCCTTGTCCGGAGCATCGCAAATCTTTCCGCCCGATTCAAAAATTGATCGGGGAATCGAGCTCAGTCGAAAACACGCCGGCGAAAAAGACGGCAAAATCCGTCACCACCAAGCAAATTGGTGACCGCGCCGAGGCTAAAGTCCGCGAATATTTAAAAAAGCATGGTCATAAAATTTTGGAGCATAATTTCAAAACTAAATACTATGAAATTGATATTGTTTCACTAAAAAATCATACACTGTATTTTACAGAGGTAAAATATCGTAAAAACGCTGAGCATGGTGCGCCACTCGAAAAGGTAGATTTAAAAAAGCAGAAGCAAATGAAATTCGCCGCGGAGTGTTATCTAAAAACGCACCCGGCCTATGGGGAAACCGAATGCGTTTTAGCTGCGGCCGCGGTTACGAGCCCAGACTTCAAAATCGAGGATTGGTTTACGATTTAAATTTGGCGACGCTTGCGATAAGCTACCAACACAGTAGCCGCTGCACCGAGCATAAGTACTGGTAGATAAATTGAATCGTCCGTATTTGGGTTTTCGACCTTGCCAGCATCGGAAGTATTTGGCACTGCTGGATCATCCGCATTGCCGTTTTCGTCTTCGAACGTGACTGCAATTATGAAATCATCATAATTTGGCTGAGTAACGTCGTTTGCCCCGAGCATGTATTGAGCTGGAAGGATGACATTTACGACACCGTCGCCTTTATATTTAAACTGGATGCCATTATCGAGCGTCACCACGGAACCCGGAACGGTGGCCGAATCCGCTAGGAAATCTTCCAAAGTAAAGTCTTTGATGGTTGCGCCAGTATCGAGGCTTTCGATAGCGATATTCTTAATGTTGTATCCGTTATCTGGAGTAACTTGCAAAACATAAGGATCGCCAAAGTTTCTCTCGACGACTTGCTGGGTTGCTGAAACACTACCGCCTTTTCCGGCGAGTACATTGACGATAGGAAAAACAAGATTGAAGTCGATGATTTTTTGAGCTCCGAGAGTCCCGACGGAATCAAACGCAAAACCAGCACCAAAATTGGCTTCCATAATAAAACCAGCTTGCAGACTACGCGTAACTGCATCGTCGCTTAAATTGTCACAAGACGAAATATTCATTCTGCTTGGCCAGATCATAGCGAGGTCTCTGCTGCCGCTAATATTGATACTGGCGCCGCTAACCGAAAAAATTCGGCGATCGACAAAACCTTGATATGGCATTACTACCTCGGCGAAGGCTTGATCCCAAATAATGTAACCCGGGGCGGGGCAAAAAGGCATATCTAGGTCATATATTGCCACATAAGAGTCTAGCGGAGCGCCGGAGACCGCAGTGTTTTCGTAGCTGTACACGCGGAATTCTAAATTAGATGTCTCAGCTATCTCGAGAGAACTTTCGCCATCGGGCGATTTAGCGCCAAACAGCAGAGCAGTATAGTTAGTTTCTGGGTAATCTTCGAGAACAATAAAGGGTTCGTTGTAGCCGCCAGTAGCAATAATTTGGAAATCGAGCAACTCTCCGGTCTGAATTATTTCCACGGAGTTTTTGAAAGTTAATCTCGCGTAGTGTGAAGGTCCAGGCCGGAGACCACTATAGACCAAAGAAGTTCTGTTGCCCTGAGTGGACTTGTAGTAGATCTTTTCATTTTCGTCGTTTACTAGGATTATGGCATTTTGATCGCCATAGTAATACTCTTCGAGCGTTGCATTAGCGAGTTTGAGATCTCGGATGCGAATATCGCCCCTCTCTATTCTTCCAGAATAGAGGTTTGATAAATTGAGCTTCCAGCCATAGTCGACAATTTCTTCGCTCGTATCGAGCTCTCCCACATTAGCGAAGTCGTCATCATCGTTTGCTACCAATCCTTCCGGCACTGCGGCGTGTACGTTAGCTGATACAACTACCGATAAAAACATCGGTAAGACCAAACCCGCACCAAAAAGCAGGCTTGGCAAAACTTTCTTTAATCGAAAAACTTTTCCCATATTTTCTCTCTATATTTATTTGAGTCGTATGACCTAACTCTGTTCTCATATTAGCATAAGCAGAATTAAAAAACAACAATATGCTATAATTTTAATAGTAACAAGGAGAAAAAATGCCAGTAGGTTTTATCATCTTTTTTATCATCGTAGCAATTCTTTGTGTCGCGGGTTTCGTTTTCACTTTTGCTATCATGTTTAGCCCGAAATTTAAAGCTAAATTTATGGGCAAACAAATCGAGGCCAGCAAATACATGATTGACCAGCATAAAAACGACATCAAGAGTATCTCGGATAACGTAGCCGAAGCCACCAAAGGCGCCACCAAGACTACCGCTCGTGCCATCAAAGAAGGCTTCAAAGATACAGTTTTCTGCAAACACTGCGGCGCCGAAATCGACACCGATTCTACGTTCTGCAAATCTTGCGGAAAGAAGCAATAAAAAACCAAATATCGCCGGGCTGCACCGGCGATATTTTTGTGCAAAACTAGATTTTATATTGGGGGGGCGCTATAATAAATGTAAACATAATAACTAAGAAAGGAAACTAATGGACAATAATAGTTCAGCTCCAATCGCAGCCCCAGCCAAAGGAGGCAAAGGCTCAGCAGTTGGCATGGTCATTTTTGGCATTCTTGCCATCGCCGGTGTAGGGTTCGGCGTTTATGGTATGCTAAAGAAGCCAGCCGCTCAAGACCTCAAAATCCAAGTCAAAGATTCTAGCGGTGAAATCACTACGATTGACGCCAGCAAAATCGAAAAGACCGATGGTGGCAAAACCATTACTATCACCGATAGCTCTGTTGCCGGGAATATAATTATCAAGGACACGGATACGCACACGTACAGTATGCCACTGATTGCATGGGGTAACGGCTCCATCTATGCTCCAAGAGGAGATTATAACAGAGCGACTTTCAATGTTTCGATCAGAAATGGTGAACTTACCGACGGTTCATGCCGCGTGTATCTCTCAAACTACGATGATGCAAACCTTTATAAGGGCCAAGATTGCGCAATTAGCGGATTCTCTGGCAAAATTGCTAAAGCCGTTTTGGCTGTTAGCGGTCAGGATGCTACAGAATCAAACACCAGAATCGTGTTCCTTATGGAAGATGGCACGGCCCAATATGTTACAACCACTGAGCTTATCGATAACGAAAATGTTACAGCCAAAAAGCTAGACATAGACGGTACGGTCGTTGATATTGTTCACGCCGGTGTAACGGAAAAAGATGCCGTCGTTGGCGGTGGTGCCACAACGCTGTTTGTCTTGTCTGATGGCAGTACGGTTAGTTTCTCCAAGTTCCTCCAATAGGACAAACAAAAAATAGACCCCGAGGGGTCTATTTTTTATTTCGACACGTTAAATTTGAATTCCACTACGTCGCCATCTTGCATCACGTAAGTTTTGCCTTCAGTGCGTAGTTTGCCGGCGGCCTTCACGGCTTGCTCGGAGCCAAGCTCCTTCAAATCATCATAATTGCAAATCGATGCGGCGATAAATCCGCGCTCAAAATCGGTGTGAATCGTGCCGGCAGCTTCCGGTGCGGTTGCGCCTTTTTTGATTGTCCAGGCGCGGCACTCTTTTTTGCCGGCCGTCAGGAACGATTGCAGACCGAGCGTATTATATGCAGCCTTAATCAATTCGCCAAGTGCATCATCCGAAACGCCGTAGCTTTCGAGAAACTCTTTACGTTCGTTGCGGTTCATGCCGGACATTTCTTCTTCGAGTTTTGCGTTCACAAAAATTGCCTCGGCCGGAGCGACCAAAGCGCGCAGCTTGCTTTGCAAATCCGTATCGGTTAGACCAGATTCGTCAACATTGAACATATAAATCACTGGTTTTTCGGTAAGGAATGGAATGTTTTCGTCGGCCGGATCTTTTTTGCGCTTCGCGGCGATTTTTTCTTTCGTCTCATCGTCAGCTAGTTGCAATTCGAGATTGATAATATCTATATCGTCCTTGGCCTGCGCCAAAATATCCGTTTCAACTTTGTTGTCAGCGCGCACGATGTCGTCATTTACGAACGCGCGCACTACGTGGCAAATCGCCTGGCATTCGCGAATGTGCGCGAGGAACTTGTTGCCGAGACCTTCGCCCTTAGATGCACCAGCCACTAGCCCTGCAATATCTACAAATTCCACCGTTGCCGGCACAATTTTTTCAGTCTCATACATTTTGCCAAGCACGTCCAGGCGCTCATCCGGAACTGGCACGATGCCAACGTTTGGCTCGATGGTCGCAAAAGGATAGTTGGCGGCTAAAGCGCCGGCGTTCGTTAAGGCATTAAACAAAGTGGACTTGCCAACATTCGGCAATCCAACGATTCCGATCTTCAAATTCATATCTGTTATTATACCATAATTTACTATACAATATAAGCTATAGAGAGGAATCATTATGAAAATATGTATTTGTTGCAGCCTAAGTTTTACCGACAAAGTAAAGCAAATAGCCGAGGAGCTAGAAAAGCTCGGGTACGAAGTTTTATTGCCAAAAGGTATTTTGGTTGATGCAATTCACCAGCCAGATTTTGATCCAGTTGCAGCAAAACATGACAACGGCTACGACGCGATTCGTGAACATTTTGACAAAATAAAAGATTCGGACGCGGTTCTGGTATGCAATTTTACGAAGAACGGTGTTGATAATTACATCGGCGCCAACACGTTTTTAGAAATGGGCTTTGCCTATTATATCGAGAAGCCTATTTTTACAATCAACCCATTGCCAGATTATAGATATATCAACGATGAAATATTGAACTTTGACGTCAAAGTCTTGAACGGCGATTTTAGCAAAATAACTGTATAATCAAGCTATGAACGACGGCCAAATAGAAATCCGAAATCTAACAGCCAACGACAAAAATTATAAAGAAGTCGGCACAGTTTATAACCTTAAAGAGTATAATATAAACCATGGAAACTAGCCCAAGGGTGGAAAATGAACGAGCAGGCCTCGCAGACAATAGTGCGTGGGATTCTTTGAAAGACGTAAAATTTGCTGCGTTAGATACGGAACATTCAGCCGAAAAAACAAAAGAGCAAGTGATCGACATGACGACGGCGCCAGAAGGAATTTTGGCATCAGATTTTAAGAGCGGGACGTATCTTTTTCATAGTGCAACGGTAGATGGAATAAAAGGTATTTTGGAAAGCGGGGAAATCCTTAACGCGGAAGAAATTTATGAAAGAAGAATAGCTGCCAGAAGAGAAGAGCTGGTGGCGGAGGGGAAAAACGAAGAAGAAATTGCGACGGAACTGAAGAAAGTGATGGTTAGGCACAATTCGGGCCAAGAAGGAATTTCGTGGAGCACGAACGGTATCGATGCAATGCCAGGCACGCGCGGAAGAATTGCTGGCTTCGTCGCTGCACCAGAATTAGTACTTGGCGATGACAAGCTGGTCATACCGTCCAGACCAGCGCCATACGAACTTTTGCAAGTATCTGGCAACATAGATACGAAAGAGTTCTTTAAAACAAAGAAGCAACACGAAGTGTGGGGCTGCCGAGAATTTTCGATTGGTGAAACTGCAGCAGTAGAAAGCGGCTTGATGCGCTTCAGTATGAATATAGACCACGGTGACGAAGCGGACGAATATGGCTTTTATCGTTCTCGTCTAAGAGAGTTTTGCGATCGTGGCGGTTTGCCGGCTGATGAATTAAGGAAACACTTCGAACTTTCGGAAGACGGACATATCAAGCTAGACGAGGACCTACATCAACAACAATTTGACGAAAACTATTTACCACCAGCAGCAGTGTTTATCCAGGCGCTTAACGATCGCGGTGATTTTAAAGGCTTGCCGCTGGAAGGCAAAAGTGTAGCCGAAGTCCTTGATGCATGCAAAGAAAACAAGAAAATACTGTCTGCCATGTTTGGTTTGGCGCGCCAAGAAAGCGAACGATACTCGGACGCCTACGAAGCCGAACTAGGTAAAGCTAAAGGCGTAAGTGCAAAGGTGGAAGACATGTATTTTGTGACGAGCCACAAAGACTTAGATGAATGGATGGATGTCATAAAAAAATCCGGCCATATGCCGCGTGGAATATTGTTATATGACGATGAAAAAATCGTGAAAGAAAATTTTGCATCGGATGAGAAAGGCGATCATGAAGAAATGACCGCGGAGATTGGACGAGTAGTAGGAGCGGACAAAGAATTTTGGAGTGCGAAAATGGGTATGGATATCGCGAATATCGCTCGCGCTGGTTCAAAAGGCCAGGTCTTAAAAGACTCGGAAGTTGATCATGATATAGAAGTTAAGATGGTAAACGGCGAGCTAGGAATCTCAAAAATATGAGTACAGAAAACGAAAAGACAATTGAAGTCTACGAAAAATTTGGCGATAAATATCTTGCGCGAAACGAAGAGGCCACGAAGAATGATCCTAGAGCTAAAAAAGACGATGCTAGACAAAAAGAATTATTAAAAACCTACGTAGAAAATTTGCCAAAAGACGCCAAAATTTTTGAGGTTGGTTCGGCCGGCGGTAGAGATGCTAAATATCTTCGCAGCCTGGGCTATGAAAACATTGCAGTCAGTGACGTGGCGAATTATTTTTTGAAAAAGTTAGAAGACGAAGGATTTACGCCTGTAAAATTTGACTTAATAAAAGATGATTTTAATGATAAATACGACTTCATATTATGCTGGGCAGTCCTAGTGCATTTCACAAAAGACGAAGCGAAAGCGGCAATTCTAAAAATGTCTGAAGCGCTTAACCCGGGCGGAAGAATCGCGTTATGTGTTAAGCACAAAGAAGGACACGAAGAAGACTGGGCAGATTTCAACGGACAAATTGGCGCCAAAAGATATTTTTCGTATTGGAATAAGGATGAGCTGGAATCCTGCATGAAAGAAAGTGGTTTCAAGAACATCGACATAAAACAACACGGCGGGGCGAGGGCCTGCTGGCTAGAATGTTGCGCCGAAAAGTGAAACAAAATATAATCAAAATATGAAACTTACTCTAGAACAATTAGAAAATATCAAAAGCGTGGGCACACTTATGCTTGCGACGGCCAGCAAGGATGGCGTTCCGCATTGTACTATTGTTGATCGCAAGGAATACGTAGGATAAAACCATGGACAGCAAAGTTTATATCGGCAAAAATATTAACGTTGAAATTGATAGACCCTTTGGTTCCAAACATCCAAAGTACGGTTTTATTTATCCAGTAAACTACGGGTTTGTCCCGGGCACTGTAAGTGGCGATGGGGAAGAATTGGATTGTTATGTTCTTGGTGTTTTCGAGCCACTCGAAAATTTTTCCGGCAAGTGTATTGCGGTTATTCATCGAACCGATGACGACGACGATAAGCTAGTCGTCGTCCCGGACGGCAAAGAATATAGCGATGATGCCATTGATGCGCTGACTGAATTCCAAGAAAAATTTTTTAAACACGAGATTATTCGCTAATCCGCAGATTAGCCCAAATGTTATAATCAAGCTATGAATAACGAAAAACTTGAAACTGAAATTAATAAGATTAAAGCCCGCAATGCCCGCGTCGAGCTCGACAAAAAATGGGAAACTTCTTGGACGCGCCGACTCTGCATCTGCGTTTTGACCTACGGCGTAGTTGTGGCATATTCGTTCACGATTCAGGCCGTTTCGAACGTCTTTTTGTCATCGCTCGTGCCAGTGATTGGTTTTACGCTTTCAACTTTATCTCTCGGCGGCGTGCGCAAAATTTGGGAAAAAGTAATCAAAAAATAGGTGGCCCTAAATGGCGCTCAAGTTTTCTGCCAAGATGCACAAACTCGAGACTGAGGGCTCGGACACTTATGATATTAAAATCGGCTCAAGACCAGTTATCCTAACTTCTGCTCATGGCATTGGCCAGAAAAAACGCCGCGGTTGGAAGCTGCCAGAATTTTTTACTCGTGGAATTGCTAAGTATGTTGGTGAAAAAGCGGACTGCTCGTACCTGGTTAAAAACCGAGACACCGGCGTCGACCCTAACAAAGCAAACGACGACGAATTCAAAACAATTTTACTTCAACTTATCGAGAAGAATCATATAAAACTAGCAATCGATTTGCACGGCGCCAAACAGGATTGGGATTTTGACGTAGAAATTGGTACGCTAAATGGCCAGACCATTGGACCAGAAATTATCGAAAAACTCACCAAGTGTCTAAACCGAAACGGTATCAAAAAAATCGCCATCGACGATCCATTTAAAGGCGGTGACATCACTAGAACCGTTCACGAACAAGCCAGCATCGATTGTCTCCAATTCGAAATCAACCGGAGATTTCGCAGTTTGCACCGAATTACTTATATCGAAAATCTTTGCAAGGCCTTGGCGGAGTTTATCGGCGAGAATTATTGACAAAGCGTTTAAGCATTAGTAGTATAAAAGTGCAAAAAACATATGAAATCAAAGACTAGTTATCGTACAATTTTTCGCCAGTACATGGATGGCAAACTTAATCTCGAGACTTACCAAAAAGTCGGTGTGATTTTTCTAATTGTCGTGATTGCTGGGTTTATTGGTTGGACTTATGAATTCATTTTCTATTTCTTTAACTTCGGCATGAAAGAATTCTACATGCAGGGCGGTAACTTTTTGCCATGGATGAACATTTATGCCATCGGTGCACTTGGTATTATTCTCGCGACCTACAAAATCCGCCAAAAACCATGGTTGGTTTTGTTGATTTCGATGGCCGTCACCGGGCTAGTTGAATATATCGGTGGCTGGTTCGTCTTCACATTCTTTGACGGCGCCCGCTACTGGGATTACAATACCGAAATTTTAAACTGGGGAAATATCGACGGCTTCGTCTGCTTTAGAAGCTTTATTTGCTTTGGTCTTTCGGCGCTACTCCTTATGTATGTGGTTTTGCCAAGATGTATTTATCTAGCTAAAACTATGACGCGTCGCGCCTTTATGATTCTATCGATTTCGCTTTTTTCAATCGTGATGGCCGACGAGCTCTATAACCTGCTCGCACAACATGTTTTTAATTGGCCAAACGCGATGGACTTTTATCGCTCCATCGGCCTGCATTATCAAAATTAGCCAAGCTCGCACTTGGCTAATTCGCTAATTTCTAGGTGATTATTCTGCAGCGCAAGCACAGACGGAGTGTTTGACGCGCTCGTGTTCCTCGGCTCTTTTAGCGTCATTCCAGCGGTTGAGGCTACCGACCAGATAGCCGGTTATGCGACGGAGTCGCTCGAATTCACCACCGAAATATTGTCGGTGATCCTCGTAGTATTTTCGTGCAGACTGCTCGTCGCTGAATTCTTCGATTAACTGCACACCGGCTTCGACCAAACGACTCACGTGGAGATGTTCAAATTGGTCGAACTCCTTCAAGGCTTTTTTGATAGCTTCGGCTGGCACTTTTGCGTAAGAATTCAAAGATTTTTCAAAACGCTCAAAGTCGAATTTAGTAGTATCACTTGGTTCAAAGTAGAGAATTGTTTTCATATTTTTTCCTTTTCTTATTTATTCTGCTTATGATTATAAACACTACATATAGCGTATGTCAATACTAAAAATACACTAAATGTAGCTTTTCTGTGGAAAACTCATAAAGTGCTATAATATCTACATGGATATTAAAACTGCTATTGAAGGTCGCAAGTCCGCTTTCTTCAGCGCTTACGACATCACCGATAAAGATATCAAAGCTAAAATCGACGATCTTTTTGCACGTATTACCGAATTTGGCAAAACCTGCAAAGACTACACAGATTTCGAAACTCAGTTTGCTACTTCGCCGCTGAACCAAGAATATATCAGCCTATTTACAGAGGTGGCAACGACTTCTAAGTCGAAGTTGCAGCCAGTAGACGACACGCCAAAAGACACTAGATCAGATGCCGAAATCCTTGCTGCCGAGGCAGTGGATGACGCTAGATTTGCTGTTAAAGAGGCGACATCTCCACTTCGTCACGAAGCTTACGAAGCCAGCACTAAGGCTCTTCGTAGCACCAAAGTCGGTGACGCCCTATTTAATATCAATAACCATATTGAAACAGTTGTTGGTGTACGCAAAAATCTCAAAGATTTAAAAGAGGCCAAAGAACAGAGAAAGCAGGCAAAAAAAGATGAGTAAAAAACCTGCTGAACTTCCAGATTACTTAAAACTCAAAAACGCTGACATTATCTTAAAATACGGTAGTGATATCTTGAGCGACGAAGCCTTTCTCACCCAAAGAGAATATCTACAGCACGGCACGGTTTCGGTTTATGACCACGTCATTTATGTGGCCGACAAAAGCCTTAGTTACGCAAAAAAACTTCATCTTAAAGTAGACGAAAAGGCCTTGGTACGTGGCGCACTTTTGCACGATTACTACCTCTATGATTGGCATATCCACGGCGCATTTTATCGTGGACACATTATTAGGCACCCAAAAGAGGCTGCCGCCAAAGCTAAACAAGATTTCAAAGTCTCCAAAAAAGAAGAGAATATGATCCGCCGCCACATGTTCCCGCTAACCATTACACCACCACGCTACCGCGAGGGTTGGTTGATTTCTTGGGCTGATAAAACCTCGGCCGTGAGTGAAACCCTGGGCAAAAAAGCCCGTCGCAGCAAAGCCAAAAGAGCCGCTGACAGCGCTAAGAAGGCTGCCGCCAGGAAAGCCGCTAAAGCCGAGGCTAAGGCTAAGGCTGCTCAGGCTAAAAAATCCGCAAAATAGTTTCTTGTGCTAGTATAGGGGTATGGACTTTGTGTTTTGCCTAGAGTTAATTGGGACGATAGCTTTTGCTATCTCTGGTGCGCTGGTGGCCATTGATAAAAAAATGGACATCCTTGGTGTCGCAATTTTAGGCATGACCACCGCCGTGGGCGGAGGAATCGTACGCGATATTATTCTTGGCAATTTTCCGCCGGCCGCTTTTCAGAACCCCTTTAACGCCCTGCTCGCCATTGCGGTTTCTTTGATTATTTTCTTCCCATTCGTGCGCCGCGTGTTTGGTTTTAGAAAAACCCGCAAAGGAATTCTTTTGATGGATGCTATTGGCCTAGCGGTTTTCACCATGCTTGGCCTGCGTGCCGGTTTCCGTTATGACAACTTTTTCCTAGCCGTCTTTGTCGGCGTTGTCACCGGTGTGGGTGGTGGCGTAATGCGGGATGTTTTCGCCGGTGAAAGGCCGCAGATTTTTACTAAATATTTCTATGCCTCTGCGGCAATTATCGGCGCAAATATCGCTGGGCTACTCTGGAGCGTTAACCATATTGCCGCCATGACTACTGGCGTTGTCGTGATCGTCGTGCTACGTCTCTTGGCCGCCAAGTTCCACTGGAGCTTACCTCACGCTAAATAAGTTTTATGGTAAAATAAAACTATGAAGAAACGTCTCTTAATTTTGTGCCAAATTCTATTATGTCTTACCGGTGTATTTTTTAGTACCCCAGCTTCCGCTGTAGATGTCGAAAATTTCTATTTTAGCGCTTTCAACGCAGATTATTATGTTGATAAAGCCACTGATGGCACCGCCAAAATGCATGTCGTCGAAGAGCTCGTTGCTGTATTTCCAAATTCTGATCAAAACAAAGGTATTTGCCGTAGGATTCCGTACACCATCAACAAAGGTAGAATTGTCGTCATGGACGCGCCAAAAAAGAGCGATTTTAAGCTTACTAGGAATGGCCTATCCGAACCAGTCTACAGCCTCGAAAGAGAGAACGATTACTACGAAGTTTGTACTGGCACCAAAGACGATTATGTGCACGGCAGACAAGCCTACAAACTCGAATATGATATGAAAAATGTTGCGCTTGAATTTGCAGAGGAGGGCAACACTTGGCAAGAACTTAACTGGAATACCAATGGTACTGACTGGAAGCAAAAGTTCAACGTTATCACGGCTAGGGTTCACTTCGCCGACACAAGCGTCCTCACTGGCGACGTCAAATGTTTCGTCGGTAAGCACGGCTCCATCAACCAATCTCGTTGTGAGGTCCGCAAGACCGACGATGGCTTCATCTTTGTGACCACTGGCGTCAATGCACATGAAAACCTTACCTTCTATACCAAGCTCAAATCTGGTAGCTTCGTAGTTCCGGAGCCAGACAAGAGCTACCTCATGGTAATTCTTGCGACGATCGTCGTTTTGGTTTGTCTCCTTGTCTTGCTGGTCGTTATTAAAAGATTCAAAGCTACTGCCGATAAACGCAAATATTACAACGAATACTTTGTTAACCCAGAATATTCGCCATCTAAGGACTACAGTTTGAACGAAATGGCCGCCGTCTATATTGGTAGACTCAAAGATACCAAGGTTGCATTGCTGCTTCAGATGTTAGTTGAGAAGAAAATTGAGCTGAAAAAAGGCGAAAAGAAATTCTTTGGTGGCCAACAATGGTCAATCATCGTCAAAAATAAAGATGGCCTAGATACCGCCGAATCGACCCTGCTAAAGATTGTTAATGGCGGCGCCGACTTCAAAAAAGACGAAGAAATCGAGATCAAGAGGCGCACCGCCACTTCAAGCCTGGTGTCGCTTGGTAACAAATTTAGGAATGCCGGCATTTCCAAAGCCAAAACCGACAAGCTCGTAGATAGCAAATTCACCGGTGTAAAACTTAGTAGTGCCACTTCCATTTTTGTGGCTCTCATAATGTTTATGAGCTTCGGTATTAGCTTCTTTATGCCACTCATTGTCATCATGAGCATGACTCTGTTTAGCGATTCGTCCGAAGTCTTTTACGGTGGCAAACTATTCGTGCTAGCTAAACCGATGCTCATCGTGATTCTGGCTAGCGTTCTTATTACCGTTGTCGTCAGCATCATCCTTTCACGCCGCGCCGCTCGCGTAAAACATCACACTATGGAGGGTTTGGCCGCTTCGCGTTATATGGATGGGCTCAAACTTTATATCGCCATGGCCGAAAAAGATCGTTTGGAATTCTTGCAAAGCGTGAAGGGCGCCGATGTTTCAGACAAGGGAATCGTCAAGATTTACGAGAAACTCTTGCCTTATGCTGCATTGTTCGGCGTCGAAAAGAGCTGGATGAAAGAACTCGAAAAATACTGCGAAATCAAAGAAATCAAAGAGCCAGATTGGTATCATGCCAATAACTTCGCGGCCTTCTATACGGTTAGCCAAACATTGCACAGCGCTTCGAATTTCGTTAGCTACTCCACCCACTATTCATCTGGTGGCGGTAGCGGCTTCTCCGGCGGCGGCGGCGGTGGATTCTCCGGTGGCGGCGGTGGCGGCG
>JAFWSN010000009.1 GCA_017519305.1 Candidatus Saccharimonadota bacterium
GTTTTTTTCTTGCGAAAAACGGAAGCTCTAATTTTGTTCCAAAAGGCGCTTCCGCCATGAACTTCGTTCATGCAACAGACCGTTGGTCTGTTTTTTTCTTGCGAAAAACGGAAGCTCTAGTGCGCGAGGAGCCAGTCGAACAGAGCGTTGTAGTCAGTATTCCATTGGACATCGGTATGGGTGGCGCCTGGCATCTCTGCCCACTCTACTGTGCCGCCGAGATTTATGATTTCATCTTTTACATTAGACATGCAGTAGTAGTAGTTTCGCATTTCGTCGGCAGCGGTACCTACGATGAACCTCATTGGAACTTTGCTTAGATTGCCAGCTGAATTGTACGGTGGGCAGCCACTTGCTGGGGCGGCGGCACGGAAATAAGTCGTGAAAGCGTTGACGATTGAGAAGGTGCCGGAGCCTCCCATACTAAAACCAAATACATAGATACGATTTGTGTTAGCACGATATTTGTTGGCAACCTCATTAATCATGCCTTTGATCGTATTCATTTGCCCATCCCAATATGATTCGTTTGAAACTGGAGCAATAGAAATGAAGTCCTTTCGTGCGATCATGCTGGTGTACTGTGGCAGGCCTGCAACTGCATTGGGCTTGCGAGTTTCGCCACTACCATGGAGAAAGACTATGATAGGCATATTGTTGGTGGCGTTGGTTGGTACGTGGAGCCAGTAATCGATGCCCCCGTAATTATTCAGTCCGTCTGCGCTATCGACTGGATCGGTGCCCGGTGGATCATTTGGGTTGTTCGGGTTGGTTGGGCTCGGCGGTGGCGGTGGCGCAGCTTTGACGGTTACGGTGGCGACGGCGGTTAAGCCATTGGATGTTTTGGCGGTAATTTTGGCAATACCAGTGGCCTTAGCGGTAACCTTGCCGTTTTTGTCGACAGAAGCAATAGATTTTGCAGAACTCGACCAAGTAAGCTTTTTGTCTTCGGTTTCTGGCGGTTTAATTGTGGCAGTAATATTGGCGGTTTCGCCAACTTTTAGTTCAATTTCGGTTGGACTAACTGAGATTGATTCGGCTCGAACGATACCAATGACGGTAACATAGACCGTAGCGGTTTTGCCGTTACGGGTAGTGATAGTTATGCTAACGCCGCCTGGATTCTTGGCCGTTATTTTACCAGTGAGACTAACAGAAGCAATGTTAGGACCGCTGGATTTGTATTCGAGTGCGGTATTGGCGTCGACATTCTCGGGTTGGAAATTAACATTGATTTGGTAAGTCTCCCCTTCTTTGATGGTAATTTCGGGATCTTCGACCGTGATTGACTCAATCTCGGTAGGAGTGGCAGGCTGTTCTTCCCCGCTTTCGCCTGGAGTACCTGGAGTACCAGGAGTACCAGGATCGCCGCCGGTTGTACCGTTTAGTGCGCTAAGAACAAAGGAAGTGATGGCGAAGGCCATGAGAGCGATAACTAACCCGATGATGGCATACAGGATAGTGCTTTTTGCTTTGGCAACTTTGCCGGGATCACCCTGAGACATGGTGTAGTTGTATCCACCAATGATGATGAAGACTACAGCTAAAATACCTAGCCAGAAATATACAGTGTTTAAAACATTCTTGACGACGTCGATAGCATCGGACTGGTTGCGTTCTCGGTCGCAGAAACTTGGCGGTACACTGCCCCCTTCAAGAACATACTCACAAGCGTCGTAGCCTTCGGTGTTTTGTTTGTCGTCGGCAAAAGCTGGGGTCAAAAGGGGAAACGACATTATGGCGCCAAGGAATACGGCAGACAAGAAAATTATGATTTTTTTGGGCATAAGCTTATTGCTATTTTAGCATGTCATAAGAGTTAATGCCTGTATAATAAGAAGAAATAGGATTGTTTTTGGAGGGTGATTGGTATGGTGGAATCGATGTTGCGGGTTGACGACTCCGAACTGGAGGACGATGGATTCTTGTTTAGTTGGGCGAAAGGTTGGCCGGCTACAGGAATAAGTGTCGTTTTAAGGAAAAATAGTCGAAGTAATAATAAACTGAAGTGTTATTATGCCAAAGGACGAGACGAGAAAGAGTTGTCGTTCGTAAAATGTCTGAGGTTGTATAGATTAGTGGTGGCTAATCTTGGCATGTTAGAGGAAGTTAATAAAAACTTGCAAAACGATACCGAAACGATGGAAGGTGTATTTAGTTATGGTATGGTTGTAAAAAATAAGAAAGTTAAAATGCAGATTAATGGATTCAATGTGTCGAGTAGAGACCGTACCTTGATGGTGGATTTTAATGATAAATTAGAAAAAATACTGGGCGTTAAAGATTAAGAAAGGAGAAATAATGGCAAGTGTATTTAGTCAGATTATTGCGGGGGAAATCCCATCTTACAAGATTTACGAAGACGATAAAACCTATGCGTTTCTTGATATAAATCCAGAAACGAAAGGTCATACTTTGGTGGTGCCAAAAGTTGAAGTTGATCGTATTTATGACCTATCTGATGAAGATTGGTCTGCTCTATGGGCAAGCGTGAAGAAAATTGCAAAGCACATGGAAGAAGTGACTGGCCGTCGTACGGTGTTTAAAGTTGTTGGAACCGATGTGCCGCATGCGCATGTGCACCTAATGCCAATTGATGAGACCTGGGAATATGGAAAAACTCTTCAACTTAAAGATGAAGAGTTTGAAGAGATTTGCCAAAAGTTGGCGTTTTAGATTGACATTTTAAGCGTTTTGTGATATAATTAGATTGTTACTGTGCTCATATTATCTGAGGGGGTGATAATTATGAAGAGATACAGTAAGCTCTCTTTTGATGGCATCAGAAAAAGAGATTATTTCTTTCCGGATGAAAAACGTCCCGATGTCGAGATGGAAATTGGCGATGAAATGTCGCTGAGCCTGTTAGACGATATGGGGAAGCCGGTTGACCTTGAGTTTAAGGTCACAAGAAAGGCGGAGTTTCCGCTTGTCGGGGAGAAGTTAATCTATGGGGAAGTTTTATATGGTGAGCGTGGTTATGCTCAGCTGGAAATAAGGCTGAAAAAAAATCAGCGCTACTCTGTCGAACTGTTCCCCTATGCCAAAGTACATGTATAGGTCCGCGTCATAATCTTAGGCGCGGACCTTTCGCTATTTACCGTCAGGATGAGTTACTTTCGCGCTAACGCTAATATATGAGCGAGGATCGTTGTAGGCATCTTTTGCTGGGATGAATTTAATGCCCAGAGATTCGCAACGTTTCATCCAGATTTCCTGAATTCCTTCATGCTCCATGGCTGGGGCTTTTGGCAAGATGTGTCCAGCTATGTATTCGTCGTGCATTTTTCTCATTTCTTCGGCGAGGTGACGCGACGGGTTGGAGCCGTTGGCCTCATTGCCGAGATCGATATATTGCCCTAATACGATGGCGCCAAAGGCTTGGGCACGGGTTTTAGGAGTTTGAAATTTTTCGTGACGCTGTTGGAAAAATGCTTCGTTGACGTCGCCAATGCCGCGTCCTGCTGCTGATGAGTGGCTATACCACACAGGCGCTCCTCTCATCTGATGTTCGCCATTGTCTAATATTTTGAAACCCTGATCCCAGTAAGTATAGACATTCACAGATGCGGCTTCTGGGATGGCACGAGAAACAAGATATTGGGCGATGGCTGCGGTAGAACCCGAGCGCTTAACTTCGTCGATAATCGTAATGTTCTTTCCTTCAAGTCCGGTTGGAGTATTCATTATTTCGTCTATATCTTCAGTTTCAATTCCGCCTGGTATATATAAGGCGCGGATAGCGGCTATATCGCGGTCGGTAACATTTTCTTTTTTGAAATCGGAAAAAGTCGCCATATGGCCATCGACATATTCGTTGCCGTCAATGTCGGTACCTGTGCGTTTAAACCATTCTCTACGGTCAATCGCTAAATAAGATGGATGCGGGCGTTTTTCGTTAGTAAAATCATTCCAGAATAAGCCGACCATCCAGCTGACCGGACGGGCGGATTTATCTAGGTAAATAACTTCGTCGGCTTTAGGATATTTTTCGTCGTCGCCAGATAGAACAGCAATAGTGTCAGCGGTAGATCCGACGTGCATGCCGAGAATTTCGTTGATATTGAGTTTGCGTTCGATGTCGCCTTGTTGGGAGAAAATTGGAAAATCGTCGGGATTGACATGAAAACGAAGCGACGGATCTGCTTCTAACTGTTCTTCATTCCATTGATTTGGGTCATCCGGAAAACGGAGTTCGGTTTTTTCTGATGACTCTGGGGTCGCACTTGGGGCGGATTCGATTTTTTTTGGCATGTTTATTTTTCCTAAGAACTATGACTTAGGTTAGCATAAACATGTTTATTTGTCAAGAGATGGAAGGACTAGACAAGCTCGAATTCGGCCTTCATGTTTTCGAGAAGACGCTGCTTGTCATGGAGCGCAAGGCGAGATTCTTCGACGAGTTCAACAGGGGCCTTTTCGACATAGCGAGGGTTATCGAGGCGAGCTTGAAGAGTGTTGATTTCGCGGCCGAGCTTAAGGATGCGATCTTCGAGATTGGCTTTATACTTGGCGTGAATATCTTCTGTAATCTGGAGATAGATGTTGTTGTGGTTCTGGATAGCCAAACGAAGGCCACTAGCTTCGGCGTGCTCTACCTGTGGGACGCAAGGTGCCTTGGTGAGATGCTGGATTAAGAGCTGGTTGCGATAGACAAGATCATCATCATGGAAGGCGATCGGATAGGCCTTGGCGCCTGGGAGGCTCTGGAAATGACTGCGAATGTTGGTGATGATGTCGATGAGTTCGTCGAATTGAGCGACACGCTCTTGGTCAACCTTGTATGGTTTTGGCCAGTTCTGTACGATGAGCATGCCTTCGGTCCAGCTGAGATTTTGCCAGATAGTCTCGGTGACGAATGGCGCAAATGGATGAAGCATGATGAGAATTTGCTCGAGCGTGGATTTAAGAAGGGTGGTATCTTTCCAGAGTTTTTGGCTCTCGAGGAACCAGTCGGCGTATTTGTTCCAGATGAGGTCATACAGGAGGTCAGCAGCCTCGGCGAAGCGATAGTGGTCGAGAAGCCTTTGGACTTCTTTGTTGGCTTCGTTGATTTGGTTGCAGATCCAGTCTTCGCTGTAGTTGTCGATTTCGACTTTAGCGGTGCCCTCTGGGTTTTCGTCGACAATCTGCTGAACGAGACGAGAGATATTCCAGAGTTTGTTGCAGAGATTGCGGCTAGCAATAACTTTGCTGGTGCTAAATGCCTGATTAACGCCGGCGGAGCGGCTGGCGATAAGGCCAAGACGAAGAGCATCTGAGCCGTACTGGCTGACGATTTCCATCGGGTTGATTACATTACCCTTGGATTTGGACATTTTCTGACCTTTTTCGTCTAACACCATACCGTGCATATAGACGTCTTTGAATGGAACGTCGTTAGTGATGTAGAGGCCAAGCATGATCATGCGGCCAACCCATTGGAATAAGAGGTCGGCGCCGGTTTCCATGACGGAAGTTGGATAATGATGTGGCATGTCGCTGGTGGTGATATATGGCCATTGGCCAGAGCTGAACCAGGTATCAAAGGTATCGTTGTCGCGGCGATAAGTCTTGCCGTCGACTTTAATCTGTTCCTCGTTGACGCGAGTATCGTAAATCCAATCTTTTGGATCGTCGACATTAACGAAGGCTGGAATTGGAATGCCCCACGGAATTTGGCGTGAAATATTCCAGTCGCGAAGGTTCTTGAGGTAATTAATGAGGACCTTCTTTTTGTTGGCTGGGTGGAATTTGATTTTGCCAGCTTCGAGCGCTTCGATGGCACGCTTGGCAAGAGGCTCGAGATTGACGAACCACTGCTCTTTTAAGAGAGGCTCAATAACAGTGTCGCACTTGTAGCAGTGACCGACGGAGTGGGTGATTTCTTCTTCACCGCGGCTAAGGTCTTGTTTGACGAGGTCTTTGAGGACTTTTTCGCGGCAAGCTTCAGTGGTAAGACCTTTGTAATCATCTCCTGCCGCTGGCGTCATGTTGCCATCGAAACCAATGACAGTAATCATCGGTAGATTATGGCGTAGACCTACTTCATAATCGTTTGGATCGTGGGCTGGTGTAATTTTTACAACACCTGTGCCATATTCCATGTCGGCATGTTCGTCGGCAATAATTGGAATTAAGCGATCAGTAAGAGGTAATCTGACGTTTTTGCCGACAAGATTCTTGTAGCGATCGTCTTTTGGATTGACGGCTACTGCAGTATCGCCAAAGAGAGTTTCTGGGCGAGTGGTTGAAACGACGAGTTCGGATATTTCATCTGTTGGCTCCTCGAGTGGATAGGCAATGCGCCATAGCTTGCCCTGCTCGTCTTTATGAGTAACCTCTATATCGGCGAAGGCTGTTTGATGTTTTGTACAGAAGTTAACGAGTTTTTCGCCGCGATAAACGAGGCCGTCGTCCCACATTTTCTTGAAGGTGGAGTAAACGGTTTCGACTACTTTATTGTCGAGAGTAAAGGTTAAGCTATCCCAGTCACAAGATGCGCCGAGACTGCGGAGTTGAAGTTCCATATTGCCCCGCTGTTCGTGGACGAAATCCCAAACCTGTTGATAGAGCTCGTCGCGGGAGTAATCGAAACGAGTTTTGCCTTGAGATTCAAGATAACGTTCATAGACGACCCAAGTTTCAAAACCGGCGTGATCGGCGCCAGGGATATACCAGGTGTCGTCACCCTTTAAGCGGTGATATCGGGTAAGAATATCTTCGAGAGCGATAGTGAGGCCATGGCCAATATGCAGGTTGCCGTTAGCATTTGGCGGTGGCATAACAATCGTATATTCTGGACCTTTTTTGGTGTCGTTTGGTTTAAATGCGCCGGATTTTTCCCAGAGAGCATAGATGTCTGGCTCGTACTGGTTAGGCTCATAGGCTTTACTGAACTTCATTAGTTTACTCCCGATTTTTTATGTTGCTCTTCTCTGTTATGTTGAGCAGTTTTAATCTGTAAAAATTATAGCATGTTTTTGAGGTTAATTTAAGTGCTTACGCTGCCCTGTTCTCAATAAAAATTCACGTGAAAAATAATTGCCGTGTAGCAAAAATTTCACGTGAAACCTTGTATTTTACGCGTTTCATTGTGTAATATGGGGATTACCTATATTTCACACCAGATTTTGTTGCCCAAACCTCGATCTCACCGGGTTTGTAGTTTTAGTTTATCATTAGCGGGATGCTAATGCAAATGGTGGCTAATATACAGATGATTTGCTTATGGTTTTTTTGAGTTTTAGTGGAAAACATAAGTGGAATTCCTGTGGTAAAATCTAGGTAATGGCGTTTATACGGAAATTCAAAACTCTTAGTGGAGCAACTGGCGTTCAAGTTTGTTGGAAGCAGAATGGTGAAGTTGTGAAAACAGTGCATGTTGGTTCGGCAAATTCTGAGCTTGGTCTGAAAAAATTGCTGAAAAAGGCGCAAAAAATTAAGGATGAAGGGAAGCGTGAGCTGTTTGATTTGTCGGAATACGATAAGTGATTTTTTCGAAAAAAAATTTTTTTGCGCTGCGCGCAATTTAAGTGCATCAAAAAACCGCCACGTGGGCGGTGTTTTTTTATTTTTTGAGTTTTCGTTTGATCTTATTAAGAGGGCGGAGCAGTTGGTAGGCTTTAAATTTGGCGGGACTGAGGACAAGATCCCAGGTGCCAGCGTAGGTGACAAGTTCGCCGCCGAAAGATTTCTTGAATTTTGTGAATCCGTACCATGGGTGGCTTGGATCTTCTGAGGTGGTGACGCCCCAAAAATCGAATTTTTTGCGGCCGTTATGTTTGGCGTCGATGATCATTTTAACGAGTAGGACAATACCAGCATTTAATTTGCGGTGTTCATAATCGGCGCCGGTGTGGGCATAGTAACAAGTATCTTCTGTGTCGTACATGAGGGCGGCGGCGATTGGGGTGTCCTCGAAATCTACGATGTAGAGCGTGGCGAAATCGTGTTTGAGTTGGTTTTCGAGGTATTTTTCGTCAAAAGTTTGAAAATTGTCGTTTTCAGAGACTTCGGTGAGCAATTTGAAGAGAATTTTCATGTCTTTTGGGTCGTGGCTGGTGCGGATGGTCATGCCTTTTTTCTCGTAATTTCGGTAGTAGCGAGCTTTGCGAGATTCCATGCCGGCGAAAATTTCTTCTTCGCTTTGGGTTAGATCAAGAATCCAGGTGTGTTGCGGCTCGATATGGTGAGACGATTTTAGGCCATTTTTGGTCATTTCTTCGGCAGTGAAGGGGAGAGTAGGTTCAATTCTGACAAAAAAGGCGTTTTGCTCGGCAGCGAGTTTTTTGAGAGATTCGAGAGCCGGTTTTAAAGCTTTTTTGTCTTTGAGCGCTGGGCCGTAGGGCACAAAAAGGTAATTTCCAAGCTTGGTGTGGCGCAAAATGGCCATATATTCGAAATTTTCAGATTTTTTGCGAAAAACTTTGCGACCTTCATCTTCCTGGAATTTTTGCCAGGCAGGGGTCTGTAAAAAATGCATCTCCATAACTAGTTTTATTGTAGCATGGAGATGATTTTTGTTTTATGCGCTTGGTGATATATGGTGTATTTTCTGGTTTATGCGTTTGGTGATATTTTGTCTTTTTCCACAGAGGCGGAATTTTTTTCCACAGGTTTATCCACAGGGGTGAGTAAGGTGACAATTTGATGAATTCGGCTGGCTGGAAGATCGGTCGGTAAACATAGGACGCGTGGCGACATTGACTCGGCTATAGGACAATCCTCTGGCTTGTAATAGTAGAGTTGATAAAACTTTGGACCAGGGTAGAGTAGTGGCATGTACCAACGGCGGATAAAGAACCCGGCATTAGTCAATAAATCGTATGCGTAATTTGCGAAAGTAGTGTTCTCGAATACGATAGGGTAGGCGAGAAGTGGTTCATCGTCTTCGGATTGTGGAATAGGGATGAACTTTTTTGATTGGAGGTGTTCTCGGTAATATTTGACGTTAGCCCGACGGCGATCATAGTTGGACTTAAGGCCTGGTAATGCTTTTAAGATAGAATTGTTGACATACTCATTGGTGGTTCGTGGGCTTGCCTGACGTCCTTCTTGCTCATAATCGTATACGGCTGGTTCGAGTAGTTTTGTTTTGATGGCAAAGTTGCGAATCGGATTTTTGAGAGGGCGAGGTAAGTGTTGGATGATGGAATTATTGAAACGATATGTACGAACTCGAAAACTAAGGGCGGCCTCTGGTTGCTTGAGAGTAATAAGATAGCTGCAAATTTTGTCGTATAGCTGTGGGTTTTTATCCTTTAGCTTCGGGTTGACATAAATGGCGCCACCGAATTTGGTATTTGGTAGGACTTTTTCAACGCCGAAGGAATGAGCAGAGATGTCGGCCAGAGGTAGATCATCGGTGCCGCGGGCCATACGTAAGAGGCAATGCGCGGAATCTTCGATTAATACTAGATTGTGGCGCTTTGCGATATTGTAGAGATTATTTTTATTATCGATGATCCCTAGTGTATGTTGCATGACGATTGCGCGGGTACCCGCGGTAATTCTATCAGCTGGGATATCGCTAGTTGAGAGTAGGGCTGGATCGATGTCAATGTATTGTGGTTCGAGGCCGCCAGCCATGATGGGGTTGATGGCAGTAATACAAGTGTATGGAGTAGTTAGGACGTTACCTGGACCGAGTACTTCTTTGATGGCAGAGTAGACGATCTCGAGACCAAAACGAGCCTTGAGACAGAGAAACCAATCGTCAGAATTAGTATCCGTCATCTTGGCGATACTGCGGCGGACCTTCAGGCTACTCTCGATAAAACTCATAGTTATATTATACAAAACATTAGCGTGTCTTTAAGCAACAAATACCGTTGTCTAAAACACGTGCTAATGTTTGCATACTAAAATAAATGAGTTTTATTGAGGTGAGTAAAAACATGAGCGTGGTAGAATAAAAATATGGAATTTGTAGAGCTTGAAGAGACAGAATATCGAAAATTTGAACAGAAGAGTCCTTATGGAAACTTGTACCAGATGGCCGAAAGGGCGACTCTACGAAGAAAAATGGGCTGGCATGCAAAATTATTGGGAATAAAAGATGACAATAAGATTGTTGCTGGCTGTTTGATTCTGATGAAAGACGGCATGATGATGGTGCCAATGGGTGGAGTTTTAGATTGGAATAATAGAGAATTAGTAGACTTTTGGCTGGAAGGACTAATTAATTATGCAATGCAAAATGACGCGATTACGCTAGAAGTGTTTCCGCCACTAGTGCTAACGGTACGAGATGTAAAAGGTGAAGTCTTGGAAGAGCATAACTGGGACGACATTTTCAAGTTATTTGATGAACATGAATTTGTATATGAGGGGAAGACGACAGCGATTGAAAACAAAGCCAATCGTTGGGTGACGGTAAAAGATTTAAGCGGTTTTAAGACAATCGATGAGGTAAGAGCTTCTTATAAGAAGAACGTACGCAACAAGTTGCGTAAGTGTACGCCTGCTCTCGATATTATTGAGGTGAAAGACAAGGCTGATCTCGAGGATGTTGCTTTTGCAATAGAGGGCAGCAACACGAAGAATGGCGTGAAGAGTCGCGATATATCTTATTATGAAGATATTTACGATATCTTTGGTGACCAGGTTCACTTTATGCTGGCACGCAATAAAGAGAATGGCGATGCGGTAGCAGGACGTGTGATCTTTGATCACCCGAACGAAACGGTGAGCTTTATTTCTGGTACGGTACAAAAATACCGCCAAATGAATGCGATGACGGTTCTGCAGGATGATTTGTTGACGAAATGTTTTGAAAAGGGCGTAAAGCGCGTGAACTTCTATGGAATGGAAGGAGACTTTTCAGAAAATAACCATCTGTTGGAGTTTAAGAGCGGTTTTGGCGTAAAAGTCGAAGAGCTAATTGGTGGTTTTAGATATATTGTCGATGATAGAGCCTATAAGATGCAGGAACTAAAACGCACGGTTAGAGGAGTGGGTGGTAAAATTACTCGTTTCGTGAAGAGTGTTGTAAAAAAGACAACAGATAGAAAGACGAAAGTCACTCACAAAATCGTGGCGGATGATTCTAAGAAATAATTGAACGAGGGGAAATGTCCAGCGAGTACGGATCGCTGGCTTTTTCTCCGGCTTGAATAGAGTAGAAGGCAGCGGAGGCAACCATGGCGCCGTTGTCGGTGCTGAATTTTGGCTCTGGGAAATA
>JAFWSN010000001.1 GCA_017519305.1 Candidatus Saccharimonadota bacterium
CCACACCTGTACCGAGTAATACTCCGACACCGACCCCGGTGCCGAGTAATACCCCTACTCCCACACCTGTACCGAGTAATACTCCGACACCGACCCCGGTGCCGAGTAATACCCCTACTCCTACACCTACACCGAGTCCGACTCCGACGCCAGTTCCTAAGAAAGATCCTGGCAAGAAGCCGACTCCACCTGGTGGAGGCGAAGGCGCAATCGGTACGCCGACACCTACGCCTAAGCCAGGTGAAAAACCTGATCCTACACCAACCCCGCAACCGCGTCCGCCGCGGCTGGTGATTTAGTACTCTTAGCAAAAAACATAACAATGGACGCAAGAACATTATCGTGGGTGGCCGCAAGGTCACCCACACCCCCATGTTTGAAACTGAGACGATTCGGTTGGTGGTTAAGACGAAAATTAACAATTCGGCTAGCGATTATAAAAAATAATAGCAACATAACCAGACCAACCAATATTATTAATTTTTGATTTAATAAAACAACTTTTAATCGAAAGGATAAATTATGAAAAACTTTTCTAAAATTGTTCTTGGTACTGTCGTAGCTGCTGCTACTGCTGGTACCATTGCCCCTGTTGCAAACGTTTCTGCTTGGGGTGACACTGAAGGTGGCCGTAAAGGTTACACCCTCGAAGAAATCGACGCTGGCGTTCTTGGCGACAAGATCGTCTTTAACTCTATTATCGATGCTACTACTACCGACGAAAACGGTACCGTACTTAGCCTCGGTGACGAACGTAACTTCGTTCGTGCTCGTTTGAGCGGTTCATCAGACTTTTGGTCTACTGATGAAATTACCGTCGAAGATGGTAAAGAATATGTCATTAGCCTTTATGTTCACAACAACAACCCTAAAGGCGAAGACGCAGTTGCTGAAAACGTAGCTGTTCAAATCAGTATTCCTAAAGATGAATCTGGTTCTATCGAAGTCAACGGTTTCATCGACTCTTCAAATGCTACTCCAGGTGAATACTGGGATAACATTATCTTCAAGAGTGCCGATGGTTCTAAGTTCCACTTGGAATATGTTGACGGTTCTGCTGCTTGGAGCAGCAACGGTGCTTCCAATGGTGCCCTTAGCGATGATATCGTTCGTACCATTGAAGGCGTAAAGGTTGGTTATGACAAACTTGATGGTAAGATCCCTGGCTGTTACCAATACAGTGGTTACGCCAGTGTTCGCGTCAAAGCTGTTTTCGAACATGAGCCTGAAGACACTCCTAAAACCATCGTTAAAACTGGTGCCGATTCTATCGTCGTCAGCGCGCTTGGTGCAGGTGCAGTTGTCACCGCTCTTGGTTACTACATTGCTAGCCGCAAACAACTTAGGTAATCTAGACCGCTTCGCGTAAGTCTAGCAGGTCTAGACGAAAGCAAAAATCCCCCCGCATAAGGGGGATTTTTGTTGCATTTTTTGTTGCATTTTTCAAAATGCTTATGGTATAATTGATACCAACATGGGTCCATCACAAAATGACTTTGTAAACCAGTTTGAGCAGCAAGTCTCAAGCTCAGGCTCCAGTAAAGGTGGGGATATTATTTTGGCCTCCGACAAACCAGCCGGCAAGAGCAAAAAACCGATTATTATTGCTGCGGTGGCCGTGGTGGCATTACTGATCGTTTTGGTAGCGGTGATGATGTTTTTGCCTAAGACCGGCGGCAGAACTTCCGAATACAAGAATCTAGCCAAAGAGTACGCTGGTTATTTTATCTTTGGGCCAAATGACGGCAATAGTGGAGAATCTTTATCGGAAAACGAATATTATTTCAATATCTTCGGTCAGAACGACGAATATCTAGAAAATATTAAAGCTAAACTTGTTGCGCTCGAAGAGGCCGCGAGTAACGAATCCGATAAAAAATCGGCACGCCTGCAACTCGACCGCACTATTGCATATAACAACGCATTGAACTGCTTGCAAGACATCAATGACAGATGTGTCACTATAGCCCCTGAGACAATATCGGATTCTGAATTGATTAATTTCTACAAACAGACCTCTCAATACGTCGAAAAAGAGTCGGCTAGAGTAAATGCCGAATACGAATATGAAAATATGGAAATAGAACAATCGGAATATTCTGAATATGTTGTGAACAGTGGTCGTGCGGCCATTGTATTACAAAATGCACAAAGCGGTATTCGCAACCAGCTATCTGCATACGCAAAGGAGCTTTATGAAAAATACTAAAAAGCGTCTAATCGCCATCTCGATCTCTATTTTAGCCGTCATAATTTGTTTCTTTGTGCTACCAATGTCTACGGTAAAGGCCGCATCGGACTCCTCGGTAATCTTTAAGAAAACAATTCTTAGTGCTATGAAAAATTGCTTTGGTCCAGAAACGATCGCAAAAAGTGTCACAATAGGAGTATCGGAAGATACAGACTACAAAAATAGCGATAGCGTATTTATATCGGATGCACTGAGAATTTTATTGCCAACAAAACTGTCTAACGACCACATCACAAATAATAGCCAAGTGGCGGACATTAGTTGCCGAGACTTCTTCAATGGTGTTAGCGGCACCAGTAAAACATTTAGTGGCGTTTTCAAAATTTTCGGGAGAGAGTCGTTGCCTTCTTACGACTATCTAGACCCAAATGCCGCACAACAACTTGCTAATGTTGAAAAATCACTGGAAGCGCTTGGTTACACTAAAACCATAGTGGCGCAAGGCCCATGCGTAAAAGTGACTGTGACACCGTCAGGTGGGGGCAGTACGGATACTTATGGATATTTTTGCTGGGCAAACAACGAAATTATGACAAATATGCAGAATGCGGTACAGAATAACTACACGTATTTTGTAAAAGGGCCTAATTATGATAGTAGCTGGGCAAATAAATTTAGCCTTAATGGTATCACGCCAGTCATTGTCGGTAAAGTAAATGGTGAATCTAAAGAAATACCACTGGCCGCAGATGAGGTTGGGGGAGTCTTCTATCTTCCATTTTCCGCCTGTTCTGGCTATGAACCATATTTCGGGATAAATGATGATTATGGCGAAGCCGGTGAGGAAATGATAGAAAAAACAGGAAACCTGACATGTATGGATAACTTTGGTGTTAATTACAACATCGGTTTCGAAGCTAGTAGCGTAACTAGTTTAGCGAACTCTGGCATAGAGACAGGATTACCAGTCGGGTATTCGTTCAATATATCAAAATATGACGATGCTTATACAGCAGCATTAAGGAGTTTGGATGAATCATACGTTGGCAACACTACGACAACCGCCCAAGAAAAATTCGATCTTTACGGTCACTATATGACTAATGTGTTCAGCATATCTGTGGGCTCCACTACTGATTGTGTCGATGAAAGGCCAGACACTGGGCCGGCCAGCGGCAACCTAGTCCTTTACACCCAAAACGGCTGGTGTAAGGTCTATATTGGGGAAACTGCAGAAAACAAAAGCCTCAAAGTTTCTGTTTTTAGCAGAACAATTAATGAGGGCGCAACGAATCAGGCTGGCTCGACAATGTATGATTACAGCAGAACATTAGACACGAGGGCAACGCCAACCGAAGTATTGCAAGAAATGTATATATTACCAACTCAACACCCAACTATTTCGCCGCTCAATGTTGATGGTGGCATGATTGTCGATCCGACACCTGGTGGCGGAGGGGGAACCGGCGAAGTAGACAAAGTTGATCCATGTTACGCCAGCGGTGAGTCTATGGGATGGCTCCTTTGTCCACTAGTAAAACAAGTCGGAAATGCGCTAAACAATTTGTATAACGACACTATTAAGGGTTATCTTAAAATAGATTCATTCTTATTGAACGTTGGTGTCGATAATAACGACGACGGGAAATATGAAAACAATGCCGGCACATATGCCGCCTGGACGACTTTTGTTAATATAGCCAATATTATTCTCGTCATATTCTTCTTAGTGATTATATTCTCGCAGGTTACCGGTGTCGGCATTGATAATTATGGTATTAAGAAAGCATTACCAAAAGTAATTGTTGCCGCAGTATTGATTAATGCATCATTCCTTATTTGTCAATTGGTCGCCGATTTGTCGAACATCGTTGGTAATTCTATAGAAAACATGTTAACGTCTATCGGCAAGGGTATCTTGCCATCTGACATTGTAGATAGTGGTGTCGATATTGGCAGCGGTGGTTTATTCCGATTCATCCTGGATGGCGCGTTAACGCTTGGGGCTGGCGTTGCAGTTACGACTATTGTGTATGATTTCGTAAAGAATGGCGCCGCTAACGCGATAGTCGGGCTCCTCATCCCGCTACTCGTTATGGCCCTCATTGCCCTGGTTGCGATATTGTTCTTCTTTGTGATGTTGGGTATTAGAAAAGCCGCCGTGATTGTCCTTGTGGCAGTATCTCCTATAGCTTTCGCATGCTACATGTTGCCGAACGCCAAGAAGCTAGTCTTCGATCGTTGGTTCAAGCTGATGAAGAGTATGTTGTTGGTATATCCACTATGTGGCCTTGTGATCGGTGGTAGCAACCTCGCCTCATCAATTTTAATGGCATCCGGATTACAGAAAAACTTCCTCTTCTACATTGTGAATATGCTTCTTATGGTTGTCCCATTCTTCTTCCTGCCATCACTTATCACCAAGTCAATGGGTATGATTGGTTCTCTTACACAAAAGGCAACCAATACGGCTCGTCGATTTGGCAATAAAACCGGAGACAGAGCCAGCAATGCCTGGAAGAATTCTGAAGGTTATAAGCGCAGGCAAGGCATTAGGCAAGAAAAACTTGCAGAAGGTAGAGCTAAGAGGACAATCGGTAAGTTACAGGATAAGAAAAATCTTACAGAAAATCAACGCGCGAAGCTTGCTGCTGCCCGCGAAACATTAGTCCAGCAGGATAAGGCCGACAAAGATAGGATGCTTCATAGTAGTGTCGACTGGCAGTCTGGCAAGACTAGCGCAAATACGCTTGCTATCAGCAAAGAGGAGCGCGAAACATCCAACCTTGCAAAGGCCGGTTATTATGATGCTGCCACAAAGAAACAAGAACTTGCCATGAATGCAGACTATGAGGACACTATGAAATATGGCAACAAAGCTTACGCCGAAGGAAAAGCGTTTGTCCAGCAACAAACCAATAAACAAGATTTCCACAAAATCAAACGCTTTGGACAAACCGCTACTGAATACGTGGAACCAAAAAAGGACAAAAATGGCGAAATTGTTGGGAGCGGGCGTGTTCAGACTGGGTTGACTAAAGACGCACAAATTGCGCGCTCGTCATTACAGAATAAATTGAAAATTGAGAGAGATGCCGAGAATAAAATGGACGAAGTTTACGCCACATCTGAATCTCTCAGAGCTGGTATCGCCGCTAATACAGCGAAAGCGACATCTAAGAGGGAAGAAATATTCCAATCTCAGCTCAGCAATGGCCAGCTCAAGATTGGTGGCGTAACGGTAAACCAAAACGACAGCGCGAATATGTCCATTGCGCATGCGCGATTGCTAGAACAGTTGCAGACCCTTCCTGTCAACAGTAATGAACGCAGGGATGTTGAGGCGCAGCTCCGAGTCCTTCAGAGCCAAATGATGAAGAAAGACGAAGGCCGAGAGGCTGTGAAGGTGAACTATGAAAGTGCTATTGCTGGATTACACGCCAAAGGACATGCTGATGGTTCAGCGGAAGTCAATAGTATTAAAATGGCTGTATCTAACCTCATGGACCAATATGGCGACAAAATCAAAACCACCGACCGTGGAGCGCACGCTATGTACAGCGAGTTTACTTCGGATACTCCTAGAAATGGTGCCACCTCTGTTATAGAATCGGTAGCGAACGGTATTAGAAACAATGGATATCGTAGTGAAGGCTGGAAATCTCTCACAGCTGAGACTATAAGGAATTACGACGACGGTTATCTAGCGGCGGTCGCATCTACAATGAGTGGGCTTAGGGCCAAGGTTCATCAGCGTACGGCGAGCGAAGAGGAGTTTAAGCAATATAGTAAGTTCCAAGAATTGATGAGGGATTACTATAGTCCGGCAAATGACAATTATCGAAGTCCGAAAGTCAATGCGCTTATTGGAGATAAAGACTATTGGGCAAACCCGGATGCTGTAACCGCTCAAGGTCCTGCGCCGAAACGTGGAAACGCTTATGGACCAACACCAACAATGGCTCCAACGGCAGCCCCAGCCCCAGCTCCAACATCAGCTCCAGCTCCGGTCCCAACGGCAGCCCCAGCCCCAGCTCCAACATCAGCTCCAGCTCCGGTCCCAACGGCAGCCCCAGCTCCGGTCCCAACGGCAGCCCCAGCCCCAGCCCCAGCTCCAACCGCGGGCTCAACGGATGACGCGGCTCCGACCCCAGCTCCAACAACGGATTCAGAAGTAGATCCAATCATAGCCCCAACTGAGACTCCATTCCCAGATCCAGCTCCGACCTCGTTTGAGTCAGATGACAGCGACGACGCAGACAGCTACTGGGAATAATCACCAAGCTTTGATAAAAAGCTAAGCTTCAACCACGTGTTCAAACAAACAAGTCACAGTTAATGGCCCGACCCCGCCGATGCGCGGGGTTATGGCTGTGAGGTCGGTGCGTTCGCGCACGGCCTCGGCTAAATCGCCAACTAGTACGCCGTCTTCGGATGCGGTGCCGGCGTCTACCACAATAGCGCCAGGCGCCACCATGTCGGAGGTAATTAATCCTGGTACGCCAGTAGCGGTCACGATCAAACTAAAATTCTTAAGCTCAGACAAATCATCGCCACGGCCAAAAACCGTCACATCGAATCCGGAATTAGTCCACATTTTAAGGAGCGGAGCGCCCACTAATTTACCACGACCAACCAAGGCGATTTTCTGTGCAGCGAGATCAATACCGTAACCCGCTAGTAGCCAATTAATTGCTGTCGCGGTGGCCGAATCAAACTTGCCGTTAGTAGACAATCCATCGACGTCTTTCTCAGGAGCAATCAAACTAGTTAATTCATCGGTTTTTTCGCGCTCCAAAATTGGCAACTGAATAATAATTCCCGAAATTGCATTATCATTATTGGCAGCGAGAATGCGTTCGCGAATCTCGTCACTACTTTTGGCCAAGAAGTCTTCCACTACAACGCCAATATCTTCACCGTATTGTTTTTTAAGATTTACATATTTTAAAATTACTGGGTTATCACTATCGCGAATGATCAAAAGTTTTGGTTTTTTAGCCATGCCACGAACCGTCAAAAATTGACGTTCTTTAATAAAGCCAGCTAGTTCGCTACCGTTTAAAACCTTCATGCAATCTCCACTGGCTCCTGTTCGAGCTTAAAGCCAAATTTAGCGTAAACTGTGTCAATAATTTCTTGGCGTGCGGCAGCCAAATCAGCATAAGACTCGGCTGAGTCGTTAATAAGAACTAGCGCAGCCTTTTCGTTAACACGGAAACCGTGCAAAACTTTGCCAGACAAACCAGCTTGTTCAATCAGCCAGCCAGAATTAATTTTATTGCCATCCGAACCATGATAAACTGGAAAACCAGCCGCTTCGCACTCGGCGGCGCGAGCATCATCTAGATAAACATTCTTAAAGAAACTACCGGCACTCGGGATGAAGGCTGGATCCGGCAATTTGTCGGCACGAATTGCCGAGACCATACGGCGAATTGCTGCTGGCGAAAAATCTGTCTCGTTATTTTCGGCGATATATCTTTCGAGCGACTTATAGAACGGACGCGTCATCTGACCTGTTTTAAGCTCGAAAGTTGCCGCAATTACAAAATAGCGACCATATTCGGAGCTATTCAAGATACTCTTGCGATAAGCAAAGCCGAGATCGGCAGCCGAGAGAGTTTTAAAAGTAGAGTCAGCAGTATCAAAAACCTCAACGTTAACAAGAACTTGAGAAACATCTTGCCCGTAGGCACCAATATTCTGTACTGGCGCCGCGCCAACGGTGCCAGGAATTTTGCTTAGAGCCTCGATACCAGTGAGGTTAGCTTCGCAGGTTGCTGCGACTAAATCATCCCAAACTTCGCCGCCCATTGCATGGACGGTTGCTGAACCGTCTTCGTGCGCATCGATATCAATGCCGCGCAGCTTGTTCATAATCAAGACACCATCAAAGCCTTCGTCGTGGCCAAGAGTATTAGCGCCGCCGCCGAGGACAAAAACCGGCAACTTACGCTCACTCGCAAAACTATAGGCCTCAGGAATATCTTCCGGCTTTTCGATTTCAACGACGTATTTTGCTGGCCCGCCCAAACGCATTGTTGTGAGGCTAGCAATAGGGATGTTTTCGCGAATTTTCATGCATCAATTATACCATTTTTTACCTTATTTGTCAGGTCTTGGCAGCCTTAAAAAGCGAAAACGTTAATATTAAAACTCGTCATGGGTTGTAACGAAAAATAAACTATGCTAATACTCGCGCCGTGTAAGCTTTTCAAAACTTATGCTATAATAATATTAATTCTAAAAAAGGTAATACTATGGCAAAAAAATCTGAAGTGGTGGCAGAAAAATCTGATGGCAAAAGCGACGCTTTGAAACTCGCGATTGCTCAAATTACTAAACAATTTGGTGACGGTTCAATTATGAAACTCGGCGAAACGCCAAAGATGGATGTGGAGCTTCTCCCGTCTGGCTCGTTGTCGCTTGACCTTGCCCTTGGTGGTGGCTATCCAAAAGGTCGTATCATCGAAATCTATGGCCCAGAATCTTCTGGTAAAACTACTTTGGCACTTCACGCCATTGCCGAAATTCAAAAACAAGGCGGCCAAGCAGCCTTTATTGATGCTGAGCACGCACTCGATCCGGCCTACGCCAAACGTATCGGCGTCGACACTGCAAACTTACTAATTTCTCAACCAGACAACGGCGAGCAAGCTCTCGAAATTTGTGAAACTTTGGTTCGCTCCAATGCGGTTGATTTGATTGTGGTCGACTCGGTCGCCGCACTTGTTCCACAAGCTGAAATCGATGGCGATATGGGCGAAGCTCAAATGGGTCTTCAGGCTCGTTTGATGTCTCAGGCTATGCGTAAACTCACCGGTATCATTAGCAAATCCAAAGCCACTGTGATCTTTATTAACCAAATTCGTATGAAGATTGGTGTGATGTTTGGTAACCCAGAAACCACTACCGGCGGTAACGCACTTAAATTCTATGCTTCTGTCCGTATCGATATCCGCCGTATTGGCCAAATTAAAGACGGTGACAATATTGCTGGTAACCGCACTAAGGTTAAAATTGTTAAAAACAAGATCGCTGCACCATTCCGCACTGCCGAATTCGATGTAATGTACAACGAAGGTATTTCTAAGACTGGTGACGTACTCGATCTCGCTGTCCAATATGGCATTGTCGAAAAAGCTGGTGCCTTCATTAAATATAACGGCGAAACTCTCGGCCAAGGCCGCGAAGCCGTCAAAAAACTCTTCAAAGAAAAACCAGAACTCATGGCCGAAATCGAAGCCAAGGTTCGCGAAGCTGCTACCGTAGAAAAAGATTAGTATGGAGCATCCGGGCGAAGTTTGGCAGGAATTCGATTATAATGGCGAGCGCCTCGGCGGCATCGAGCCACGTGATTTTGACGAAACAAAAAGTAAGCTGGTCGGCGGTAGCGCCATCATGCTTTATCGCGTGCGCGACGGGCAAATTGAATTTCTGTTTCAACATCGCTCAAAAACTCTCAAAGGCAATCCAGACAAATGGGATGTGTCGGCGGGTGGGCACGTTAATTTAAACGAACCAATTATCGACACGGCCATTCGTGAAACGCGCGAAGAAATCGGCGTCGATATCGATAAAAACAAACTGGAATTCGCCGAGTATTACATCAAAGAAAAGCTAATGGTATTCCTATATTTTTACGATTGGGGCGACCGCGCGGACGAATTTTCTTTCGACGACCAAGAAGTCGAAGAAGTAAAGTGGGTTAAATATTCTGAATTCGAATCGTTTTTGCCAATGTTAAAACCGAATCTCAAAAGAGACCTAAAATTCCTACGCTGTCTGGACGAATGGAACGATAAAATCCAAAATGGAAATATATAAGCTCAAAGATTTTGAAAAAGTCGACCAGAACACTGGCGAAGTCGCTGAGTTTCGTGTTACCGACATCAAGCAGGCGGTCAAAAACGAAAACCGCGTCAATGTTTTCGTGAATAATAAATATTCTTTTTCGCTCGATATTGCACAACTTGTAGATTTCAAAATCAAAAAAGGCCAAGCAATCACAGAAGTAGAACTCGAGAAATTCAAAAACGCTTCCGAATTCGGCAAACTTTACCAACGAACTTTGGAATGGGTTTTGGTGCGCCCGCGCTCGACACGAGAAGTAAAGGACTACTTATTTAAGAAATCTATCCAGCCAATTAAATCCAAAGACCCGGAGACTAAAAAAACGATTCTCAAAAAACCTACCGTAGATCGCGCGCAGTTCGCCGATCAGATTATTAATCGTCTCGGCGAAAAAGGCTACTTAGACGATGAGCGCTTCGCTAAATATTATGTTGAAAATCGCTTTGTCAAAAAAGGTATTTCCAAAAAGCGCCTTGGTTTAGAGCTCGCCCAAAAAGGTATCGCCAAAGAAATTATTGACCAGGTTTTAGATATTAGAAGTGACGAAGAGGAAATCAGAAAGATTATCGCAAAAAAATCAAAACGTTATGATGCGGATAAAATGATTAGTTATCTGACTCGTCAGGGATTTCACTTTGAGACTGTGCGTAATCTGGTTCAGGATTTTTACGGAACGGATTCACAAAGTTTGGAATAAAGTCTTCTTTTTCGGCGCGTTCTTTGATTTTCTTTTCTTCGTCGCGCACAATAAGTTTCGTGTCGGTTACTTCTACGACTTCGCTACGAGGGATCAAGAGTTCAGGATCCATTAGCGCCTTGAATGCTGGACGCTGCACAATAAATTGTTGCACGATAAAATCACCCTCGCTACAATTGAAGCTAGTAATTTTGCCAAGCTTTGAGCCTCTGCGGCTTTCAACCTTCAAACCAATCAAACCAAAATCAAGCTCCAAGGCGTTACGAATTTTAATGACGTCTTCGCCATTCACAAATTCGTCCGCCGAATCAATCACCATGCCGTAGCTAGAAAATTCACGAATACTTTTTACATCCAAAATATTGGCACCAGAATTTGACATTGGTCCAACAGTTTTAAAACCTACAATTTTGAGTTCGTCTGGATCGACAATAGGTTCGCCAGCACGCGCAATCATGCCGCCGGCCTGAATACTAAGAATTGGTGTATTCGAAAGTTTCTCGCTATTGATTAACATAAGTTAATTATAACACACCACAGATGACCCGTGGAAAAAAGACGCGAAAAATGGTATAATTTTCCATATGAATCCAGATAAAATCCGTAATTTTTGTATTATTGCACACATCGATCACGGCAAATCGACTCTTGCTGACCGCATGATGGAAATCACTGGCACAGTTGAGAAACGTGAGATGAAGGCGCAGCTTCTTGACAGCATGGATTTGGAACGTGAAAAGGGCATCACGATTAAACTTGCGCCAGTCACAATGAACTGGAAAGGCTATATGCTGAACTTAATCGATACTCCGGGCCACGTGGATTTTTCTTATGAAGTTTCGCGCTCGCTTCAGGCAGTTGAAGCTGCAGTTTTGGTGGTTGATGCTACGCAGGGCATTCAGGCCCAAACCCTCGCGAACGTCTATCTTGCGATTGAACAAAATTTGGAAATTATTCCGGTGATCAATAAGATTGACTTGCCGGCAGCAGATGTCGAGAAAGTTTCGGCTGAAATTATTAATTTGCTTGGCTGCAAAAAAGAAGATATTATTGGCGTTTCAGCCAAAACCGGTCTTAATGTTGAAAAAGTTTTGGATGAAATTATTGCCAAGGCTCCGCAGCCAAAAGTTGAGGCTGCCGCCGCCGGTGACACTCGCGCTTTGATTTTCGACAGCTACTTCGATGACTATCGCGGCGTAGTGCTTTATGTACGCGTTTTCGATGGTCATATCCCAAAGAACTCCGAAATCCATATGATGGCAAACCGCACTAATGGTTTGGCACTCGAAGTTGGTGTTTTGACGCCAAAAATGTCACCAAAAGACGAACTTACGAGTGGCGAAATTGGTTACATTGTGACGAACCTCAAAACCACGCGCGAAGCAAAAGTCGGTGACACAGTGACTTTAACTAAGGCTCTCGCTACGACGCCTTTGCCAGGCTATCGAAATGTTTTGCCGTTTGTTTATGCTGGATTTTTTCCAGTTTCAAATGACCAATACAAAGATTTGAAAGAAGCCATCGAAAAACTCAGTCTTTCCGATTCGGCACTTCGTTTTGAACCAGAAAATTCACCAATCTTAGGCTTTGGTCTTCGCATTGGATTCCTCGGTCTTCTTCATATGGACATTATTAAGGAACGCCTCGAACGTGAATTTAAGCTCGACCTCATCGTCACCAATCCTTCCACCAACTACCAGGTTGTTTTGAATAATGGTGACGAAATGGATATTAAATCTGCCTCCGACTTGCCAGACATTTCCGAGGTCAAAGAAATCCGCGAACCATGGGTCAAAGGTGAAATTATTTTGCCGGCTAGCATGATTGGCAACGTACTCGGTCTTATCAACGAAAAACGTGGTCACCAGACCAATCTTAGTTATATTGAAGATCGTGCCGTGATTGATTTTGAGGCTCCGATGGCGAACCTCCTTACCGATTTTTACGACCAACTTAAATCTGCCACTTCTGGTTACGCGAGCTTTAACTACGAACTCAGCGGTTATAAGGCCGAAGACCTCGTGCGTCTCGATTTTCTCGTCGCAGGGAACCGCATGGACGCGCTTTCTATCATGTGTCACAAAACCGAAGCCGATCGCATTGGTCGCGAAATCACTAAGAAACTTAAAGAAGTAATTCCACGCCAAAACTTTGAGGTGGCTTTGCAGGCTGCCGTGGGCGCCAGAATCATCGCTCGCGAGACTATCGGTGCTTATCGCAAAGACGTGACGGTCAAAATTCATACCGGTGACCGCGATCGCAAAGCCAAATTACTCGAAAAACAGAAACGCGGCAAAGCCCGTATGAAACGTTTTGGTAAAATCGATATCCCATCTGACGCATTTACCGTCATGTTGAAGCGCGATTAATGCTATAATAAAAATATGAGAAAAATTATTTTAAGTTTATCTCTGATTGCGATGCCGCTCATTATTGCTGGCAGCGCTACTGCTTTGAGTGACGCTCAGCGCCAAGTGATTGCTGGCGAATGTGACACTATTCATCGAGTATTAGAATCTTTGCAAAAAACTGATTCCAAAACTCGCGTTAAACTCGGCTATTACTATGAAACAATCCTTAGCAAGTTTATGATTCCGCTCAATAGCCGTTTAGTCAAAAACAGTATTTCTAATTCCGAACTGATCGATATTCAAACCGAATTTAAGGAAGCTAAGCAAAAGTTCTCGGACGATTTTATTGCCTATCAAAAAAATCTCGAAGCTTTGCTCGGTATGAATTGCAATGGTGACCCAGATGCATTTTACGAAAAAATCGTTTCAGTTCGTAGCGACCGCGCCAAAGTACACCAAGATACGGTTAAACTCAAAGAACTAATAACTAAGCACCGCGATGCGGTCAAAAAATTAATGGAGCGACTATGACAAGAGGCGGTAAGAACTTAATTTTGCTCGGCGTTGCTTCTATTGCAATTGCGGTTACAACTACTTTCATTAGCTTGGCGATTTATCATAATTCCGGCGATATTTATATTGACCGTTCTCGCCCGGGCTTTTTGCCAGACGAAGAGGAAATCGAAGAAAAAGAACAGGAAAAAGAATCGGCCTACGAATTTTCTGAAAATGGTGAAATTTCTACCGACGTACTCAAAGAATATCTCGAACAGCTCGAAAAAGAAGCTGACGAAATTGATGCTATTGAATCTCCATTTGATGCCAAAGCATTGTCGGACGAAGTTTTTGGAATTTAATCTTTAAGATTAACGCGAGCCCACTCGTCAGTCTCGCCGGTTAGAATCATTAAAATCAAATAACCGTCTTTTTTGTAGGCCAAAAGTTTTTCAGCTAAAGCATCGTTTAAATCAGCTGGTTCAGCAATTTCTGGATTTTCAATTTCACCAATCAACATTTCTGGCGTCAACAATTCAAATCCGGGTTTTTCGCGCGTAAGGAAAGTTGGCAGCCAGAAAAGCTTACTGGCGCCAAGGAAAGTTTTCTTGTATTCGTGTCTGACTTCGTGTTGGCGCATATTTTGAAGTGGTTGATACGCCACAACGACGCCCTTTAGCCCGAGTCTCTCAGCTTCTTCATTAGCGATATTAATTACAGTTTCGACTTCTTCCGGATGATGTGCGTAGTCGGAGTAAACGTTGGTAGCAATTTTTTCGAAGCGCCTTGCAACACCGGGAAAATCATTAATGACTTTGATTACTTCGAGCTCGTCGAGCTCTGGTTTCAACTCCATAATCGCACGCTTGGCCAAAGTAGCATCGAAACGACGCGATTCGCCCACGAGCGTAATGCGGGAATCGGTTTCGCCACCCTCGATTACTTGCTGGCTTTGGGCCCTAAATTGTTCGAATGCAGCATGATAATCCTCGCGCGTTGGGTAAATATCGGCATGGTCATAAGTCTCGGACGGGATGAGGGAAATGAATGGGTGGAAATGCAAGAAATTACGATCGAATTCATCGGCTTCGTAAATAAAGTATTCGTCGCCTGCAGTATACTTGCCGGCCGGAGCAAAACTTAGCGTTGAACCAACGATGTGTGCGGCCGGAATACCAAGTCTAGAAAAAGCATAAATCAAGATTGCCGTGGTGGTTGTTTTGCCGTGTGTACCGGCTACCGCCACCATTTTAAGACCAAGTTTTTCAATCAAAAACGCAATCAATTCGTCGCGTTTGGAAACGCGAATGCCGAGTTCTTTGGCGGCAATAAGCTCTGGATTGTCGGCTTTTAGGGCTGAAGTATGAACGAACCAATCGATGTCATCAAAACTTCTGAGGAAATTACCGTCCTGTGGACCAACATTAACTTTAATACCGCGTTTCATAAGTTCCGGCATAATGTCGCCATCGGCAGCAAGGTCGGAGCCAATTACTTCAAAACCAGCATCGCTAGCGAGTAATGCTAGTGGCCCCATGCCTTTTCCGGAAATACCAGAGATATAAATTTTCATGCTATAATTTTATCATGAAAATTGCCTCTGAAGAAGAAATGCTGGCGTTTGGCAAAAACTTTGCTAAAGATCTGAAACCACCAAAAATTATTGAACTTATTGGCGACGTTGGCGCCGGTAAGACAACTTTTGTACGCGGTTTGGCTGAGGGTCTTGGTGTCAAAGAGCCAGTGACGAGCCCGAGTTTTACGATTTCCAAAGAATACGCTTTTGACGGCGGCGTTTTGATTCATTATGATTTTTACCGTATCTCAGATCCGGGTTTAATGGCAGGCGATTTAGAAGAATCGATTATGGATCCGCAAGCGATTACGATTGTTGAATGGGCGGATTCGGTAGAAAATGTTTTGCCAGAAGATCGTGTTAAGATTTCTATTAAATACTGTGATGATGGCAGTAGGGAAATTGAACTATGAAATTATATCTAGATACTTCCACTAGCACTACTTTGTTGAAGCTGGACGACAAAGAATATACTTGGGAATCTGGTCGTGATTTAGCTGAAAAATTACACGCCTTTGTGCGTGACAAGCTTGCTGAAAATGGCAAAACTTGGACCGACATTTCGGAAATTATTTACATGGCTGGACCAGGCTCATTTACTGGACTTCGCATTGGCGCAGCTTTCGTGAATGCTCTAGCGAGCGAATTGAGTATACCGCTCTTTAATCACAAAGGCGAAAAAGTCAAAATTATTTTGCCGGAATATGGTGCCGGCGCCAATATTACTGCTCCCAAAAAATAGCACAAGTGCTATAATTAGACAAAATAACAAAAGGAGAGATTGTGGAATCAAAAGAATCAAAAAAGAGCAATAAAAAACTCTTTATTATTGTTGGCGCTATCGCAGCCATCATCGTTGCTGTCGTTATTACTATTGTGCTAATCATTGTAAACAGTAGGCCAAAACTATTTGGTAAATGGAATGCTGAAGGCAGCAGCTGGTATTATGATTTCACTAGCGACACCGAAGGTCTTTACGGCTATCACTACGATTCAATCGACTATCCAGCACAAAAATTCACTTATGTTGATAATGGTGATCATCTCACTATTACCTATGAAGGTTTCACTACTGGTATGGATCTCAACTATCGTCTCGAAGGCAACAAACTCATCGTTACCGATAGCTTCGGTACTGACGTTACTTATATTCACGAATAATCAAAACAAAAAATGCAACTTCGCTCGGGGTTGCATTTTTTGAGGTTTTAAGAGTAAAATAAGTTTATGAGAAAGACCAACTTCGTCTGTCAGCAATGTGGAGCCACCTATGCGAAATGGGTTGGGCAATGCTCTAATTGCAAATCTTGGAATTCTTTAGTCGAGCAAATCGCCGAAGACGAAACGGTGAAAAAATCCGCCATCGCAAAAGGCCAACTTTCTGGCAAAAAATTAGCTTACGAAAATATTAAATCAATCGTACCGTCCGACGCCAAAGAACGTTTAAAAACTGGTTTTTCCGAACTGGACTTGGTGCTTGGCGGCGGCATTTTGCTTGGCTCGGTTAATTTGCTAGCTGGCCAGCCGGGCATTGGTAAGTCGACACTTTTGATGCAAATTTGCAACAACGTCGCCAAAACTCGTAAAGTCCTGTATGTTTCGGGTGAGGAATCGGCCGGCCAAGTTAAACTTCGTGCTGAACGTTTGGGTGCTTCGTCTGATAATTTGAATTTTGCTTCTAGTACTTCGGGCAACGATATTGCTAAGACGATCGAGTCGGGCGAATTCGATTTCGTAATTGTAGACTCGATCCAAACTTTGGCGCTCGACGAAATATCGTCTGCGCCGGGCACGGTTTCGCAAGTTACCAACTGCGGCAACTTAATTATTCGTGCCGCTAAGTCCACCGATACTGCCGTTGTGATTGTCGGGCACGTCACCAAAGAGGGAACTTTGGCTGGACCAAAAGTCCTAGAGCATTTGGTTGACGTAGTTTTGAATTTTGAAGGCGACCGCTACGGTGGCTTTAAGACTGTCCGTGCCATCAAAAACCGTTTTGGTGGCACCAACGAAGTGGCAATTTTCGAAATGAATGAAAAAGGTTTGGCCGAGGTCCAAAATCCATCCGCTGCACTTTTGGCTGAGCGTCAAAACACAGACGGCTCAATTATTCTTGCAACGCTCGAAGGGAATCGCCCGATTCTAGTCGAAATCCAGGCTCTTGCTACTACGACGAATTTTGGTTATCCAAAACGTACGGCATCAGGTTTTGATTTGAATCGTTTGAATTTGTTGATTGCCGTAATTGAACGCCGCACCAAATTGAAACTGAGCGACAAAGATATTTTCGTAAACGTAGTTGGCGGCATGAAGCTAAACGATTCCGCTGCCGATCTTGCTGTCTGTCTTGCTATTGCTTCGGCCGTAGCTAAGCGCAAACTTGGTGATGAATATGTGGTGTTTGGTGAAGTTGGCCTTGGCGGCGAAATCCGCTCCGCCTTCCGCGCGGATCAACGCATTGCTGAGGCCAAAAAGCTCGGCTTCAAACATGCAATTGCGCCAGCCTCGCTCAAAGATAAATTCGTTGTTCCTGTTTCTGACCTACGCGAAACTTTAATCAAATACGTCAAATGAAAATTTTAGGTATTGACCCGGGTATCGGGATTTGTGGATTTGGTCTAATCGAAAACGATAAGGCTCTCGATTTTGGTGTCGTGACGACCGTAATTGGCGCGCCGTTGCCGAGCCGCCTGAAAGAACTATATGAAGGTCTCACCGAGGTCATTGAAACGACCAAGCCAGACGTAGTCTCGGTCGAAAAACTCTTTTTCAGTAAAAACATTACGACCGGCATTTCGGTAGCCGAAGCTCGCGGCATTGTTTTGCTTGTAGCCGAGCAGCATAAAGTTCCAGTTTTTGAATATACGCCAAACGAAATTAAGAAGACTTTGACTGGCTACGGCTCGGCTAAGAAAGGCCAGATTCAGGAAATGGTTAAAATTCATCTCGGCCTCGAAACCAGGCCAAAACCAGACGACGCCGCCGACGCGTTAGCCGCTGCCATTACACACTCTTTGATGCATAAATTTTAAAAATGTTTTTATAAAAGTTGTTGACGACCCAAAATTTTTATGTTAATTTTAAAAATAGAGTTAGGTCATACATAACTCAGAAACACATATAAAAACCAAAGGGTCATGGAAAAACGAAACAAACATTCGTTTGAGAAACTATTTAATTCTAAACATTTTTGTTTCCAAATTTCCAATTCTCGCTGACCCTTTTTGGTTTTTATTTTTCACAAAAAGTAAAAAACACTGCAAGAGCGTAATATGTCAAAACGAAAATTCTGTCTACCTAAAAGCTTTAAGAGTAATCCTATTTTTATACTCTCAGCTGCAGCAATCATACTTTTTGGTCTCGTAGTTGTACTCCCAGCAGTTCCAGAAAAAACTTTTGCTGAAGGTGATGATCCAAATGAAGGCATCGTAATCACAATCTCCCCCGAAATTAATGCTTCTCTCATCTCTTCTGAAAATGGTGATTACAAGATTGTAAAAGATACTGTCACGATTGGTACTGATGCGCTCAACGGTTATACTCTTTACATCTCAACGGATACTCCACAACATCAAACGCTATATCTGAATGGCGATACATCAAGTGAAAACAGAATTAATGGCGCTAATGGCACTTATGAAGAACCAAAAACCTTGGGTGATTACGAATGGGGGTTTGCTGTGCCTGGCGTTGGTCATTTCGATGATACATATAGCGCCGAAAATCCAAACGAAGATTCTAAATTTGCTATCCTTCCAACCGAGAATAAAATCATCCGCGACTATACCACTGCCACTTCCGAAGACGCAGCTGAAGTCTATTATGGGTTTAAACTTGGTGGCACCATTGAACCAGGGGCTTATGAGACCAATATTACTTACACTGCCATTCCGGCAACTCAGCCACTAGTAGCCAAGGCCGTCTTGGGTGAGAATGGTAACCTTAACTTCTTATACAATCGCAATACGTATACGGTTGGGGAGATCTATGAAGACAACATTGAAGAAACGACTATCAAAAAAGTTTTTATGGTACCGACCAATTCTACTTCTGAAAATGATATAGGATGGGCAAGCAATCTTTCAATAACATCAGCCAATTTCGAACCATCATTTTATAATTTCAAACCAACCAGTACGTCTTGCTGGTTTTATGGAGATGAGTATCTTGGAGCCATCACTAAAACGACGAACCTTAATACTAGCAACGTGACGAATACGTCTAATATGTTTAGGGCAGCCAGTTATAATGCCGTTGCTTTCAATTCGGATCTTAGTAGCTGGGATGTTAGTAATGTGACGGATATGTCTAATATGTTTCTTTTTGCCGGTTCCAATAGTCTTACCTGGACCGTTGGGAATCTTGATGACTGGGACGTTGGTAGTGTGACAAACATGTCCAGCATGTTCAAATATGCTGGCTACCATGCCGGCACTTGGTCTATCGGCGATCTTAGCGGCTGGGATGTTGGCAACGTAACGGATATGTCTTATATGTTTAATTACGCCGGTTCTAATGCCACCGCTTGGAACATTGGGAACCTCAACTACATAAGCGAAACCCATAGAGGTTGGGATGTATCCAAAGTCACCAATCATGCTAATTTCGTAGATTGGACTCAATCCAACATCGACCTTTCCAAACTCCCATGGCAATCCAATTAGCTAGGAACGTGTTATAATTAACTCATGAACCTATCTGAAGAATTAATTTATCGTGGCTTCATGGCCCAATCTACTATTGACAATCCTGCCGAGCTTGATGCTCGTGCGTCCAAAAAATTCTATTGGGGCGCTGATCCGTCTGCCGACTCTCTTACGATTGGTAACCTTGCCGCCATGATGATGTGTGCTTGTTTTATTCGCCACGGCTATGAGCCATACTTCTTAGTAGGTGGTGCTACTGGCCAAATCGGTGATCCGAAAGAGAATGGCGAACGCGAGCTAAAGACATTAGACGAAGTTGAACACAACAAAGTTTGCATCAAAGAGCAAATCGAGCGCATCGTCGGTCTAGACAATGCAACAATCCTCGACAATTATGATTGGTTCAAAAATATGAATTATCTTAGCTTCCTTCGTGAAGTTGGTAAAGTTTTCTCGATGACTCAACTTCTCGATCGTCAATTTGTGCAAAATCGTATCGGCGAAGGTGGCGCAGGTATTTCTTATGCTGAATTTTCCTATACCTTGATCCAGGGCTATGATTTCTTACATCTTTACCGCGAACACGGTGTGGCCTTGCAGCTTTGTGGTGCCGACCAATATGGCAACTGTGCCTCGGGTATACATTTGATTAAACGCCTCGAAGATGCGAATGCCGACATTTGGTCTACTCCGCTCGTTATCGACCCGGTCACTGGTCGCAAGTTTGGTAAGTCCGAAGGGAACGCCGTCTGGCTCGCCGCCAAGGACAATGGTTCCGGCAACTATACTTCTGTGTTTGATTTTTACCAATTCTGGCTTAATCAACCAGACGAATCCGTTGAATCGTTGATTAAAATTTACACAGTTTTGTCTCGTGAAGAGATTGAAGGCGTTCTCGCTAAACATCGCGAGCATCCAGAACTTCGCCTTGCTCAAAAGGCTCTAGCTAAGGGCGCAACCGAAGTCGTCCACGGCAAAGAAAAAGCTGCTGCCATAATTAATTTGACCGAGCTTTTGTTTAACCGCGATACTAATTTTGCTGATTTTTCGGCCGACGAAATTTCCGAATTTGCCGAATACTTGCCAGTCGTAAAACAGGGCACGAATTTAGTCGACGCTCTAGTCGAAACCGGTCTTGCCGATTCCAAGAAAAAAGCTCGCGAATTCATCGCTCAGGGCGCAATTTCTATTAATGGCGTCAAAGTTCAAGACGAAATCGAATTAGATCAAATTGCCATTATCAAAAAAGGCAAAAACAAATTCGCAATCGCGAAATAACCCCTTAGAAAACTTTACTTTTTTGATGTTTATGCTATTATAGAAGCAGGAGTGTTGGTCATAATTGGCTGAGGTGTAAAAACTAAAACCAAAAGGTCATACAAAAAATGCCAAAACAAAAATTTTGTTTGGGGAGAAAATCCACACACAATATTTTGTTCACGTGCGCCAGTATCGTGTTGGGGCTTTTTGCTGCCTTCACTTTTTTCCCGGTCGTGATTGACGGCGCTAAGGCTATCGATGGCTCTGGTGATGGAATTAATATTGCTGTAAGCGACCTCGAAATCAATATGACGCCACTTATTAACGATATGAAAATCGCCAAAAGCACCATAACCGTCAATACTGGTTCAGCTAGCGGTTATCAGCTTTTTATTTCTACTGATTCAGTCGACCATCAAACAATGTATTTAGATGGCGATCCGAACAACACTGCAAACAAAATCGACCCTGCCACTGGCACTTATGATGTTCCGACCACCCTGGGGCTTAATACCTGGGGTTACGCCGTAGCCGGATTGGGCAATTTTGACGACTCTTATAGCACTATCAATCATGGCACCAATAGTAAGTTCGCCAGAGTACCGCTAGCTGGTAGCGAGCAATTAATTTATGAATTTGATGGCACGACTTCTGGCAATGAGTCAGATGTCTACTACGGAGTGAGGACGCGCAGTGATTTGTTGGCCGGCGATTATGTTGCCGAGGTTACTTATACCGCTGTTCCGGCTGCCGCTCCACGTACCGCCAAGGCGATTTATACCAATGATCATGTTCTGACCTTCGTTTACGATTCGAACGTTTACGCGTCTGGCGATTCGTATACTAGCTACAAGGGAACAACGACGGTTTCTTCTGTCTGGAATGTGCCAATGGGCAACGCCAACGGAAGTCGCAATGACTACAGTACGATGCCATGGACGGCCAATAATAATATTTACTATGTGAACTTCGATTCTACTTTTATCGATTTTAAACCGATTAATGTGGGTGTTTGGTTCTATTATTGTAGGTATCTACAAGAAGTTGTAAATATTGAAAACTTTAACACTAGCGAAGCGATTAGTATGGAAAGATTATTCTTTGGTGCCGGAGTCAATCTGAGCAACGGTGCAACTATAAACCTCAACCTAGACAACCTGCAAACCGGCTCGGTTAAGAATATGTCCCAAATGTTCTATCAGGTTGGCAAGAAATCGACCTCGTCCCCTAGGGTGCAAGTTAACTTCGGCGATCTTAGCAGTTGGGATGTAAGCAAGGTAACCAATATGGCTAACATGTTTGAAGGGGCTGGATATAGTAGTCCTACTTGGAATGTGGGAGATATAGGCAAATGGAATGTTGGCGGGGTTACTACTATGTCTGGTATGTTCCAACAGGCCGGTTACTATTCCTCGTCGCTATATATTGGGAATCTTGGGGTAGATAGTAATGACCCGGTAAATCATCCTGGTTGGAAACCGGCCAAAGTTACGACGATGGCGAACATGTTTAACAGGGCCTGGTACAACATTGAAACCTGGAACGTTGGCAATATTGGTAGCTGGAACACCGAAGAATTGGGCAATATGTCTAGTATGTTTGCATACGCTGGGTATAATTCCCAAAACTTCATCATTGAGAATCTCGGCGATTTGAATGTGAGTAAAGTCTCTAATATGGAAGCCGCTTTCGACCGTACTGGCTATGGCGCGAAAGTTTGGAACGTCGGTAGTCTTGGTTATGTCGACGACAACCATAAAGGCTGGAACACCGGAAACGTCACCAATATGTATCATCTGTTCTTTGAAGCGGCATATAGTGCCGAAGCATTTGATATTGGTAACATCGGCAGCTGGAACACTGTAAAAACTACGCGCATGAGATCGATATTCTATCGAACCGGATATTCTGCCAAGACTTGGAATATTGGCAAGTTGAGCTATGTCGATGCCAATCATCAGGGGTGGACTATAAACACCAGCAACACGGATATGGGATATATGTTCTATCAAGCTGGCTACAGCGCGGAACATGTCTTCGACGTAGGTGATCTTGGTGAATGGAAAGTATCATTGGCGACGGACATGTCTCATATGTTTGAAGAGGCCGGTTACTCTGCCGACACCACCTGGAACATTGGCAACCTCGGCTACATAGACGCTGACCATCCGGGCTGGAGTGTCACTAAGGCGAAAGATATGACCAGAATGTTCTCTAGCGCCGGTTATTCCGCTCCGACTTGGGATATTGGCAATCTTGATAACTGGACGGTTAGTGCCGTCACTGATATGTCGTATATGTTTAACGACGCTGGCCACTCTGCTGCCACTTGGAATATTGGCGATCTTAGTGGTTGGAGTACTGTCAAGGTGACTAACATGTCCTATATGTTTAATGGTGCCGGCTACTCTGCCACGACAACCTGGGATATTGGCGACCTTGATGGCTGGACGGTAGACCTCGTTTCTAGTATGGGCAAAATGTTCTATGGCGCCGGTTACTCTGCCGACACCACCTGGAACATTGGCGATATTTCTGGTTGGGTAACGAAATCCGGCGTTACACACACCGATTTTATTAACACGAACCTTCATAACACTAATACGATCACCGAGCCAGTTTGGAACTAGGTCGTCCTTCTTATGCTATAATTTGAGCATGGAAGAGAAAGTGGATAATAAGAAAAAAATCATTATTATTAGCTCTGTAATCGGAGCTCTAACGGCAATTATCGTCGCCGTTGTTCTGATTATTATTTTTGCTCATGGCGGAAGCGATGAGGTTAGTAAAATTAGTATTAATTTAAGCGACGCTAGTAGTCTAAAGACCTACACGTCGGACGATTACGATAGCTTCAAATCGGACTATGATAATAATTCTTTGCCAGCAGTTTATGTAACGGAATTTTTGTTTGATGGTGTTGGTATGTATAAAACTTACGACCTTGATGATTTTATCGAGGACGGCAACGACGCAAAAGTCAAAGCTTTGTCTGCACAGGTGTTTAATATTAGCGCGTCCGGCGATTTTGAATTTACCGGCGAAACCACTGGCGGCATGATTGCAGTTAATACTAACAATCTAAATGGCGACGTTAATATTATCTTGAACGGCGTTAAACTCGACACTGACTCCAAAAAAATCCCAGCGATCTATATTTACAACAAAGACATCACTTACGACGAGCACAAAGTCACGATCAAGACAGCCGAGGGAACTGAAAATTATCTAGAAGGTGGCAAGTTTAAAAAGGTTAGCCTTGTCGACAAAGATTCTCTCGCCGACTATGCCGATAAATATTCTGGCGATGCCAGCACTTGGTACCAAGAATATTCTAATTATTATGGTGTTTACACGGCGGAAGAAATCGAAAATATTCTCTTCGCTAAAGTTACGGCCGATAGTGAAGATCTCGCCGACGGTGATCCGTACTATTTCTATAAAGGCGCCGGCGCCATCTCTTCCGACGTCGATTTGTATTTTGAAGGCACAGGTATTTTGAACGTAGTCAGTAAAAACAAAGAGGGCATCGAGACCAAAGGTAACCTCTCGTTTGTCGGTGGTACCGGCGACTATATAATTAACGCCGAAGACGACTGCCTTAACACTACGACCGAGTCTACGGTTTCTGGCGCACACAACGCACTTTATATCAATGTCAAAAGTTTGAGAGCAATCGTCTCGCTCGAGGCGGACGAAGGTGACGCTATCGATAGTAATGGTACACTCACGATTGATGGCGGCAATATTATTGCGCTTGCCAAACCAGGCGCCGACGCCGGCCTTGACGCTGAAAAAGGTACCTATATTAATGGTGGCACAATTATCGCTACCGGCAACATGTTCGACGCCATTAGCAGCGAATCTAAACAAAATTTCCTTGCGCTCTCATTTAGTGAAGCCGTTGATATTAATGACGTAATTAGATTTACCAATAGTGACGGCCAAGAAACCTTCGTTCACGAAACCAATCGCGCATATACAAACTTGGTTTATAGCTCAAGCGCACTTGTTGATGGTGAATATACTTTGACCAAAAACGACGAATTGATGGGCTACGCCAGCACCGGCAACATGGGCGGCATGGGCCCAGGCGGCGTGGGCGAGCCAGGAGAGATGGGCGAACCAGGCGAACGCCCAGACGACATGAATCAGCCAGGCGAAACACCTCCAGAAAAACCAGATGGCGAAATGCCGGGCGGCGCAAGTGGTGAAATGCCACCAGAAATGCCAAATGGGGAAATACCAGGTGGCATAAACGGTGCAGCTACCAACAAAACCTTCACGATTAGCGGAATCTCAAATCTATTTAGTGGTATTGCAGTCTATTCTGGCGAATGACCTTGACTTATATTAATCTTATGCTATTATAAGTACATAAAAGGTCATATATGCTAAAACAAAAATTTTGCTTAGTAAAAGCGTCCAAGAATAATGCTTTGTTTGGACTTTCTTGTGCGTTAATCATACTTTTTGGTTTTGCAATCATACTCCCAACAGTTCCAGAAAAAACTCATGCTGAGGGCGATAGCCCAAATGAAGGCATTATAATCACGATTTCCCCTGAAATTAATGCAAGCCTTATCTCCTCCGAGAACGGTGATTATAAGATCATAAAAGATACCGTTACAGTTGGTACTGATGCACTCAACGGTTATACTCTCTACATTTCAACGGATACTGCAGAACATCAAACGCTATATCTAGATGGCGATACATCAAGCGAAAACAAAATTAACGGCACTAATGGCACCTACGAAGAGCCAAAAACTCTAGGTAATTATGAATGGGGCTTCGCTGTTCCTGGTGTTAGTCATTTCGACGACACATATAGCGCAGAATCCCCAAACACAGAATCTAAATTCGCCATTCTTCCACTAGAAAACAAAATCATCCGCGACTACACCACTTCTGCTTCCGAAGATGCGGCCGAGGTCTATTATGGCTTTAAGCTAGGCGGAACTATTGAACCCGGTGCCTATGAAACCAATATTACCTATACCGCTATCCCAGCAACCCAACCGCTTACAGCCAAGGCTATTCTAGGTGACAATAATAACTTAAATTTCTTATATGACCGTAATGTCTACATGGTTGGAGAAACCTATACGGATAACATTGGCGAAACTACAATCGCCAATGTTTACGATAATATACCAATGGGCGGCATAACTGCGGACGACTTTTGGCCATGGACCGAACAAAGCGACACGATCTTTACTGCGAACTTCGACAAGTCATTCGCAAACGCTAGATTAACCAGCACACTTAGGTGGTTCAGAGACCTAAAAAAGCTTAGCAACATAACCAACCACCAGAATCTAAATACCAGTATGGTCAGTACTATGTACCAAATGTTCGCCTATACCGGAAACGACGTTGCGGCTTTTAATCTCGACCTTAGTGGATGGGACACCAGCAATGTGGTAGATATGTCTTATGTATTTGCTCGCGCTGGCGAATCTAGCGAGACGTTTAACCTAAACATTAATGGCTGGGATACTGGCAATGTTACGAGCTTTTATGCTATGTTCTATAGGTCTGGATTTTCTGCCACTAATTGGAATATTGGTGATCTTAGTGGTTGGGATACTAGTAATGCTACGAGCTTTCATGGTATGTTCAACCGTGCTGGAAACTCTGCCACCACCTTTGATATTGGAAATCTTGATGATTGGAAAACTGGTAATGTAGTCAACATGAACAGCATGTTTGGCCAGGCTGGAGCGAGCGCTACGGTTTGGAATATAGGCGATATTGGCAGCTGGGACACTAACAATGTGACCGATATGAGTTGGATGTTTAATCAGGCTGGGCGCGATGCTGAGGTTTGGAATATCGGCGATCTTGGCAGCTGGAATACTGGTGCCGTAATGGATATGAGTTACATGTTCCCAGATTCTGGCCACAATGCCGCCACCTGGGATATTGGCGACATTAGTGGCTGGGATACCAGCAAAGTAACCAATATGTGCAGTATGTTTGAGTGGGCCGGCAAAAACGCCACATCTTGGAATGCTGGCGACCTCAGTGGCTGGAACATTGATAGTGTCACTAACCATGATCGTTTCGCGGATTGGACTCAGACTAATATCGATTTTTCCAAACTTCCGTGGCAATCAGACTAAAAAAGACGCCCCTCGAGGCGTCTTTTATTATTTTTAGCGGACTTCTACGCGGACGCGTGGCAATGATTTGCCGGAGAAGTGAGTTTTCTTGGTTTTGACAAAGACCACTACGCCGTCTTTGGCAGCGTGGATGGTGAAATTGCGGGACATATAAGTACCTGGGCCTGCAATCTTTGTTGAGCCGGTTTGGCGAACGATAACTTCACCGTTCTTAACTTTTTGGCCACCAAAGCGTTTGACGCCTAGGCGCTGGCCAGCATTGTTATGGACGTTCTTGGCGGTACCGCCAGCTTTTACGTGTGACATTTATTTCTTCCTTAATATTATTATATCTCGCGCCACGACTTGGTTATCGCGATGATAAAGAAGCCCCTCGCGCGTTTTATTCATAACATTATACCCCAGATTGGCGATTTCGTCAACAAGATTCATCCGATGATAGCTTCCGTCCGGGCGGAGCCACGCCGGTATCGCCACCACGACTGGCGTATTTGATTTAATCTGAGGTGCCAAATTCTTCAAAAAGCCGAGAATAATAGAGGAGCACTCCTGTTTTTCGGTCTTGAGCTTAATATCTGCTGGCGGCAAAGACATTGGTTGTCCAAGATAGCCCTCGCACGCTACCGCGTCAATTGGTTGCTCCCAGGTAAAAGAAGTCGCATCGCCTTGAAGGACCTGAAATTGACCTTCGAGGGAATCCGGAGCCTGGCAAGGCGAGGACGAGCGCTGTCCGCCCATGGCGATGGGCCGGACAGACGCGGCCCGAGAAGGGTCAGTTTTAGGTTCTTCAGAGAGCCATTCCAGATTCTTTTTACTGTATTCGACCATCCTATCGCTAAGATCAGTGCCGTAAGCCTGGTAACCCATCAGCAAGGCTTCCTGCAAGACTACGCCAGTTCCGCAAAACGGATCGAGTACTCTAGCGTCAGCGGGCAACGGTCCACAAAGATTAATCAAAATCTGCGCGAGTTTTGGTGGTAGCATACCAACCTTGGCATCGCGTGCTGGTCTAGCTTGGTCACGACGAGCGTAAGCATCGATATTTTGTACGCCAACCACGCGCCACCACTTTTCGTTAACTAAAATCAACTCGACTTTATTGGTTTTTGACCCGCTCAGTCCATTGTGTAAAGAAGTGGCAGTCGATAAGACGGTAGACTTATTTTCGACCACGCGCACGCTGCGACCATGACGAGAAAGAATCTTTTTAAGCCTTAAAGCTTCGCTTTGTGATTTGCGAGCTGAAGCCTTAGTAGAAAAATCCGAAACGCCAATGGTGATTTTGCCCTCTGGTAAATTTTGCAAATATTCAAGCGGGGAATCATTAAGTTCTACGGCGATTTTTAGACATCCGCCCAGGCGATCAATTAAAGGTTCTTTGTCGGCAGAAAAAGTTGCAAGCTCATCAGAAATTTTTGTGACACGAGAAAATAATGCCGAAAGTTCGGCGAGGGAAATTTCCGGTTGTCGGCCGAGCACTGCCAAGTATCTCATAGGGAAATTATATCATGAATATGCTATAATTAACCTTATGACTATCAAGATTTCTTTTCGTACAATTCTGACTTTGCTCACTGCTGTACTCGTAGGTTATGTAGTCTATCAAAACTGGCCAGACATTGTTGAGGCAACCAGGCATCTTAGCGAAACCAATATTGTTGTCTTGCTTTTGCTGGTCCCGGAGCAGCTGTTTATGTACTATGCATGTGGCGAGATCTTTTTCTCATATCTTAGACGACGCAAAGATGTTAAAAAAATCTCAAAAAAAGAGCGACTTAGGATTTCTACCGAGCTCAATTTTGTTAATCATGCAGTCCCGGCTGGCGGCGTGGGCGGCCTTACATTTTTAACTTTTCGCCTGCGCGACATTGGCGTGTCGGCTGGCCAAGCTAGTTTTCTTTACGTTTTCCGCTATGCCGTCACCACGGTCATCAATTATGTGCAGGCACTCATTGCTATTGTAGTTTTGTTGCTTTTACATAAAGTGCCAGATGATGCGCTTTGGGTTTTGCCGGTCTCATTATTGATGAACGTTGGCGTAGGCTTTGCGCTCACCTTGATTATTTTCGTCGCGAGCGGCAAAAAACGCCTCGAATTTTTCTCACATGTGATTACTCGCTTCGGTAATTTCTGCATTAAAATTGTAACCTTTGGCAGAAAAAAGAACACGGTTAAATACGAAAAAATTAACCACTATTTCTTGGATATTCACGAAAGCTTGATGATTGCGCGTCGCGACAAACGTCACCTTAAAGGCCCGGTTCTTTGGGGAATCATTTATAGTCTTTGCGAGGTCGGTACGTATTGGATTGTTGCGCTCTCGCTCGGTCGTCCAGAAATTTTGCCATGCATCATGGTGGGCGAAGCAATTGGCTCAGTCTTTGACGGCATTGTTCCATACGGCTTATACGAACTTGGTATGGCCGGCGTAATGATTGCACTTGGCGTAGATTTTTCAACTGCCACTATTGTTACCGTGATGACTCGCGTGATTACACTTCTATTTACGATTGCTACTGGCTCATGGCCATATTACCAAGCTATTCGTGGAGAGAAAGATGTCGCCAGCAAATCTTAAACTTGCGGAAACGCCAATGCCAGGCGAGGCTCCAACTTTTCGCCCGACCGAACTCCTAGAAGTCATTAATCAAACTTTAGAGTATTCATTTAGTAGTGTCCTTTTGGTTGGCGAAGTTTCAAGTTTCAAAATCAATCAAGACAAGTGGGTTTTCTTTGATCTTAAAGACGAAGAATCTTCCGTGCCATGTTTTATGTCTAAGTTCCAATTACGCGTGCCGCTTGAAGATGGTATGAAGATTGTCGTGCGTGGTATTCCAAAAATCACCAAGTGGGGTAAGTTCTCGTTTACGGTTCAAACCGTGCAGCCAGTGGGCGAGGGCAGCATCAAAAAGGCCTTCGAAATGCTCAAACGTAAGCTTACCGAAGAAGGTTTATTCGATGTAGAACGCAAGCGCAAAATTCCGGAAGACATTACTCGTCTCGGCGTGATTTCAAGTACTAAAGCTGCTGGTTATGCCGACTTTATCAAGATTTTGAATGCGCGTTGGGGTGGCATTAAGGTCCAGGTTGCGCATACTCAGGTGCAGGGAATTGATGCACCGGAGCAAATCATGCGCGCATTGAAATATTTTAATGAGCATACCGACGTTCAGACTATCGTGATTATTCGTGGTGGCGGTTCGGCTGATGACTTAGCTTGTTTTAATGATGAAGCCTTAACTCGCGCGGTAGCCGCCAGCAAAATCCCGGTTGTTACCGGCATTGGTCATGAGGTTGACGAATCGCTAGTCGATCTTGCTGCCGACCTTAAAGCTTCGACGCCGTCCAACGCCGCCGAGCTCATCACTAAAGATAAACGCAATCTCGAATCTTGGGTTGAAACCAAAATCGATGCTACTGGGCGAGCTATCATTAGTCGTGCTGATGCCGAGCTGAGGCGCACCGGCGAAGAGCTGGAACACCTCAGGACTTTTATTAAACAAAAGATTGAATTTATTTATAATACTTTGCTTCAGCGCGTCAAAATTCTTGAAAGTCTTAATCCAGAAAAGATCTTAGAGCATGGCTACGCCATATTGACAGGTAAAATTTCCCCAGGTAGTGTTGTGAAAATTACAACATTTGATAAAGAAATTAATGCAGAAATTAAGGAGATACATGAGCGAAGCAAAAACCATTAATCAAAAAATTAAAGACCTCGACGAAAAGACTAGTTGGTTCTATTCTGATGAGTTTACGCTCGACGAGTCTACTAAGAAATATAAAGAAGCCATCGATCTCGCTAAGGACATCCGTAAAGATCTAGAAGACCTCAAGAACGAAATCGAAGTTTTATCAGAAGATTTTAGTAAATAGTGTTATAATAAGCTTATGGATAATTTTTCGCAGCAACCAATGATGTCTAATTTGCCGCCAACGCCACCGGCACAGATTAATCCTGTTCCGATGCAACAGGCTCCAGTCGCACCTGGCGCCCCAGCAGCAAAAGCTCCATCAAAATTTAACGAAAACCTTAAATTTATCATCGCGATTGTCGCTACGTCAGTTGCGTTACTTATTTTTGCTGTTTTGTTCCTCACGACATTAATGAAATATAACGATGCCAAATCTGATTTGGATGAAAAAATCGACATTGCTGTGGCTAAAGCCAAAGACGAACAAGCCGAAGCTCTCGAAGCGGAATTTGCCGAGCGTGAAAAAACTCCATACAAAGATTTTTCTGGTCCAGAAGATTATGGTTCGCTTAACTTTAAATATCCAAAAACCTGGAGCGTATACATTCCACAAGACGCCTCTACTGGTGGCGACTTTGAAGCTTACTTCACCCCTGGCGAAGTCCAAGCAATTTCAAACGAGAACGTTAACTCTTTGCGTCTTCGCATCGTTAACCGTAATAGTGAATCTGTTAAAGCTGACTATCAAAGATCGGTCGGGGCAGACGGTCTTTCCCCAGAAGAAATTAGCATCGCCAATACGAATGCCACTCATTATTCTGGAAAAATCCCAGGCACTGAGTTTATCGGTCATATTGTGATTTTCAAGATCCGCGACAAAACCGCAATTTTCCAAACAGATTCTGAACTGTTTGCCGACGATTTTGGCGAAATCTTGGACACGGTTTCCTTTAACGAATAATTTGTTACAATTGCCCTATGTTTAGATTAGGACACAAGTTCCGCCGTCTAATTATCGTAGTTGTCGCTCTTGGCGGCATCGGGGCTTGGCTTGTCCTTAATCCTGATAGCTACGAGCAAATCTTCCAAAAAATCGACGATGTTAAAGCCGATTTTAGCATTGATGAAGCCGTTGATACAGTAGCTTCTGGGCTCGGACTTGGTGTTCCGGCGACCAGTGATATCTCAGTTGCTGAGAATTCTGCGCTCGACATTTTGTCTAGACTCGAAATCAAAGGTCGTTCGCCTAAAACCAACTATGAACGCGAACGTTTTTATAGTACTTGGCCAACCGTAGATGGCTGCAACTTGCGCCAGAGAATTATTAAACGTGATTTTGGTGATAACGCAGTGCTAGATGGTTGTACGGTTATGTCTGGCGAGTATGATGATCCATATACTGGCGAGCACAAAGTTTTTAATGAAAAATCTGAAATTAGTTCTGGTATTCAGATTGATCACGTCGTGGCCTTGTCGGATGCTTGGCAGAAAGGCGCCGACCTCGACCATATGAGCGACGAAGAACGTTACGCCCTGGCGACTGACCCGCTCAATTTGCTCGCGGTTGATTCTGGTGCTAATCAAGCTAAGAAAGACGGTGATGCGGCGACCTGGCTACCAAAAAACAAAAAGTTCCGCTGCCAATATGTCGCTCGTCAGGTTTCAGTAAAATACAAATACCACCTCTGGGTCACGTCAGCTGAGCATGATGCGATTGCAAATATTTTAGCGAACTGCCCAAACGAACCGGCTATTGGTCTCTAGAAAACCGTGCTATAATAATGGCATGGAAAAGGAGGTCGAAAATATACTCTTGGCTGCGCATGAGCTAAAGGCTCCGCTTTCGGTCTTGCGTCAGCTCGCGCTTTCTTTTGACTTTGAAGATTCGACCAACGAGCATATTCGCTCCGAAATGATTAGTGTTTCCGAACGTGCCATCAAACAAGTGAACGACTTGACTAAAATCGCCAGGCTCGAAGATGGTTTATTTGAAATGGAACCGGTTTCGGTACGCGCAGTTTGCGACGATGTCACGCGCGAGCTTAACTATCTCTTCCGTTATAACCAACGTGATTTGTATGTAAAATACAAAAATCGCTCCCGTCTCGTCACGGCCAATCGCGAATTACTATACAGTGTAATTTATAATTTCTTGCTCAATGCCATGCATTATTCTGGCAAAGACACACGTTCGGAATTGGTCGTAAATGAATATAAGGGCAAAATCAGGGTTAATATCCGTGATTTTGGTCCAGCCTTGCCGATGGATGTTTGGCGAGAACTTCGTCGCGGTTGGATCAATAAACCAACTTCGATCGCGATGCGCCCAGGTAGTTCTGGTCTCGGCCTTTATATTGCTTCAAAGTTTTCTCGATACATGAATGCTAATGTTGGTGCAATTCGCCATCGTGATGGGACTAGCTTCTTCGTAGAACTGCCAATCTCAACGCAGGCGAGGTTGTTCTAATGATTTTTATTATTGATGATGATGAAGTAATGGCGGAGTGTATCGCCCGCTATTGTGGCAAAAATAAAACCAAGGTTTTTTCCAACGCCATCGAAGCAATGAACGCGATCGATGATGAAAAACCAGATTTAATTTTCCTTGATATTTTGTTGGATGGTCCGGATGGTTTTACCTTTTTGAATGAACTTGCATCATATGGCGACACAGCCAAAATTCCTATCGTTATCGTTTCATCACTTGATTTAAAAAATCGTGACCTGACCGAATATGGTGTAATTGGTATCATTCATAAAGACACGATGTTGCCGGAGGATATTAAACAATATGTCAATCGATAATAAAGATTTGCGCACTAAAGCCTACGTGCTTCGCCGCACGAATTATGGCGAAGCGGACCGCATTTTGAATTTGCTCACGCCGCAAGGCAAGATTTCTGCTATCGCCAAAAGCGTACGCAAAGAAAAATCCAAACTCGCCGGCAATATTGAAATGTTCTGTCTGGTAGACGTCAACGTGCATCGCGGCAAAGGCGACATGGGCGTAATCACGAGCGCCAAAATGTTGAAATACCATGGCAATCTTGTGACAGATTTTAACCGTCTAGAAACCGCTTCGATGATTCTAAAAAAGGTTAGTAAGGCTGCCGAAAATTCCGATAGCCCAGATTTTTTCTCGGTCGTCGACCAGGCGCTCACCGCCCTGAACGACTTTATGCCACCGGCACTAGTCGAAACTTGGTTTTTGTTTGCTCTGGTGCGAGCTTGCGGCGAGGAAGTCAATTTGTATCGCGATGCTGACGGAGAAAAATTATCTGCCGACAAGCGCTATGTTTGGGATACGATTGAGTCGGCTTTGCGCGAACAGCCGGAAGGCAACATCGGTGCAGACGAGATTAAAATTATGCGCCTGATGTTTACGTCTAAACTCAGTCTAGTCAGCAAAATCACCGGTCTCGCTGACAAAATTCCAGCCATTTCCTATATTGCAAAGTCCATCAATAAGATGTAGTGTGTTATAATTAAATAAGTAAAAAGAGGAGTTATTACTTATGGCAGAAGATGCTAAAACAGAGAAAAAAAATACTAAATTGATTGCTGGAATTATTGCCGCCCTTGTTATTGTTGCCGGCGTCGCTGTTGCTATTTTCTTAGTTAATCGTGGCAGAGTTATCGACGATAACTTCTTTAAATCTGATGATACTAAATATGTTTTGACACAAGACTATGGTCTAAACGGCGCAAGTAGAACCCACACCGTAATTTATTACGATAAAGAAGATAACATTACTAAATGGGAAAACTATCTCGAATATAGCGATGCCGAATCTGCGCGGGCCGCTTACGATAACGTTAAAGATGTAAACGAAGAAAAGAGTGGCGTTAAATATAGCATTAATGGCAAATACATCATCTCTGAATATCCAAAAGAAACTTACGAAAACACCGCTGCTTCAACCTACAAACAATGGTTTGATTCTTTGACCAAGCATCAAGAAGAGGAAGCTCAAGCCGAAAACGAAGCCGAAGATGCTGAAGAAACTTCCGAGGAAGCCGAAGAATAAATGGATATCCTGCAGGGTTTAAATCCGGCACAAAAAGAAGCGGTCGAAACTTTAAGTGGACCGCTTCTGATTTTGGCTGGCGCTGGTTCTGGCAAAACTAAAACCCTCACCCATCGCATCGCCAACCTCATGATGCACGGCACGGCTCCATCAAATATATTGGCCGTGACTTTCACCAACAAAGCTGCACGCGAAATGCGAGAGCGCCTGTGGCGCCTTACGGATGGCCGCGGCGAAATTCCGCCACGTGGATTCATGCCATATATGGGCACTTTCCACGGTATTTGCGTCAAGATTTTGCGCATCGAAGCTGACGCTTTGAAACTTGATAAGAATTTTGTAATTTATGACACCGACGATCAAATTGCATTAATTAAGCGAGTCATTAAAAACCTAAATCTCGCAGATGATAAATCTTTGAAGCCGAAGTCGATTCAATCAATTATTAGCAAAGCCAAAAACGAAGGCCAAACACCAGACGAATATGAGGCAAGCGCACTTTATCCGAACCAAAAACACATTGCTAAGATTTTCAGAAAATACGAAGCAGATAAAAAGAATGCCAGCGCGCTCGACTTTGACGATTTACTTCTTAAAACTTTGGAATTATTCGAAAACAATCTAGATATTCGTAAAAAATGGCAACAAAAGTTTGAGCATATTTTGATTGACGAGTATCAGGATACCAACATGGTGCAGTATCATCTAATTAAAATGTTGGTAGGGAAAGAACGCAATATTTGCGTTGTTGGTGATGACTGGCAATCAATCTATTCTTGGCGTGGCGCCGATTTTACTAATATTCTACATTTCGAACGCGATTTTCCAGGCGCCAAAGTTATTAAACTCGAACAGAACTATCGCTCGACGGGAAATATTTTAGCCGCCTCGCAAAAGATTATTAATGAAAACAAAACTCGTACCGACAAAACTTTGTTTACTGAAGCCGAACGCGGCGAGCCGGTAGATATTGAATCTCTGCGCGACGAAACCGAAGAAGCAAATTTCGTGGCACGCAAAATTTACGAACTCCACCGTCAGTTCCCGAACTTCTCAGACTTCGCCGTGCTTTATCGTACCAACGCTCAGTCGTACACATTTGAACGCGCGTTTATTAATATGCATATTCCATATAAAATCATTGGTGGCGTACGCTTCTACGATCGTAAAGAAGTTAAAGACGTGCTCGCGATTTTGAAAGTCTTAATGAACGAGCGCGACCGCGTCAGTTTGGAACGCATCGCAAAAAATGTTTTATCTGGACTTGGCGACGCTTCGCTTAGTAAGGTCTTTAGCGCAATGGAAGTTTTGCCAGACGTTGAGCCACTTAAGAATCCAGACTTACCGGATGTTTTGTCCGGCAAAGCCAAAAAATCTTTTGAGAAATTGGTGAACTTCTTAAAGAATACTTCCGTCGACTTGCCGCCAGCCGAAATTGTCCAGAAAGTCATCTCGTATTTTGATTTTGATAGTTTACTCCGTGACGGAACACCGACCGGGGAAGAGCGCATCGAGAACCTTGGCGTGATGACCGGCAACGCTATGCAATACGAAGCATTGGAGGACTTCTTGGCCGACGCTACATTGATGTCGTCTGCCGACGAGAGCTCAGCTAACGATTCTGTTACCTTGATGACGATGCATGCGGCGAAAGGTCTAGAATTTCCAGTTGTTTTCTTGGTCGGCATGGAGGATGGTTTGTTTCCGAGCTCTCGTGCTGAAGATGAAGCCTCGCTCGAAGAAGAGCGTCGCCTCGCCTACGTCGGTATGACTCGTGCAATGAAAAAGCTATTCTTGACCTATGCTGCCTCGCGATTTTCGTTTGGTAACCGCTCTTATGGTATGCCGTCACGATTCTTGATGGAACTCGGCTATAATCCGTATGGCTCGAATCAATATAATGACAACGATGCTTACGACGACGATAATGATGGCTTCAAAGATTACTATGACGAATTCCCGGACGACGAACTGCCGATTTACGAATAAAAAAATAACCCCCGTCTTAAACGGGGATTATTTTTTTAGAGCCTATAATTACTCTTTGTCGACTACTTCGCCTTCTACAGCGTCATCGTCGCTAGACTTTTTGTCGTCAGACTTGTTGTCGCTCTTTGGTGTTTCTTGTTGGTAAAGTTTTGCACCAATTGGCATGATCTTGTTAGAAAGTTCAGAAGCGGCGCTTTCAAATTTTTCTTTGTCGGCGTCAGCATCGTTGAGAACTTTTTTGGCCTCTTCGACGGCAGACTTGATAGTTTCTTTATCATCATCCGAAATCTTGTCTTTGTAATCTTCTGGCATTCTTTCGGCTTGATGAATTGTAGTTTCTAGGCGGTTTTTGGCATCGATAGTTTCACGGCGCTTCTTGTCTTCGTCGGCGTGAAGCTCAGCTTCTTTTTGAGCTTTTTCAATATCTTCCTTGCTCATGTTGCCAGAGTTTTGAATGGTAATTGATTGCTCTTTGCCAGTACCTTTATCCTTGGCGGTAACATTGAGAATACCGTTAGCATCGAGGTTGAAGGTAACTTCAATTTGTGGAATACCACGTGGGGCCGGTGCGATACCATCGAGGATGAAGCGGCCGAGAGATTTGTTGTCGGCGGCAAACTCGCGCTCGCCCTGGAGAACATGAATCTCTACTTGTGGCTGGTTGTCGGAAGCAGTAGAGAATACCTCGGATTTGCTCGTAGGAATTGTAGTGTTGCGGTCGATAAGTGGAGTACGGACACCGCCCATAGTTTCGATACCAAGGGTAAGTGGGGTAACATCGAGAAGAAGAACATCCTTGACGTCGCCTTGAAGCACGCCACCTTGAATTGCAGCACCGACGGCTACGACCTCGTCTGGGTTCACACCTTGCATTGGATCTTTGCCGAAGATTGATTTAACTTTTTCAATCACGGCTGGCATACGGGTCATACCACCAACCATCACGACTTCGTCGATATCTTTAACGGTGAGTTTAGCATCCTTGAGCGCCTTTTCAACTGGGCCAGCAAGACGATCGAGGAGTTCTTTGACGAGCTCTTCAAGTTTGGCGCGAGTCAAAGTGTGCTCGAAGTGTTTTGGACCATCGGCATCAGCAGAAAGGAATGGCAAGTTGATGTCGGTTGAAGTGGAGCTCGAGAGCTCTTTCTTGGCTTTTTCGGCCTCGTCTTTAACACGTTGCATAGCAGCAGCATCGTTCTTGATGTCGATACCAGATTCTTTTTTGAATTCATCAACGAGATAATTAACGATGATATTATCAAAGTCTTCACCACCAAGGTGAGTATCACCGTTGGTTGATTTAACTTCGAAAACACCGTCACCAAGTTCGAGGACAGAAACATCGAAAGTACCACCACCAAGGTCGAAGACGACGATTTGCTCATCTTTCTTGGATTCGAGACCGTAAGCTAGGGCAGCTGCGGTTGGCTCGTTGATGATACGTTTGACTTCGAGACCAGCGATTTTACCAGCATCTTTAGTGGCTTGGCGTTGAGAATCATCGAAATAAGCCGGGACGGTGATGATGGCTTCGGTGACAGGTTCACCAAGGAAAGCTTCGGCATCGGCTTTGATCTTTGAAAGCACCATCGCGGAGATTTCTTCTGGCGTGTATTCTTTGCCATCCATCTCAACGGCTACGCCGCTGCCTTTTTTGACAATTTTGTATGGGGAAATATCAAGGTCGTGTTGGACTTCCTTATCGGTGAACTTACGACCGATCAAGCGTTTGATACCGTAAATAGTATTCTTTGGGTTAGTAACACGTTGACGCTGGGCAACCTTACCAACTAGGCGCTCGCCTTTTTTCGTAACAGCAACTACTGATGGGGTGGTGCGGTCACCTTCGGCGTTCGTGATAACTTCAGGTTTGCCGGCGACCATATAAGCGAAAGCAGAGTTCGTTGTACCTAGGTCAATACCAATGATTTTAGACATTTTTACTCCTTTCATTTCTAGCACTCTATGTCAGTGAGTGCTAATCTTCCTCTATTGTAGTTAATTAGCACTCATTTGTCAATAGTGCTAATAATAAAAAATAGACGAAAAAGCATTCAAATACCCTTTCGGGGACCATAAGCTTGGCCGAACGGCCTTGAGTGTGTCCCCGAAAGGGTGTTTGGATGATTTTTCTCTTTGGTGCTATAATAGCATCATGGCAATAGAGAGACAGAATGACTTCCTAAAAGACCGCATAGTTGAGCCAACTATCTCTGATTCTGATTCCGAAGAAGCAAAGATTGAGATCAGTCTTCGCCCGACTAATTTTAATGAATATATCGGCCAGGAAAGGCTTAAAAACAACCTCAAACTCGCTATTGATGCCGTCAAAAAACGTGACGACGGCTCTACTTTGGATCACATATTATTGTATGGCCCACCAGGGCTTGGTAAGACTACGATGGCAAACGTCATTGCGCACGAGCTCGGCGCTGGGCTTCGCGTGACCTCTGGTCCGGCAATTGAACGCGCTGGTGATTTGGCCTCAATCCTTACCAATCTCAAAGACGGCGATGTGCTATTTATTGATGAAATTCACCGTTTGCGCCGCGCCGTAGAAGAAATTCTGTACTCCGCAATGGAAGATTGCAAGCTAGATATCGTCATTGGCAAAGGCCCAGCTGCCCGTTCAGTGCGTCTAGATTTACCGCACTTTACCGTAATTGGTGCCACTACTCGTACCGGCTCGCTAGCTGGCCCGCTTCGCGATCGTTTCGGTATCATTCACCGTTTAGAGTATTATAAAGAGCCAGAAATCGAAGAGATTATTCAGCGTACGGCTAAAATTTTGAATACTAAAATCGATAAAGATGCAACCAAGTTGCTTGCCACACGTTCTCGCCTTACCCCGCGTATTGCTAACCGTATTTTTAAGCGCGTGCGCGACTACGCCGATGTTAATGGCGACGGCATTATTGATACAAAAATCGCTACCGAATCACTCAAACTTATGGAGATTGATCAGCTCGGGCTCGATCCGGCAGACCGCAATATGCTAGAATTGATGCTTGATAACTACGGCGAACGCCCAGTCGGTCTAAACACAATCGCTGCGCTTACCGGCGACGAAGCTACCACAATCGAAGATTATTATGAACCATATCTCCTAAAACTTGGGTTGCTCGCTCGCACTCCACGTGGTCGCCAAGTCACCGAAAAAGGGAAAGAGCATTTAAAAAACGCTAGAAATATGATATAATCAGGCAAAGGAGTGATATGGACGAAACTTTAGCCAATATCCGCCACGAGCGCAGCAAAAAAGATTTCCCAGCTCTTAAGCTGGAAGATAACGAATACGTGGAATTCGCTTTTTCGCGTGCTAAAATCTGCTATCTTTTAATTTGGATTGCTGTTGGTGGCGCCGCACTCCTCATCTCATTGCTTTTCTTAATTGTATTCTTAACCCAGCCAGAAGTTAGTGACATGAGCCGCAACTTCTTGTCATTCTTGGTTATTACGATCGTTGCCGCGGCTATCATCGGTGGTCTTATTGCTACCAAAGTGTTTAGCTGTAACAAACTTTACATTACCAATCGCCGCGCGATTCAATATGTCATGATTTCCCCAGTCGTAACTTCCAAAAACATCATCGACCTTTCTTCGATCGAAGACGCTAGCTTCCATCAAAACAGTATCATCCAAAAGCTTTTCAAGATTGGCACTTTGCGCCTATCTACAGTTGGCGACGAGACCACTTATACTCTTAAATATACCGAAGTCATCGGCGGCGATGAATTAAATAGCATCACAAAATTAATTCGTTCCAACAAGAATTCTAAAAAATCTGAAGAAGATAATTAATTAGTTACGATTGCGTTTGATGTACATATCTTCTTTTTCGAGCTCTGCGCGAAGAACATATTCTTTACACTTGCCTTCAACACAGTCGGCTGGTTCGTAGAAGTAAGTACTGCCTTCAGTTCCAAGGTTAATACCAAATGGGTCAGTCCAAAGTGCCGGATCAATCACCTTAATGTTTTCTTCCGAAATAGCGTCTGGGTAGTAGCCATTCTGAGCATAGAAGCCTTCTTCGAGCGCGTAGTACATAGCATTGATAGCTTCTTTACGTTGCTCATCGCGCTGCATAGCATCGATATTGGCTTTTTGGACGAAGAATAAAATCAAAAGTAAAGTGGCGAAAACGCCTACAATGATAATTTCTAAGATAGTAAAACCGCTTTTTCTTTTCATGCCTTTATTATATCACGTAACTGTGATATAATAAAAAAACGTGGTACCGTAGCTCAGATGGTTAGAGCGTGGGACTCATAAGCCCAAGGTCACTGGTTCGATCCCAGTCGGTACTACCATTTTTGTTTCACAAAAAACGGTAGTACGCGGAACTTCGTAAACGGTACTACCATTTTTGTTTCACAAAAAACGGTAGTACGCGGAACTTCGTAAACGGTACTACCATTTTTTATAGCGGCGTTTTACGGATGGTTTAGTACCATCTGATTTTTTATGGCTAATCTCAACCAGTGCGACGTTGGCTGGGAAAATAGCGTCAATAAGCCCATACTCTTTAGCCTTAGGGGTAACAGTGGTCACGGCGCCGAGTACTACAAGCTTGCCGCCGTAAAGTCCCAAGCGCGTATTTTGGTTCGCGAAAATTTTTTTGGTAGCGGTAACAAAGCCGCGGTGGCCGCGCCAAATCTCTTGTAAAATCGGCGGTACAACGCCGTTGTGCATGTGCCCGGCAAAAACAAAATCAAATTCATCTAAATATTTGCAAACATCTGAGTCTGCCAAATAGGTCGGGGAATGCATTAGAAAAATTTTTGCCTTATTCTTAGGAAGATTTTTTAGTCGTGCGGCATTCTTCCTAAGTTCATTAATTAAAATCTTTTTATCTTCCGTGTACGGATGTGCTGGCGTATCATAATATTCTGGTGGCATCGACAGTCCGAATGCGTAATTCTGCTCATTTTCAAAAACGCCATTATCTAAAACATGAACATTTTTGACGCCGGCCAGACATTCAATTAGCGGAGACTCTTCGACCGTGTCGTATATGTATTTGCGACGACCGATTCTAACTGGATTATCTATTTCGTAATACGGATCATGGTTACCTAAACAGATACAAACCGGCGCAATCTTGCCGAGTTCGGCAAACCAATTTTTAAACTCTTTTTTGCTAGCATCGCTTGCTAGAGCGCCGATATTGTCAATTATGTCGCCAGGGACAACAATCAAATTTGGCTTAGACTGCTTAGCAAAATCGCTAACGCGGCGATGGTTTTTAGTGAGTTCGCCCGCAAAATGAATATCGGAGATGGCAAGAATTTTCTGCGGCGCCAAATCTGATCGGTAAAAACTGTAATGGGAACAGTAGAGCGATTTCATAGTAATAGCTTATCATAAAAAATAGCCCCTCAGATGTCAAATCTGAAGGGCTGGAAGAACCTCTGGCTCGAACCTAGCTTCTTGCAGGCAAGAAGCCTACAAAAATGACCCCTACGGGCCATTTTTCTAGTCTTCCTGGCGGAAGGGACAGGATAGGAATCCGAGCCCTTCACCAAAAACAAAATAAGAGAGCAAGCTCTCTTCTTTCGTTTTTATGGCGGAAGGGACAGGATTCGAACCTGCGAAGCTATTAACTTGCTGGTTTTCAAGACCAGTGCCATCAACCACTCGGCCACCCTTCCACGGGTTATTATAGCATAAAAAATACCGGCTGAAAAGTCTTCGGCCGGTATTTCAATTTATTCAGCGTTCGTATGGACTGCAACTACGTCGTCCAAATCGTCGACAGCGTCGAGCAATTTCTCAAGTTTTTCGGCATCTTCGCCAGAAACTGGCACGAGATTGTTTGGTACGTATTGCAATTCGGCAGAGGTAACATTGAGACCAGCAGCGATCAAATCACCGCGTACTTTCATCAAATCGGAAGCGGCAGTGTAGATTTCGATACCATCTTCTTCTTCGGAAGCATCTTCGGCGCCGGCTTCAAGCGCGGTCATCAAAGCATCCTCGCCTTTGTCCGAAATCATGATTACGCCTTTTCTGGTAAATTGGAACATCACTGAACCCGGATCAGCCATGCGGCCGCCGTTTTTATCAAGCGTGTGGCGTACTTCTGGCATGGTGCGGTTTTTGTTGTCAGTAGCAACTTCAATCACAATACCAACACCGCCTGGGCCGTAAGCTTCGTAAGTCTCTTCGATAAGAGCCGCAGCAGATTTATCAGCTACGCGAGCAATTGCGCGCTCAATGTTGGCTTTTGGCATGTTGGCAAGACGAGCTTTTTCGAGCACCATCGCAAGGGAAGGGTTCATGTTTGGATCGGTACCGGAACGCGCCGCAATTGCGATTTGGTTGCCAATTTTCGTGAACAAAGCGCCACGCTTGGCATCAACAACCGCTTTTTGGCGTTTGGTGGTAGCCCATTTACTGTGTCCTGACATATTATTTCTCCAAAAATTTAATAGATTAACTTCGTTTTATTTTAACATTTTTCCATCAAAAAGTCTACCTTGCTAGCGGGGTGATTATTTGAAGAAGAATAATAAGAATCCGGCACCAAATATAAACACTGGGAGTATGCCCATCACGAGCATGAAAATTGCGAAGATGCGGGCCGCAGCAATTTTAGATTCGGACAGTTTAAGCAAGCCGTATTCCATCCCGAGCAAACAGAGCGCAAGCCCCAAGAGAACACCGATGCCAACTGGGCTGCCAAGCGTGCCGGTTGAAGCGTCAATTTGGATGGTCTTGCCGCTAAACATAATGAGATGTAAGAGGATTACTACACCAGAATAAATTGCCGAGCCGATGAAAATCTTTTTGTTAGTTTTGTTCAACATTATTTTACCCCTTTCTTCCAGTTTTTTTTGATTTGTTTTTTGGCGGACGCTTTAATCAATAAATTAAGTACGATTGCGGCTATTGTATATAATGCAAGAGCTTGCAAAACTTCTCCGCTCGCAAGCGACACATAATCTCTATTGCAGATATCCACCATGCATAATGTATGGCCGCCATTCCAGTACACTAAGGTGGCAAGTAGCGCCTCAATAAGCGCTAGTAGCATGAATGGCCAATAATCTTTTTGGTAAAGATTAAATTTAGCTGATAGCTTCCCAGCGATCAATATATAGATAATGAATGGTATAGCAATAATGAATAGGCCCCAACCGTTAGCAAAAAGCACCAAGCAGGAACTAATCAGAATGTTTAAAATTATTAGAACGATTGCTGTTGCGCTCATTTTATCCCTTTCTTTTTGTTTGCAACTTTAACAGTGATATAGATAGCTAGATGCGAAATTGCGGCACAGAGGAAATAAATGCCGATGTTGCTTGCGCTTCGCTTGCCGTTGCTGAGTACTTCTAGGAACATAGTAACCATAAACCATCCTGCCAGTGCGCCAAACGCAGCCGAGATTGCTAAACGCAAGATTAACTTGTTTTCCGGAATGTTCTGTTTGGCTAGAAGCAGTCCAGCCGGAATAGTGTAGGCCAGTGCCAATAAGGCCATGAAAAGAGCGACCGCAATGGAGCCGCCATTAGCACTCGTTCTAAGCATATATAAGCAAAAAACTAGAACTACACCAGAGGCGCTCGCTGAACCAAAGGCGTAATATGTTGAAAAGAAATTTTTAATACTCATGCCTTAATTATATAGCGTCTACGCTTTTTGCGCCACCCGATAATTAGGGTCACCAAGATCGAAAGATAGAGTAAAAACACCCATGCGTTGTGCGGCGGAATTTTTACCGTAAAATAACTTTGCGTCGCAAAAAATTCCACGATCAAAATATGAAGACGAAGTAGGCCCTTCGCGAAGAAAGCAAAAATCGGTCCAACGATTGGCAGACCGGCACCAAACGTCAGTCCCATTGCAAATGGCAGAGTCGGCAGAATTAATAAGTTTGCCGCAATAGCCAGCAGTGAAAATGAGCCAAAATGATAAAGTGTAATCGGCAAGGTAGCAAGCGTCGCCGCGACGGTCGTAATAATGACCGAACCAACAAACGGCGGCTTTGCTTTGCCGTAGCAAAAGCGCTGGATTTTTGGCGCGAGCACCAGCACTCCCGTAAAAGAAGCAAACGACATTTGCCAGCCAAGGTTTTCTAAAAAGCTCGGGTTAATTAAAAGCGTGATCGTGGCGGCAAGCAAAATAATCCGCCAAGGCTCAAACTTTCGCCCCACATACCAGGCAATCAAAGAAAGTATCGCCACGATTCCGGCTCGCAAAATGGACGGCGTAAAACCAATTAAGGACATAAATAAAACTATCAAAATAAGCGTCGCAATTAGCCCAACTCGCCGCGAAATCCGGCCAAAAACTTTGCGCGTGACGTCGATTAAAATAGATAAATGCGTACCGGACGCCACTACGATATGCGCCAACCCAATGGCGCGCAAATTTTGGCTGAGCGTTTCCGGTAGGCCGTCCTTGATGCCAAGAAGATACGCTATACCAAGTTTGGATTCGGGCGAACCAATGTTTAAATCGATCTGCGTTTTGTAACTATCACGAAAAGCAAGAATAAAATCAGCCGAGGTAAGATTGTTTGTCTCGTCGGTATATTTTTTCGCGGCGATAATCACCCCTGATAAAAACGCCAAAACTATGAAAGTATGATTTGGATAACAAAAAGCATAAATCAAAAGTACAAGAGCAAACAAAATCCAAAGCGGGGAAGCGAAAAAATTCCAATGCAAAACTTGCATCAAAACCATGCCCGAAACGACGCCAAGACACATTGCCACCAGAACGTATGATTGGTGAAAAAACTTTTTCACCGGGCAAGTATTAGCATAGCTTTCCTAGAGTTTCAACCCATCACGCCGCAATCTGGTATAATAATGGCATGCACCCGTAGCTCAGTGGATTAGAGCATCTGTCTTCGGAACAGAGGGTCGTGGGTTCGAGTCCCTCCGGGTGTACCAATATAACCATTAAGGAGAGATAGGAAATGTTCGAACAACCCCTTAAGGAAACAAACAAATTCAAAGTATTCGCCATGGCTTTGTTGGGTTTAGCAATTATCGCCGTTGGCGCTTTTTTGTGCATAAACAAACCACGCGACAAGCGTAAAATTACAGCAATCTACGAATATTCGCAGGCCTGTTCGGTAATTACGTTAGTCAAAGAAAATCAATTACTAGAAAAATATTTGCCGGATGACGTAGAAATTGAATGGGTAATGATGGATAGTGGCAGCGACAGACGCGATGCTATTGCTACCGACCGTGCGCAAATCGGTGTTGTCGAAAATCTTAAAGTAATTACTTCACTCGAAAATGATTATCCGCTAAGGATTTTGGCTAATGGCCCAGCATCGTATCGTGGTATTTACACTGCAGATGACAATATTAATTCAGCGGCTGATTTAGCCGACAAAAAAATCGCCTACCAAGGCACCGGTGCTGGTCTAACACTCAAGAAAGACTTGGCAGAGAACTATCAAATCAATCTCACGGACGATCAGCTACTTTCATTAAACGAACAACAATTAATTGATCTCATTGCTCAAGATCAAGTTGACGCTGCAGTAATGACCAGGGTAATGGCTTCCAAAGCTATGCAGGTGCGTCCAGACCTCAGGATGGTTCACAGCCTAACCGAGGAGACCGCCAGAATCGGTGCAACTTATTGGCTAATCGGTAGCGTAAGTTATTTCGACCAGAACCCAGATTTGCTTGAGCCAGTGATGAAAGCTTACACTGAAGCAATTGAAACTATTAATAAGGATCCAAAAGCAGTTGCTGAGCAGCTCTCGCCACTCTTCGAGATCGACGCTGAAATTATCGAACAAGAGTTCTTGGATTTTGCGCCAATCGTTGAAATTTATGGCTATGACGAAATCGCCGAAATGCTCTACGAAAACGGTGAGTTAGACGAAGCACCAAAGAAATTCGCAGAAATTCCTTACTATGAAAGCACGCCAAAGAAAGCAGAATAAAAACAAACTTGTAACCTTCCTGAAGCGCCTTGCGCCATTCTTGGTCATTATCGCGCTTTGGGAATGCGCGTCTAGACTAGGTTGGGTACCGAAATTTATCCTGCCTAGTTTATCGACGATTACGGGAACTTTGTTCCGTGAATTATTCACCGGTACTTTATTTTTCAATTTAATACGATCGCTTTTAATTCTGATCGCGGGACTAGCTATTGATTTGGTCGTATCGCTAATTATTATTTTGGCATGCATCAAATTTCAAAGTTTCAAATATTTTTACAAGACAGTCGCTACTATGATGAACTCGATTCCAAGTATGGCACTTTTGCCACTTATCATTATGTGGTTCGGGATTGGCGATTCGGCAATTATTGCGTTGGTTACGCATAGCGTAGTTTGGACGTTTACGATTTATATTTTGGACGGCATTAATTCGCTACCCAAAATTTATCAAGAATTTGCTGATAATATTAACCTAGACCTAAAAAGCCGGATCAAAGATATTTATATCCCAGCACTTTTGCCAAATATTACAGCTGGGCTCAAGGTGGTTTGGGGCAGGGCATGGCGTTCGTTGATCGGGGCAGAAGTTGCTTTCGGCGCGATTGGCGCAGCAGGTGGCCTAGGCTACTACATCAACATCAATCGTTACAATGGCGACATGGCAAAAGTTTTTTCGGGAATCATTATTATCGCTGCGGTTGGTTTGATTGTTGATCTAGCGGTCTTTAGTAATATTGAAAAGAAAATGAAAAAGTGGGGGACGCTCCATGAGTAAAGCAGTTTTTGAAGCAATCGACATTTGCAAAAGTTTTGATGAACGAAAAATCTTAAAGGATGTTACGTTTAGCTTACACAAAAGCGAAATCATGGCTATTGTCGGTAAGTCCGGCTGCGGTAAAACAACCCTGCTTAGGATTCTTGCCAACTTAGAACTTCCGGATAGTGGCGAGCTCCTATTCGATGGTCAACCACAAAAGAATCCAACGCCAAACATTATCTTTATTCAGCAAGATTACAACCAATTGTTGCCGTGGAAAAGCGTAATTAATAATGTAGCTTATCCAGCTATTGCGACTAAAAAATATTCCAAAGAGGACGCTTTTAGGCGAGCCAAAGAATTGCTCGAAAAAATGGATTTAGCAGAATTTGTCGATTATTATCCTCGCGAACTTTCTGGTGGCATGAAACAGCGAGTGGCGATTGCTCGGGCACTGATTATGGAGCCAAAAATTTTGCTGCTCGATGAACCTTTTGGCGCAGTAGATCGAGAATCGAGAGAAAAAGTTTACGGCATTATTAAAAAACTTTGCAACGAATATGGTACGGCGGTACTACTCGTTACGCACAATTTGCAGGAAGCCAAAAACGTAGCGAAGAAAATTATTTATTTTGAAGCAAATACCGTTAAAATTATAACTAGCGCAGAATTCAACAAAATAATAGGAGTTTAGGCATGAAAATTATTACACTCAACTTAGCTAGAAAAGACGATCTTGGCATGGACTATGACGCCCGCATCAAAAGTGTCGCGGAATTTTTAGACAAAGAGGGTGCCGATATTGTTTGCTTCCAAGAAGTTTCCTTTTCCGATTCACAGAGTCTTGCTGATGACATCAATCAGCTAATGAAAAAACCGTATAAAAATGTTTGGTCCAAACTTAGTCGCAAATGCAAGATTGCCAACCTTGCACCGGCCAAGCGCGCGACTAGCATGAAAAAAATGTATGCCAAAGACAAGAATGCAATTTTCACCGACGGCGAAGCAATTATGTCGAATCTGGATTTGATTAAGCAAAAAACTATCCACTTACACAAAGTTCCAAACGACGAACGCGGTCGTCGTGACCCGCATCCGCACATCGTGCAAAGTTTGGATTTTGGCGACATTAAAATTTCAAACATTCATTTTGCCGCCAACAACAATGCGCATTTTCAACTCGAAGAAACGTTGAACAAAATCAAACACGACCGCATCATTATTGGCGATTTTAATATGACGAGCGCCATGATTAATGAATATCGCAGTTTATGGCAAGATGATTATCGCGAGGCTTCTGAATTTTATGACTATGTTTCTTTCCCGGCAGACGGCGTAGCATATGATCACGTTTTGATTCCGAAAAAATACAAACTAAAATCACTAAGAACTCAGGACGGTTTGTCGGACCATAGCGCCGTTATTATCGAGCTAGTTGACTTGTAAAAATAGCCTTTTTATTGTATAATTAATAAAATTGTACATTTGAAAGGTGGTGATGCTTCGTGTTCACGAGCGAACTTGAGACGAGAGAGTTTTCCAGCTATAAAATGCCGGAAAGATACCGGAACATAGCGGAAAAATATTTGGCGGAAGCGCAGACGATTTTTGGAAATGATTTGTTATTTTTCTCAATCACTAGTAGTTGCGCAATGGATTTGTGCATCGACGGCTGGTCAGATATTGACGTCCTAATTGTGACGAAAAATTTCGATCTGGAGAAGAACAAATTGATCCACGAAGCCGGCAGTGCTCACGATATTCGTATCGCATTGATGCTACTTACGCAGTACGAATTCGAACACAACTTGCTCGACGACAAAACCAGAGTCGTAATCTGGCAGTTGAGAGAGAGGCAAATTTGTCCGAATTTCGTTAATGGTAGTTTGAGTATTCCGTATGTCACGCTTGGGAGTATCCAAAACGACGACAAAACGATGATGCCCACTTATCTTCATAAATTAAGAAGATTATTCTGGGAGGACACCAAGAATAGCAAGCGCCCAATCATCAAGATGTTGTATATCGTCATTAAGATGAGGCTGCGCCAGCGAGAACGCATCGTTTATACGTATGTTGGAGCTTTCCAACAATTCGCAAAACTCTATGGTGAGCCGGAATTTGATATCCTGAAGGAGATTATGTCCAAGTCAAAAGATCCGTCACCAGAATTCTTAGCTTATGCTCAGAATGTAGTAAAAATGCTTTGCGTAGGTGAAGACGACACCTAAAAAACGAGCCCACCGGCTCGTTTTTTCTTGTTCTATAACTCAACCCTAAAGAAATTCGTATCGTATATTTCGGCGCCGTGGTTTTTGTAGAATTCTTGTGCTACTTCGCGACCATTGCCGCAAGTGAATTCCATGCGTTTGCAGCCTTTTTCGCGCGCCCACACAAGCATCTCGTTCCAAAGCGCGGAGCCTACGCCGCCAGTGCGACTTTCGGCATCAACTACGAAGTCTTCGAGGTAGGCATTCCTAGAAATACCAGGGCCCATATTGACAGAAAGCGAAGCCATGCCAATGATGCGGCCGTCTTCTTTAGCTACGAGCAAATCATGCCACGGGGAATTAATAATATCGGTAAACCATTGTTCTGGAATTTCGCCTTTGTCTTTGCCGCTACGTGAAAGCTGAATTAAAAGCTCGCGCACGCGCTGGGCGGTTTCTGGTGAATATTCAGTTAGTCTTTCAATAATCATAAAAGCTCCTTTAATTTAGCTTCGAGTTCGTTTAGTAAACCAGAAATTGTAACTTCATCATTACCCCACATCATCAAACGAATCAAATTTTCTGTGCCGCTTGGGCGGACCAACAATCGTCCAGCCACAGCGTGTAATTTTTCTTCAAAATCAAGCAAAACTTTTTTAACCTCATCGGAATTCTTGAGCTTTTCTTTCATTTCCGGAGTGGCTTCGAAGTTTGAGCTAACTTGCGGCATCTTGGTAATAATGCCGGCAAGCTCAGACAAGCTAGAACCAGTTTCTGCTACAACTTTTGCAATTGAAAGTGCGGTTAGCATGCCATCGCCAGTCGGCTCGCCCGGCAAAGTTACGTGGCCATTTTGTTCGCTGCCAAGTCCAATATTATTTTCACGCATACCGGCCGAAACGTGCTGGTCACCTACCGGTACAACTTCGAGATGGACGCCAGATTCTTTGCCCCATTCAAGCAAACCTTGGTTCGCAGTGACCGTTACTACGGCGGCTGGCAAGCCAAGATGTTTGGCGAGAATCGCCGTCATATGATCGCCGTCCACGAGATTGCCTTTTTCGTCCACCATCAAACAACGGTCGCCATCGCCATCAAACGCGGCACCAAAATCCAAATGATTTTCTTGGACGAATTTCGTCAATCCTTCAATATGAGTACTGCCGCAGTCGGCATTAATGCCTTGGCCGAATTCGGCATCGACATTGATAAGATGAACTTCTGCGCCGAGTGCTTCGAAAACGGTTTTATTAATTACGCTCATCGCACCATTCGCACAGTCCAGACCAACTTTAAGCCCACTAAAGTCAACGTCGCCGATATATTTATATAGATGTTCGAGATAACGCTCGACGGCTTCGTCGTGCAGATTCTCGCGGAGCTCGGTAGCTACTACTTCATAATCTTGATCAGCATCAATAGCGGCTTCGATAACTGCTTCGCCAGCATTTGAAATTTTACGATAAGAATCGCCATCACGCTCAAAAACTTTAACACCATTGTCTGTGTATGGGTTGTGCGAGGCGGTGATGTCAATCGCAAAATCAAACCCAGCCGTGTAAAAAACGTAGCCAATGGCTGGAGTTGGCAAAACATCAACGGAACTATATTCCACGCCGAGCGTTTCAAACGCTTCTTCAAAACTACGAATCATCCACTCGGTCGATTCGCGCGTGTCACCACCAATCAAAACTTTAATGTCGCTGCTGCCGGCATAATCCACCAAGCCCTTAGCGACCGCGCGCAAGAAACGCGGCGTAAAATCAACGGCTTTTTTACGAATACCATCAGTACCAAAATATTTCATACTAATTTCTCCAATACTTTTATTGTTAGCACGACGTCTTCGACTCCGCTTCCGCGCGATAAGTCGGCGACTGGTTTTTTGAAACCTTGTAAAATCGGCCCAGCTGCGGTCCATCCGCCAAGCTGCTCGAGGCCTTTATATAAAATATTTCCGGAATTTAAATCTGGACAAATCAAAACATTGGCGCGACCAGCGACCGGGGAATCAGGACATTTTTTAGCCGCTGCGGCTGGGTTCACTGCGGCATCAAGCTGCATTTCGCCATCGATAATAATTTCTGGGTGGTCGCTTTTAACTTTGGCGAGAGCCTCGTTGATTACGTCAATCGTGGCATCCTTGCCACCACTGCCGAACGTTGAAAACGAAAGTAAAGCAATGCGTGGTTCGTCGAAAATTTTGCGAGCTGTTTCGTAAGTTTCTAAAATAATACTAGTAAACATTTCGGCATCCGGATGTTTGCAGACACCGCCGTCAGCCAAAATCAAAGTTTGATCCCCCTTCTGCAACACAAAACAACTCGTGAAATATTTGCCAGTCTTAGTTAAATGGTCACGACAAGCAAGTAGTACGTCACGCGTGGTAGTATCGATGCCAGCAATCATGCCGTCGACTTCGCCTTTTTCAAGCAAAGCGCACCCGTTAGCGACGCTATCTACTTGCACCGCTTCTACCTCTGGGCAAAGTTTTGTCGCTTCAGTAATTAATGAATTTCTAATTTCTGGAAACGCAATTTTCATAGAATAATTATAACACTATAAAAATAACCCCAGCGGGGTTATTTTTAGCGACCGTTTTTCAAATTCAAATGTTTGCGTTTGTCGCTGTGTTTATGATTGTTGTTGCGGTTTTGTTTCGCAACAGGTTTCATAGTTGCTTTTCTTGCCATGTTGAAATTATAACATAAAAATTTATTTTTCATAGTATAAACACAAAATAAAAAGCTTATGCTATAATGTAGGCATGGATGAAAATGATATCCAGATCAAACGTCGCAATAACGAAGAATTAGCGACGGCTAATCGCGCACGCATTTTGATGCTGCCTTATCTTGATACCCGCGAGTTCGAAAATCGCGTTAATTTGGTTCCTGGCATACTTTCAAAAGAGCAAATGCACCGCGACTATATCATTCCGCTTCAAGAAGACAAAGAATCTAATCGTTACCAATTCATGGTTACGAGCCAAACGCCAAACAAAGTCATTGAGCGCATGCGTCAGGAATATACCGACGAAGGTAAGCGCATCGATTTCTTCCTAATTTCCAATTCGGCTTATCGCGTATTTATGTTGCGTTATGATCCGCCAAAGGAAATTATTTACGACGATATTAAAATTGCTGATGACGGAGATTCTGAAACTATCGCTTCGGTTTCGAAGACCCTCGATTCGGTTTCTCCAGAAAAAGTTTTTGACTACTTAATTGAGCAGGCCGACAAACTCGGTGCCTCGGATATCCACATCGAAAACATGCGTACCGAAATTCGTATTCGTATGCGCGTTGATGGTATGTTGCACCCGGTTGCCAATATCGATAAAGACCGCTACCGTATCATCATTAGCGAGCTCAGTTCTCGTGCCAACGTCTCGACTGCCGTCAATAAGCCGCAGTCTAGCCACATGCAAAAAGAAATTTACAGCGATGGTTCGTCGCACGTCTTGAATATTCGTGTCGAAATGGTGCCGACGCTTTATGGCCAAGACGCCGTGATGCGCTTGTTTAACTTTGACGAATCTTTGCTTAATCTCGACTTCCTTGGTCTGTCCGAAGAAGAACGCAGCCAGATCGACGATGTGATTTATCATCCGCGCGGCCTCGTTTTGATGGTCGGTCCAACCGGTTCTGGTAAGTCCACTACGCTTTACTCAATGTTGAACGCGTTGAATACTACGGACCGCAAGATCATTACTCTCGAGGATCCAATCGAATATGGTCTCACCGGTATTTCGCAAATTCCAATCGAGACCAACGAAGGTGGCTCGTTTGCTGATGGCTTGCGCTCGGTACTTCGTCTTGATCCAGACGTTGTGATGGTGGGTGAGATTCGTGATGCCGATACCGCTAAAACTGCAATCCAGGCTTCGATCACCGGCCACTTGGTGCTTAGCTCATTCCACGCCAATTCGTCATCGGCAGCTTTTGCTCGTATGATCGATTTGGTTGGTGCTAACCCAATTTTTGCCAACTCGATTCGCCTAGTCGTGGCTCAGCGCTTGGTTCGTAAACTTACTGATGACAAAGAACCGCGCGAAGCTACTCCAGCCGAAGCAAATTACATTCGTTCCGTACTTGAAGGTGTCCCAGCTGAGAAACTTGCCGGAATCGATTTGAACAAGATTACTTTATACGAACCAGTCAAAACCGAAGAATTTCCATTCGGCTTCAATGGCCGCAAGGCAATTATGGAGCAACTCTTTATGACCGACGAAATCCAGGCCTTCATCCGTGGTGACATTCAAGACATCAACATGAAAGATATTGAGAGAACTGCCCGCGCTGGCGGCATGTTGACCCTTGAGCAAAAGGGCATCATCGCGGCCCTTCGCGGCGAAACCACCCTCGAAGAAATCTCTCGTGTGATATAATATAAACATGGCATGGGGCCATCGTTCAACGGATAGGACATACCCCCTCTAAGGGTACAATGCTGGTTCGATTCCAACTGGCCCTGCCACAACATTAAGATTTTATGAAACAAGAATTAAGCGATGTAGAGAAAAAACGCAGAACACGCACCAGGCGTCGCGTGGCAATTATTTCTTCCATCGCTATTTTATTGCTCGGTATTACTACTTGTTTGTTACTATACTTCTTCTGGCCACAGACCGATGAATCTAGTCGCAATGCCAATGTGAGTATTGAAGAATTGCCAAAAATTCAAGCCGACAAGGATTGGGTAACGGTCTGCCCGAGTGGCAAATTGCAAGATTTCAAACTCTCGGTTTTAGATGAAAAAGATGGCGACATTACCGATTCGGCCAAGCGAAGGAGCTTGCCCGGTGGCGTTTTAATTGAGGCAACCGACTCGGACGGGAACTATGTCAGCAAAGTACTGGCCGCCAAGTACGAAGACAATGTTGCGCCGCAAATTAATTTAAATGGCGAGAGCTATTATAGTATTCTTGTCGGCGGAAGCCTCGAGCTTCCGGCTGTAACTGCAACGGATAACTGCGATGGTCAGGTTGAAGTTGAAACCACTGGTAGTTATGATGTCGATACGGTCGGGCAATATATTATTAAGTATCGCGCGAAGGATGCTGCGGGCAATGTTTCTACGGCCGAACGAGAAATCAATGTTACGAACAATAGCGGCGTAATTTATCTTACTTTCGATGATGGTCCAGGTCCATATACGGAACATCTACTAGACATCCTTAAAGCCAATAATGTCAAAGCCACCTTCTTTGTGACTGGCGCCGGTAGCGATGCTGTTTTGAAACGTGAATACGACGAAGGTCATGCCATTGGTCTTCATACTTACTCACACGTCTATTCATACATTTATGAGAGCGTCGACAATTATTTTGCCGATCTCGAGCAAGTTCAGCAACGTGTCAAAGATGTTACTGGCTACACTACGAAATTAATCCGCTTCCCGGGCGGAACTTCAAATACGATTAGTCGCAACTACGATGGCGGCGCACGCATCATGAGTCAACTATCGGAGCTTGTCAAAGAAAAAGGCTACACCTATTTCGATTGGAATATTGCTTCGGGCGATGCCGGCAGCGCCAGTACGGCGGACCAAGTCTACAATAATGTTATTAGTCGCTTAGTCCCGAATCACGATTACGTAATTTTGCAACACGACATTAAAAGCTATTCGGTCGATGCCGTTGAGCGCATTATTGAATATGGCAAAAGCCAGGGCTTTACTTTTAAGAAACTAGACGAAAATTCGTTCACTGCTGCGCACGGCGTCAATAACTAATTATGGTAAAATTATAGAGAAGGAGAAAACATGGCCAAAGCTGAATTATTCCAAAAAGATTTACCAGAAGAAGAACGTATTTTTTACTATGATTCATTGGAAGACGATCCAATTCAAACTGAAGAGCAGGAAAAAACCCACAACAAAGTCGAGCTTGCAAATGGCTATGTTTTTATTCATAAAAATCCATTTGTAAAATTATATTCTGCAATTTTGTATCGCGGTTTTAAGCTTTTTGCCCGTTTCTACGCTCGTTTTTATCTACATATGAAAGTCGAAAATCGCAAACTATTTAAGAAGGCCAAGGGAACTGGTTACGTAATTTACGCAAACCATACTAACCCATTCCATGATGCTTTTTCGCCGGCAATTGTCGCGGATAGGCATATTTATACAATCTGCAGCCCTGCCAACTTGCATGTGCCGGGCGTCGGTAAGTTTTTGCCGTATCTCGGCGCCTTGCCGCTCGGCAAAGACAAAGAGCAAAAAGCAGAGATGAATGCCGCAGTCGACAAAAGATTGCAACAGAAAAACTGCCTAGTGATTTATCCGGAAGCTCACGTTTGGCCATTCTATACTAAGATTCGTAAATTCCCAGCCGGTGATCGCTCATTTAAATATCCAGTACGCAACAACTTGCCAATTTTCACCATGACTACAACCTATCAGAAAGCCAAGAAAAAAGGTCAGGCTCGTCCAGATATGACAGTTTACATTGACGGCCCTTTTTATCCGGACCCGAAACTTACCGACGACGAGAACCGTGCTAAGTTGGCTAAGGAAGCCTACGAAAGTATGGTAAAATATTCTAAGAAGAGTAACTATGAGTATTTTCAATACAGGCAGAAGTCTAATTCACAAAAGTAAAGTTATCCCAGTTTTTTATACAATTACGGACGATTTTGCGCCGTATGCTGCTTGTTCGATTGCCTCGATTATCAAGCACGCTAATCCGAAAAAATCATATCGTATTATGATCTTGTACGATAAGATTAGTTTTCGCAATTACATTAAACTACGCAATCTTGTAACAAGAAACTGCGAAATTCAATTTCACAAAGTTAGGCACAGCATCTATCTTCGTGCAGTAATTAAACACTGTTCAAACAAAGTCGGCGCCGGTGACTTTTTCTCGTCGGCAGTTTATTTCTATCGTTCGTTTATTGCTAGACTTTACCCAATGTATGGCAAAGCAGTCTACGTTGATAGTGACACGATTTTCTTGGACGACGTAGCGAAGCTGTTTGATACTGACCTTAAAGGCAATATCATTGGCGCAGTCGTCGATAAAAAAGTCGAAGTCGTGCCGGAGTTTAGGCAATATGTTGAAAATGCACTGGGCGTGCCGCACAAAGAATATATCAATTCGGGCGTTTTGGTGCTCGATTTGAAACAGCTTCGCAAGATGCACTATCTTTCTAAGATGGTGGATATTATCGAAAAATACGACGCTAGCCTCGTAGCGCCAGACCAAGATTATCTTAACGTGCTTTGTCGCGGCAAAATTTTACATATCGATCCGAGTTGGAACGCCGATCCATCTGCCGGCATCAAGGGCGCCAAATTGGTGCATTTCAATTTGTTTAAAAAACCATGGCAATGCGACAATGTGGACGGCGAAGAAATCTTCTGGGATGCTGCCGAAAAATCTGGCTATTATCACGATTTGCTTAAGAAGAAAAAACTCTATTCAGTTAACGACATTCGTGTCAAAGAGGCTCAAGTTGGCGCCTTGATTATCAAGGCTGGTAAGCTCGCTAAAGTAAAAGAGCCAATTATTAAAGATTTGTGATAAAATAAAACCACGGCACTGTGGCGGAGTGGTTACGCAGCGGTCTGCAAAACCGCGTACACCGGTTCAATTCCGGTCGGTGCCTCCATTTTTTTCTTCAAAAAATGTTCGGCACCGGGCTACGCCAACGGGCCTCCATTTTTTTGAAAACTTATATTTGCAACACGACAATGCCCACCACCACACAGGCTGTAGCGACGAGCCTAGAAATGAGCGATTTTCGATCCAGCTTTTCACGCCCAAGCTTTGGACTAATCAAGGTGAGGAGTACGCCCATAACCAAAACTACGACCGGCTCAATCGAATCCGATGCAGCTGAAGCAATCGCCACGGCTGGAGCCGTAAGCAAAGCTAGGCGATAAGTAACATCCTTTACGAGACAGAAAATCAGATCGATGGTGAGAGGGAAGTAAACTTTGCCTTTACTGCTTTTTACGACATGGCGCCAACGTTTGGCCCACTTCGGTCTGATAATATAACAGAGTATTAGGTTGCCGATACCTTTACCGAGGAAGACGCAGGCCATCGCGATTCTAAAATCAATCGTCGAGCCAGTATTAATCTTAACGAATAAAATATTGCTAATTGTATAAATCAAAACATATAACGACACCAATGCTACGGTGCGCATCTTGGCCTTGCGACTATTTTTGCGGGAGCCCATAATGATTAGTAGTGGACCCATCAAAATCATGGCGAAAGCCACAAACTGCAACGGACTGAATCTCTCGCCGAGCAAGAACCAACCAAAAACCAGATAGAAAATTGGCGATAGCTGGAAGAAAATCGAAACGTCGGTCGAATCATCGAGCTCGAGTGCGCGGTAGTATGCGATACTGCCGACGCTGGCAATAATGCCAGTCAGCGTAACGAGGAATAGTGTTAAAATCGAAGTTTCGTTTAGGTTGATACCTACAGCAAGAATGACGATAATTGCAAAAAGCAGATAAATCCAACCGGAAAAAACCTTTTGAGCAGTGGATAAACGACCTTTAAAATAGACATCCGAGACATAGTTATCAATAAACATCGCGGACGAGTCGGTCAAAAGGTAGATTGCGATTAAGATAATCCAAAGCATCAGCTCAGCGCTCCGTAAATTATGCTACCGTAATATGCTGCAAAAATCGTCAGGAAAATTGCGCCCTCAAGTCGGCTAATACGATTGTCTTTTTCGACAAAGAACCAGAGTAAAGCAGCGGAGCCGAGCATTACGATAAGATCGAGCATCTCGAAACTCTTTGGTGTTACCGCACCAAATAATGCCACTGGCAAACCAAGCACAACACAGATATTAAAGATGTTACTACCGATGATGTTGCCAACAATCAAATCGGTTTCTTTGCGCTTGGCGGCAGTAATAGTGGTGACGAGCTCCGGCAAGGATGTGCCAAGCGCCACGACAGTAAGGGAGATCATACGATCTGAAATGCCCATCGAGGACGCGATTGATGAAGCGCCATTTACGACGAGCTGGCTACCACCGATGATGCCAGCAAGGCCGATGATGGTAAGCAGGAATGATTTGCCTAGCTTGTGCTCCGGTTTTTCCTGTTTTTCTTTACGTTTTTTGCGCGCCATCGCGATGAGATAGTAGAGGAAAATTGCGAAGAACAGCAAACAAACAATTGCGTCACTCCTGGTGATTTCGTTGTTGCTACCGTTCGCCAGGGAAATATCAAGGAACAATACGGTGAGCGCAGTGGAAATCAAAAGCAGAATCGGAAGCTCTTTGGACACAGTGTTTCGTTTGACCACGATAGGGCAAATTAGTGCGCCAATCCCAACAAGTAATAGAATGTTCATAATGTTACTACCAATAACGTTGCCGAGCAACATGTCGGTCGTACCATTTGCAAGCGCCGAAATCGAGACGGCGAGCTCTGGGGCGCTAGTACCGAAGGCCACGATCGTTAAGCCAATTAACATTTTTGAAACTTTGAAGTTTGCCGCAATGGACGAAGCGCCGGAGACCAAAACGTCTGCGCCCTTAATCAAAAAGACGAATCCAGCGACTAACATTAAAATTTGTAGTGCGATTTCCATTTTTGAGTGTTTATTTTAATTTGTTTATGCTTTTATATTAGCATAAGTTCTTATCTTTGTCTACCCTATAATAAATAAATCTTGTCGAAAAACCAAAACTTTGTTATAATAATGACACATGCGAATGTAGCTCAGTTGTTTAGAGCGCTTCCTTGCCAAGGAAGAGGTCGAGAGTTAGAGTCTCTTCATTCGCACCAGTAATCCCGATTTAAACCCCCCTTTAAATCGGGATTTTTGGTTTGTTTCAAAACTGTAAAACTTATGTTTTTATTTTTTACTAAATCGTGATACGGTATAAGTAGTTCTAGATGGTACATTACATAGTAAGGGGGCTTTAAAAATGCTGATTAAAGAAATTGAGGCTTTGAAAAAAGACATTGCTGAGCTGGATGCTTGGATTACTGTTCTAAAAAATGAATTAGACGAGAAAAACAAGCAGTTCAACAAAGAATCGAAGGCGTTTGGTGAGATGCTCGAAGAAATGGCCGACAAATACGTAGAGGACGTTTTAAACAATCGAGACACCGATAAGCCGGAACTCAAAAGAACATTAAGCAAGGTGATGTTTCGTAGATCAAGCTCTTGGAAGGGGCAGGCGGTGTATGAATATTTTCCGGCCGCAACAGCCATTGCTGATTATTGCGAGAGAAAAACGCAAAAATCAATCATTCTTCAGAGCGACACAAGACTCAAGACGATTCAGGCAGCTATCATCGGTGATGACATGATGATTGCGATAGGAGACAAGGATAAAGATAAATATGGCAAGAAATTCTTGTCGACAGTTTTATTCTTTACTCAAATTTGCGACGAAGATGTCGATACGGCGCTGGGCTTAACAAAAGAAATTCTTGAGGGAAGAGCAGGCTGCGGGATCGATACAATCGATGAGTATCTTTATGGGTTTGACGAATCTAGAACTAACGAGAACCGGTCCGATTAGGGCCGGTTTTTTCGCGTCCGGCTTATCTGTTGACGTGTTTTTATCTTAAACGGCATTATTTTTTTTGTGAAAAAGCGTAAGCGTGATATAAAATAAACAGGTGAAATACAACAAAAACGAAAAATTGTTTGATATCTATGTCTTCCTGACGACTTTTTCGCGCAACTTGATTGAAGTTTTTGTTGGTACGTTTCTTTTTAAACTCGGCTTTTCGGTGCATGAAGTAGTACTCTATATTCTGCTGGCCTACATTTTTTCGACGCTGCTCGCATATCCTTGTGTTGCCTTTTCGAAAAAGTTTTCCAATGAACTACTAGCCTTTGTCAGCGTGTTCGCGTTTATTGGTATGCAGTTCACATTGAACCACATGGGGTGTCAATTGCCGCTTCTGGTTTTAGTATCATTTTTGTTTGCCTTGTATCGCAAAACTTATTGGATCGCGCGCCGATACTATACTCTAAGACTTGTCAGCCATCAGCAAAACGTCGCAAGGAAATACTCAGTCATTTCTGTCATCAACCAGCTCGGCGTAATTATTGCCGCCTATGCTGGCTCGGTCTTTCTTGAATTTTTCACGATCGACATCATCACGATAATTTCGTTCGTTCTACTTACGATTAGTACGGTCACGTTGCATTTTATCAAAGTCAAACCAGAAAAAGATACGACCAAAATTCAGCTATTCAAAACTCTGCGCAGAATTCCGTTTTCGGGCGCAGTGCACATCATTTGTTATGAGTTAGTTAATATTAGCAAAATACTTTTGCCAGTTTTTATTATTCTATACGTTAAAGATACTTACACTGCGGTTGGCATCGTAACACTAATTGCAAACGTTGCGGCATTAATATTTATTTACGTGTACGGCCGCATCATTAATAAAAAACGAAATTTCTTGCGCTGCAGTATTTTAATTTACACGATTATGAAAATTTGCCAGGTCAATAGTACTGGCATTTTGCTAGCTATTTTTACGTTCTGTGAAGGTTTTGCCTTGAAGGCGTACGAACAATCCTTCCACAAAGAATATCTCATTATGTCCAGAAAATTCGACGGCTTCAATTTCAACCTCGCTTATGAAATCATTATGGATGTGGGACGGCTCGCTGTTGTCGCCTTTTTATTCTTCTTTATCGCGGACATCAAAACCATGCTTTATATCGTCTTTGGGCTAACATCCGTTGGTCTCCTGTTTAGGTTCAACAAACATTGAACTCGTGCTAAGAACGGTGTATAATTAGAGAGTAAAAAGGAGAATTAAAAATGCCAGTATGGGCAATTATTATCCTCGTAATAGTCGGTATCATCATTTTCTTTGGTGCCATTATTGCAGGAATGTACAACAGTTTAGTCAAACTTAACGAACGTGTCGAAGAGGCTTGGTCTGATATCACTATTCAGCTCAAACGCCGTGCCGACATGTTGCCAAACCTTGTCGAAACCGTCAAAGGTTATGCCAAACACGAAAAAGAAGTCTTCGAACACTGTGCTGATGCCCGTGCCAAAATGATGGGCGCTCGCACCGTCCAAAGCGTTGCTGACGCTGACCGCTCAATGCTTGGTGCACTTTCTCGCATCATGGCTGTGGCCGAAAACTATCCAGCTCTTCAAGCTAACGAAAATTTCAAGAAATTGATGTCTGAAATTTCCGACACCGAAGACAAAGTTAGTGCTTCTCGCCGCTTCTACAATGCTGGTGCCAAAGATTTGAATACCAAGATCAAAATCTTCCCATTCAACATCTTGTTCCGTAGCTTCAAGGTACGCGAATATTACAATGTTGACGAAAAAGAGTTCGATCGTATCGAAAAAGCTCCAGAAGTTAAATTCTAAGGTAAAAATGTACAAGCAAATCGCCGCAAATAAACGCAAGACAATCTTTCTTATGATAGGATTTATCGTTTTTATTTCGGCGATTTCTTGTTTCTTTGCTTGGTACACGGGCGACTGGAGTATTCTAATTATCACTTTAGTTATTTCTGTGGTTTATACCCTCATTCAGTTTTTTCTTTCGGGTTCTCTTACTACCATTATGGCAGGTGCTAAAGAAATCGAAAAAAAGGACTGCCCAAGACTTTATAATGCAGTTGAAAACCTCAGTATTACTACCGGCTTGCCAATGCCAAAAGTCTATATTATTGATGACCCAGCACCAAACGCTTTCGCGGCTGGTCGCGATCCAAAACATTCAGTAGTTGCGGCCACTACCGGCTTGCTCGACATCATGAACGACAACGAACTTACTGCCGTAATGGGCCACGAAATGTCACATATCAAAAACTACGACATTCGCGTTTCAACCATCGTCGTCGGCCTAGTATTTCTCGTTGGTTTTTTGGCCGATTTGGCTTCACGCATGATTTTCTACGGCAACCGCAAACGCAACGAAGAACGTAGCCCAGTGGGCTTAGTAATCATGTTGCTCGTTGCAATTCTCACGCCAATTTTTGCCGCTATTGTTCAAATGGCAATTTCGCGCGAACGCGAATATCTTGCCGATGCATCATCAGTTAATATTACGCGTTATCCAGAAGGCATGATTGCTGCGCTCAAAAAATTACAATCACACTCACAGCCGATGCGTAATCAAAACTCGGCCACCGCGCAGCTTTATATTAATAACCCATTGAGAAAGAGTTTCCTTAGCAATTTGTTTAGCACGCACCCACCAATCGAAAAACGTATTGAAAGGCTCGAGCATGGCAAAACAACCTTCTAGAAAAAAACGTATCAAAGCTAGCGACGCCAAGCAGAAAGCGAAAAATCAAAAAGCGCCAGCTAGAAAGGTGGTCAAAAAAACGACCAAAGTTAAAGAACGTAAAACTTTGCGCGAAAAACTAAAAGCTGTGCGCGCAAAACTTCATCGTTCCGGTCGTCAGGTGCATCTACATAAATCATTTAGGCGCTCATATCGCGAAGACTATAGGCGCGAGCTCGAAGTCCCAGGCATTTTGAGTCACGCGATGCATACATTTAAAATTATTTTTAAAAACTGGCGCATTTTTGTGCCATTTTTGATTTTGATTGTTGCAGCTAACGCATTGCTCGTTGGCCTCATGAGTGAATCGACTTACAAAGATTTTCAAGATACTATCGACGAAGCATCGCACACCATCGCTGGTGGCGAAATTGGTGACGTTGGCAAGGCTGCACTCCTCCTCGTTTCAACCATTACAACTGGTGGTTTCAAAGTCGATATGAGTGAAGCCGAGGGCGTTTACGCAATCGTAATTTTCTTAATTGTTTGGCTCGTGACAATCTTCTTGCTCAGGCATATTTTCGCTGGTAACAAAATTAAATTACGCGATGGTCTCTACAACGCCGGCTCTCCAATTATCTCTACCTTTGCGATTTTCTCGATAGTATTTATTGAGTGTATCCCAGTCTTCATTTATATCATTGTGCAGTCCGCCGCAATTGAAACGGGTTTCCTTAATACGCCGTTCTATGCGTTGGTATTCTTTATCTTCGCTGTATTGATGTTGACGATTTCCGGTTACTTACTATCCAGTTCTCTCATCGCCTTGATTGCCGTTACGGCGCCGGGTCTTTATCCTATGAAAGCGCTTGATGCGGCTTCGGATTTAATGGCGGGGCGACGCATAAAATTCCTCATTCGCGTAATTAGCTTGATTTTAGTAATTGCAATTATGTGGGCTATTGTGATGGTTCCAGCAATCGTATTTGATCTATGGATGAAAACATTTGAGTGGGCGCAACCAATTCCGTTTATCCCGATTATGTTGATGACGATGACGGTTTTCTCGGAAATCTATCTCACAGCATATCTCTATTTGTATTACCGTTGGATGCTCGACTATGAAGAAGAATGAAGCTGAAGAAAGAATTTTAAAACTTCGCGAAATCATCAATGATTATCGCTATCATTACCACGTCCTAGACGAATCAATTATGTCCGAAGCGGCTGCCGATTCATTGAAACACGAACTCTCTCAACTCGAGGCTGAATTTCCAGAACTCATTACGCCAGACTCGCCAACCCAGCGCGTGGCTGGTAAGCCGCTCGATAAATTCAAAAAAGTCGCGCACGAGAAACGCATGATTAGTCTTGCGGATGTTTTCTCGGAAGAAGAAGTCCGTGACTGGATTACTAGAAACGAAAAGTTAGTGCCGGGTGGCAGAATCAAAGAATTTTTTACAGACATCAAAATGGACGGCTTAGCTTGTTCACTCAAATATAAAGACGGTATGTTTGTGCAGGCCGTAACTCGTGGCGACGGTTTAGTCGGCGAAGATGTTACGAGCAATGTGCGCACAATCGAAAACATTCCAATCAAAATCGACGAGCCGGGCGAAGTTGAAGTACGCGGTGAAATTATTATTTTCAAAAAAGATTTTGATGATTTGCAAGCCAAACAACGCGCCATGGGCGAAAAAGAATTTGCTAATCCGCGCAATCTCGCTGCCGGTTCGATTCGTCAGCTCGATCCAAAAATTGCCGCTTCACGCCCGCTTAAATTTATTGCCTACGATTTAGTCAAACCAAACTTGCCAACTCACCGCGAGGCCTACGAAAAACTTCGCGCCATGAAATTCCGCACCTCGAACGAAGATCGTGTTTGGCAGGGGAACGAAACCAAAGAACTATTTGAATACATTCACGAACTCGATGAATATCGCAAAGGGCTACCATTCAACACGGATGGCATGGTAATTAAAATCAACGACCGTGAAGTTTATGATAGCCTCGGCATCGTGGGCAAAACTCCACGCGCAGCCGTAGCTTTCAAATTTCCGGCCGAAGAATCTACTACCAAGGTTCGCGACATCGTAATTACGATTGGTCGTACCGGCGCTGCAACGCCAGTGGCAATTTTTGACCCAGTTGAAGTGACTGGTTCTACCGTGCGCCATGCTACTTTGCACAACGCCGATGAAATCGCTCGTCTCGATATTCGCATTGGCGACACTGTGATTATTTATAAAGCCGGCGATATTATCCCGCAGGTGAAAGAAGTTCTCACCACGCTTCGCCCAGAAGATTCCGAGCCGTTTAATTACGAAGAAGCTTTGAAAAAGCAATACCCAGAACTCGAATTTGAACGCCCGCGCGGGGAAGTGGTTTATCGTATTAAAGGCGAAACTTCTGATTTGATTTTGAAACGCGCAATCGAATATTATGCCAGCAAGCCGGCACTCAATATTGAAGGCCTCGGCACTAAGAACGTAATTGCTTTAGTCGACGCCGGACTCGTTAAATCGATTGCTGATTTGTATCGTTTGAGCTGGATGCAAGTTGCTCGCCTCGAACGTTTTGCTGAACTTTCCGCCAAAAATCTTTGTGATGCAATTGAAAATTCCAAACACCCAATGCTAAATAAATTTATTACCGCGCTCGGCATTCGCCACGTTGGTGCGCAAACCGCCACGGCTCTTGCTAGACGATTTGAAAGTATCGAAAAATTGCGCGATGCTACGATGGACGACTTGATTGAAATTAATGACATTGGCGAAGTAGTGGCTGAATCGATTTTGGCTTGGTTCGCTGACGAAGACAATCTTAAGCTACTCGACGATTTGAAAGAACTTGGCATGGCACCAGTTTACGAAGACCAATCCAAACTACCTTTAGCAGGGAAAAGCTATATTATTTCTGGCACGCTCGCCAGTATGGGTCGCGAAGAAGCCGAAGATAAGCTCCGCGCACTTGGCGCGATTATTACGAGCTCAGTCACTAAAACTACCACGGCCCTCATCGTGGGCGAAAAGCCGGGTAAGAGTAAAACCGAAAAAGCTGCTGCGCTCGGTATCCCGACTATGTCGGAAGATGACTTTTTGAAATTGTTGTAAAAATTACATACATTTTAACTCCCATTTTGCTCGTGGCTATTATATAATGGTTATGTATTGGAGTTACAAAAACCTCATGATTTCAAAACTGCGAGAAAAAATGAGGAAAAGTAGCGTTGTAATGATGCTATTTTTCGCAACGTTTATCACTGCTTTGATTTTGAGTTTTAACGCAGTGGCCGATATCGACGCTTTCAGAATTGTTGGCGCCGAAGTTTCTGCGCGCGATACTGGGGTTTCTGGTGACGTTACAAACTACGATACTGATACGATCGAAAGCGATACTGTTTTCCATCATGTCGGCGACACTATTACTTATAATCTTTCCGTCAAAAATCAGCACGACAAAAAATATAAAATTATTACCATTACAGACGACAACAATAATCCTAGCATTCTCTATAATTACGATAAACACGAAGGTGAAGAAGTCGCCGGTGGCGCTAGTTTCGATTTGGTGGTTACAGCCGAATATGCGTCTGGAGTCGCAAGCCTAAACGACAGGGCTCAGCATCTTTCTGTCCGTTTTACGATTACCTACGAAGAAGTTACCAACCCAGACCCAGACCCAACTCCGACCCCAACTCCGTCCGACGAGGGCGAATCTGGCAACCCAAATACTAGCGATCGCCTACCTGTATATATTGCCGTTTTGGTAATTTCTTCAATTGGACTAATTGTTTGCATTTGGCGTGCTGGCCACGACCATTCCGAACGCAAGAAACACTACAATGGCCGCAAACTCATCGTTTGTCTACTAATCGCTTCCGCACTTATCCCGGTTGCGGCAAAAGCTTTGACCGAAGCTTCCGAATTTATCTTGGCCACCGATTACGAATTTATGGACCGCGTAGCGGTTACTATAGAAGTTGATGGAACGGAAAGTGTTATTCCAGCAGCCTACGGCTCTACTATTGGCGCGCTTCCAACTCCATCCAAAGATAATTACGAATTTGTTGGCTGGAAAAACGAATCCGGCGACCCACTTCCTGACACAACCGTTCTTACTGAAGATACGAAATTAATCGCAGAATTTGGAGAAAAGAAAATCACCGTTACCTTCAATGCCAATGGTGGCACCCCGGTAACCAGCACTGCTGAAGTCCGCGTCAATACTGCTCTTGGTGACAATATTCCGGCAGATCCAATTTATGAAAACCAACTCTTCGATGGTTGGTTTACTGCGGCCGATGACGGAGATAAAATTAACGCTTCTACTACGGTTGGCGAAACGAATGTCGAATACTTTGCGCACTGGACAGCAGATATTTCTAACGCGACAGTCACCGCTTCTGAAACCACTTTGAACCATGATGTCGATGACGAAAAATCCGCCACCATTACGGTCTCCGGCGATAACCTGGAATCATATACTATTACTTCTAGTGACGACGAAACGGTCTCAGTAAACGGTACTACAATTACCGGTCTCAAGCCCGGCTCAGCTACGGTTACTATTACTGGTGGCAGGTCTGGCAAAACTCAAACTATTAGCATCACTGTTAGTAGCGTCATGCGCAAAGTCACATTTGATGCCAATGGCGGCACTCCAGCTACCACCGAAAAACAAGTTCGTATTAATACCGCCCTTGGCGACAATATCCCAGCGGATCCAATTTACGAAAATCATCTCTTCGATGGTTGGTTTACTGCGGCCGATGGTGGTAGTAAGATTGATGCCGACACCGAGATTGGCGAAACAAATATTACATACTATGCACACTGGACGGCAGATATTTCCAACGCGACGGTTTCCAGCACCAGTACAACACTTAACTATGACGTCGATGATGAAAAAAGTGCTACTATTACGGTCTCTGGCGACAACCTAGAACCATATACTATTACTTCTAGTGACGACGAAACAGTCTCAGTAGACGGTGCTACAATCACTGGCCTTAAGTCGGGCTCCGCTACCATTACCATCACCGGTAGCAAATCTGGTAAAACTCAAACCATTGAAATTACCGTTAATAGTGTTATGCGCAAGGTTACCTTCAATGCTAATGGTGGTACTCCAGCCACTACTGAGAAACAAGTTCGTATTAATACTGCTCTTGGTGATAATATCCCGGCGGACCCAGTTTATGAGAACCATCTCTTCGATGGTTGGTTTACTGCGGCCGATGGCGGCAGCGAGATTGATGCCAGCACTGAAATCGGCGAAACGGATGTTGAATACTTTGCTCATTGGACTGGCAAAGTTACGCTTGCCGAACTCGCAGCCTCATCGTTTAGTATTTATGATGACGAAACTGCTACTATCGTAGTAAATAATAGTAGTGCAATTGAAGAATATGCTTTCTCATCGCTAGACGAATCTATCGCTACGGTTAATTCGGCTACTGGCGAAATCACCGGTGTGAGTGAGGGCACAACTAAGATTAAGATGACTGGTGCGAGATCGCATGAATATATTGAAATTGACGTCGAAATTAAACGCTCATTGATGGTCGTAACTTTCAAATATCAAGACGGGGTCACCGCCGATACGACCGCACAAATTCGCATTGGCAGTAAAATTGGTGACAATAGACCAGGGTACCCGGCTCGCCAAGGTTACTACCCAACCGGTTGGTATACCGGAGATACTGGTGGCACATTGATTACATACAATACGGTTATTAATAATGACGTTGCGTTCTATCTACACTGGGTAAAGGATGTTACCCTCGCCGAAGTTGCCAACGTCACCAATGACCATTTTGACTTATACGATGACGAAACTATAGACTTTATTGTTACCAATGCTGACGAAGTAGAAGTCTATAATATCGACTCTAGCAACGCCTCTGTTGCGAACATTATCACTGAAGTCGATCCGGAAACTGGCGAAATCACATCTGTCGAAATTGTTGCAAACGGAGTTGGTGATGCAAATATCACAATGACTGGTTTGCTCTCCGAAGAACAACGTGTATTTACGGTAACAGTTATTACTAGCAACTTCACAGTCAACTTCGATTCCACTGGTGGCTCAGAAGTCGCAAGTAGAACCGTACATAGAAACACTGCCGTAGGCGAATTACCAGAAGATCCAGTCTGGCCTGGCTATACCTTTGACGGCTGGTTTACTGCTGCTGACGATAGCGGGGAACAAGTTACCAGCGCAACCGTTATTAGTGAAAACCCAACAACCTTCTATGCTCACTGGACCCAAAAGCCTGTGCTTTGCAAGAAGGCCACTGAACTACACACGCAGGTTTGCTCTAGGTCCGACAATGAAGGCTGTCATAGTGCCGGTAAGTATGACATAGGCGAAACTGTAACCTATGGCAATATCGCGTCAGACACTCCGGTGCCTGGCGATGCGTATGACTGCGACATGAATGGTGACGGTGTCTATAATGCGTCCGACGAAAGATTCTATTACCTCAGGAATATAGGTGATAATGCCGTGTTGATTTTCCACGCAAACTACGGCACCGGCGGTATCAACCACAACGACATCGTAGCGTTCGACGAAGCTTACGGGAAACTCCCAACAACCACAGATTGGCCAAATGCCGCAGTTGAGTTTGATGGCAAACCGGCCAGGTTAGCTAGCCTAGAAGATATCGCGGTCGGCTGCGGATCGTCAATTAGCGTATCGGCTTGTGAATATTTGTTGGAGCACACATCGTTTACTACTACCGTTAAGGATGAGGGTCGCACCGCAGTGTGGCTGCAAAGAATAGATGATGACACTACGCTCAGATATCGTGGTGATGATTTCGGCTTCAATACGAATGCCAACACTAGTGGCGTTCGCCCAACTATCGAAGTTCCACTATACTTACTTGAAGAGTCATATATGGTTTCGTATGACGCGAACGGTGGTACGGTCTCAGGACAACAACATCAATCTATCGCACACGGTGACGCGATTACGAGTTTACCAACTGCAACCAAGAAGGACGCCAACGACAAGAACTATATCATGGTTGGTTGGTTCACCAGCAAAATTGACGGAGATAAGATAGAAATCGGCGAAGTTCCAAGTGGTGACGTTACCTATTATGCGCACTACGCAAAGAGTATTGCTCAAGCTACCATCGTCAATGAAAACATGACTATAAATGTTGACGATACGGACCATATTGAGATTTCCGACCTGGCAGAGGTCGGCGAAGAACTTAGCTTTAGCGTAGTATCTGGTTCTGAGTTCGCGTCAGTGGATAGCAACGGTGACGTCGTTGGTCTTGGTGTTGGCACGGCTGAGATCCAGATCCATGGCGAAACATCCGGATACGACAGAACCGTTACGGCGCATATCGTTGAACCTCGAGATTACTTCATTGTTACCTTTGATACGCACGGCGGTGACACGATCGGAGAAAAACACATCGCAAAGAATACGGCGATTGGAGACCAGCTTCCATCCAGTGCCGGTACTATCAGTGGACAAACCTTCTATAAATGGTATGCATCTTACACGGATGGTGTATATAGCGCGCCGGTTGACGCAAGTACCGTTGTCGCTGGAGACGTAACGTATCACGCAAGGTGGCTGCCGAACGGCGCAGTCGCGATAGATAGTAATAACGTTGTTTATGTTCCTACCGACGAACACCCTACCGACCTTGAAACCCTAAGAGCTGCGGTTGGTATAGATAGCACCGGCGTACCAGACGGTGGAACCGTCACGCTTCTAAAAGACATAAGCGGAGCCCTATACATCTGTTCTAAGATTAGTTGTCCTGCTAGCAACCCTTCAAATATGACAAAGAGTCTCACCTTGGATCTTGATGGTCATACCATGAGTGCAACCAATAGTAATGTCATAAGATATGCTGGTTCGGGGGTTCTTGAAGTTAAAAACGGAAAAGTCACATCCAATGCTAGCTCTGGCGCTATAAACGTAGAAACCGCTGGATCGAACATGATAATCAACGGACTTAGTATTATTGCTCGTGGAACTAAACAGGCAGTCTGGAATAACGGCGGTGACCTTACCATTAAAGGTGGTGCAACTATAGAACACTCGGGGAACCAAAGGGCCGCTGTTCACAATTTGGCTGGTGGTACTACTACTATTCTCGACGCTACGATTTATGCTAAGTCGTACAGCGCCGTTCGCAACGATGGGGGTACGGTAATTATCGGTAAGAAGGACGGCACCGTCGACATTTCTACTCCGGTTATTCGCAGTGATACGTACGGCATTGATTTTAGCGGCGATAGCGTCAGCGTCAAATTCTATGATGGTATTATCATGGGTAAAACTGCGGCTATGCAGGACGAAGCTAAGATTATTGAAACCGAAAGAGGCACCGAAAAAGCCTATGGAACAGAAGTCATCGATAGTAAAACATACAACACGCTATATTTGGTTGGCGGTAGCGACGATCCAGAATCGTCAGACGAAATCAAGCTGCACAATATCACTAGTAGCGCAGTGCAAGAATATTATGACAAGATTGATGAATGGAACGCAAACCAGAAAACCTCTCTGTGGCCAGCGCTTAAACAGAATTTTGACAGCCACAAGTGTTTGATAACATCGGGAGATCTCGACTCACCAGGGTTCGAATTCCAATATGAGAGTGATGGCTCGAATGGGTTCTGTTCAACATCCGTAGCATATGATACTGGCGTTTCTGGGGCAGTTAATGTATATCTTTACGACGAAGGTACCGAAACCTTGGGTGACCAGGTTTTCTACACTAAATCCGAATCTGGCAAAATCTACAATATGGTTCCTGACCAGACCTATTATTGGGAAAAGGCTGACGACCCACTAGTTTATGGATACGTAAAAGCCGAGACTGTCGCTGGCAAGCGCTTCATTACTGCTGGCGGCCTCAGTAACGTTCGTGACCTTGGCGGTATGTCCGTAGACTATGATGATGATGGTGTAATTGACGGAACTATTAAATATGGTCGCTTGCTCCGTGGTGAAGAACTCAAAAATGACGCCAGCGCCGCAGCGGATCTAAAAGCGATACTCGGAGCCAATAATGCTGAATTTGATTTGCGCGGCAGTAGCACCTCCGATCCAAAGTTGGATACATACTATGGCCAAGATGGCGTAGCAAACTACGATATTGGCTTCGACGGCACAAACTACAGAAATACGCGTGCAGCCGTCGCCGACATTATGAGGGCGATCGTTGATGATCAGAAAAATATCTTCTTCCATTGTAGAGTGGGATCAGATCGTACCGGCACCGTTGCATATATACTTGAAGGGCTACTCGGAGTAGACAATAAAACTCGTGACGAAGAGTATGAACTTACTACATTCTCAGGACGCGCCGACAGAAACCGCTATTACGAGAACAAAGGCGACAACTATAAAAGATATGCCTACATGACAAGCAAGTCAAACGTTTCCGAAGGCTTGGGGCTTGTCGATAACGATGATATTTATGAATGGTTCATGCTTGGCAGCACTGATACAGTTGCGGACGAGCAACTAATTAGCGATTTCCGCGATGCCATGATTGAGAAACCTCTTATTGCTAAAGCTATTCTTGGAGACAACAATAATCTTAATTTCGTCTATGATAGACTCACTTATGCGCCAGGCGATTCCTATATGGACAATACTGGCACAGAAACCGTTATTACTAATGTTTATAATGATATACCGTTAGACCGAATGGGTGAAGATGGAACTTATCGTGCGTTGCCATGGTCTAGTCAGTACGAATCGATATCGACCATCAACTTCGATGATTCATTTGCTAGCGCTAGGCCAACCAGTACTGCTCAATGGTTTGAAGGCTTAACTAAACTCAGTACTATAACTAATCATGATAATTTAAATACTAGTCAAGTTGTAGATATGCAACAAATGTTCTGCAATGCGGGCCATGACGTTACTAGTTTTAGCTTGGATCTCAGCGGCTGGAATACTACCAACGTAAAGAATATGTACTATATGTTCGATTCTGCCGGATACAATGCCACTACCTGGAATATTAATGGCCTTAGCAGTTGGGATGTTAGCGGGGTGTCTAATATGGAGTCTATGTTTAGCAGTGCGGGTCTTCATGCCACCACTATCGATATTGACCTTCACGGGTGGACAATCAGCAGTGCGAAAAGCTTGTCCGGCATGTTTACCAGTTTTGGCCTTCACGCTACTACCTTTAACCCTAATCTTAAAGATTGGGATGTGAATGGTGTGACCGATATATCAAATATGTTCTTCAGTGCAGGAAGCGCTACTTCGTCATTTAATTTAGACCTCAGTAGCTGGAAGAACACTGGCAAAGTGACCAATATGGGCTACGCGTTTTATCTTAACGGTGAGGATGCTACTACATTTAAAATTGACCTCAGCGGTTGGAACACTGGCAAAGTGACCAATATGGAAAGAATGTTTGTTGACGCCGGTAGAGACGCTAGTGATTCGTGGGAAATTGCAGGGCTAAATAGTTGGAATACCAGCAAAGTCACAAATATGTCATATATGTTTAATAATGCCGGTCATAGCGCCCCGACTTTTGAATTCGATTTTAGTGGCTGGAATACAAGCAACGTAAAATATATGACAAGCATGTTCTCTAGTGCTGGCTACGACGCTACGACCTGGAGTGTTGGCGATATTAGCGGCTGGAACGTCAGTCAGGTTCAGGATATACCTCGGCTTAAATACTTTATCAATATAGACCAGGCAAATATCGACAAGACTAAACTTCCGTGGCGAAATTAACTACGGGCAAAATTTAGACACAAAAATGGTCTTGTTCTTGCTTTGCAAGAACAAAAGACCACTGCGAATACTCAAAAAAGAAAGTGTAAAACACTTTCTTTTTACTCGTATTCTTGTGGTCTGGGTGACCTGACTTGCGCGATAGCCCAAGTCAGTCGATAAGTAATATCTTAATGGAATAATTGCATAAAAAATGGTCTGGGTGACCTGACTTGAACAGGCGACCTCAGCGTCCCGAACGCTGCGCGCTACCAACTGCGCCACACCCAGATTGAAATAATTATATCAAAAAATCAGAATAAAAAAACAGCCCCAAACAAGGAAAGGGCTGTTTTTTTGAATCGGTTATTTTACGTATACTTTGATGTCGATATTTGTAACGACAATCTCTTCTTTATCCTCATCGCCATAGAAATGTACGACGAATTTGCCAGGGTATGTACCTTTAGTAATTTCCTTGTCGGAGGTATATTTTGCACTAGTTATCTTGTTACCTGGGCGGATAATGTCGGTCTTAGCAAGGGAAACTTCTGAGCCGTCAATGTTTGCAACGATTTCGAGGCTCAAGCTCTTGGTCGATCTAGATGGATTCGCGAAATTGAGAGTAATTAAATCTTGGTCGCTTTCAAGAGTGACGTAACCAGCGTACTGTAGGGATACGCCCTCCCCGTTTCTTTCATCTTTACCGTCCGACTCAATCTTTTCTACCGAAACATTTGGATTCGGGTTTTCGTCTTTTGACCTAAGATTGATGTAGATATAAATCGCTGCGGCTGCCGAAAAAGTTGCTAGAATCGCAATGATAAAAGCGAGTATGATATTCTTTTTTCTATTCTTCTTTTCGTTCATTTTATTCGTTCGGGGTGATATTAATAGTAACTGTACCTATTTTATCACTAGTCGTGACTGATTGCGAGTCGACCGTTGCGCCAGCGGCTTTTTCTAGATAAAGATATTTATCTAACACATATGGTCCACAAATATTAACGCAAAGTGCAGCATTGGTTACGAGGCCAACGGTTTTGCCGCTATTGGTTAGCTCGGATGGATCGTTATAATAGAATACATCGTTTTTATATGATGCCTCTACGTTGGCGAAATTGGCAAAGTTTCCGGTCACCCAGTTGTAATTATCTTCTGCCTCAAAAGATACACTAGCACTAACGCTACCATTGTCCGATAAATCTGCCACTAGCACGTGCCCGCCGACGGTGTCTTTTATATAATACGAGTTATTTTCTAAATCTAGTTCACTACCGGTGTATGCTACGCTGCAGTTTTCGTCGGAATATAAGAGACCATAATTCTTCGAAGCCGTAATGTAATTTTCGAGAACTTCAATAGAGCCTTGACTCATTGGCCCATATTGATGACAGGATCGACGCGCTTTGAAGTCGAAGCTATTACTTGCTCTGTCATACTTCCAGTCAAAGACCATATCATCGTCCCAAATAATATCTATGTCATAAGTGGCCTCATCGACGCTGCCGATAGTAACGTCATGGGACTGGCTATCGATGGCAAATGCACCCATAACTGGCATAGCTGCGAGAAATGCAGACATTGCGATTGCTGGTAAAATCTTTTTCATTGTTTTCCTTTCCTAATTAGTAACCGGTGTTATGTTGATGGTTAAAGTACCAATTTTATCATTGGCGGAAACGGTTTTCGTACTAAGATCGGTGTTCGGAGCTTTTTCAAGATAGAAATAATCTTGGATCAAGAAAATCGGGTTCTCAAATCTGTTCGTCTGCCAAAGTTCATTGCTTGGCACATCGTCTGGATCGTTGTAGTAATGGACTCGTCCGTCAGTCGTGACACTTGCGATACTAGCGGTTTTGCCGACAACCCAATTATAATTTTCTTCTGGCGTAAATGACATGGTGGCGCTGAGCGACCCATTTGTTGAATGATCGGTGACTATAATTTGGCCATTTACTCCAATTCTTGAATAATACATCGTGTCTGGATCTATGTCGCCGTAGTATGCATTTGCACATTCGCTGTCACTATACACGAGGCCAGCGCCTTTGGCTGCGGATAGATAATTCTGGACCCCTATACCGTACCAATCGCCTTGGTAAGCAACATCTCCACGCATTACAAAACAAGACTTTTTCGCTCTAAAATCATAAGAATTTGTTTCTTCGTCATATTTCCAATCGAAAGCAAGATCGCCACCCCAGTAGATGTCTACCGAGTAAATAGTCTCATCTACTTCGCCTACGGTTACATCGTGGGACTGGCTATCGATGGCAAATGCACCCATAACTGGCATAGCCGCGAGGAATGCAGACACTGCGATTGCTGGTAAAATCTTTTTCATTGTTTTCCTTTCCTAATTAGTAACCGGTGTTATGTTGATGGTTAAAGTACCGATTTTGTCACCAGAAGTAACGGATTGGGTATCCACCGTGGCGTTCGGAGCTTTCTTAACATAGAACCAACTCCTGAAAGGAATCGATGGGCCAGGGCCACCAGCAGACCCCATTGCTGGATAAACCTCGTTGTTTGGTATGTCGCTTTGTCTGTCGTAATAATGTATTTCTCCATTTGGAGCAACAGCGGCGATAGATGCGGTTGCGCCAACTACCCAATCGTAATCGCTTTCAGCCTCAAATGATGCGCTAGCGGCGACCTTACCGTTCTCGGTATAGTCTAGTACGGTTACCATATTTTTCGTATGAATCTCCATGTAATAGATCTCATCCGGGTCAACTTCGCCAGAATAGACGTTGCTACAATTTTCATCGGTAAATACGGTGCCATACGGGACGGACTCTTCGATGAAATCTTGAATATCTGGGCCGTTGAAGCCGCTATTGTACGGATTACTACCTTGTACTTCCAGACACTGTGTCGAGGCTTTAAGGTCATAACTATTTGTGGCTCGATCGTATTTCCAGTCGAAGGCTAGAGTTCCCCAGTTGACGTCTACATTATAAATAGTCTCATCGACATCGCCTACGGTTACATCGTGGCTTTGATTATCAATAGCACATACACTGATAGCTGGCAAAGCGGCGAGCGCTAAAGACGTTATTGTGGTCGCTATGGCTTTTTTCATTTTTTACTCCCTCGGTATCAAGTTAATTGTAATGGTGCCGATTTTGTCGCCGGCGGTTATAGATTGTGCGTCAACTGTTTCGTTTGGGTCTTTTTTGAGACTAACCCACTCTGCTAACGCGGCACCGCCAGGGTTGCCGCCACTGAGTACTGTATCGTCTGGCCAAAGTACGTAGTCGGGAAAATCTTCGAGGTTGTTTTGGTAAATAATTTTGCCATCTGCGGTAACTCCAGGAATTTTATTAGTATTTATATCCACCCAAGTATATTTTTCTTCTGGCGTGAAAGAAAGGCCAACATTAATTGCGCCATTTACCGAGGTATCAATTACCCTAACAAAGTTGCTTGGAACATAACGAAGATAGTACATTTCGTAAGGGTCAATTTCACCGGTATAAACAGTGCTACAGTTCGAATCGGTATATACTCGGCCAAGGGCGTGCGCACTGTTAATGAAGGCTAGTTTCGTTGGGCCACCTTCGTAGCCACCGTTATTCTCGTAGGCACCATAATAATCACTGCCGTCTTCTTCGTATCCTCTTAGGCCTCTACATTGTAGGCTAGCCTGCAAGTCATAAGTACTTGTGGCGTCATCGTATTTCCAGTCGAAAGTAAAATCGCCCCAGTATATGTCGGCTTGATAAATTGTTTCGTCTACGTTTCCAATCGTTACGTCGTGGGACTGACTGTCGACGGCGTGCGATCCGAAAATTGGTACAGCTGCGAGCAGTAACGATGCTGCGCTAGCAACTAAAGCTTTTTTCATTTTTATGTTCCTTGTTTGTATTGACCTTTATGTAGTTAATATTATACACGCTTATGCTTAATTGTCAAGAAGAAAGTGGCACAAAAAATGGGGCTTATTTTTCGCTTCGCGAAAAATAAAAGCCCACTGCGAATATTCAAAAAAGAAAGTGTAAACACTTTCTTTTTACTCATATTCTTGTGGTCTGGGTGACAGGACTTGCACGCGTAAGCGGCCAAGGCTGCTTTTTGAGTTTTTTGTTCGAAGAACAAAAAATGGTCTGGGTGACAGGACTTGAACCTGCGACCTCGACTTCCCAAAAGTCGCGCGCTACCAACTGTGCTACACCCAGACGGTATAATAATTATACCACATTTTTCGAAAAAACTAGTGCCTTCATGATAAAATGGGAATGTTAAGGAGAAAAAACTGTGCCAGAATCAAACAAAAAAATGCCAGAACGACGTAATTCAAACGTATCGAATTCTACTCGTGGAATTATTTTTACTATTGTTATTATCCTTCTTTGCATCGTTGCCATTAATGGCTTCGGAAGCAACGGCGGTGTCGAAAAGACCGAGGTGCCTCTATCGGAGGTAATTGCTCGCGCCAATGACCCAGAAGGGAATATTTCAAAAATCACCGTTACCGGTAGTGTTGTCGATGTTACTCTGAAAGGTAAAGACGTCCCAACCGAAACTTCCAGAAAAGATGAATCGGGCACTCTTTACGAACTCGGCCTCGTCAATCGTTGCGCTGAGCTTTCTGGCGATGAGCTTGCGGAATGCTCCAAAAAATATCCATCAATCGAGTACAAAGAAGATGTTGATGTGATGGGCATCGTTCTTAATGTAGTCCTCACGGTTTTGCCAATCCTTGCCATCTTCCTTTTCCTTAGCTACATGATGAAACAAGCCCAAGCTTCAAATAATCAATCGATGAGCTTTGGTAAATCTCGTGCTAAGCTTTATGGCCCAGACAAAAAACGCGTCACCTTTAAAGATGTTGCTGGTAACGAAGCTGCCAAGCAAGACCTTACCGAGATTGTTGATTTCCTTAAAAATCCAAAGAAATACGAGAAACTTGGTGCCAAGATTCCACGCGGCGTTTTGCTCGCTGGCGATCCGGGTACTGGTAAAACTTTGATGGCTCGTGCTGTTGCTGGTGAAGCCAATGTTCCATTCTTCTCGATTTCTGGTTCTGAATTTGCCGAAATGTTCGTCGGCGTAGGCGCATCTCGTGTTCGCGATTTGTTTGGTCGTGCTAAGAAAAACGCTCCATCAATTATCTTTATCGATGAGATCGATGCTGTTGCCCACAAGCGTGACGCTCGTGGTGGTGCTGGTCGTGAAGATGAGCAAACCTTGAACCAAATTCTCGTTGAAATGGATGGTTTCGATAACGATTCTGGTGTCATCGTGATGGCTGCTACGAACCGTGTTGATATGCTCGATAAAGCTTTGCTTCGCCCGGGCCGTTTCGATCGCCACATCAACGTAGTCTTGCCGGAACGTAAGGATCGTCTTGAAATTTTGAAAGTTCACTTCAAAAACAAACCAGTCGAAAGTGATGTTGACCTCGAAGCTATGGCCAAGAAAACCGCTGGTTCGTCCGGTGCAGATCTTGCTAACATTGCCAACGAGGCTGCCATTACTGCTGCTCGTGAAGGCCACAAAGCTATCTCAAACAAAGATTTGACCGAAGCCTTTGAGCGTGTTGCGATTGGCCCAGAGCGCAAGTCTAAAGTTATGAACGATATTGAAAAGAAAATTACTGCTTATCACGAAGCTGGCCACGCCATCGTTGGCCATGTTTTGCCAGATTCTGATCCAGTCCACAAAGTTACGATTATCCCACGCGGTAGCACCGGTGGTGTCACCTGGTTCTTGCCACCAGAAGACCGCAGCTACAAAAACATCTACGAACTGAAAGATATTTTGGCCCGCGCCATGGGTGGCCGCGTAGCTGAGAAAATCGTCTTTGGCGAAGACGCCATTACAACCGGCGCATCGTCCGATTTGAAACACGTTGCCGAGCTTTCTAAATCTATGATTATCGAAGAAGGTATGGGCACTAAGAGCCGCAACTTGGTTTATCCTGGCGATTCCGACACCGGTTACTACACCATCACTACTGGCAAACCATATTCCGAAAAGACCGCTGAGCTTATCGACGAAGAAATCAAAAACTTCACCGCTGAAGCCGCTAAACGCGCCGAAGAAGTCTTAAAGGCTAACCGCGCCTTGCTCGACCAACTCGCAAACGAGCTTTTGAAAAATGAAACTTTGGAAGAAAAAGAACTTGCCCCAATTCTTAAAGGCGCCAAGCTCCCAACTTCCGCCAAGCTCCACTAGTAGTCTGTTATAATGGTTGTATGGAACAACTGCTGACTTATTTTAAACCCAAAAATTATCAACTTGATCTCAAAATCGACAAAGAAAAGAAGACCTTAAAAGGCAAGGTCGTAGTTCGTGGTACTGCCAAAGAGTCCACGGTGAAGTTCCACGCCGTAGGTCTTACGATCGAAAAAGTTAAACTCAGTAGCGCGGCAGTTGATTTTGTACACGAAAACGACGAAATCACAATTAAGAATGTTCCGGTCGAAGATGTCGTTATTACAATCAATTACCATTCGAAACTTAACGAAAATATGCAAGGTGCGTATCTTTCGACCTATACATATAAAAACCAAATTGAAAAAATTGTTTCCACCCAATTCGAATCACATTATGCGCGCGAGGCTTTTCCATGTATCGACGAACCAGCCGCCAAAGCGACTTACGACCTTGCGATTACTTTGCCAGAGGGCAGCGATGATTTAGTTTTGGCCAACACTCCGGTCGCAAAGAAGGATGGTGACACCACGATTTTCGAAACCACTCCGCGTATGTCCACTTATTTACTTGCGTTCGTGATTGGTAAATTCAATTCGAAGACGATTAAAAACAATCATGGCACCGTCATTACGACCTACGCCTCGCTGAATCAATCACCGGATTCCGTAGATTACGCCAACGAAGTTGCGGCGCGCTCGCTTGAATATTACGAGAACCAATTCTGCGTTCCGTACCCACTTGAGAAGCTCGACCAAGTTGCGATTCCGGATTTCGAAGCTGGTGCCATGGAGAACTGGGGCCTCGTAACTTATCGTGAGTCAATGCTCCTTGCCGACAAAACCGCCACGCTTGATACTAAAAAGTCCGTTGCACTTACTGTTGCGCACGAACTTTCACACCAATGGTTTGGCGACCTCGTAACGATGAAGTGGTGGGACGATTTGTGGCTCAACGAATCTTTCGCCAGCATCATGGAATACTATGCCGTGGACAAAATCTATCCAGAATATAATATATGGGAAGAATTTTTCACTGGCGACTGCATGGCGGCCTTGAGTCGCGATGCTTACCAAGGCGTGCAATCGGTTTTCCAAGATGTCGAAAGTCCAGCTGAAATTGCTACGCTCTTTGATGGGGCAATCGTCTACGCCAAAGGCGCTCGCCTCATGTTAATGTTGATTCGCTTGATGGGTGAAGAAAAATTCCTTTCCGGTATTCGTGACTATTTCAAACAGTATCGTTATTCGAATACGGTCGGCGACAATTTGTGGGACGCCTTGGCAAAGTATGCCGATTTCGATGTTAAAAAATTCATGCATACCTGGATTTCGCAACCGGGTTATCCAGTGCTAACCGGCGATACTCAAAAAAGATTCTTGCTCGGTGGCGCAGAAGACGACACTACTTGGCCTTTGCCAAAAATTACCGACGACATGTCTGGCCACTATCTAATTAATCTCAGCGACAAAGAATTCGCCGACAAACTCAAAGGTTTTGCTGATTTGAATTTGGAACAGTGTCTACGTCTTTTGATCGACCGTATGTTGCTCGCCAAAACCGATTTGGTAAAAACCGATTCTTTGCTCGATTTGCTCGTGCAATTCAAAGATGAAACCAGCCCATCGGTTTGGGAAATCATTGCCAGAATTGTGGCGCAGCTTAAATTGTTCTTTGTGCCCGAATCGGAAGAAGAAACTAAGTTTAAAAAATATATTCTAGAATTAATCACGCCGCAACTTAAACGCCTCGGCACGAAACCAGCTGAAAATTCGGACGATTTGAAACTACAAAAAATTATTTTTGGCTTAGATTTCTATGCTAACGACACTAAGACTTTGCAAAAACTAGCCGGCGCATATGCGGACGATTTAACTACTATCCCATCGGAAATTCGTAGCGATGTTCTAGACGCTAAGCTTTGCACCGACGAAAAAATCTTTGACACATTCCTAAAGAAATATCAAAAGGTTGCCGACCCGGAACTCAAAGCCGAGCTGCTCTACGCGATGACTTTAACGCGCGACGAGAAAAATATCGAAACGCTAATTAGCTTACTCGAAAAACCGGACGTCGTAAAACCACAAAATCACGTCTTCCTATTTCTATATACGCGCCGCAACTACAAGGCGAGCGAAAGAGCTCTGACTTGGCTTACTACGCACTGGGATTACATTCAAAAAATGGCTGGCGAAAAAATGCTCGACGACTATCTGCGTTACACAGCCAGCACCGTAAAAACCAGGGAAGAATCCGACACCTTCTTTAATTTCTTTAATCAATTTGCCGAACACCCAGTATTAAAACGTGCGCTCACGATTGCGAAAACCGAGATTAAGGCTCGCATTGATTTAATCGAAGCAGACCGTGAAGGAGTTTATAAAAAACTAAAATGATTTATCAGATCACCGTTAAAACTGGTTCGAAAAAAGGTCCACTTGTCGAAAAAACTGGCGACGGGCTTACGATATTTCTGCGCGAAAAACCGCACGACGGGGAAGCGAATGCCGCGCTAATTAAATTACTCGCTGATTATTTTGATGTACCAAAAACTAGCATCGTAATTAAGTCTGGCGCCAAGAGCCATCATAAAATTATTGAAATTTAAGACAAGAAAAAGGCCGACTATTGCTAGTCGGCCCAGGTGATTAATGCTGATGCATGTACTCGTATTTTTTGAGTCGGTTTATTGCGCGGTCGCGCTCCTCCCTCAGAAGTTCACAATTGGCAAGATCTGCCTTCGTCTCAAGTTCTGACTCTTCTTTGCTGAGCCCTTTTCGCCGGCATTCGAGCACCTTTTGGCCATATGCCGCCAGCGCCTGGCTGTATTTTCTCGTAGCCATTTGAGCCCTGCGTCTGTGCTCTTGTGCTTCGTCGTGAGCACGACACTTTGCTTCGTAAACTCTGCGTCCTCCGCTTTTTTTGCCTTTCATTAAATCACCAACTTTCTAAAAAAGTACAAACCCATCAAGATGGGCTCGCCTAACTTAAGTATAACAGGTTTTCAATAAAAATTCAACTTAATCTGCCGCACAGGGGAGAACTATGGTATAATCATACGTATTATTTAGGAAGGTTCTGCTACACACGTTAGGAGGTGGTTAAATGGGCAGAAGGATCTTTAAAATAAAAGGTAATTTTATGCAATACGGAGTATGGTCTGAGCCAGACCCGGGGTTTACGGGTAAAATCGCCGTTGATGATGACGGCATTTTTGTCGGTTGGTGTGACGAATTATACGAATTTCCACCGGAAGCTTCGAACGCGGCCAAAGTGCGATACCTCGTTGGTGTATATGACGAATCGGATGACTCAATTCAATTTTATAAATTGTCGAATGACCATATGCAGTCACCGCTTTTGTATGAACAAGTAGTAGTGGATGGTGAAAAAGTTTGTGATTGGTCGTCGGTAGATCTGAGCTCTCCTCAGTCAATTGTGCTTTTTAAGAAAGCGGGTGACGCAAAAATCGAGCTCGAGGAATGCTTCGATATGAACGATTCGGAAGTTGAACTTCTCGTAGAAGAGGCGATGTCCGAGATGAGCCATCTCAGCGGAAACGAATTTTTACGTGACGAGGTTTTACGTTCCGGAGATTGCCCTAATTTGCTCGACATGAATTTTATGGCGGAATTGCTTTCGCAGATTTATAATCCAGAGAGAAAAACTTTCGAAGAACTGTGGGAAGAAAAGTTTGGCGAACCGTACGATCCGACCAAATCCGAAATCGACGACCCCGACGATTCCTTGCCGTTTGATATCTTCGGCAATCCAAACGATTCACCTAAGACCGAGAGCGACGAATCTAGCCTCTTGCCGTTTGAGGCTTCGGAGGTTACCGAGAATCCATAGTAAGAATTTTTTACCTTTTATCAAAAAAATCCGACAGCGATGTCGGGTTTTTTAATGGTGCCCGGAACAGGGGTTGAACCTGCACAGCCTTGCGGCCACTAGCACCTGAAGCTAGCGCGTCTGCCAATTCCGCCATCCGGGCATAGCAACATTATACCATGAAAAAGGCCCCGAGGGGCCCCGGTAGGTGGATACGATAATAATAGAGTCTCATTTCTTGGGTTCCGAGTAGTTCGTTACAGTAAACTGTGAACCGGGCACTTCGTCCAGGCGGTAATAAACTTCTTTTGCGATGTCTCGAGTAATTCCTTCGGAATTTGCTGTTGAAATCGTTCGAACTAATCCGAGATCCCAACCCTTCGCACTCCATACGCTATACGAGCAAGTGTCGTACAAATCGCCCCTAAGTTGGATGTTGTCTTGCGAGATAGCATTAGAAAGGATATCTAAGATATCTTGCAGGATCATCACGTCGTGTTTGCTTAGCAGGTTGTCGCCATACTGCCAAAGCGAAATTTGAATTGATCTCTTCATTACTTTCACCACTTTTCTAAAAAAGTACAAACCCATCAAGGTGGGTCTGCCTACCTTTGTTATACCACAACTATACAGAAAATCAAGGTGTCGAGGATGAGAATCGTGGCCATTCTGTGCTAAAATATAAGCATGAGCAAGTTGCATTTTGATGGGCCAGTTGTCTTAGCGATCCTCGATGGCGTGGGTCTGACTACGAAACGAGAAAACAACGCTTTAGCGCACGCGAAGCTGCCATTTTTCGCAAAGATTTCCGCTGAATGTCCACATACTTTGTTAAACGCTTCTGGCGAAGCGGTAGGACTTTTGCCTGGCGTAATGGGCAACTCCGAAGTCGGACACAATACAATCGGCTGTGGTCAGATTTTTAAACACGGTAGCGCTCATATTAAAGAATCTTTTGATAATGGCTCAATTTGGCAGTCCGAAGCCTGGACCGGCGTGATAAAAACCGTTCTGGACGGCGAAGGTCACACGCTGCATTTTTCTGGTATTTTTTCCGACGGCGATGTGCACAGCAATATCGGTCAACTTGAAACCATGATTACCCGCGCCTATGAAGAAGGCGTACGCAGGTTCGTAGTACACCCGGTTTTTGATGGTCGCGACGTAGCGCCACAATCCGAACCAAAATACATCAATAGGCTCAATGAATTTGCTAAGAATTTTGCTGATGCCAGCATTATCATCGCTGATGGTGGTGGCCGCATGACGACTACGGCCGATCGCTATGGCAATGATTGGGACATGGTTAAACGTGGCTGGAATTTGATGATGTATGGCCAGTCGTCGAGTCATTTCCGTTCTGCTAAAGAGGGCATCATGGCATTTCGCCAGAGAGACCCAGAAATTCAGGATCAATACTTGCCAGATTTTGTCGTAGTCGACGAAAACGACCAGCCGGTCGGGACGGTAAAAAAAGGTGATGCGTTTATTTATTTCGATTTCCGTGCGGATCGCGCAGTTGAAATTGCAACCGCTTTTGATGTAGAGGATTTTGATAAATTCGATCGTGGCGATTATCGGGTGGGCGACGTTTTCTTTGCTGGGCTTACTGAATATGATTCGGATAAGCAAATTCCAAAACATCAGCTAATCGAGCCAAGCTACATTAGCGGAACCTTGAGTGAATTCCTTGGCGCTCGCGGAATTTCGAATCTCGGTGTATCCGAGACGGTTAAATTCGGTCACATTACTTATTATTTCAATGGCAATAGCTATGAAAAAGCACCGCTTGAAGAATCAATCGAAGTCCCATCATATACCGATCCTTTTGATCAGTGCCCATGGATGAAAACCAGAGAAATTACCGACGCCGTAATTGAAAATTTGGACAAATATCAATTTATCAGAATCAATTATCCGGGCGGCGACATGGTGGGGCACTTTGCTAAAATGGGTCCAACCGTTACGGCAATGGAAACTATCGATACCGAGCTTGCGCGCTTGGCTGAAAAAGTTGAAGCGCTTGGTGGTTGTCTCATTGTCACGGCCGACCATGGTAATGCCGAGGAATTGGCGGACGAAAATGGCGAGCCAAAAACCTCACACACGACCAATCCGGTGCCATTTATTATTATCGATAAAACCGCCAATCGCGAGCGGTACGATCTGGATTTTAGTCTTCCAGATGCTGGTCTTTCCAATATTGCCGCTACCGTCGCGACGTTACTTGGGCAGGATGATTATCCTGAAGCTTGGCGAAAGCCATTAATTAAGTTGAAATAGCACGAGTTGTGTTAAAATTGGCTTATTATGAGTACGATTACTAAGGCAATTATTCCGGTCGCTGGTTGGGGAACCCGCCGCCTGCCAATCACCAAAATTATTGAAAAATCAATGCTACCAGTGGGGAATCGTCCACTCGTAGATTATTCTGTCCAGGACTTGATTAAGGCTGGTATTAAAGATATTTACATGGTTACCTCAAATGTTGAACCATGCCAGGTGCGCGAATTCTATCGTGACAACCTCGCCCTTAATCAATACTTGATTGAACGTGGCAAAAAAGATCGTCTAGAGCTAGCCAAAACCTTGCCAGACGATGTTACAATCCACTACGTTGCACAAGACCAATCTGAGCGTTATGGCACAGCTGTACCAATCGCAATTGCCGTTAAGGAATTTGGCATTAACGAACCAGTCTTAGTTTTTATGGGCGATGATTTTATCTGGAACCCAGACGGAGAAACTGCCGCCGAGGCACTTGTCAAAGCCATACAAGACGATAGCGACTCTGCTATTCTTGGTGTCGAAATTGACAAAAACAAAGTCGAAAAATACGGTGTATTGTCCGTAGAAGATGGCAAGCTCACTGGCATAGTTGAAAAGCCAAGTGTAGAAGAAGCTCCATCGAACATGATTAATGTCTCTAAATACATTATGTCACCGGAACTCTTACAACGCATCGTTAAATACGTTGACGAGCACGATTTTGGTCCAGAAGACCAAGAATATATGGTTACTGATCCGATTTATGATTACATCGAACAGGGCGGCGTAATCCGTGTCGCTCCAACCACTGGCGAATATCTCGATGGTGGCTCAGTCGAAGGCTGGCTCCACGCCAACAACGTAGTCTGCGGAAAATAATTTAAACCTGGAGGTAAAATGCGCGAACTTAAAATTGGTGGGCGCTACCGTCATTTTAAAGGTCGAGAATATATTGTGCTCGACATTATAAATGATGCTGATTCTGAGGGTGACAACATCAGAAAGCTCGTGATTTATGAAGCTCAGTATGGCGATCATCAGAAATGGGCAAGGGAACTAAATGAGTTTTTGTCCGAAATTGAGCCGGAAAGACAGGCCCAGTTCCAACAAAAATATCGTTTTGAAGAGATTGATTAAAAAGAAGAAAGGACCCGTAAATGGGTCCTTTTTGTCAGGGTGTTTAGCCTGCGCTATTATTGCATTCATTTTTCTCTTCTGACCCTTCTTTGAGTTTTTCAAATTGAAACCCAAGAAAGCGGGGCGATTTCTTTGCAATAAAAAAGACCGCCGAAGCGGTCTGGGTTGGGTAGCTATTAAGTTTCTTTTTCTTCTGGGCACTTTTTCCTCGCCCAAAACCTATAACCAAATGCTAGCGCATAGGACCATGGCGAAGCAGAGATAAACAAGCTGTCAAACCTGGCCGGTTGCTTAGTAAGCGTGTTTAATACAGCAATCACCGATGATGCTATAACAATCAAGAGCATCGTGATGCAGATTCTTTCCGGAGCCTTCATTTCTGATGTCTCTAACTTGTACGATGCGTAACTCATTGGTAGTGCGAGAATTATTCCCGCTAATAAGCCTATTAATTGTATTGTCACTGTTATCGTCGTAGGTATAGTTATGCTAGTCATCTAAATTCCCCCTTTGTATAAAAGTGCTACCCTATTCTTTAATTATAGCATAAGAACGATAAAAAGTCAATGATGCCAGAGCAAGAAACAGAGGCAGACGTATACGAGTCTTTTTGACTTTTTATGATTTTATGCTATAATCTAAGAGTGTCGTGAATAATTTTTTAGGAGGGTAAAAAATGTTCAGGAATATTGTAAATTTTTTTATTGATGTCCTAATCCTGCACCTAGCAAGTTGTTTCTTCCCAGATTGTTGTCGTATCGCGGGTTGGAAATGTTTACTCATTTCGACGCTGGTAATTTGGGGTATTACCATGCTGATTATTCTTGCTATGTATATAGTTGCCGCTATAGGAGTGGGCATCTTTAATAATCCATTAATAATTTTGGTAGCAATCATTGTGGTGCTACTATCCCCGACATTGTCTATCTTGGCACTAAGTTATTTAGAGATAGGTTTTTGGGTTAATGGGTTTTGGACTGCATTGATTATCGGAGCATGCACATGTGTGTTTTCGTTCCGAAAACCTGAAAGGGAAGAAAGTAGTCTGCTGTAATTTAGTTTGCCGGCCCCTCAGCGCCGGCATTCTTTTTTTGTACTTTTAGTGAAAACTATGTTATAAACAGATAAACATAGGGAGCGTATTTTAACAATTTGGGCTGTTTTTCGGAAGGAGTGTGAACGTATGAAAGAACTACCGGAAGATATTTTGAAGATGGGATTTAAAATTGGAAATCTTGAGTACTTCTCGAGCAATGAGGTGGCTTGGGCTACGGAACTGTTTTGGTCGGTCATCGGCGCGGTATTTATCGCCGCTTCTGGCTTGAACGGTACTGGGCTGCCATTCAAAACGAAAGTTAGGCTTAAGATGCAGTACAAAGATCGAGGTGGCATTGGGCCAATCGAATGTTTGGTTGTTACCGCTAAAAACATAGAAAAAGATTGTCTCCTCAAGGAGCCGAACATCTCGCAGTATTCGCCAGTCACTAGTGATTTGTCTGGAGTTTCGTTGGCCGCCCCGATTTCACTTCGGATTTCCGTGGAATTCTATTCGACGCCGGAAGCGCTAGAAACAGAAAAATCGCACGGCCTGAACGTGATAACCAAAGGCGTTATTGGATGTGTCATGGAGGCTATGGAAGCCAGAGAAGATAGGCCCGTTCGGATCGGCAACGTTTTTCTTAGAAAAGGAGATATCGAAGTTAGAGAGGAAGACGAAGACGACGAAGAGGAGAACGACGTGAACGACAACGACGGTGGCGCGAATGATGCGAACGACTCAGAAAAACCAGACAACCATGGGAACTCGGATACCCCAGGCGATTCGGACAACCCAGATAACCCAAAAAACACGGATGACAACAGCCCGTAACTGCCCTCTCGGGCATAATACCCCCCTTTGTGGCCCTGGCGCGTAATGCGCCGGGGCTTTTTTTATTGGTGAGGACCCTCGTTGGCGAAGCCCGAGGGTCCACAAACAAAAAAGCTCCTAATGGAGCAGATTCGTGGTGAGTCGGGAGGGGCTCGAACCCTCGACACCGGGCTTAAAAGGCCCGTGCTCTAACCAGCTGAGCTACCGACCCAGGGATTTGTACTGAGTTATTATATCACAGTTTTTAAAATGGTGGGCGATACAGGAGTCGAACCTGTGACCTCGTCTACGTCAAAGACGCGCTCTAGCCAACTGAGCTAACCGCCCGTAGACCCTATTATACCACAAAAAATAAAAAGTAAAAGAGCCCCGGTAAAAAACCAGGGCTCTTAAAGGTACTAAGGAAGGTGATTTATTCTGTCGGCGCATCCTCTGGCGGATTCGGGGCGATGATCGAGAACGGTCGGCTGCTCCGGCTGCACGAATCAAAATCGTATTTCTCGAAAAAGTCAGCGATAACACTAACGGCCGCAAAAGCACATTTGAGATCATCCTTAGAATCGGCGCCAGATACGCATACATAAATCTCACACCAATCGTTGAGCTTCTTATATACGGTTGTGCGCGAACTCTCTTCATCGGTTGATATGATGCATTCCGCCTTGATTACCCTAACGCACAGCGCGCCGAGATATGGGCCAAAACCATTGTCGGTGGTAAGGTTCGGATCTTTTAAATCCAAGCCAGAGATTAATCCCACACCTTTACCTACTGCGCGAGCGCAGTGAGCAATTTTCAGAGCCGAAAAAGCGTAACAATCGCAATCCTGCTCGACTCCGTCCCATGTACCAGTGATTACGCGTCTACCATCAGCAGAGATGGCGAAGGCTATTCATAATCGGCGACGTCTGGTTTTTCATGGTCAAAATCGCTGAGCCCACCCAGCCAGTTATCAGCCTCCTTACAGAGCGGAAAAGCCAAAACTCTGATGCATCCGTTCCCGGATTCTCTAAAAATTTCGACTTCTTTTGCTTTCTCGCGAACTACGGTTCTAATTTCGTCCGCCAACTGTGCAAACGATTTTTTTATCATTTCTCATGTACACCTACCTTTCATAAAATGTAAAAATACGAGTCTTTTAAAGACTTTAGTTTTCTTATTATAGCATAAAATTGGCAAGAAATCCAGCCTAGAAAAGAGGCCTTAAAACAGGGGTAAGGTATTTACTTTTTTGAGAAAATATGATATAATAAAAAAAGATTATGTCCACATGCTATTATGTTTTAGGATGGCTCCGGGACGCTCGCGTTTTGCGCTCGCTAGCCGTCGCCACCATCTTTCGCTTCGCGAAAGCGTGACTCCGGCGCTCTCACTTCGTTCGTGCGCCGTCGCCACGCGAAAATAAAAATAAGTCCCTTTGGGACTTCTTTTTATTTTCATGGTGGCTCCGGTCGGACTTGAACCAACGACACAAGGCTCTTCAGGCCTCTGCTCTACCAACTGAGCTACAGAGCCATGAAAATTATTCCCATTATAACACATTTTTCGAATATGGTATAATTTAGATATGAAAAAAATTAATACTTCTCCAATTTCTGGTGCCCAAGAGCTCCTACCGGAGCAGCAGGCTACCTTCAATAACCTTAAAAATAAAATCGGGGAAGTTTACCATGCGCATGGCTTTCTTTCTATAGAGACTCCAACCATCGACCGCACCGAGATTCTCTTTGCCAAAGCTGGTGGCGACACCGAGAAGCAGGTCTACAAAGTTGTAAAGACCGCTGAGGCTGCCGACGAGGCAGACCAGGCTCTCCGTTTCGACCATACCGTACCACTAGCACGCTACGTCGTTGAACACGAAAGTGATCTAAATTTTCCATTTAAAGTTACCCAAATCGGCCGTAATTTCCGTGGCGAACGTGCTCAGAAGGGTCGTTTCCGTGAGTTCTATCAGTGTGATGTCGATGTAATTGGTCGTAACAATTTGCCGCTTAGCTACGATGCTGACGTTATCGCAACTTTGCTTGATGCATTTTCGAAATTCGAACTCGACACCCCAGTTTTAGCTCGCATTAATAACCGCAAAATTCTCACCGGCTTGCTTTCTGCGCTTGGTCTCAATGCAAAATCCAAAGAAGTTTTTGATATTATTGACCACGCTGAAAAAGTTCCACAAGCAACCACTAAAGAGAATCTTGAGACGCTCGGCTTAAGCAAAAACGAGATTGAAAAAGTCGTGGCATTTAGCAATTTGCACGGCCAACGCGATTTTGTCGTTAAGACGCTCAAAAATCTCGGCATCGAAGATGAAACCTACAATGAAGGCGTTGATGAGCTCGATGTCGTTCTGGGTTTATTAGAATCCCAGGGGCTTAGCGCTGAAGCCGACATGAAAATTGTTCGTGGCCTCGATTATTATACTGGCACCGTCTTTGAATTTGTTTTGCCAGAATACCGCGCCATTGGTTCGGTTTGTGGTGGTGGCCGCTACGAGAATCTTACCGGTAACTTTACCGACCAGATAATGCCTGGCGTGGGCGGTTCAATCGGTCTCACTCGTTTATTCTACGTTCTTAATGCCAGCAACCTAATCAAAGACAAAGTCATCAAACCAATCGACTATGCCATCATCCCAATCTCCGAAAATGAAATTGAGTACGCTTTCGAAGTTGCCAAGAAACTCCGCGACAAGGGAAACAAAGTCGACATTGTCTTGACCGACAAAAAACTCGGCGACAAGATGACTTATGCCGCTAAGATCGCCAAAAACGGCGTCGTCATTGGCGAATCTGAAGTCGAATCGGGTGCTATGAAAGCCAAAGATTTCGACACTGGTACCACTTCCGACCTCGAGATTTAATATGCGAAACCATCATCTCTCTCAACATTTCTTGCGCTCGCCAAGGTTGGCGCTCATGTTGATTGGGCATTCTAATCTGAAAAAGCGCGATCTTGTAATTGAGATTGGTGCCGGTTCCGGCGTAATTACGAGCGCATTATCTCACCGCGTGAATAAAGTGATTGCTATCGAGCCAGACTCAGCTACCGCTAGGAAACTCAGAGAGAACTTAGCAAAGCATAATATTGAGAACGTCGAAGTTGTGGAACGGGATTTCTTGGATTTTGAGCTCCCGAGTGAGCCGTACAAAGTTTTCAGCAATCCTCCATTCCACCTTAGTTCCGAAATTGTCCACAAACTGATTGAGGCGGAAAATCCCCCAGAAGCTTTTTATCTTATTCTGCAAAAACAATTTGCCCTTAAACTTCTCAACACGGACCGTCACTATACTTCTCAATTGGGTCAGGAATTAATTAAATCCTATCAGACCAAAATTAGGTACCCATTAAAATCAACAGATTTTACGCCGCCGCCAGCAGTGCCGACAGTACTATTCGAAGCTAAGAAAATTATTTAGAGGACAAACCTTTGTCGAAGTAATACTTTACGTAGTCCCAGCCCCAGCCCATATCGAAGCCGGAGAAGAAATACTTATTGAATTTGAATGATGGCATACCGCCGTTGATTTCTTTAGCGACGCTAGCGGCGTTATTGATGATCTCTTCGATGTCGGCGTTGCTGTTGACGCAAGTTTCGAAGCTTTCGCCCAGGCCAATTTCTTTACCTAGATCAATCCAATAATTCTTGTCGAGATTGCTCATCGCCGTAAAAGCAGATTTTCCCTGGGTTTTGAAATAGCTATCCCAAACAGTCCTGATAGCGTGTTTGTAATAATCCCAGAATTTACCCTCGTCCCTGGCACAGTAAGCGGCTTCGGCCGAATAACGCGACATCAAAGGTTTCGATTCACCGTATTCATAGAGGAAGTCGGTTAGTCTGATCTCGACCAAAACATTATTTTCCTCGATATAACGGTTGAATTCTTCTTCGTTCTCGAGAATTGCGTTTTCAAAGGCTACGCAGTACGGGCAGACGATATCTGTATAGATGATGAAGTGATTCTCGGCGTCCATTGAGCCAATCGTAGTGCGTTCATCCCAGACTTTCTCGGAAAGAGGAATTGGTCTATTGGCAAAATAAATTCCAAAGCCAAAAACACCGGCGATAAGAACCAAGCAGCAAATTCTAACGATTTTTCCCGCCTTCATGTTTCTCCTTTCTATACTTTTCATCAATAATCATAACATAGGTTTCTTCACCAAGCTTCTTTAAAGACAAAATTGCAATCACGATTGCGACAATCGTGATAATGGTGGAAATGGCGCCCGTGGCGGCCAAGCCACCAGTAGAGAAGAGCGCGCCGAGCAATGGGGTTAGTAAGGTCGTGCCACAAGTCGGACAACCGGCGCCGAGGGCGATTAATCCAGTAATAATACCAGCCTTTTCGACATTAGCAGCGTTGCTGCCGCCCTCGTCGGCATTTACGGCGGACTCACGTTTTTTGTGCCAAAGCAGCACAATCAAGCCGATTAGTAATCCTTGCAAAACCGAAATCAGGAAAATCGGGAGCCAATCAAGTATAGGCTGATTAACGCCAAAAATTCGAATAAACGAATCCCAAATAATACGCATCGCCATTCCGAAAGAGTCCATCAGGCCAAACTTAGAGAAACCGCCAGAGAGCAGATTCATCATGGTACCGAAAAACAAAAAAGCAATAATAAAAGCTATCACGAAGCGCATTTTGGAAAAAGCCATCAAAATACCGCGCCCGGCCAACAGGAAACCATCTAACCATTTTGCGATGTTCGGTTTTTTCATACTACTCCACTTTATAAAATAATTTTAGCATAAAAAACTTCAAAAAATCGTAAAAATGCTATAAAATATTTTTGCAAAAAGTAAATAGAAAAGGGCATTATTACCCCTGTTAAGCCAAGATAAATTAAACCATAAAAAGAATAAAAATCAATGTTGACAGTCATCTTGCATATGCTAAAATAGAATCAGAATTCGGGCAAAGTTGAGAGATGCCGGAATTCGGGTGGAGAGTGTAGAGTTATAGTTTGGCCAACCACCTAGAAATTGAAATAGCGAAGAAATGAAAACCACATGCACAATGTGGCTTTTTTAGGGGTTTTGTGGTATAATCATAAGATATGAGACTTTCCAAAAAGTTCGATTATTCCCTTATAGCACTGATGCTAACGCTTACCAGTTTAGTTTTTCTTGAGACAGTCTATAATCCACCAATCAAAACTTTCGCCGAAGGTGAAGATTATGAGGTGGTAGAGATTAGGGATTCGGTCTATGCTACCATTTATGACAATGGCCAGCGCACGATTGTCAAAACTACTCCTGGCAAAACCGTTCGTGAAATTATCGACAAAATGGGAATTATTCTTAACCCGACCGACTCAGTGGAGCCAGGCCTGGATGCCATTGTTGATGCCGACAATTTTTACATCAACATTTACCGTTCTTACCCAGTCATGATCAAAGATAACGGCGTCGAAAAATACGTGATGACTTCAAGTTACGATCCGAAAACTATCGTAAGGAACGCCGGAATCGTAGTCTACGACGGCGATGAAATTGAGCTCGTTGCGGACGATCGCTTCCTAGAAGTTGGCGTTGCTCCAATCTATAAAATTACCAGAAACGGTGGTCAAACCGTTACCGTAGAAGAAGAAATTCCGTTCAATGAGACCAAAATCAAAGATTTCGATATCGCTCCAGGTGAAATGGCTGTTAAACAGGCGGGCGAAATCGGCCGCAAAGAGCTAGTTTATAACGTTTTTTACGTTGATGGCGTCGAGGTTTCGCGCGAGTTAGTTTCCGAAACTGTCATCAAAGAGCCGGTCGAAAAAATCGTTGCTATTGGTGCCAGCAAAATCGAACAAAAGCCGCTCACCCCTGCAATGGGCCGCAATTACTACACGGCAACCAACCTTAGTGGCGACACTGTTGAACGTCAAGAAACCTATTATGACCTCGATATGAGCGGCGTTATGAGTCTGGCTCGTGGCTGGGATGGCTGTAGCCACTCTGGACACTACTCGGTGCGCGATGATGGCGTTAAAGTTGATGACGATGGCTATGTGATTGTTGCAGCTAACCTTCAACGTTACCCACGTTGTTCGGTAGTTGAAACTTCTCTAGGCCTCGGTAAAGTTTATGATACCGGTACTTTTGCTGCTGGCAAACCAGAGCAATTCGATATCGCAACAGATTGGACAAATAGAAATGGCAGTTAAAAACAATAAATCACTCGGCCAGCATTGGCTCAAAAACCGTTTAATTTTGGACGACATCGCCGATGCTGCCACCTTTGAAGGCGTTTCAACTTGTCTCGAAATTGGTCCGGGCTTAGGAACGCTTACCAGTTCGTTGCTTCGCCGCTTCGAGAAGGTCGTTTCGGTTGAGTTTGATGCTAACCTTGCCAAAAATCTACCAAATTCTTTCCCGGGCAAAAATCTAGAAGTAATCAATGCTGATTTTCTTAAATTTGACCTTGAAAACTTTGCCGGGCCATATTGTGTGGCGGGCAACATCCCTTATTACATTACTAGCCCAATTATCGAAAAATTACTCACGGCTAAAAATCGTCCGAAACGCATTGCGCTTTTGATTCAAAAGGAAGTTGCCGAACGCATTGCCGCTATAGATGGTCATCAATCAGTTTTGTCACTATTCGTACAGAACCAAGCCGACGTCGAACTTGGTTATGTCGTGTCAAAAGACGAATTTACGCCACCACCAAAAGTTGATAGCGAAACGATTTTCTTGACACCAAAAGAGCCCGTCATCAAGGACGAAGTTTTTGGTTTGATTAAACGTGGTTTCTCGTCTCCACGCAAAAAACTAATCGCAAATCTTGCGGGTAAAAAATCTCGCGAAGAGCTTAAAAACATCTTTATGGAACTTGGAATTGACGAAAATGCGCGCCCAGCCGATCTCAGCCTAAAAGACTGGGAACGACTTTTCGGTTTTATGGTATAATAGTGCCATGTTAGATATAAAGTTCATCAGAGAGAACCTAGACTTAGTCAAAAAGTCGACCAAGGAAAAGGGTTACAAAACCAATATTGACGACGCTCTCAAGATTGATGACGAGCGCAAAGAAATTCTTGTAAAAGTTGAAGCCTTGAGGCAACGCCGCAACGAAATTGCTGCCAAAATGAAGGGTGGCAAACCAGATGCCGCATTGATTGAAGAAGGCAAATCCATTAAGGCCGAACTCGCCGAGGATGAATCTAAACTTGCCGAAGTTGAAGAGCGCCTTAACGCAATTATCAAGACTGTTCCGAACATTATTTTCGACGACGTTCCGCTAGGCGGCGAAGAATGCAGCGTAGAAGTCAAAACCTGGGGCGAACACCACGCCGAAGGTGTCGATCACTTAGATTATGCTGTTTCTCGCGACTGGGTAGATTTTGAACGCGGCGCCAAAGTTGCCGGTGCTAAATTCTACTATCTAAAAGACGGGCTTGCTTTGCTTGAAAACGCTTTATATCAATATGGCCTCTCCAAAGTTTTGGAGCACGGCTTTACTTTTATGACGGTACCAGACATGGTTTCGAGCCGTGTGCTCGAAGGCTGTGGCTTCAACCCACGCACCTCTGATCAATCTGATGAATACTATATCGAGGGCGAAGATCTCGCGATGATTGCTACCGCCGAGATGCCACTCACCGGCTACCACATGGACGAAATTATCGATGAAGACAAAATACCGCTTCTTTACGCTGGTTACTCAGCCTGTTTCAGAAAAGAAGCCGGTACTTACGGCAAATACACTCGCGGTCTTTTCCGTGTCCACCAATTTAATAAACTCGAAATGTACATCTTCTGCTTGCCAGAACAATCTAAAGAATTGCACGAAAAACTTCTTGCTATCGAAGAGGAAATTTGGCAAGGTCTTGGCATCCCGTATCATGTTATCAACATCGCTGCTGGCGATCTCGGTGCTCCAGCTGCCAAGAAATATGACATGGAATACTGGTCACCAGTCAACCAAAAATATCAAGAGATCACTAGCTGCTCGAACTGTACCGACTTCCAGGCTCGTTCGGTCAACTGTCGTGTCCGCCGCAAGGATGGTAGTATTGAATTCGCTCACACTCTTAACGGCACCGCAATCTCACTCGCTCGTGCGCTCGTTGTAATTCTCGAAAACTATGCCGAAAAAGATGGCAAACTCAAAGTTCCAGAAGTTCTCAGGCCATATCTAAATAATAAAGAGGAGATCTAATATGATTGAAAAAATTGACGTCAATGGTAGTGGTTACAAAATTGAAGAATCGTTCAAGAAATATGTTTTAAAACGCATTGGCAAACTCGATCGCTATTTGCCACGCGATTGTAAAAAAGACGTCATTGCCAAGGTCATGGTTACCACTATTGACCGTGCACATGGCGACAAATACGAAGTCTCCGTTGCAATGGATATTCCTGGCGGCAAAGTAATTGCTGCGAAAGACGAGTGTACTAACGTTTTTGCTGGTGTTGATTTGGTCGAAGCTAAGCTCACTGGCCAGATTCGTCGTTTTAAGCTCGATAAAACCCCACATCTCAAGAAAAAGTCTCTTAAAAATCTCTTTATTAAGAGAAAATAGTGTGCTAGAATTAATACAATACTAAAATTCCGTTGGAGGTCTAATTTGGCTATGGCTGTAAAAAACAAGAAACCTGTAAAAGAGAAGAAGCCTACTGATAAACTTGCTGACAAGACTGCGATGACTAAGTTCTTGCAAGGTATTTTCGGTGACGCTCAGAAGAAAATCTTGAAGCGCATGTGGAAACGCGCCCAAGAAATTAATGGTCTAGAAGAAAAATACGAAAAAATGTCCGACAAAGAACTCGCCGGGCAGACCGAAATCCTCAAAAAACAGCTCGACAAGATGCTTAAAAAATCTATTGCCGAAGCTGCCAAGAGCAAGGTTTCTAAGAAATCCAAAAAAGCCAAGAAAGCCACCAAAAAAGTTGACAACGACGCTAAGGCTCTCGATACAATCTTGCCAGACGCCTTTGCTGTCGTTCGTGAAGCTTCCAAACGTAAGCTTGGCATGCGTCCATACGATGTGCAGCTTATCGGTGGTATCGCCCTCCACGAAGGCAACGTTGCCGAGATGAAAACCGGTGAAGGTAAAACTCTCGTCGCTTTGCTTCCAGCTTACCTCAACGCTCTTACTGGTCGCGGTGTCCATGTCGTTACCGTCAACGATTACCTAGCTCAACGTGATGCCGGTTGGAACGGTCCAGTTTATGACTTCCTCGGTCTTTCTGTCGGTGTAATTATCAACAACGCCTCCTTCGTTTATGATCGTGAATACGAAAACGAAGAGCACGACGATGAGCGCTTCCGCCATCTTCGCCCAGCTACTCGTAAAGAAGCTTATAATGCTGACGTTACTTATGGGACCAACAACGAATTTGGCTTCGATTACCTCCGCGATAACATGACCTCCGAGACTCAGTATCTCCGCCAGCGCGAACTTAACTTCGCTATCGTCGATGAGGTTGACTCCATCTTGATCGATGAAGCTCGTACCCCACTTATCATTTCTGCGCCAGCTGGCGACAACCCAGATTCTTACTATCAGTTCGCTAAAATTGCCGATCGCCTCACCGAAGACGATTATATCTTCGACGAAAAGCGCCGCTCAGTTTCTCTCACCGACAAGGGAATTGAAAAGGTTCAAAATATCCTTGGTGTAGAGAATTTGTATTCCACTAAGAATACTCGCTTGGTTTATCATATGGAACAAGCTCTTCGTGCCCAAATCGTATTCAAACGCGACAAAGACTATGTTGTTACTAACTCTGGTGAAGTCATCATTGTTGATGAACACACTGGTCGTTTGATGCAGGGTCGCCGTTACAATGAGGGTCTCCACCAGGCTATCGAAGCCAAAGAAGGCGTCGCCGTCAAACAAGAATCTATGACTCTTGCTACGATTTCCTTCCAGAACTTCTTCCGTCTTTATCGCAAACTTTCCGGTATGACCGGTACTGCCTTCACCGAAGCTGAAGAGTTCCAGCAGATTTATGCACTCGATGTAATTCAAATTCCACCAAACCGTCCGATCGTCCGTGTTGATAAAGATGACTTGATCTTTAAGACTAAGGCAGGTAAACTTCGCGCTATCGCCGAAGAAATTAAGAAATACCATGCCAAGGGCCAACCAGTGCTCGTAGGTTCTGATTCTATCGCCAACAACGAAGAAATCGCTCGTTACCTTGACGAACAAAAGGTCCCATACGAAATTTTGAACGCTAAAAACAACGAACGTGAAGCTGCAATTATTGCCAAAGCAGGCGAAAAAGGCGCCGTTACACTTGCCACCAACATGGCTGGTCGTGGTACCGATATTAAACTTGGCAAAGGCGTCAAAGAACTCGGTGGTCTCGTCGTGATTGGCTCTGCTCGTCATGATTCTCGCCGCGTCGACAACCAGCTCCGTGGTCGTGGTGGTCGTCAAGGCGATCCAGGTACCACTCAATTCTTCGTTTCTTGTGAAGACGATTTGATGCGTATTTTCCAGGGTGATCGCATTAAGATGTTGATGACTCGTCTTGGCGTAGATGAAAACACACCAATTCAAACTCGTGCCATTTCTCGCACGCTCGAATCCGCTCAGAAGAAAATCGAAGGCATGAACTTTGATTCGCGTAAAAACGTCGTCCAGTACGATAACGTAATTAACCGTCACCGTCGCGTCGTTTATATGATTCGCCGTAAGATTCTCGAAGGTGAAGATATCTTCTCTGAAATCAAGCGCCTCATGCGTGAAGAAGTTAAAACTTTGACTGAGCTCTCATCTCGTGTCAACAAGAACTTCGACGAAGAGTTCAAATCGGTCTTTGACTTTGATGATGACTTGATCCACGAGATTGGTTTGATGCGCAAAGAGAAAGACCGTGCCAAACTCGCACTCGCTGCAATCGAAGAAGCTTACCATACTAAAGAAGTTGAATTTAGCCCTGAAGTAATGCGCAAGATCGAGCGTGAAGTTTATCTCAAAGTCCTCGACACTTTATGGATGCAACACCTCGAAAATATGCAACACCTCCGCGAAGGTATCCACTGGCGTTCAGTTGGCCAACGCGATCCACTCGTTGAATATCGTGCCGAATCGCAAAAACTCTTCGACGGTTTACAACGTAATCTTCGCGAAGAAGTTCTCAAGATTCTTCTTACCATCACTCCAGCCGAAGCTCGCGCTACCGACGTAATTGATGGCGAAGAATATGATACCGAGCTCACCAAGATGGCCGAAACCGCTACCGAAAAAGGCGTTAACGAAGTCAGTAAGGGCGACAAGAATCTCGATTCCGAATTCAAGAAATCTACCGGTGGCAAAACTGTTGCAAACGCACCAAAGAAATCTCGCAAAAACGAAGCTAAGAAAAAGAAGAAACAGGCTCGTCAGAATAAGAAAAACGGCCGTAAATAGCCCGCATGAAGCATTCAGTTGAAGAAATCACTCTAAAAAACGGGGCGAAGGGACTTCTTATCGATATCCCTGGCGCCAGTGTCATGGCGACGCGAATTCAGTTCCGCGCCGGCATGCGCTACGCCAAAAATCCGGAAGTCTATGAAATTCCACACATTGTAGAACACCTTGCTTTTGGTGCCAACGCAAAATATAAAGACGAGCAAGCTTTTGAGGCTGAATTTACTAAAAACGGCGCTTACCATAACGCTTGGACCTCGGATATTTCGGTTTGTTACGAAACTGAATGTGCTGATTTTGAGTGGGATCGTATCATGGAGCTCCAACGTCTTTCAATTTGCGAACCACGTTTTAATGAGGAAGAACTCCGTGCCGAAAAAGGCAACGTCCGCTCTGAACTCACTGGCTACATGAACAATTATTATCGCTTGCTTTGGCCGAGACTCCAGCGCGAAGTTGGCGAGGATATTTTGGATTTGTCAGACCGTATTAAGACAATTTCGAATATCGAGCTTAAAGATATTCGCGAACACTATCGCCGCACTCATACCGCCGAAAATATGTCATTTATTATTGCCGGTAAGGTTCACGGCCGCAGGCACGAATTAGTGAAAATGCTCGAGGACTGGAATCTGAAACCAGGCTACCATTTCACGATTCCGATGGATGAACTTCACTCTGCCGAAGCCGTTTCAATTCGCCGCAAGGATGCTTCAAATATCACCTTCGGTTTTTCATTGATTACGCCGCGCCACCTAGAACCAAATGAAGTCTTCGCGATGAACTGTCTTAACCACATTTTAAATGGCACGACCAACTCCAAGATTTTTGGCGCCGCCAGAAAACGTGGCTTGATTTATGGCATGGGTTCATCAGTTTCTTCTAATGCTCACAACTCTTATTGGGATTTTGATGGCGAAGTCAACGTCGAAAACGCTGAAGAATTGTTTAAGTTGATTCAAACTGAACTTGTCAAAGCTTTGAATGGTGGCATTTCTGACAAAGATTTCGAAGCCGCCAAATCCTATGCAATGGGCCGCTTCCAAATGGGTGCTCAAACCGTCGGCCAAATCGCTGATTACTATGCCGAAAACTATTTCCTAAATGGTGGCGTCGAGAAATACGACGATATGCCAAACTTAATCTCTGCTATCGACAAGGCAAAAATGATCGAGCTTGCGCGCGAATTTGCTGGCTCTGGTATCAAAGCCATGGTGGCTGTTTCGAGCGTCGAAAAAGCTGTCATCTCGAATCTCGAAACTTACCTTAATTTCTAAAACAAATCAAAGATTGCGCCGGCAACTAGACTAACTACGAAAATAATGGCAAGAATCATGCCGTTTTCGCGTTGGTTTTTGTTGTTCTTGAAAAGCAGCAACCAACCCACGCCGCAACCAGTGAGAAGCCCAGCCATTAGGCTACCGAAACTAATTAATCCGGCCAAATATAACTCAGTGATAATTACGCTACCAGCGCAGCTCGGAATCAAACCAACGAGCGCTGCAATCAAATATGAAAGTAAGCCTTTGTTTAGCAAAATGCCAGCAACTTTTTCTTCGCCAATCCAGAAAATAATTAATCCAATCAAAAGGTTAGCGGCGAAAATTAAAAGCAGAGTTTTTAAGGTATGAATTAGGCTAGACAAAAAGATGCCATTTTTCTCACAATGACAGTGTTCGTCTTCGCAAATATGACCGATGTCTGGCGTCTCGTTGGTGCTAGATTTTTTGCGGTAGATTAAGTCAACGATAAGACCAACGGCGATGCCAATTGCGACCTTGAAACCAATAATTTTGAAAATTTCTGTCGCCTCGACGCTTTCGCCAATCATGATTGGCAGCATTTCATCGCTAGTAGCGAGGAAAATCGCAATCACCGTACCAATTGTGACGATATGTCCAGAAAATAAGTTTGCAGCCATTGCACTGAAGCCACATTGCGGCAAAGCGCCCAGTAACCCGCCAGCCACCGGCATCAGGCGATGTTTCTTCGCGAAGAGTTTTTTATACTTCAATTTATGCTCAATGAGCTCCAAAATCAAAAACGTTGCCAAGAGATATGGTGCGATTTTTGCCACGTCTAGCAGAGCATCAATTAAGCAATCTAACATGGCTTATATGATATAATAATAGTATGAAAATTGCAATTTTAGGCTACGGCGTAGAAGGTAAAAGCGTCGAGCGTTATTTCTCTAAGCGTGATGATGTCGAGATCGAAATTTTCGACCACATCACTAAAGATAGCGTCAAAGAACTCGATTTAGACGGTTTTGACATGGTTTTTCGTACTCCGAGCCTGCACCCGCTTTTTAAGGATAACTGGACCAGTATTACCCGTTATTTTCTTGAACATTGTCCAGCACCAATTGTTGGCGTAACCGGCACCAAAGGCAAAGGTACGACTTGTTCGTTTGTGGCTGCGATTTTGACTGCACTCGGTAAAAAGACTCACTTTGTGGGCAACGTCGGCATTCCGGCGCTCGATGTGCTTGACGATGTTTCGCCAGACGACGTCGTGGTTTATGAAATGAGTAGCTACCAACTTTGGGATTGTGAACGTTCGCCGCACATTGCCGTGGTGCTTCGTATTGAGCCAGACCATTTAGACGTGCACGATGGTTTTGATGATTATGTTGGGGCCAAATCAAACATTGTCCGCCATCAAACCGCCGACGATTACTGTGTTTATTACAAAAACAATCCAACCTCCGTCAAAGTCAGTGAGCTTTCAAAAGGCAAGAGATTCTCTTATCCATACGAAGTCTCTGAGCGCCTTGATGAAATTTTGAGCCACATCCAAATTCCAGGCGCGCACAACCGCGAAAATGCCGAAGCTGCAATTTTGGTTTCAGCTTGCTACTTCCATATGGACGTGAATGAATTTATCGACAAATATGGCGACAAAATCGCTGAGGGCATCGAAACCTTCCTTGGCTTGCCACACCACATCGAATTCGTTCGCGAGCTCGACGGCATCAAATATTACGACGATAGTTTTGCTGCGACTTATCCAGCGCTCGAAGTAGCCGTTAAAGCTTTCCCGGAAGATAAACTAGTCTTGATTGCCGGTGGTAAAGACCGCGGTCTCGACCTTTCTGGTGCCCGCGCCGTAATTCAGGATGCGCCAAATCTTTTGAAAACTGTTTTGATTGGTGAAACTAAGCACATTCTTGCCGACGGCGTATCGGAAGATCGCTATGAATTTGCAGAGACTTTGGACGAAGCGCTCGTAAAAGCCAATAATATCGCCCGCGAACTTGGCGGCACGATTGTGATTTTGAGCCCTGGCGCACCAAGCTTTGATATGTTCAAGAACTTCAAAGAGCGTGGTGAAATTTTCCAAAAATTAGTAAAGGAGCTTTAAATGGATTTTAAATTCGTTGGCTATAATTTCGACAATGAATCATATGTCGCGACCTTTAAATACCAAAACCAATTCGGCCAGGATTTTGCCGAAACGATTGAGTTTGTGAAGCCGGCCGAGCCCTATGCATACAATCCGCAGCTTCTCGAAAACGCTCTGAAGTTAAGTTTTTTTCTTATCGGTACCTCTTATTACAAGGCTCATCCGACCAAAACCGCTATTTATGATGGCTTTGAATTAGACGAATTCCAGGCCGAATTCTTCAACAAAGTTTATCAAGAAGGTTTGTCGCAGTACGCTTACGAAAATCAGCTTACGCGTGATGATTTATTGCATTTTACTGCTACTGTTGCCAACCAACCGACAGCCCAGGCTTACGATGGCCAAGGCGTTATTATGACGCAAAGTGGTGGTAAAGATTCTTTGCTCGTAACCGAACTTTTGGATGAAAAAGGCATCGACTTTACTCCGCTTTATGTAGCGCCGTCCGATACACATCCAGCCATTCTGGATAGCTTTAAAAATCCGCTTCTGACGATGAAACGCCATATCGACCGCGAGGCCTTGAAGGCTACCGGCGGTTTGAACGGTCACGTGCCAATTACTTATATTATTGAAAGTCTCGTTTTGGTGCAGGCGATTTTGCTCGGTAAGAATCTGGCTTTGATGGGTATTGGCCAAGAGGGAAATGAGGCTCACGCCACAATCGGCGATCTCGAAGTTAATCACCAATGGTCCAAAACTTGGACGGCCGAAAAGATGCTTGCCGAGTATGTTAAGCGCTACATTTCGCCAGACATTAAAATTGGTTCGCCGGTTCGCGCCTATAGCGAAGTCAAAATTTCCGAACTTTTTGCCAAAAAATGTTGGGAAAAATACGGCCATCAATTTAGCTCCTGTAACGTCGCCAACTACACCCAGGGCCATGATAATTCTGGCCTGAAATGGTGCGGCAAATGTGCCAAATGTGCGAACTCGTTCCTAGTCTTTGCCCCATTTGTGCCAGCTGAAGAGCTTAAAACTCTCTTTGATGGTAAGGATTTGTTTGCCGACCCAGAACTTATGGACGATTTCAAAGGTTTGCTTGGTGTTGAGGGCGCAATTAAACCATTCGAATGCGTTGGCGAAATCGGGGAACTCCGCGCCGCCTATCATATGAAACAGCCTGGCTATGCCGACTTACCGTTTGAGGTCCCAGCCTCCGACTTTGACTACAATAAGACTTACGAACATCAAGACTTGATCTAAAAAAAATAGCTCCGAATCCCGGAGCTATTTTTTAACGGATTACGCCTGTGTGAGGTGCCAAGACAGATCAACCGAGTTAAACTCGAGACGAGCCCTGTCTCGTCCGACCAAAACATCGAAGATGTGGATGGTTGCCTGACCCGCAAAGCGAATTTGCGTACGGAGCAACTCAGTGATTTCGGTTTCTATGCCGCCAGTTCTCTTAAAAGTAAGAGGCTGGCAAGGCGTCATTTCGTAACCGAAAAGCGCCATCACTTCGACCCGTTCGTTTTGGTTATTAAGAATTGTATTTTTCATAAAGACTCCTAAAAATTAAATTAAAAGAGTCATTTATGCGAGCCTGATTTATTGGCTCCTGGTCGCAAGCCTAAATGACAAGTACTCACGACTTTTGGCTTTTCTCTATGCCAGTGACCGAAGTATAGCTAGAGACACCCTGATTATAACACAGACACCCCCGAAATCCCGTGCTATAATATTTATCATGAGTTCAATGATAGAAGTAAAAAACTTTAAAATGGCCTTTAACGGCAAAACTGTCATTAAAGATCTCAGTTTTGAAGTTAATAAAGGTGAAATTTTTGGTTTGCTAGGCTCTAATGGCTCCGGCAAAACCACTACAATTCGCACGCTACTCAATTTGTACGAACCGACCGGCGGCGAATTATTAATTAATGGTAAACGTTTTGACGCCAACTCCAGCGTTACGGTTGGTTACTTACCAGAAGAACGTGGCCTTTATAAAAAAGAAACCGTTATCGACACGATGATTTATTTTGGCGAACTAAAAGGCCTCAAAGATCCACGTGGCTGGGCAGCAGATTATCTCGAACGCGTTGGCTTGCTTAGTAAATTAAACGAAAAGACTGAAAAACTCTCGACCGGTCAACAGCAAAAAGTTCAGCTTGGTATCTGTATGATGAACAATCCGGAACTTTTGATTTTAGATGAGCCGACCAAGGGCTTCGATCCGGTTAACCGCAAACTTCTCATGAACATTATCGATGAGCTTCACGCAAAGGGAAGCACGATTATTATGATTACTCACTACATGGATGAAGTCGAACGTCTGTGTGACCGCGCAATCCTATTAAAGGACGGCAAAGCCTACGCTTACGGCACGATTAAAGATATTAAAAAACAATTTGGTGGCAAATCGCTCGACGAAATTTTCGTAGAAGTTTATGGAGGTGAAGATGAATAAGATTAGAACCGTTTTCAAATTTGAAGTCATTCGCCAGCTCAAGAAACCAACTTTTTGGATTTCGTTGCTCTTGTTCCCACTCGGTATCGCCGCGGTGCTCGGGCTTTCAGCAATGAATAGCGGCGGCATCGAAGATACGATTTCGAACATCGATTTTTCCAACAAAAAAGTCGGTATCACTGACGACGCCAATTTGCTAAGCGACGAAGTGTTGGCTAGTACCGGTATTGAATTTACCAAAGTTAAAACCGAAGAAGCCGGCCGTGACATGGTTAAAAATAACGACCTAGACCTCTATTATTACGTATCTGAAGATTTTGTCGAGAGTCATAAAGTTAAAATTTATGATCGCGCGGCGGATACCGGGCTGTTCAATTTCTATTCCATTCCGTTTGCGAATCTCTTAAAATTAAACGTCTATCAGAAGCTCTCGCCAGAGGAGATTGTCTTGGTTGAAAACACGGTCGATTACGAAACCGTCGATCTTGATGCGGATGGCGCGCAGGTTAGCGTAATGGGTCAGGCGATCGTGCCGATTGCGATTTTGGGCATCTTTTACATCTTAATCTGTGTATTTGGTAACCGTCTCACTATGGCCCTGGTAGAAGAAAAAGAGAATCGCATCTCCGAGATGATTTTGACTTCTGTTTCGGCCAAAAACCTCGTAATTGGCAAAATTTTGAGTCTGATTACACTTGGTTTTATCCAGATTGTCGTGTTCGTGATTCCGATAATTGCTGCGGTGATCATTTATCGTGATAGTCCAATGGTGGCGCCATATCTCGCCATCATCGATCTCGACCCGATTCGTGTAATCGGCAATATTCTCCTACTATTAATGTCGTACTTTATGTTTGCTGGCGCCTGCATGATGGTCGGTTCACTCATGCCAACCGCTCGCGACGCTTCGCAGTATATTGGTATTGTGATGATGGGTGTGGTGATGCCACTGTTCTTCATGAATAATTTCATGACTGGCGATGCTAATCTTGTAACTTATATCTTGTCATACTTCCCATTATCATCACCGATTGCCTTGATGATGCGCAATGCCTTTGGTAACTTACCGGCGTACGAGCTCCTAATCGGTATTATTGAGCTTGGCGTGGCTTCGGCTTTCGTGATGCGCCTCACGGTTAAGAGCTTCCAAAAGAACGCGATTAACTTTTCGGTAGTAAAGCCACATTTTGGTCCGCGCAAAGCTTGGAAGAAATAATTTCTCTGAATGGAAAAAGGTCGCTAGAATTAGCGACCTTTTTGTTGATAGAGTTTTTACCGCCTACTGCTCGGCTTTTTTATAGCGGTTGTCGACCAACCACTGTTCGAGCCAATGTTTGCCGGCTTTAAAGCTCTTGATTATCTCCGGAGAGAATGTCGAGTCGTATGCTGATAGGCAGAGCATCAGCTCATAGAATTCAATGGTCAGTCGGCAATATTGCTCTTTGTAGTCCTCCGGAATAATCCGGTTAACGAGCAGGTACTCGACCGATTTACGCCTTCTTACTGGCTGATCACTCAGCTCGAAGTTCTTTTCTGTGCATTCGCCGAAGAACTTTGAGCCGTTGAAATTCAGAGTCTCGCGAACGGCGGACCATTTCGCGTACTCTTCATCGGCGCTTATATCCACAGTTGTTACCTGAGTATAAGGATCATACTCGGCAAGGACATTAAACGGCAAGTCTGCCGGTAACTTCGCGAACTCCTTGCGGGCACGCGAATCGCACCTCTCAATTTTGACGCTCAGGCGAAAATTGCCTTTTTCAACTCTCATTTCCATAAAGAACACCTCCCTAAAATTTTATCTTACAATTATATCACAAAAGACCAAAAAAGTAAAGCTATACGCGGACCCCAACAGGGGCTACCTTTGCTGGTAACCTTTTTGATGCTATAATAGTGAAATATTGGTGGGAGTAAATTAAAAATTGGTTAGGTTTTTTAATGGACTGCCACGCGCACACTTAAAATTCAAAAATATGACAAGGGGGATATATATGGGCACTGTAAAAATAGTTTTTATAGGAAAGAAGAACTCAGGAAAAGAGACTTTTAGAAAATGCCTGGAAGACACAAGAACATACTTTGGTTTTTTCGATAGAACGGAAGTCCATACTGAAGGATCCGCTATTACAATCACAGAATACGATATTCCATTCGATTTTACGTCGTTTGATCTGGTCGTGCTTAACGAAATAATTCTCGACGAAAGGGATACTGCTAAAATCTTGGAAGATGTCTCATTATTGCTCCAGGCTGGTGTAGTACGCCTTAGTGCTACGGCCAGACAACTCGGTCTATATACGACCGGACTAGCGTTCGATGAGAGGGTTATTTACGTCTGCGATACGGGGAATCAGGAATTAGACCAAAAACTCAAGGAGTTGCTCGAGCAATATTACCACGAATACTCCAGGTCTCCGTATGCTATATTTGCATACGATGACGTGGCGGACAGTGCGGAAGAAACCCTTAGGACTATTCCTCGTGCGAAGAAGGCGGTTGAAGCGAAATATAAGATAGACCGCATTTATATTGCCAAGGGTATTGAGCGGGCAGGATACTTGATGCTCACAAAGAATATCCTTTTTGGCGCACTTTTGCTTGCTGCGGTCGATTTGGTAGTGGCAAACATGCCCAAAACCTAACTCAATTAGGCCGCCCTTTACGGGGGGCCTTTTTGATGGTATGATATAAAAATGAACATTTGGCAAGAGCTACCAAAACCGTTTCTGATTTTGGCCCCGATGGAAGGCGTCACCGATTTGGCATTTCGCCAAGTGATTGCGAAAGCTGGTCGGCCAGATCTTTTTTATACCGAATTTACGAACGTTTCTAGCTATACCTCTGAAAAAGGCCGCCATAATGCCTTGGAGCGCCTTGCTATTTCCGATTCCGACAAACCAATCATTGCTCAAATTTGGGGTAAAAACCCAGACCATTTTTCAGAAATCGCTCGAGATTTGGAGTCCCTTGGATTTTGCGGAATTGATTTAAACTTTGGCTGTCCAGATAAGCATGTCAATAAGGCTGGCGGCGGCGCCGCGATGATTAAAACACCAGAGCTTGCCGTAGAATGCTATCGTCAGGTATGCGCCGCAACCAAGCTTCCGGTTTCAATTAAAACTCGCCTTGGTTTTTCTTTTGTCGATGAGTATAAGACTTGGCTTCCGATCCTGCTCGCCGAGCATCCGGCTGCTCTTACGGTACATCTTCGTACGCGTAAAGAAATGTCTAAGGTCGATGCTCACTATGAGCTAATTCCAGAGATTTTAAAGATGCGTGACGAGATTTCGCCGGAGACTAAATTAATTATTAATGGCGACATCAAAGACCGTGCCGCCGTTATGGAGTTGCACGCCAAATATCCGGAAGTTGATGGCTTCATGATTGGCCGCGGTGTCTTTGCAAATCCGTATTGTTTTACGGACCACGTCGCCACGCGTGAAGAATTGATGGAATTATTACAATTGCATCTCAATTTATACGAAGAGCAAATGAATCTGCACGGCTTACCGTATGAGCCTCTCAAACATTATTACAAGATTTACATCAACAATTTCCCGGGCGCCTCGGATGTGCGCGCTAAGCTGATGGAGACTCACTCAGTAATCGAGGCCAGGGAAGTATTAGCAAAACTCGAAGACTAATCCTTATATCTTTTTTCGCCCCACCAATTTGGAATAATGTCTTTTAAAAGCACGGTTTTGCGGCTCTCATAATCAGCAAGCATCCTGAGTGCAGCTGCGCGTTCGGCACACAAGTTCATTACGCCGCTAGTGCTCCTTAAGAATTAATTTTGCTAAATATACACATCCCATAACGCTCCCCCTCGAGGAATAGCCTCTCGCGGAGAATCGTTTCGAACTCAAATCCGCAGCGCTCGGCCACGGCGCGCGAAGCCATGTTTTTGTCTGCAGCGCGGATCACTACGCAGTGCATCTCTAACTTTTTAAAAGCCAAATCCGTCAAGAGGTTCACGGCTCTCGTGATAATGCCGCGACCGGTAAAATCTTTCACTAGCCAATAACCGATTTCGCAAGTCTGATTGAAGCGATCCACGTTCATTAATTCAATACTGCCAGCGAAAACGCCGTCATAGAAAATATCGTAGGTATAGCCAGTGTCTTTTGAAAATTCCTCGGCTTTGCGAACTTGATATTCGCGCATCTTTTCGATTCCGGCCTCAGTCGTTTCGCAATCTTCGTAAAAATGTACCCAAGTCAGCCATGGCAAAAGATGATCGCGTGAAGCCATCGCGGCGGTGTATTTTTCGGCGGCCCAGTCTGGGCTGATCGCACGAAGTTCGATATTTGAATCAATCTGTATTTTCGCTTCCATATTTTTATTATATAGCCGCTAGGGAAATAGGCAAGCGCTAGTCGGGCGTGATATAATTAATCTCATGCAAGAGCTCGAAAAACGCCTAGAAATCTTAAACCAAAATCTCGCCGCTGCGTGGGATAAACTTGGTATCGATGAAAAAATCGCGCGCATCGAAACGCTCGAAAAAGAGGTGGCGGAGCCAGAAATTTGGCAAAACCCAGCCAACGCTACTGCTAAAAATCAAGAGCTCGCTAAACTTACGGATGAAATTAATCCTTGGAAATTATTGCATACCCAAACTAGCGACATCAAAGAATTAATTACTCTTAGTGATGACGGTTTAAAGAGTGAAATCGAAGAGCAGGTTGCGGCGCTCGAAAAGACTTACGAAGAGCTCAAAAAGGCTCTGCGTTTTAATGGTCCACACGACGATAAGAATGCGATTTTACGTATTACCGCTGGTGTAGGCGGAACAGAGGCTATGGATTGGTCTGGCATGCTTGAACGCATGTATTTAAGGTTCGCTGAACGAAATGGCTTCAAAGCTGCACTTGTAGAACGTACCGCTGGGGAAGAAGCCGGTATCAAGACGGCTGTTTACGAAATTTCCGGATCGCATGCTTACGGCACCCTCAAATCTGAACACGGTGTTCATCGCCTAGTACGTCTTTCGCCGTTCAATGCCAATAATTTGCGCCAAACTTCCTTCTCTCTAGTAGAAGTTCTCCCTGTTATTAAAGCCGATACCGACATTAAGATCGACGAAAAAGATCTTCGTATCGATGTTTATCACTCGGGTGGCCACGGCGGACAGTCTGTCAATACCACGAACTCTGCAGTCCGCATCACGCATCTTCCAACCAACACTGTTGTTGCCATTCAGAACGAGCGCTCTCAGCTTCAGAACAAAGAAAAAGCGATGGAAATCTTAAGAGGTAAACTTGTTCAGATGCAGCTCGAACAGCACGCTGAATCTATCGATAAACTCCGCGCCGGTGAATCCGCTAAATGGGGACAGCAAATCCGCAACTACGTACTCCAGCCATACCGCCTAGTTAAAGACACTCGTACGGAACACGAAGAAACTGATACTGACGCTGTTCTAGACGGCGAGATCATGCCGTTCATCGACGCTTATCTTGATTTGTAACTTAGCTAGGTGGACGATTTTTGAAGGGGGATTTTTCATGCAAAAAATCCCTAAAAAATCTCTTAAAAACCCCTTGTAATATCTTGCAATCTGTGATAAAATTAGAACGTTATCTAGACGTAGGAGTAGGTCCAACAGAGGAAACCGCTCGAGAGTCTAGTTTTAATAGTGTTAAAAAATTTAAGGGAAAGGAATAGAATGCAAGTCATTCTCGGCACCAAAATTGGTATGACCCAGATCATCGGCAAAGATGGCGTTGTAACCCCTGTTACAATCCTTCAAGCCGGCCCAGCCACAGTGACTCAGATTAAAACCGTCGAAACCGATGGTTATAACGCTGTGCAGGTGGGTTACGGTCAGGGTAAGAATCTGAGCAAGTCGGTTTCCGGTCACGTCAAAAAGGCTGGAGAAAATATTAACCCTAAGGTTCTGAAAGAATTCCGCGTCGAAGAAATCCCAGAAGGTTTGAAGGTTGGCGATCAAATTACCGTCGACAGCTTCAACCTCGGCGACAAAGTTGCCGCTACTGGTGTTTCTAAAGGTAAAGGCTTTGCCGGTACCGTCAAACGTTGGAACTTCCAAGAATCACGTAACACCCACGGCTTCAAGGGCGATATTCGTAAAGTCGGTTCTATCGGCTCGATGTATCCTCAAAAAGTTTTCAAAGGCAAACGTATGCCAGGCCGCATGGGTCACGATCAAGTTACCGTGAAGAACCTCGTTGTTAGCTTTATCGACAAAGAGAACAACCTCCTTGGTCTCAAGGGCGCAGTCCCTGGTCCAAAGAAAGGAATTGTAAGCGTGGAGGGAAAGAACTAATATGGCTACTTTGAATAAAGATGTTTTCGGCCTATCAGTCGAGAACCACGAACTCGTAAAACTCGCTTATGATGCATATCTTGCTAACTCTCGCAGCTCACACGCTAAAACTTTGAAGCGTGGCGAAGTCCGCGGTGGTGGTAAGAAACCATGGAAGCAAAAAGGCACCGGTCGTGCACGCTTCGGCAGCACCCGCAACCCTATCTGGCGCCATGGTGGTGTAGCCTTCGGCCGCACCGGCGAAGAAAACTTCACCAAGAAACTTAGCAAATCAGCCAAGAAAATTGCTGTCCGCCAAGCTCTCTCGATGAAGAATCAAGACAAGGCTATCTTTACTCTTGCTACTGACGTCAAACTCACTGGCAAAACCAAAGATGCAGTCAAAGTTTTGAAAGATATGAAGCTCGAGGGCAAAAACGTACTCGCTGTTGCAACTGAGAAGACTCCAGAAGTTCTTCGCTCAACCAACAACTTGCCAAACGTCAAACTCGTTCGCGCAACCTATCTCAATGTATTTGATATCATGAACGCTGACGCTATCGTCTTTAGCGACGCTAGCATGAAAGCAACCGTTGAATGGCTAATGGGAGAGGAGAAGTAATATGGCAGACGCAAAAACCAATATCAACCTCCACCTCTTGGAGCCACGTGCTACTGAAAAAACCTACCGTGAACAAACCAAACGCACCTACGTTTTCTCAGTTAAACGCGATATGAGCAAGCAAGAAGTTGCTAAACTCGTTGAAAAAGAATTTAACGTCACTGTTACCGATGTTCGCACTTTGATCCGCGACGGTAAAAAGACTAAATTCAGCAAGGGTAAACATGCTTATCCTGGTACGACTTATCGCCAAGATAAGAAATTTGCATACGTTACATTGAAAGAAGGCGACAAAATCAAAGTATTTGAAGAGCCTGAAGAAGAAAACAAGGCTGAAAAAGCCGTAAAGAGCAGCGCAAAGGAAGCCAAAGCTGAGGCTAAAGCCAAAGCTAAAGCTGACAAGAAAGCAGCTAAGGAGAATAAGTAATGAGTATTAAAGCTTATCGCCCAGTTACTCCGGCTCAGCGTCAAAAAACGACCGAAGATTACGATCAAATCACGACCAAGAAGCCGATGAAGTCATTGCTTCAAGCTAAGAAGCAACAAGCTGGTAAAAACAACCAAGGTCGCATTACTGTGCGCCATCGTGGTGGCGGCGTCAAACGCCATTACCGCATCCTCACCCACAACTTGCCAAAGAATCTTACTTTGACCGTTGAGGAAATCGAATACGATCCAAACCGTAGCGCTCGTATCGCTCGTGTTAAAGATCAAAACGGTGTCTACTACTATGTTGTCGCTGACACCAAAATGACTAAAGGTACTAAATTCTCTACTGGCGACGAAGCCGCCGTTGAAGATTCTAACCGTATGCCACTCGAAAATATCCCAGTTGGTACTTTCGTTTACGCTATCGAGATCACCCCAGGCCGCGGTGCTCAAATGGTCCGCGCTGCTGGTGCTTCCGCTCAGCTCATGGCAAAGGAAAATGGCTACGCCACTCTTAAAATGCCATCAGGTGAAGTTCGCAAAGTTCTTTCTACCTGTGAAGCATCAATCGGTGTCGTTTCTAACCTCCAACACCAAAACGTCAAGATCGGCTCAGCTGGTCGCCGCCGCCGCAAAGGCATTCGCCCAACGGTCCGCGGTGTCGTGATGAACGCAACCGACCACCCACACGGTGGTGGTGACGGCGGTCGTCACGGTACTGGTAAAGCTCCACGTACTCCATGGGGTCAACTGACGCTTGGGTTTAGGACTCGCCATAATAAGAAAACTAATAAAATGATCGTGCGCAGTCGCCACGAAGGAAAGAGGAAATAATGTCTCGCAGTCTTAAGAAAGGTCTATTTATAGACTACAAACTCGCGAAGAAGGTTGCTGCCCTCTCTGCCGAAGATCGCACAGTGATCAAGACTTGGGCTCGCCAATCAACCATCTCTCCAGAAATGGTTGGTCGCACCATCGCCGTTCACAACGGTCGTATGCATGTCCCAGTTTTCATCTCTGAAAACATGGTCGGTCACAAGCTCGGTGAGTTCGCACCAACCCGCAAATTTAAGCGCCACGGTGGTAAGAAAGCCGCTGAGGCTGCAGCCGCAAAGGGAGGTAACTAATTATGACTACCCACTTTGCTCATGCATATGAAAAAGGCATCGATAGCCAACCACGCAAAACTAGTATTGTCGCTAGCTTGGTCCGCGATCGCTATGTCTCAGATGCTATTGTTATCTTGGAAAACACCCCACGCCGCGCCGCTAAGGCCGTTCGTAAAGCTATTGAGTCTGCTAACGCAAACCTTCTCAATAACTCCAAAGTTTCCATTGATCCAAAGACTATTCGTATCGCTCGTATCTCAGTGACCGCCGGAACCCGCATGCGTCGCTATGTTCCAGCTTCACGTGGACGCGCTTTGCCATACGAAAAGATTTCAAGCAACATCTTTGTCGAGGTCGCCGGCGAAGAGAAAGTAAAGAAGGCCGCCGAAGCTAAGAAAGCCGAACCGGCTAAAGAAAAGGAGAACAAGTAATATGGGTCAGAAGGTTAATCCCATCTCTTACCGTCTCCAAGTCAGCAAAGACTGGTCTTCTAAGTGGTTCACTTTGAAGAAATCTGACTTCCGCAAAAACTTGGTCGAAGACGCTAAGATCCGCGAAGTGGTCGAAAACCGCTTCAAAGCTCGCCCGACTATTGCTAAAGTCAACATCGAGCGTTCTGCCAACCTCACCACCGTTATTATCTTCACCGCTAAAGCTGGTGCAGTAATCGGTAAACAAGGCGCTGGCATCAATGAGCTCAAAAAAGAGCTTGAAAAAATCGTTGATACCCCAATTCGTATCAATGTTGAAGAAATTAAAAAACCAGAACTTAACGCTAAACTCGTTGCAGAAAACATCGGTTTCCAACTTGGCAAACGTATGAATTTCCGCCGCGCCGTTAAAATGGCTTTGCAATCTTCTATGAATGCAGGTGCCAAAGGTGTTCGTATCGAGGTTTCTGGCCGTCTCAACGGTGCTGAAATGTCTCGTCGCGAGAAATTCATCGAAGGTTCAGTGCCTCTACACACCCTTCGTGCTGATATCGATTTCTACTGCTGCCACGCTCCAACCATTGCTGGTATCGTTGGCGTAAAAGTTTGGATCTACAAGGGGGAGAAATAATATGGCTATTTTACTACCAAAGAAAACTGCACACCGCAAGGTCCGCAAAGGCAAAAATGAAGGCGTTGCAACCCGCTGTAATACTGTTGCCTTTGGTGATTACGGTTTGATGTCACTTGATAACGAGCGTGTTACGAGCCGCCAAATTGAGGCTGCCCGTCAAGCTATTACCCGCTACATCAAACGCGGTGGTAAAATCTGGATTCGTATTTTCCCACACACCCCAGTTACCAAAAAACCTCTCGACGTTAAAATGGGTTCCGGTAAAGGTGAACCACAATTCTTCGTCGCCAAGGTTAAAGCTGGTACTGTGATGTTTGAAATCGCTGACGTTACTGAAGAGCAAGCTAAAGAAGCCCTTCGCTTGGCCTCTCACAAGCTCCCAGTCCGCTGTAAAATTATTAAGAAAGAGGAGTTCTAATATGGCACACACATTACAAGGAATTGTGACCTCCGATAAGCGTGATAAGACCATTACCGTCTCCATCACGAATCGTGAAACACATCCACTCTATCGCAAGCAATTTACGAAAACCCGTAAATACACTGCTCACGATGAGAAAAACGAAGCAAAGTTGGGTGATCGCGTCGAAATCGCCGCTTGCCGCCCACTTTCAAAAACCAAGGCTTACACTCTCGTAAAAGTTCTTGAGCGCTCACATGGCACGATTGAACTAAAAGAGGAGGAGGCATAATATGATACAACAGGAAACCCGTCTTAAAGTCGCCGACAACAGCGGTGCCAAGGAACTTGGCGTCATCCGCGTGCTCGGCGGGACCCGCGCTCGTTACGCTCGTGTTGGTGATATCGTCACCTGCTCAGTTAAAGACGCAGATCCACATGGCAACACCAAGAAAAAAGCTGTCGTTAAAGCAGTTATCGTTCGTACTGTTGCTCCAATTCGCCGTCCTGATGGATCAACCATCCGTTTTGACGAAAACGCTGCTGTTCTCGTTAACGATGACAAAACTCCAAAAGGTACCCGCGTCTTCGGTCCAATCCCACGCGAACTTCGTGAACTTGGCTTCACTAAGATTATTAGCTTAGCACCGGAGGTACTCTAATATGGCACAAAATCTAAAAACCGGTGACAAAGTTATGGTCATTGCTGGCGATAACAAAGGTAAAACCGCTAAAATCGTCAAAGTTAAAGATGGCAAAGCCTACCTCGAAGGTATCGAGATCCGCGAACGCCACATGAAGAAAACCTACCTCAATCCAAAAGGTGGCAAAAAAGATATTCATGTCGGTATTGTTCTCTCAAATCTCAAACTCGTTGAGGCTGCCAAAGTTGAGAAGAAAACTAACGCTAAGCTTAAGAAAGGAGCTAAATAATGGCTGACGTTAAAACTACACCTCGCCTCAAAGAGCTCTACAACAAAGAGCTGAAAGCGAAGTTGCAAAAAGAACTTGGTCTCAAAAACATCAACCAAGTCCCAGAACTCAAAAAAGTAATCGTTTCATGTGGTGTCGGCAAGAAGCGTGAAGACAAAAAGTTCACTGAAACTGTTGAACTCACCCTTTCTAAGATTACCGGTCAAGCCCCAACTTCTCGCCTTGCAAAGAAGTCTATTGCAACCTTCAAAATCCGCAAAGGCATGGGCGCTCCAGTCGGTTATCTTGTCACTCTAAGAAACGACAAGATGTATGAATTCGTTGATCGCTTGATTAACATTGCTCTCCCACACGTTCGTGATTTCCACGGCGTTTCAAGGACTGCTTTTGATAAACAAGGCAACTATAACCTCGGTCTTAAAGAACAAACCGTCTTCCCAGAAATTACCTTCGAAGATGCTTCAGTTCTTCACGGTCTCGAAGTTACATTAATAATTAAAAATGGTTCAAAGGAAGGAAGTACTAAATTGTTAGAACTCTTCGGTATGCCGTTTGTTAAGGAGGGTAAATAATATGGCTAAGAAATCAGCTGTCCTCCGTGACGAAAAACGCCGTAAATTATACGAAAAATACAGCGCAAAGCGCGCAGAGCTCAAAGCTGCTGGTGATCTCGAAGGTCTCCAAAAGCTTCCTAGGAACAGCTCCGTCACTCGTCTCAAAAACCGTGACATGCTAGACGGTCGTCCACGTGGTTATATGCGCCGCTTCGGTATGAGCCGTATTACCTTCCGTGAAAAAGCAAGCAAGGGCGAAATCCCTGGTGTAACAAAGAGTAGCTGGTAAGGAGAAAGGAGAAAGATATGTCATTACAATCTACAGATCAAATCGCTGACCTCATTACCCGCATTCGCAATGCTAACATGGTTGGCAAAACCGAAATTCGTGTTGCTACTTCAAAGCTCAAAGTTGCCGTTGTTGAAACTTTGGTTAAAAACGGTTACCTCGCAAGCTACGATATCGAGGATAGCAAACCACGTGGTATTCTTCACGTCGTAATTGCAAATCCTGGTGAAGTTGCAAAAATCAACGAAATCGAAAAAGTTTCCAAACCTGGTCGCCGCGTTTACACTGCGGCAGAAGACATCCCAACGGTTAAATCTGGTCGTGGTATCGTTATCATCTCAACCTCAAAAGGTTTGATGACTGGTAAAGAGGCTAAGAAAAACCGTCTCGGTGGCGAAATTCTCGTCCGTGTTTGGTAATTCAAAGCTAGACCGCTTCACGAAGTGAATTACTTCGAAAAAATAATCCCCTTTATCTGGGGATTATTTTTTATTTTAATCCTGAGACTACATTGTTCCAATTCAATCTATTGCCAACAAATGCACGGTCTGCTTCGTCGCCTAGGCGGGTTTGGATCGTATTGGCGTCGGTTGTGGCGACAAAGTCGTAATTGGTCCAAGTTAAATCGAGACGCGGTAAACCACTGCTTACGATATCTTCAATACAATCACCGTGTTTCTGTAAACAGAGACGACCGAGACTGTCCCAAGCGTCGAAATTGGTGGACGGGTCAAATTTTGCAGTTGCATCAATAGCAGCACTGTAAACCGTTTCATCAAACTGTTGATCGAACATGAAATTGCCCATCGAATAGACGATTAAGTGACCATTATAAGCCTCGGCGTTTTGCACATGATGTGGGTGATCGGCTAGCACCATGTCAGCACCACGATCAATCATCTCGCGATAAAGATTTTGTCTTAACTCGTCTGCTGAATTCTGATATTCTACGCCCATATGCGGCATTACTACGGTCGGGATAATGCTGGCGTATTTTTCTATATTATTAAGTGCGTCTTTGGTCGGAATGCCGAATACGCCATGTGCGCCGCAGAATCCAATCGGGATATCATATTCGTAAATGAGCCCGTTCTCGAGCGTAGCTTCCACTGGCACCACTACGACGCCACAGTTTTCAGTACTGTTGTCATAGCGATAATGTCCAAAATACTGGATTCCTACCTCGTCGAGGTTTTCTTTGGTTTCTATGATGCCTTCTTCGCCCCAGTTATCGATATGGTTAGTGCTAAACGAAAAAGCTGAGAAATATTTAGCGACTTCCCCTAGATAATCGGTGTGGCAGTTAAAAACGAATAGTTCTTCCTCTTCGTATTCCGTATGGTCATTTGGGGTAATTGGACATTCTAAGTTGGCGATCCAGGCTTGGTATTTTTCTCTTTCCAGGGAATCAAGCTGTGCGAAGGGGTACTTTACGCCGAGCTCTGAGCTTCTAGCCAGAGTATTTGTGCGTCTGCCCCAAAAAGTCGTTCCGGCAAACAAAATTCGCGATTCGGCGGAAGTGACAACAATTGGTTTATCCTCTGACACTACGGTTTGTTGTCCAGATGCATTTAAGCTAATTTTTGCAAAAATCAATCCGATAAAAGTCACACATCCAATTAGGATAAAGGTTAAGATAAGTGATAGTTTGTTATGCTTTCGCAAAGACTTTTTAGACGACTTAATACTTTCCATACTTTCAATATAACATATTTTGATTTTTTCAATGATTGACACAAGCGGTTTATAACCGTTATCATTTTAGTAGGAGTACTGTAGAGTGAATAAAACTGCGAAAATTTTGTTTATTGTTGGCGTATTTTTTGCTAGCATTTTTGGTGCCCAGTCCGCTTTTGCAGAAGGGGAAACTTGCGAAACTATCGCCGTTAACGACGTTTGCGTAGCTACTTTTTCCGACGCTTTGACTCAGCTTACCGATAATGTAAATAACCGTATTTATGAAAACAACGTAATAGTCTACGCTGATCTTGAAGATGCCGGTACGGATTATTATATATTCCCGCAGAACGCCAATATTACTATTGATTTCAACGGTCACAATGTGAGTGTAGCGCGCCAATTTGTTGTCTTTCACACGAAGGTTTCTTTGGTTGGTCAGGGTGTATTTTCTACTACCACTAAATTCTTTATTAACCTAGCCGGCTCATCAAGTGTTGATGCCGAAAATTACACGGTCTTTAGTGTTGGCGAAGGCGTGGTTTTAGAGTCCAATAACACCACAGCAAATACGATTATTAGCATGGCGCTAAGCAATAGTAGCTGGGGTACCAGAAAATACGGTGTAGTTATTAATTTGGACGGTACGCTGCGCACTTCGTATCCAGATACTGACACTATTGGTATTTTTATTCTTGGCACTTACGGTGACGCTGGCGCAATTATTAATATTGGCGAAACTGGCAAAATCGAGCGCATGGATGTTCCGGTTTATGCTGCTGGCGGCGTTATTTTAACCTCGGCTGGGGAAATTCACGGCATCACTAACGGTATAGAAGTACGCTCCGGTGAACTCAACATTACTGGCGGTTCCATCACGGTTGATGCCGAAACCAAATATGATGTCGGCCCTAAACCAACCAACGGTTCTTCGATCTTGGGCGCTGCCATCGTCGTCTCTCAGCACACTACGAAAATGCCAATCACCATCAATATTTCCGGCGGCACTTTTACTGCTGATAAAGCATTTGTAGAGGCTAACGTGATTAATAACCCAGATGCATCTATATCTCTGGTTACTGGTGTAGTTACTGGTGGTACTTTTATCTCTACTGATAATACAGGAGGAGCCGAAGCTATTTTGAGCGAGCACTGGACAGGGTTTATTTCTGGTGGCACCTATTCGGTTAAACCAAAAGATGAATATATTGCTCCGGGCTACGAACTCAAGCAGCGTTCAGAATCCCTTTGGGAAGTAATTCCGGAAGGCTCCGAGGACCAAGTGCCGGTCGACGATGACACTAATCCGGCCGTCCCAGACACTGGTTTTGGTGCCGAAATTGAGCGTTTTAAATCCGCCAAAGACGGCCATTCTGGCAACTTCATTATTATCTTAAGTTTAGTGGCATTTTATCTTGTCTTTATCTATAAACTGTGGTATAATTACCTAGATATTAACAATAAGGGAAAATATGAGTCGTATCGGAAAACAACCCATCGAGATTCCGGCGGGAGTGACAATCACGGTCGGCGACAAAGAAATTACTGTCGCAGGACCAAAGGGTTCACTCGTCGTCCCGGTTCAGCCTAAGACCACTACCAAGGTCGAAGGTACTCAAATTGTCGTCACTCGTGAGAATGACGAACCAAAATCAAAAGCCTGGCACGGTTTGCAACGCGCATTGCTCAACAATGCCGTTGAAGGCGTCACTAAGGGCTTTGAGAAAAAACTTGAAATCAACGGTGTCGGTTTCCGTCTATCTGGCGGTCCAAAAGACATCGAAATGGCTTTAGGTTTTTCACATCCAGTCAAATACAGTGCTCCAGAAGGCATTACTTTGACTACCAACAAAATGGAAATCACAGTCTCTGGCATCGACAAACAACAAGTCGGTCAAGTTGCTGCTGAAATCCGTAGCCTCAAGAAACCTGAACCTTACAAAGGTAAAGGTATTAAGTATGTCGACGAAGTTATTATTCGTAAGGCAGGAAAGGCAGGTAAGAAATAATGAAAGCTGAATATCGCGCTAACCGCACCCGTGCGAAGATTCACGGTACTGCCGAGCGCCCACGCTTAAGCGTTAATTTCTCAAATCTTCACATTACTGCACAAATCATCGATGATGACAAAAAAGTTACTTTAGCTTACGCTACAACCGTCGGCAAAAAACTTACTGGTAGCAAGACCGAAAAGGCTGCTGTCGTTGGTAAAGAAATTGCTGAAAAAGCTAAAAAAGCCAAAGTTAAAAAAGTCGTCTTTGATCGCGGTTCTAAAATTTATGCTGGCCGTATGTCTGCACTCGCTGACGCCGCCCGCAAGGAAGGATTGGAGTTTTAATTATGGCCGAAGAAAATAAAGCCCCAAAAGTTATTAATAAATCCGGCACCCTTAAGATGACGGATGAGACCGCAGCCAAGAAAGAATCTCGTGATATCTCCGGCAAGAAAATGGATCGTCGTAATCGTCGTGATCGCGTCAAAGCTGACGTCGCTCCAAAAGAATTTGACGAAATCACCATCGCCGTTGATCGCGTTTCTCGTACCGTTGCTGGTGGTCGCCGCATGCGTTTCAAAGCACTTGTTGCCATTGGAAACCACAAAAACAAAGTTGGTGTTGGTGTAGCTAAAGGTAACGATGTTACCACCGCTGTCGCCAAGGCTACTTCCAAAGCTAAGAAATCTATGATTACCTTTGCTATGGATGGCGAAACTATCTGCCACGAAGTCGAAACCAAAGTTACTGGCGCCGACATCTTGATGAAACCAGCCGCTCCTGGTACTGGTATTATCGCAGGTGGTACCGTTCGTTCAATCATGGGTCTTACTGGTGTTAAAAACCTTATTTCTAAGTCCCTTGGTTCTACCAACAAAGTCAACATTGCTTACGCTGTAATTGAAGGCCTCAAGCAACAAGTCCCACGTGATCAGTGGAACGGTGTTAAAGCCGCCAAAAAGGAGACTAAGTAATGAAATACAATGATTTAATCGTCGAAAAGAATACTCGCCCATCCCGCAAGGGTCGCGGTATTTCAGCCGGCCAAGGTAAAACCGCTGGTCGTGGTACCAAGGGTCAAAAAGCCCGTACTGGTCACCGCAAAATGGCTGCTGGCTTCATGGGTGGCCAACGCGCTATCATGCAAGCCATTCCAAAGCTCAAAGGTTTCAAGAGCATTCACGCTAAAGCCGAAGTTGTCTATACCGATCGTTTGAACGATCTCAAAGGTAACGTCGACAACTTTGTTCTCGCCGACAACAATTTGATCTCAGATCCTTATACTAAGGTCAAGGTCATCTCTCGCGGCGAGCTCACCGCTAAGATTAACCTCGAAACTCAATTTGCTTCTAAGACTGCAGTTGAGGCTCTCGTTAAAGCTGGTGGTAGCTTCAAGAAAGTTCCTGTGCCAATGCGCCCAGCCAAAAAAGCTGAATAAAACTTAAAAAATAACCCCTTCGGGGGTTATTTTTTTGTCCATAAAGTGCTATTATAAAAAGAGTTAATAGTGGAGTTTTTATGGACCAGAATATGCTGAAAACCAGTAAGAAACAGAGAATTGTCATTGCCGTGATTGCTATCTTGATGATCGGCTCTTTTATCGCATCATATGCGGGGATTATTTTATCAAAAAGCGACAGCAGTGCTGCTGACGACACAGACGCTATTATTGAAAAATATGCTAGCCAGTACTATGAAGTACAGAAAAAAATGGCCAGTGCATCGTCTAGCCAGTTTGATGAATTCATCGCGTTTAAAAATCGTATTGTTGCCTATAACGAAAACACCGCCAACGTAAATGGCCTCCAGACTGAGGACCTCAAAATTGGTGATGGCCGCACGCTCGTCGATGGCGACACAGATTACCTAGCCTTTTATGTCGGTTGGTGTCCAGACGAAAGCATTTTTGACTCAACCTTTAATTCAAACGAATCGCCAGCTTCGTTTACTGGCATTCTCGACGCTAGTGTTGGACTAATCGAAGGATGGAACGCCGGTGTTGTCGGTATGAATCTCGGTGGTATCCGCGAAATAACTATCCCCGGTGAATTGGCTTATCAGGACACGACCGAAATTTGTGGTGGCACTTATAAACCACTCAAATTTATCGTAATGGCAGTTGAAAATTCTGGCGATTTTGCCAATCTTAATTCCGAACTTAACCTAGCTCGCACCAAATATCAGTACGCAAACTGGGGCATTGATTACGACAAACAAATTCAAACTTCCGCTAGCTCCGATGATGATTCAACCGAAGTGGTAGAGGGCGAAGAATAATGCTCGACCTCGCCATTGTTGGAGCTGGCCCAGCAGCGCTTTCGGCCGCAATTTACGCCGCACGCGCCGGGCTAAAAGTGCGTGTTTTCGAAAAAGGTAGCATGGGCGGAGCACTCGCTCGCATCGCCAGAATCGAAAACTACCCAGGCTTTATGGGTGCCGGTTCAGAGCTGGCTGATAAACTTAAGACTCAGGCGGCGGAATTTGGCGCCGAATTCGAATATGGCGAATGTCAAAAAGTTGAATACGGCTCGCTTACAATTGATGGCGAAAAAGTTTCTGCTCGCGCAATTTTGATTGCTACTGGCTCTGGTCCGAAATCTCTAGGAATCGAGGGAATTACGAAGCCGATTTCTTACTGTGCAATCTGTGACGGTGCGTTGTATGGCGGCAAGCGTCTTGCCGTGGTTGGCAGCGGTAACTCCGCTTTCCAAGAAGCCGCACATCTTGCTGAAATCGCTGAATCGGTTACGATTTTTGCTCACGCCAAAGTTAAGGCCGAATCGTATTTGATCAAAAATCTTCCAGACAACATTACTATAAAAGAAGATAATAATTTGACTGCTACAGAACTTAATCAATTCGATGGTATTTTCGTCTTTATCGGCAAGAGTCCAGCTACGGATTTTCTCGATAAAACATTATTGACGAACGATGGATATATTAAAACCAACAACTATATGACCAGTGTTACTGGCGTGTTTGCTGCCGGTGACGTACGCGATGGCAGCGTGCAGCAAGTTGTGACCGCTGCCGCTGATGGTGCCAGTGCCGCACTCAGGATAGTGGACTTCTTAAGAGAAAAATGATATAATATATCTTAAGGGAGGTGGTCTTTATGAATAGGGCCGTCGTCGGCTATCTCGTTATTATGCTGATCGACATAATAATCGGGGCAATTGTTGGACGGAAGGACCGGGCTTTTGTCTGGATCCCGACAATTCTCTCCGCCATCGCGGTGTTCGTTCTGTACTATAAAGATTTAGTTGCTCTTGTAAAAGAGCAATATTTAGTTCAAAGCGACAGCATCGCCTATATTGGCGTAGCGGTTTTACTTATTCTCATTTCACTTACTTCTCATGCATTTGCGGAGGCATTTAGCGGGAATGAAGGAGACGGGGATTAATCGGTCTTACGGGCCCCACCAGGGGCCCCTTTTTATGTTAAAATAACTTTATGACACAGCAAACTTTTTTCTTTTACGATTTGGAAACATCCGGTTTAGACTCGCGCGATGCGCGCATCATGCAGTTTGCTGGACAACGCACAGATCTCGATCTTAATCCAATCGGTGAACCAGTTAATATTTTGCTCAAACTAAACGACGATACTTTACCGAGTCCATCAGCGATTGCCGTGACTAAAATTACGCCGCAAAAAACTTTTGTCGATGGCTTAACCGAAGCCGAATTCGCAAAATTCGTTACCGAAGAAATTTTTACACCAAACACGATTGCCGTCGGCTACAATACCGTACGTTTTGATGATGAATTTATGCGCCATCTTTTCTGGCGCACCTTCTATGATCCATATGAATTTGAATGGAAGGACGGTCGTAGTCGTTGGGATTTACTTGATGTAGTTAGAATGACGCGCGCACTTCGCCCGGAGGGAATTAACTGGCCGGTGACCGAAGATGGTAAGGCCACTAACCGTTTGGAATTAATTACTAAGCTTAATAATATTTCCCACGAAAATGCGCACGATGCCGAGGCTGACGTCCAAGCTTCTATCGACGTTGCCAAACTGATTAAAGAAAAACAGCCAGAACTCTTTAACTTTCTTTTGAAGATTCGCAACAAGAACGATGTCAAGAAAATCGTTAACCTAGATGATAAAAAACCATTTGTTTATTCATCCGGCCGCTATTCATCAAAAACCAACAAGACCACGGTGGCCTTTCCTTTAACCAGCTCCAGGAATGGTAATATTTTGGTTTTCGATCTGCGCTATAACCTAGAAGAATTGTTAAAAGACGAAGAACGAAAATCTTTCTATCCGGTAGTAAAAGAACTTTGTTTTAACCGTTGCCCGGCCGTTGCCCCACTTGGCGTATTGGACAAGGCAGACGGCTGGAAGAAAATTGATCTCGACCAAAAAATCGTTGACGAAAATCTCACAGTACTACTAAAACATCCGGAATTCGCCGAAAAAATGCGCGAAGAGGTTGAGAACAAACCAGAATTCCCGCCAGCTATTGATCCGGAAGCCGCCCTTTACGATGGTTTTTTGAATGACCGCGATCGCATTCGTTGCGAAGCGGTACGCAATGCTAATGCAAATCAACTTGCAGACTTCAACCCAGACTTTATCGATGAGAGATTGCCGGAATTGTTATTACACTACAAAGCGAAAAACTTCCCGCAAACTCTAACAGCAGAAGAATCTAAAAAATGGCAAGAGTATCGTCATGCCCGCTTGGAGCGCCAAGCCCCGGCTTTTCTAACGGAACTCGAAAAAATGACGGACGATTATTTGAAAGAGGAATTAAAACTATATTTTGAATCATTAAATGATAGTGACTATTTATAAAACTTATGCTAAAATAATATAAAGAAAGGTGGGCAGGTGTCACACAAAGTAATGATTGTCGGTACTGGGCATGTCGGCGCGTCGATTGCGTTTGCTATTTTGAACCAGCAAACCGCTGTGAACGAGCTTATTTTGACTGACATAATCGCAAAAGACGCCGAAGGTGAAGCGATGGATCTTAGCGACGCGATTGCGGTCGCCCCGAGCTATGTCAAAATTCGCAACGGCACATATAAAGACGCCAAGGATTGCGACATTGTTATTATTACGGCTGGCGCTGCTCAGCACAATAAAGAAACTAGGCGCGACCTTCTAAAAAGAAACGCCAATATCGTCAAGGGCATGGTTGACCAAATCATGAACAGTGGCTTTAATGGTATTTTTATCGTTGTGACTAACCCGGTAGACGTAATGAGCTATCTAGTCTGGAAATTCTCTGGTTTGCCTTCCGAAAAAGTTATTGGTACCGGCACAGTGCTTGATTCTGCTCGTCTTTGCGAACGCATTTCTGAATATGTTGGAGTGAATCCAAAATCAATTCACGCCTATCAAGTTGGCGAACATGGCGATTCCGAGTTTGCACTCTGGTCTTCGGCAAATATTGGTGGGCAACCAGTCAGCACAATGTTGCCAGCTAGCACGATGAGCGGCATTGAAGGTTTTGTTCGTGGCAAGGCCTACGATATTATTGAGCGCAAAGGTAATACCGAATATGGTATTGGTGTTTGTACCGTAAGAATCATGAGCTGTATCTTGAATGACGAGCGTCGTGTATTGTCCGTGTCTAGCTATCATGATTACGATGACGTATATTATGGGTTCCCGGCCGTCGTTGGACGCGAGGGAATTATACGTCAAATTGATGTCGAACTTTCCGAAGCGGAAGGTATTAAATTAGCAAAATCGGTAAATGTTTTGAGAGATATGGTCGACTCCCTCAATATCAATAAGAAACTTGACCGAGTTAAGCGTAAGTAGTAAAGTTAAAAAAGATAGATAAAGGAACAAAAATGGATCCACTATATAATAATAATCCAACGCCAACGCCGGCTCCGAAGCCGACCCCAGCACCAAATGCGATGCCAAATATCGCGATTGCGGGTTCTGCTCCAGCGCCGAATCCAGCACCAGCCCCAGCTCCAGCACCGGCACCAGAACCAGTTGCGCCAGCACCAGCTGCGCCAACGCCAGCTCCGGTTGCCCCAGAACCAATGTTTGAACCACCAATGCCTCCGGTCCCACCGATGCCTCTAATGCAAGGTCCAACGGAGCCAACTGTTCCTACTCCAACGATGGAAGAAATTCCAGCCGCTTCAATGTCTTTCGAAAACGCTTTCGCAAACTCAACTACCCCAATCGACAGCAGCGCCTATGGTCTTGATGCTACTGAGCCAGTCGTTCAACCTGGCGTCGAGGAAGTTCGTGATCCAGTAGCAGAAGCTCTAGCCGCTCCGATCAAGGCCGCCGATCCTGTTCCTGGCTCTATCGGTAGTGCATTCTCGGTACCACCAGAAGCACCAGAATCTACCTTGGCTGATATGGGAGCATCAGTTCCTACCACTCCAGTTAGTAACATATCTTTTAGCGATGGTCCGGCTTCAGCCTTCCAGCCAGATGAAGGCTTTGTTCCACATCCACCGCAGAAAGCCAATGCTAATCTTAAATATATTTTGATTGGCGTTGGGGCATTACTCGCGATCGTATTAGTGATCATTATCATCATGTCGATGGTGCCAAAAGGCTCATCGAATAACTCTGGCTCAAACGAACAACCTGAGGATCAGCAAGTTCTTACTGTTGACGCTAAGCTATCGTGCAAATACACCATGAAAGAAGCTGACCTCCTCGCCAATTACGAAGCCAAGAGCGGAGAAGTTGTTGTTGAGGAAGAATTTAACAAAAACGGTATGGCTGGTTATGATAAGCAAACTACCCTTGAGTTCACCGATGCAGATATTGCTGATGCCGTAGGATCCATCATGATGGATGACGCGGAAAATGAGTTCTTGAGCTATGGTTTATCGGCAGATCCATTTGCGACATCCTTTGCTAGCAACTCATCTACGCTTATTATCAAGCAGTCCGTTACTATAGATAGTGCCAACGCAGCGAATATCGAATACTACGGTATTAAGGCCGAAACGACGGCAGATAAAGAAAAGAGCAAATACGAAGAGCTCGGCTATACTTGTACTGTCGAATAAAGCAACAAAAACTCCCGGCATATAGCCGGGATTTTTTGTTGCTAATAACCTAAAAATATTGTAAAATTATTGTATGGCAAAAGTTTATCTTACTACAGCAATTCCATATGTTAACGGCGCGCCACACATTGGTCACGCCATGGACTATATTATTTCCGACACTTATGCACGCTATCGTAAGCTTCGCGGCGACGAAGTGCGCTTGCAGGCTGGCACTGACGAACATGGTAATAAAATTTTCCGTAAAGCTACGGAAACTAATATCCCAGTGCAGGAGTACGTAGATGCTAATGCGCAAAAATTCAAAGATTTCATCAAGAAACTCGATGCCGAATACACTGATTACGTTCGTACCACCGACGAAGACCACATGAAACGCTGCCAAGAAATTTGGCGCAGAATAAAAGACCATATTTATTCCGCGACTTATGGTGGCTGGTATTGCGTAGGTTGTGAAAGTTACGTCACACAAAAAGAATATGATGAAAACGGCGGTGTCTGTCCAGACCATCAAAAACCATATGAACGTCTCGAAGAAGAGAATTACTATTTCAGGATTTCCGATTTCAAAGATGAAATTCGTGCCAAAATCGAAAGCGACGAGATGAAAATCTTGCCAGAATTCCGTAAAAAAGAAATCCTAAAGATGCTCGAAGAGGCTCCAGACGTTTCAATTTCTCGCCCAACCTCACAATTGACTTGGGGTGTTCCGGTACCGGATGATCCAAATCAGACTATGTATGTTTGGATTGATGCACTCTCAAACTACATCACGGTCTTAGGCTATCCTGACAAATCTATCGATGAGTGGTGGCCGGCCACGGCACAATTTGTGGGTAAAGATATTTTGAGATTCCACACTATCATCTGGCCAGCTATGTTACTTGCGCTCGGTTTGCCTTTGCCTAAAGTTGTTTGCTCGCACGGCTTTATTCTTGCCGATGGTCAAAAAATGTCCAAATCTATTGGTAATGTCGTCGATCCAATCGAGGTGCTCGAAAAGCACGGCACGGATGCCTTCCGCTATTATTTCTTGCGTCACGTTGATACTTTTGCTGATGGCGATTTTACCTGGGATAAATTCGAAAGCGCATACAACACTGAGCTTGCCAACGATTATGGTAACCTCGTGCAGCGCCTTGCTACGATGGCGATGAAAAACAATATTGGCGGCAAGGGGATTGAGCCAAAAGAATTGGATGAGGAATATTGTGACTTGATGGATAATTTCGAACTCAGTAAAGCCTTTGACTATGTTTGGGAAAAAGTCCAAAACATCAACAAACGTATCGATGATGAAAAACCGTGGATGCTTGCAAAGAGCGGCGAAACAGAAAAACTCCGCCAAGTCATGACGTCACTGATCGAAGATTTGAAAACGACTAGCCTTATGCTCTCACCGTTCTTGCCAGACGCAACGAGTAAAGTTGTTGAAATCTTTGCTGGCGAAACAATTACGCCACCAAGCGTTCCGCTATTTCCAAAAGATTAATTCATAAAAAATACGCCCCGGATCGAGGCGTATTTTTTTGTAGGCTAATTAGTTGTTCTCGCCAGAAAGCTTGCTAGCAAAATCGGCAATATAGAAACCGACTACGCCACCAATCATTGGGAACACTGCGTAGGTAGCAAGTGCGGAGCAGATGCCGCCAACGATTTCGCCAAAGTTTGCACCAGCGGTTGGGAAGATTTGATACATCAAAGCAACTGCAGGGTTAAACAAATAGTTGTTGCTTAGGCCAAGGAAGGCGTAAGAAACGATGTAGCCGATCATCAAAGCACCGATAAGGCCACCAGCTACAACTGCTGCGAAAGTGAATACGCTGCGTTTGTAGGCGAGTGCACGGGCAAAGAAGAAGCCTAGGACAATCGCGCCGAATAGCTCGACTGATGTGACTAGCCAGAAATTACCTTCAGCAACTTCAGCCATGGATGGAATTGCATAAACTGCAGCTTCGCCACCGAGGCTAAAGAATGCGTTGAAAATTGCCCAACCGAGCCAAGCACCAATGATTTGTGCAATGATGTAGAATACACCACGAACAACTGAAACGCGGCGAGTAGCCATCATGCCAGCGGTGATGATTGGGTTGAGATGTGCGCCAGAAAAGGCGAACACGGCTACAGTGATAGCGATGAATGCGAAAACATAAATCGCGGCATTGTAGATGCCAAAGAATGAAAGTGCGAACATGACCAAGGTCAAGAGCAAAACACCAACGATTTCACCGATGAGTGCACCGTAGAATTTCGGTTCTTTAAAGACGGTCATGATGCTTTCGTCTTCGTATTTTTTAGCAAAGAATCCCGAGAAGATTCCTTTTTTCTCCACCTTTTTTGTTTTGGCCGGAGCTGCGACTAACTTGACGGTAGCGACTGGCTTTTTGGAAGCAACAGTTTTGGACTTAGCGACAGGTTTTTTTGCAGCGGCAGCTTTAGGTTTTGCAGCAACTTTCTTTGCTGCAGTCTTTGGCTTGCTTGTTGCCATTACGACCTCCTTTAATAATAATGGTTTTATTATATCATAGTATTTGTGCTATAATAAAAAAATAATTTTAAGCAAAGGAATTATGGGTATTATTGCAAACAAAGACGAAGATAGAAACGCTCAGCTCACACAGCGCATCAATGCTGACCTTAGGGCCAAAATGTCCGAAACTTCCAAGATCGCTGACGAGCCAGACGCAATTGAAGATTCTGAATATGTAAAAGATTTGAAAAAAACCGGTCGTTTTGGCTGGGTTTGGATTGTGCTAATTGTATTGGCTTTAATGTCACTCGTTAGTATTATTTTGATTTAGTTTTTTCTACCAAAAACCATAACCGTGATATATAATATATATTATGGATGATTATGATCTTCAGGATTATGATGACGACAACGACTCTTTTTATTCCTATGATGCCGACAACTCCGGAAACGGTGGTTTTTATAATCCAGTAAGAGACGAAGAGAATTTCAGTATTCGGCCTGATTTTTTGAAACGTTCAGAAAATGGAGCAGTCGATGATCAAGCATCTACAAATCGCGATAGAAACAACATAGCTAAGAAAGATTTAAAAAACTCCGAGAATGCCGCTGCAAAAAGTGGCGATAATAACGGAAAGAAAAAAGGTGACGATAAAGGCTCAGCCGTGGGTGGAGCTCGCATGCTCGAGAAGGGTGCAGCCGTCGCCAACCCGACCGCAGGCATTATTAATTCGGTTAAAGGCAAGAAGAATGACAAAAATAAAAAAGGCGGGTTTAAAAAGAAAGCTGCTTCCATTGTCTTAATTCTTTCTATTTTTGGTGGTGGCGCCGGAATTGCATCGGTCGGCCAGATGTTCCAGCCGTTCGCCTATGTTACCAACGTGATACAAAACTTTGATGTTAGCAGCTATTCCAGTGCGGCAAGACTAAGAACCACAATGAAAGCTCTGTTCAAAGGGACCAAAGTATCCGCGAAACTCACAAATTCATTAGGCAATGTCGGAATTGAAACAGAGGCGGATGCCGATGGCAATTTAACTAAGCTTAAATATGACAGTAATGACGGTAGTACGAAGACGATTTCGAGCGAAGCGGAGCTAGATTCGGCGCTTAAAAACGATAAAACATTTTCTGGCAAGACCGCCAAGGCTGCGAATGACATCAACAATGATTCGTTCTTCGGAAAAGTCAAATCCTATGCCATGGACCGTATCAATGCGCTTAGAAATCGTTGGAATGGCTATAATGACGAAGATGACGCAAACGGATCTGGTCAAAAGTTCAACGCGATTGCTTCGGGGGAAGAGGCGGAAAGCGGTGCCGGAAAAACAACCATAAAGACGGCCGACGAACAGGGGGAAACCGACGACGATGGAAATGCAAAGGGGGCTGGAGTCTATAAAAGTAACGACGAAAACCCAGAAACCGTGGATAAGAAAAATACGTTAGACGGTATGCTCAAGGTGGAAGAGGATAGTGGTGGAGAAGTAAAAATTACTTCTGATAAATTGGATTTGGGGGGCATAAGTAAAATTGCCAAAAGAGCAAGTTTCGTCCATTGTACATATGTTCTGGTCACGCAAGCCATTGCCGCTATAACCATTGCGCGACAGGTTATGGATATGATTAATGGCGGTAGTGGATATGCGGAGGCTGTCCAAAAGTGTCAAGTTGGCGAAGGCGGCGAATGCGCTGCTATGCATGGGTATTCAAATAAGACAAACTCTGGTGATTTTTGGCAGGCCACTACGATTCATAGCGTAATGGGCGCTGGGACTCAGAATAATACGGCTGGCGATGCTAACCTAGAGAATATTTTCAACAATAAAACAATAACATCTATTGTTACCAAGGCTGGAATCGCCATTGATAAATGGAGAGAGTGTGTCTACATGAAAATGATTTCCGCTGGGTTAGACTTCGCGAGTGACTTGTTTGACGTAGTAAAAACTATTGCGACCGGCGGACTCTATGGTATTGTTTTGATAGTGAAAAAGTTTATTGTCGGCACCGCCGTAAGCTTGGCCGTTAGTGCCGTAGTGGGCGAGGCCGTCAAAATGATGATTAAAGTCGGAGTAAATATTATGTCTTTTGACAGAATCAAGGATATTGGAACGAAGTTGGCTGGCAATTATTTCACTGGTGGCATGAAGCGTATGTTATATAGTGCAGCGCAGGCCAACGGAGCAGCTATGGGCACAACTACGGCCGTAAACATGTTTAACGAATATAAAAATTCCGTTATCGCGGATCGTATGATATACGATCAGGAGAACCTTAGCCCGTTCGATATCACATCTAAATACACTTTCCTTGGCAGTATAGTTAACTCTATGGCGAAATTCTCCATTTTATCATCAGCCACCACGACACCGTTAATCAGCAGCATGTCTTCAGTTGGTTCTCTTGTGGCCAGTTCGGTGACTAGTATGATGCCGAAAGCTATGGCCGTTGAATATAACGACGTAGCCGACGCCCCTGGCGACTGTTGGTTGGTAAATAGTATTGACGCCGTCGGGGATGCTAACCTATGCTTTGAATCTATAATTTCCGACACAAGTACTTTCTCGATTTCATACGAAGAATCTAAGGATTATTTGTGTGAAAATCGAATGTTGAAAAATTGTGACACGGACCAACCGACCATCTCCTCGGGCTCTACCCTAGCTAAGTATATAGAATATTGGACCATGCGAGATACTCATCCCGGTCTAGCAGATAGCGCAATCGTGGATGCTTCGCACAAGGTCAGTACTGGCGATAAAACCGTGGATGGCGTTATTAGTAGAGTTCCAATAATCGGTTCGGTGGCTGATTTCGCAAACGCCTCGGGGGAGGAGCAAAACGAGACGGAGATTTTTGGCTCTCACTACGTTGCTGGTTCGGAAAACTGGGGAGAAGAAGAAAAAAATATCCAGACGTTTCTAGAGTTTGACACTCTCTATGAACAACTTGGCTTAATCGAGACTTCTACTTTAGCGAGCTACCTAGATGATTATTATGAAAAAAATCCACTCGACAATAGCTATGAGGGGACTTTGGCTAGATTTTCCGGATTGCCAAAAGAAACGGTCATTGATACTTTGGCCTATATGGAATATCTAGAGTTCGTGGAAGAATATGAACCGGGGGCACGCTATGCGTTTGGCGATGACGCTATAGATGAGCATATTATGCTTGATGAAAACGAGGATAACTTTGAATATTTGCCAGCAACCGAAATCGCTTACTTTGATTTGCGCAGCAGAAACTATACAGTATAAAAAAAATACGTCACATGAGTGACGCATTTTTTGTGTCGTCTAATTATTTTTTAGCTAGTGGATCGCCAGTGTACCCATCAAGATAAGCATTAATAAACACTTCTAGCACGTCTGCAGAATTTTCCGACATCGTGGTAAGATAAGAAAATTCGTCTTCCGGAGTGTTTTCGAACATATAAATGCGATTATTTTTGACGGTCGGCGTACCATCTTCGTACGCACAAACAATCTTTTCGCCAACGCTGTAAAAAATCAATCCGCCATCCGGGTTAATTTTTACAGAAATACCGTTATCGTTTTTTAGGACTATACGATTCGGACCCTCTTTATAAATATCATTCTTATCGACACCAATTTCTCCAAGCCACTCCTCCATATTCAAGTAACCGCCAGGGTATTCACCGCTAACCTGGCTTTGGATCTTTGCCGAATTTTTATAAAGATAATCCCGATAATCTACTCCTGGCGTCACTTCTACGCTGCCGGCTTCGTAAACATAATAATCGTTATAACTGTCATATTCGCCCACAGCTTTTTCTACCACCGGCTTACCTTTTTTCTTCTCGGTTTCAGAAGTCTCGGTTACAGTTACGGTAGACGTGTCTATATCAACGGCTGATTCGGTCGTGTCGGTGGCTGTGTCGGTAATTTTGGTACCTTCGTCACCGGTTTCGCTAGGAGATGATTCTGGTAATTTGTCTTTGGAACAACCATTTGCAAAAGCAATGGCGGCAGCTAAGGTGCCTAGGAAAGCCCTGCGGCTTATTTTGCCTTTTTCGCCATTAGCAGATACCTCTGCTCTTTTAACTACTTCGTCAACCATCTCGTCGGAGACGGGGGCTGCTTCACTAACATTCTCGTCAGGAATGAAAGCTGTTTCGTCAGTGTAATTAGCTTCGTTATTATCAGAAGGATATGTTTCTCCTGTCATGTTGCTCCTTATTTCATTAACGGAAGGTTACATCGACCTTCTCCTAAAGATAATTCTAATGATTATTTTGAATTTTTCAAGACTCGCTTTTGTCTCCTATCGGTGATATAATATGTCTATGCAAGAACTCGAGAAATTAAAATCTGATTTAAAAGCTTTAAATGCGGAATATGCCAAGATCAAAGATATCCCAGCCGAGAAACGTGCTGAATTTGGTCGTGAGATGAACGCCAAGAAAAATGCGCTTCTTGAAGCTATCGCTAAGGCTGAGGAGGCTGCGCTCGAATCTGAGATTGAGCCACTCGATATTACCGCTCCTACCGCCCCAAACCAACCTATCCCAGAGTTCCTCTCAGCCGAAGGTGGTTCAAAACACCCACTTATGACTGAACTTGATCGTGTAATTGAAATCTACCAAATGATGGGTTTCGACGTCGTCGAGCCACGTCAGCTTGATGATGAATATCACATGTTTGATAGCCTAAACTTCCCAAAGGGTCATCCGGCGCGCGACGGCTACGATACGTTCCGCACCGAAGAGGGATATATTCCGCCAGCTCACACCTCAACTATGCAAAATCGTGTTCTTAAAGCCTGCAAAAAGAATCTTGATGAAGGCAAGAATATTGCCGTCGTAGTTCCTGGCCGCGTCTTCCGTAATGAGGACGTCGACACTACTCACGAGCACACATTCTACCAGTGCGAAGGTGTTTACGTCTCGAAAGATTGTACTCTCGGCAACATGCTTGGCATTTTGCGTGAATTTTTCGAAAAATATTACGAGCAAAAACTCGACATTTCTACTCAGCCAGGTTACTTTCCATTTACTGAGCCGTCACTCGAATTCAAGATCGAAAAGCCAAAGGCCCTAGGTGGCAAAAAAGGCGAGTTTATCGAAATGCTCGGCTGCGGCATGATTCATCCAAACGTTCTTAAAATGGCTGGCATTGACCCAACTATTTACCACGGCTTCGCGTGGGGTGGCGGCATCGACCGTCTGGTAATGTTGCGCTACGGACTTAAAGATGTGCGTTATTTCGAATCCGGCAAACTTAATTTCTTGAAGGAGTTTTAATATGAGAATTTCTTTAAATTGGCTCAAAAAATATGTCGATATCAACGTTGAAAATGCCGAACTCGAAAAACTTATCGACTCACGCTTGGTAGAAATCGAAGAAATTATTGACGAATCTAAAAAATACGAGAATATTTTTGTAGTTGAAGTCGTCGAATGCGAAGCAATCCCGGAGACTCATCTTCATCTTTGCAAAATTAACGCAGGTAACCATGAGTTAGCTGATGGAACTGGTCTAGTTCAGGTTGTTTGTGGTGCACCAAACGTTCACGCCGGTATGCTTGCTGCCTGGATTGCTCCAGGTGCAATTGTGCCAGCTAGTGTTAATGAAGACGCTCCATTCGTAATCGGCAAGCGCAAAATGCTCGGCAAATACGATTCTTACGGTATGCTTGCTGGCGCCGACGAGCTAGATTTTAGTACTGACCACGCAGCGATTATTGAAATCGATCCAGCTATCGCCAAGCCAGGCGATAAATTCGCCGACGTTTTTGAATTGAACGATGCAGTTCTTGATATTGAAAACAAGTCTTTGACTCACCGTCCAGACTGTTTTGGTTTGATTGGTTTCGCCAGGGAAGTGGCCGGTGTTCTCGGCCAGAAATTCGATTCCGATTCAATTGAAGAGATTGCGCCGATTGCTTACGAAAACGCGGAAAAAAGCGTTTCTATTTCGGATCCTGAAATTTGTTCACGCTACTCTGCTGTAGTTTTGAAAAAACACGGTGAAATCAAAAAGAAATATTTCGGCTTAACCGATACAATTTTGGCCAAAGCCGGCATGCGTCCAGTTGATCCAATTGTAGACGCTACGAACTATCTAATGCTTCTCACTGGTCAACCATTACACGCGTTTGATTACGATAAATTCCTCGCCGTTGGCGGCACGACCGAACCAAAAATTGGCGTACGCCTTGCAAAAGAAGGTGAAAAACTCGTTTTGCTCGACGATTCCGAGATTGAACTTGTTGATACCGATATTGTCATCACTAGTAATGACATTCCTGTCGCGCTTGCTGGCGCGATGGGCGGCAAGTCTACTATGATCGATGAAAATACCAAGAATGTCATCATTGAATCAGCCGCTTTCAGCCTGTTTAATCTTCGCAAAACCCAAATGGCGCACGGTATTTTCTCTGAAGCCATTACACGTTTCACTAAGGGCCAACCAGCCTATCAAACCGTAAACGTCGCCTTGCACTGTGCAGACTTGCTAAAAGATGGTTTCGTTGTAGAAAAGATTATCGACTCTGGTTACGAACAAAAGGATAACGTTGTAAAAATTACAACACCAGAAATTAATGGTTTGCTCGGCACAAATTATTCAAACGAGGAAATTGTTAAGACTCTCGAAAACGTTGAATTTAAGGTCGCTGCCGATGGCGATAACCTTACTGTTGCTGCTCCAGCCTGGCGCACCGACATTCATATCAAAGAAGATATTATTGAGGAAATCGGTCGCCTTAATGGCTATGACAACATTGCTCCGGTTTTACCAGCTCACGCTACTGCTGAAAAGAATAAAATGGTTGCCATTAAATCCCAAATCCGCAACTTCTTCAGTCTAACCGGTGCCAACGAGCTGCTTACTTATACTTTCGTGCACGGCGATTTGCTTGAGAAGGTTGGCCAAGACATCAAGAACTCTTACCGCCTCGTTAACTCAATCTCGCCAGAGCTACAATATCTCCGTCAGCAAATTGTCCCATCATTGCTTGTTAAGGCACACGACAACCTCAAGGCCAAGTATTCAAGCTTTGCATTGTTTGAGATGAACCAAACATTCTCACGCAGTACCGGTGTCGACGAAGACGGCGTGCCAATTGCCAATAACAACCTCGCTATGGTTGTAGCTGACAACTCTGAAGAAACCAAGTATTATCTTGCGAAGAAATATGTCGAAGAGCTTGGTAAGAAACTCGGTATTACTCTTTCATTTAAGAAATTCGTACCAGTGCCAAAAGAGGCCTTCTATGAACCAAAGCGTAGCGCGAGTATTTATATTGGCGATACAATTGTTGGCTGCATCGGCGAAATCAAAAACAGTGTTTTAAACAAACTCAAACTTCCACGCGGTGTTGCCGCGTTCGAAATTAGCCTAGAAGCTTTGACCGAATTTGCTACTCTCAAGAAGGCAGCCCCAGAAATCAGCGACTATCCGACTGTCTCGCGCGATATTACCGTTATTACTGACGCGCCATACGAATCTATCTTTGAAAAACTCCAAGACAAGCTCGAAAGCCATGATCTAGTGTTCAAGCTTGTCCCAACTTCAATTTATCAAGCCGAAGGCGCTGCTAAGCCAAGCCTCAGCTTCCACCTTGAATTTGCTGACAAGAACAAGACTCTCGAGTCTGCTGAAATCCTTGCCATTATGGACGAGCTCGAAAAAATCGCCTAAAACATAAGAAATTTCTAGATTCTTAGCACTTATGTTATAATAAGCTTATGATTTTGTTTGATCGAGTATCAAAAACTTATCCAGGCGATGCGCATCCAGCGCTCGACGATGTTTCACTTCATATCGAACCAAACGAATTCGTCTTTTTGGTCGGTGTTTCCGGTGCCGGTAAGTCGACCCTCATGAAGATGATTACTAAAGAGGAAAGCCCGGACACGGGCAAGATTATCATCGGTGGCATCGATCTTGATTTTGTTAAAAAACGTCATATTCCAGAATATCGTCGCCGTCTTGGTGTTGTATTCCAGGACTTTAAACTTTTGCCGCGCCGTACGGTCTACGAAAACGTTGCTTTCGCACTTGAAATTGCCGGTATGAGCAATAAGGATATCGAAAAAACCGTGCCAAAAGTCCTCGAACTCGTCGGCTTGCTTGACCAGGCCAAAAAATTCCCAGATCAAATTTCCGGTGGCCAACGCCAGCGTGTGTCGATTGCTCGTTCGGTTGCTCGCCAGCCAAAGATTTTGATTGCCGATGAGCCTACTGGCCAGCTCGACAAACTTACTACGGAAGAAATTATTGATTTGTTAAAGAAAATTAACGATTTCGGTACGACTATTTTGGTTACGACCCACAACGAAGAAATCGTTAACAATCTCCAAAAGCGCGTAGTCACATTGAAAGATGGTCGCATTGTTAATGATCAGAAAAATAACGGTATTTATAAACTCGACGAAACGCCGACACCGAAACCGTCCAGAACGGTTCGTACGCCGGGCCATGCTCTAAAAATGAGGAAGGTTATTTAAATGGTAGAAAAAGACAAACAGCCAAAAACTAAAAAATCGCTCAAGGGAGTAGCTAAAGAAAAGCTTAAAACCATGAAGCGTAGTAGCACCAAGCATCCGATGCGCGAAAAATCTCGCATCGTCAAATATGGTGCAATTGGCTTTACTCGTAATATTTGGCTTTCTACTGCTGCTACCGCAGTGATGACTTTTACGCTATTTATTTTATTTATCACGGTAGTAGCAAGCGTGATTCTCACTAATACTGCCGACGCGATGCGCGAGAAGATCGACATTACCGTCTACTTCAAACCTGGTACCTCGCAAGAATTATTGGATGATTTGTCCGGAATTATGTTGGAAGATGAAAATGTGAAATCTGTCGAAGTCGCTACTTCACGACAAGAATTCGAAAAATTCCTCAAAGAGAACCAAGACAACAAAGAACTTCTCGAAGTCGTCGAAGAAGAGGATATGAAACAAGTCATGATTTCTCAGATGCAATCGACGATGCGTATCAAAGTCTATAACGTGGACGATCTCTCAAGTATCAAAGAAATTGTCGAAAATAATGAGACATATCAGAAAAACCTTGATGCCAAAAAAGCACCGACTTACAATGTGAACCAAGTCGAAATTGCCACGATTACTACTTGGGCCCGTATTGCTAGGACTGGTGGCTTCGTGCTTGGCATTGTGTTTTTGATTATCTCGGTCTTGATTATCTTTAGCACGATTCGCCTCTCGATCTTTAGCCGTCGCGAAGAAATTTACATGATGAAATTGGTCGGTGCCAGCAAAGGTTTTACGCGCGGCCCATTCATCGTCGAGGCAGAAATTTGTGGCGCCATCGCCGCAATCTTTGCCGCTACGATTAGCTACTTCTTCTTTAAGATGCTTGCGCCAAAACTCGCCGATTATGGAATCAGTGTCGATTCAATTTCGAACGTGCTCGAATCCAATAAACTAATCCTAGTTTATGTCGCCTTCATGATTGTCGGTGTATTTATTGGTAGCATTTCGGCTCGTCTTGCAGTCAAGAAATACCTCAATAAAGCGTAAGCTTTACAAGATATAATTTTTATGCTATATAATATATATGGTAATGCTTAAAGGCTTTAAACGATTTACGTTCGCTGTCAGCATGGTAGTCTTAGCCGCCACGCTAGGCGTTTTGATTCCGCGCGGCGAAACAAATGGTTTGTCTAGAGCCTGTCGCAACAGTGCTGCTTGTATGGAGGCTGTCGCTCGTGAGGAGCAGGCCAATGCTAATGCTGCAGCTGCTGCGAATTCTGCGAACTTATACCAAATCAAAGTCAATGAGCTGAGCGCTGAGATCGCCAGGAAAGAGGCCGAGATTGCCGATACCGAAGCGCAAATCGCCGAACTAAAGCTAAAAATTGCTGAAGCTGAAGCCGAACTTCAACGCAAACAAGACGTGCTCGCTGATCTTTTGATTGATATGCATTTTGAAGGTGATTCTGAGCCGATTACGATTCTAGCTGGCAGTAGTTCAATTTCTGACCTCGCCGAGAAGCAAGCTCGTAGCGAAGTTGTGAAACAGGAAATCACAGCCGCTACGGAGGTTATCAAGCAAACCAAGGCTCAACTCGAAGCTGATAAGGCAAGGGTTGAGGATTTGCTCGCTGCGCAACAAGCAGCTAAGAAGGAACTCACCAATACTCGTGCTGAACAACAGGCCTTGGTGGAGAAATATCAAAACGACGCCAGTGCATATGCCGCTGCAGCTGAACAAGCTAAAGAAGAACGCCGTGCCGCCGAAAAGGCTGAGCAGGATGCTCATCCAGAGCTCTATCGCGGTAGTGCCTACACTGGTGACAATACTTACCCATGGCAAGGGGATTGCCCTGGTCGTCAAGACGATTATTCTACTTATATTGATGGCCATGCTATTGGTGGTTTAGTTTGTGAATGTGTTAGCTATGTTGGCTGGAAGGCCTACGAATATTATGGCGTCTATGCATCATGGGGTAATGCCTATTCTTGGGATGACGTAGCTAGATATTATGGTTATCGCGTAGACAATACGCCATCTGAAGGCTCAATTGGTCAGACCGATAGCGGCTATTGGGGCCACGTTTTCTGGGTTGAAAGCGTCAATGGCGACGGTTCAATCAATGTAACTGAGTATAATAACTCCTACGCAACCTACCTTTATTCTGGTTCTTACCACTTTGGCGACTTTGGCGCTCGTCAAATCCCAGCTAGCGAAGTCTGGCGTTATAACTACATTCATTTTGAGTAAAAATTCACACACGATAAAGCGATTGTGCTAAAATAAATTAATGAGTGTGAAATCGAAAAGTCTACCAAAAGAGAGAAAAACTAGTCTTGGCAACGCGATTATTATCGGTGCCGTATTAGCAGTAGTGGGTTTCATTGCGGGTCTTAATGCTCCGGCGATGATAAACTGGCTTGCGCCTTATTTTGGTGGAAAATCTTACGTTAAATCCGACATTGACTGGTCCGTACTCGACACAGTTTATGAAAAATTAATCAATTATTATGATGGTGAAATTTCTAAAACCGACGTTATCGAAGGTGCCAAAAAAGGCCTCACTGAAGCACTTGGCGATCCATACACTTCCTATATGGATGCTGAAACCGCCAAAGATTTCTTGGCCGAATTGCATGGTGAAATTGATTCTGCCGGTATCGGTGTTGAGATGGGGCTCCGCGATGGCTATGTTCGTGTTTTAAGGACTTTGCCAGATAACCCAGCTCGCGCAGCAGGTATTCTGGCTGGCGACATTTTGTACAAAGTTGACGGCGAAGAGATTTGGGATTTGTCGGTCGACGAAGTCGCTCAAAAAGTGCGTGGTGAACGCGGTAGCGAAGTTACGATTACCGTGGTTCGTGATGGCGAAGAACTTTCCTTCACTATGAAACGTGACACGATTAATAATGTTTCTGCTTACACAGAATACGATGGTCAAACCGCAATAATCACGATCACGAGATTTGACAACGACACTGGCCGCATCGTCAAGAATGAAGTTAACGAGAATTTCGACAGTCACAATGTCAATAAAGTCATTCTGGACTTGCGCGGTAACGGTGGTGGTTATGTTTCGGCTGCCCAAGAACTACTTAGCCTCTGGGTAGACGGCGATACTATCTTGATTCAAAAATCTAAACACGAACGCGATTCGTCACTTTCTACTACTTCTGGTCGCGCCCGACTTGCCGGTATTAAAACTATTGTGCTCGTAGATGGCTCAACCGCCTCTGCATCAGAAATCGTAGCTGGTGCTTTGCAAGATTATGAAAAGGCCACGATTCTTGGTGAAAAAACCTACGGTAAAGGTGTTGTGCAAAACATGTTCGAGCTCAGCGGCTCTACAATTCTTAAAGTTACCACAGCTAGCTGGTACACTCCGCTTGGCCGATCCATCAATAAAACCGGTATCGAACCAGATGTAGAAGTCAAACGTTCTTATGACGACATCAACAACATGGTTGATCCGCAGATGGATGCTGCAAAGAACATGTAGGACGAGGCCTATTATTCTATACTTTTTTCGAGTACTTCTCGGTAGATTTCTTCAAAGCGTTCCAAAGTACGATTGATATCGTGTTTCTGGGCAATCTCTAAACTTTTTTCTGAATAGGAAGCTTGTAGTTTTGGCTTGCGGAGAATCTTAATAATTCCTTTTGCAATACCATCAACATCTTTCGGCACGCAGAGCTCACCATTTTTACCGTCTTGGCAAACTTCGCGCACGGCGCCTTTATCTACCGCAACGAGTGGCAAGCCGGTGGCGGCAGCTTCAATCAAGACAATGCCTTGGGTCTCGATTTCGCTAGCCGTAGCAAACAGATCGCCGATTTTGTAGATTTCGTATAAATCTGGTGGCATTACACGACCAAGGAAGTAAACCGAATCCTCGAGCCCGAGCTTAATAGCCTGTCTTACGAGATTGGCGCGGTCTACGCCGTCGCCTACAACTACGAATATTGCCTCCGGAATTTTAAATAAAACTTTCTTAAAGGCCTTAAGCACAGTGCCAATTTGCTTTTCTGGATCAACGCGACCAACATAGAGCACGGTTGGACAACCCTTTGGAATGCGATATTTTTCAAAAATTTTTGGTGAAGCTTTGCCTGGTTTAAAAGCCGACAAATCTACACCGTTTGAAACAGCTTCGACTGGCACTTTGAAGTTTTTCTTGCGTTTAAAAATTAAATCGTCGATTGCCATTTGAGTCGGCATCGTGACATAATCACTCTTTTTCTGACGACCAACGAAATAAGCTGCGAGCGCCACATTAACAGGTTTTTTAACAATAGTTGGGAGCTTCAAAGGATCCGTAATCACGTCTGGAAAATTATGCTCAGTAGTAATTAGTGGAATTTCGTGTTTGTGTGCAAAGCGTACTACAGCGATTCCAATCGGGTCGGAAGTCTGGCAGTGAATCACGTCTGGACGGAAACGCGAAAGAGCCTTCTTGACCTCGTTGCCGGGAGTAACTGAAGCATGAAAACCGTCTTTATATATTACGCGCGGCAATTCTTTGCCGAAAAGTTTTTTCTTTGGCGGCACAGGATTAATCTGGTCAGGATAAACCGGGAGTTCGATTGATTTAAGATAAACGGTTTTTACGCCATCGAGCATTACGGTATGCTTTTTGCCGGTTTGGCTTGGGCAAAGCACCATTACTTCGTGCCCACGTTTAGCTAGACCAACGGCCAAGTTGTGTGAAAAAGTGGCCACACCATTAGTCATCGGATAATAAACTGCGGTTGCGATAGCGATTTTCATAAGCTCATTATAGCATACATCGAAATGCCGGCTGCAACCGAGACATTAAACGATTCTTTTTTACCGCGCATCGGAATTTCAAGGAACAAATCTATTAAGTCATAAAGTTCGTGAGAAATTCCGTGGACTTCTTCGCCAAGAATTAAGACTACCTTGTCAGATAACCTACTTCTAAGTTCTGGAGAATTTATTTTAATTAAACGGTCGTCATTAATGTTATTTTCTAGACCAATAATTTGGTAGCCTGCAGCCTTGAATTTGGCTAATTTGTTAGCAATATCATCAGTAAAAGTAATTTTCAGCATGTCTTCGGCGCCGAGGGCAGTTTTATGAATTTCTTTATCAAGCTTGGCGCGCAGATGTGGCAAAAGGGCATTGTCGTGAACGCGCGGGGTATAACCCGAAAATACGATTTCACTCGCACCAAAACCTTCCGCCGTGCGCAGGATGGCGCCAACGTTGTAAGTTGAGCGAATATTATCTAGAACTACGACCAATTCCATGATGAAATTATACCAGATTATGGTATAATATTGCCATGGAAAGATATGACCCAATCAAAATCGAAGAAAAATGGCAAAAGCGTTGGGAGGAAGAAAAACCTTACACCGCAGTAGAAAAAGAGAACGTTCCAAAGATGTACCTGGCGGAAATGTTCCCGTACCCATCGGGAGCTGGCCTCCACGTTGGTCACGTGCGAAACTTTACGATTGTTGATGTCCTATCTCGTTTCTATGCGCAGCAAAAAGTTAATGTAATGCGCCCATTTGGTTATGATACCTTTGGTTTACCAGCCGAGAACTACGCCATTAAAACCGGCACGGCCCCACAGGAAATCACCAAAATCAATATTGATAACTTCCGCAAGCAAGCTAAGCGCCTCGGTTTCGCTATTGATTGGGATCGCGAAATCAATACTTCGGATCCAGAATATTACAAATGGACCCAGTGGTGTTTCTTGCAGCTATTCAAGAAAGGCCTCGCCTACCAAAAAGAGTCATATCAATGGTGGTGCCCAGTTGATCAAACCGTGCTGGCAAACGAGCAGGTAGAGAACGGCTGCTGCTGGCGCTGTGGTCACGAAGTTGAAAAACGCAAAATGAAACAATGGTTCTTCAAGATTACTGCCTATGCCGATGAACTCTTGGATGAAATTGACGCCCTTGATTGGCCAGAAAAAATCAAGACCATGCAAAAGAACTGGATTGGCCGTTCCGAAGGCGCTCTTGTCGATTTTGCCGTTGAAGATTCTGACGAAAAAATCAAAGTCTTTACTACTCGCGTTGACACTATCTTTGGTGTTAGCTTCCTTGCGCTCGCTCCAGAACATCCACTAGTTTCAAAACTCGTCGGCGAAAAGACAAAAGAAGAAGTTGAAAATTACTGCAAGAACGCAATTAAAAAATCCGAAATCGAACGCCAAGAAAACAAAGAAAAGACCGGTGTTTTTACTGGCTCTTATGCAATTAACCCACTGAATGGCGAAAAGGTGCCAATCTGGGTTGCTGACTATGTTTTGTCTGGCTATGGCGAAGGCGCCGTGATGGGTGTGCCGGCTCACGATGAACGCGACTTTGAGTTTGCCGAAAAATTCGATTTACCAATTAGAAAAGTCATCGAAAAACCAGAAAACTCTACCGACGACGACAAATGCTACCATGGCGAAGGCGTCTTGGTAAATTCCGGCCAATTTAACGATACAAGAAGCGAAGATGCTCGCGAACAAATCGCCGCTTGGCTCGAAGAGCGCGGCATCGGCAAACCACAAGTTACCTACAAGATGCGTGACTGGTTGATCTCGCGCCAACGCTATTGGGGCTGTCCAATTCCTATCGCCTACGATAAGGACGGTAATCCACATGCTATTCCAGAAGATCAACTTCCAGTCGTTATTCCAGAAGTCGAAGACTACAAACCAGATAATTCTGGTCGCTCTGCTCTCGCCAAATGTAAAGACTGGCTCAAAGTCACGATTGATGGGGAAGAGATGACCCGTGAAACCGATACGCTCGACGGCTATGCTTGTTCTAGCTGGTATCTTTGGCGCTATGTCTCTACACATGATGATAAGCATGCTTGGAATCCAGAAGCTATTAAATACTGGGCTCCAACCGATGTCTATGTTGGCGCAGACCACGCCGTGGCACACCTCCTTTATGTGCGTTTCTGGTGCAAATTCTTTGCCGATGAAGGTTACTTGCCGTTCCGCGAACCAATCAAAAAATTGATTTATCACGGCTACATCAACGCGCCGGATGGCAAGAAAATGTCCAAGAGTAAGGGCAACGTGATTGATCCGCTCGACGTGATTAATGATGGCTACGGCGCCGACACACTCCGTACTTACGAAATGTTTATTGGTCCAGTCGAGCTTGATGCTGCCTGGGACCCACGCTCGGTAGGCGGCGTTTATCGCTTCCTCGGTCGTTCCTGGAGCCTCGCCTTTGGCGAACCGGCAAAAGCCGAGAAAGATGCTAACATTGTACTCCGCAACAAAACCATCAAGCGTGTCACCGACGACATTCATCGTTGTAGCTTCAACACTGCCGTCGCTGCCTTAATGGAATACGTGAACGAGCTTTATAAAGTTGGTGTTGAGCCGGCCGATGTCGAAACTTTGGCTAAGTTACTCAAACCATTTGCTCCACATCTCGCCTGCGAGATTTTGGAAAAGATCGGTGCAAACGATGATGAGTGGCCAGTTTGGGATAATAATTATCTTGTCGAAGACACCGTTGAGATAGTTGTCCAAGTTAACGGCAAGCTTCGTGCTAAACTTTCTGTCGCTCTTGAAGATTTGGAAGACGAAGAAAAAATTAAATCCCTTGCTCTTGCTGACGAAAAAGTTAAGAAATTTGTCAGTGATGAGCCAAAGAAAGTTATCTTTGTTAAACAAGCTAAACTCGTTAACGTTGTCGCATAATTAAAAATCACAAATAGATTATTTTTAGAGACATCTTCTATAATGCGTAAATACATATTATAGTGCAATGGTTTTATAAACTGTTTCTTTTAGTCTCTAAAAATAACTATTTTGTGATTTTTTGTTGCAAAGCACAATTTGTTTATGCTAAAATAAAAGCATGAAGGGAATGTGTTGGACTGCGCAGAAAAAGCGTGGCATAGGTAGTGTCATAAACCATGCTCTGGTATTGCTTGGTGTTTCGTTCCTGACGTTTTCATTGATTACTCTTAATACAGTTAGCGCCGCAACCGGACCGTTTAAAATTACTGACGCCAGTATTGCTGCTAAGTCGACCGACGTTGATGCTACTATTGTCAGCTTCGAAGACGCCGAAATAAACTCTTAAGCCACTTTCCATCGGCTGAACGACAGCGTTACTTATTTAGTTACGATTAGTAATATTGGCGACAAATCTTATACTATCAATTCTATTACAGACAATAATACCAACACGCATCTTACCTACAACTATTCTACTCACGCGGGCGAAGAAATTGCTGCTGGCAGCGACCTAGCTTTAGAAGTAGAGATTGTTTATACTGATGTCGTTGCAGAAATCACTGATCGCGTTCAAAACTTAGATATTGAATTTATTATCGACTATGAAGAGGAAGACGATATAGTGGTCCCGGACACTGGCGACGATGATGCCGTTGTACCAGATACTGGCGTCGGGACTAATGATGCTAGGTCTAAAGCCGATTTAATTCTTCCAACTACTACGGCTATTGGTATTATTCTCTTGGCGATTGGTTTATTTAGGAGCAAACTAAGTAACAAGACTAAAGTCGCTGCTCTTATCTTTGTTGGCACCCTTGCTGGAGTTTCAACAGCGCACGCCGTAAGCCGTAGCTTTGCTTTCGAATTTTGTGCCGATGCCAATCTTAAGAACATTCTTGCCATTGTTATTGAGGGGCAAGATGGCTACACGGTAATCTCTTACGGCGACACTTTGGCGCTCGACGACCCGACCGCCAGTACCGGATACAAATTCTCTGGGTGGAAAGATGAAGTGGGGAACGACTTTGATCCAGCCGCGCCAATTGCCGACGACGCTACGATTCATCCAACTTTCTCGCCAATCCAGTATACTATAGCCGTAGATACGGATGGCGATGGGGCCGCAGATACTAACTTGGACGCTGTTTACGATACTTTTATAAGGCTTCCACAAAATACCGCTAAAACCGGCTACGATCCGGGTGGCTGGACTGACGGCTACAATAATTATCTTAGTGGCGGCAGGGTTGTAAACCTTACTGCCGTGGACGGTGATACGATTCAGCTTTCACCAGTCTATATTCCACATCAAATTGTGATTTCTTTCTCCCGTGGTGAAGGAGTCACCGATGCATCTGGTACGGTACAGGATAAGCAATTGGCTTATAATCAATCCGTTACTATGCCGAGCCGCGAAAATGGAGGTATTTTCTCTAGACCTGGCTACACTCAGACTGGATGGGAATGCGACGTGGCACCAGGCACAATATTCAGCCCAGGCGAGATCATTGTTAACTGGAATTATGATACTCCACGAGTAACTTGTAGTGCAGTTTGGACAGGGAATCAATATACGATTCATTTTGTGAAAGGCGCCGACGACGCCACCGGTAGTATGGACGATATATCTTCTATTAGCTACGGAGATGATACTCCGCTACCGCTAAATACTTTTGCTCGTGAAGGATATCGTTTTACGGGTTGGAAATGGGGAAACTCTGGCGACTTGATTGAGGATGGTTCGAGTGCTGGGCAATTTGCTACTACGCAGGGGGCTACGGTGTCTCTTTGGGCACAATGGGAAGTGCTTCCTTATGCTATGCTAGATACCGGGTTAAATTTTAATAAAAAAATAAAAAAGATAGTTCACGGAGAGAATATTCCTGATGACTTTTTTGACTGGAATATTTTTGCTATTGAAATGGCCGATGCCTTGCCAGCAGATTTTGATACGGAAGATACAGCAAACATCATCTCTGCCCCAGATTCACCAATTAAGGTTTATGCTTGGTATGATAATGACGCTATCGATGTGACTGGCGATGAAATAAAAGATGGTGCAATATTTGTTTATTCCGATGCTAGTACCATTAAAGGTAATCCAGATATGAGTTATATGTTTTCGGGGACAGGAGATCTTTTCTCCGTATCTTTCCTAGAATATGTTGACACTTCCAGTACAACCGATATGAGCTATATGTTCTATTATACGGATCTCATTCCTCTCTCTATCCCCGCTATTAATACTGCAAATGTAACTAATATGTCTTATATGTTCGCCGATTCAAATGCAGTATATGAACCTCTTGTCCTTCCAGACTCCTTTGATACTTCAAATGTGACCGACATGTCTTACATGTTTTGGAACGTTCACAATTCTGTATCGTTAACTCTTCCGGACACTTTTGACACCTCAAACGTAACGACCATGGCGCACATGTTTGAAGGTCTGGAGGTTGAAGAAGTTACTCTTCCGGACTCTTTCAATACTTCCAATGTAACCGATATGGAATCTATGTTCAGTGGCTTGCATGCCACCTCCTTTACCCTTCCAAGATCCTTTGACACCTCAAACGTAACGACCATGGCGCACATGTTTGAAGGTCTGGAGGTTGAAGAAGTTACTCTTCCGGACTCTTTCAATACTTCCAATGTAACCGATATGAGTTATATGTTCGGCGGCTCAACCAGTCTTGTTTCTCTCACTCTCCCAGATTCCTTCAACACCTCCAACGTAACAAATATGGGCGGTATGTTCTCCGGTATGTCCTCCCTCACTACTCTCACTCTCCCAGATTCCTTCAACACCTCCAGCGTAACAAGTATGGATAGTATGTTCTGCGACATGACCTCCCTCACCACCCTCACCCTCCCAGATTCCTTCAACACCTCCAGCGTAACAAGTATGAGCGGTATGTTCTCTAACACGAGAGCCCTCACTACTCTCACTCTCCCAGATTCATTCAACACCTCCAGCGTAACAAATATGAACAGTATGTTCTCTAACATGTCCTCCCTCACTACTCTCACTCTCCCAGACTCATTCAACACCTCCAACGTAACAAGTATGGGCTATATGTTCTCCGGTATGTCCAAGCTCACTACTCTCACCCTCCCAGATTCCTTCAACACCTCCAGCGTAACAAGTATGAACAGTATGTTCTATAACATGAAAGCCCTCACTACTCTCACCCTCCCAGATTCCTTTATTATTGGAAGTGATACAACGACAAGCTACATTTTTACCAGTATCCGAACCACCGCCACCCTCTATGCTACAAATGCCACTGTGCGTTCGCTCTGGCCGGGCATACTAGGGAATTAGTGGCCTTGCAACAAATTGCAAATAGTGGTAGAATAGTTTAAATTATCTATTTATAACAACATTAAGGAGCATTTAAATGCCTGAACCTAAAAAGCAAAGCAGTCCAAGAAAAACTGGTCTTCGCCGCTCGCACCTTCGCCTTAAATTGGCTCGTGCCGTAAACGCAAAGTCTCCAGTCAAAGCTTTTGAGACCGCTAAAAAGACCCCAAATCTTAAGGTCAAAACCGTTAAAGCTGCCAAAAAAGCAGAAACTAAAAAAACCACTAAAAAATCTAAGTAATTTATAGGAATATTATGGCTAGTAATCGACATTTAGGTAGAGTAATCGTATTACAAGGTTTGTATGAATTCGAACTTAGGACTCTGGCGGGCGACCAAGAAGTCGATTTGGATACTGTCATTGCCAAGAATATCGAGCCTTATGAAAAGGCTCTCGGTGATACCGAATTTGTGTATAAATTAGCACACGGCGTAGTTGAGCATATGAATGAGCTCGACGAAGCTTTGCAGCCAATGGCCCCAGAATGGCCTATTTCATCAATTTCAGCAATCGATCGCAACGTTCTTCGCATCGGCCTCTACGAACTTTCTGAGTGCCGCGACTCTATCCCACCGAAAGTTGCCATCAACGAAGCCGTGGAGCTTGCTAAAGCCTTCGGCTCAGACAATTCTTCTAAGTTTATTAACGGTGTGCTAGGCACCGCCTTTAAGGCACTCCATCTGGACCAAGAAGAGGCGTCGGAAGGAAAACATGAATCAAGAAGTCAAACAGTCGACGGAACCGACAGCGAGGAGAACGCTTAAAGTCCCAGAGGCTTTGCCGACTGAGACTATCAAGGAATCACCCCTTGCTAAACTAAAATCAGCCGTTTTTCGTAAGAAACCGGCCATCCAGGAAATTGTGCGTGAGCCGACCTCGGGCGGCATTATTTTCCGTCTCTCCGAAGATCAAAAAGATATCGAAATTCTCCTAATCCAGGACTCCAAAGAGCGCTGGACTATTCCAAAAGGTCACATCGAACCGGGTGAAACCGCTAAAATGACCGCACGTCGCGAGATCGAAGAAGAAACCGGCCTCAAAAACGTTTCCATTCTTTCTTGGCTCGGCAAAATCCATTTCAAATATCGCCGTCTCGAGAAACTCGTCCTTATGACTACTCAAGTCTATCTTGTACAGGCACTCGACAAAAACGAAATGCCAATGAAAGAAAAATGGATGAAGGGCATTCAATGGTTTAAATTTGCAGACGCCATTGATGCCATCGAATATGAAGACATCGAAAAATTGATGCTTATCGCAAAGAAGAAGATTCGCTCCGGCGATTTTAAGTAAAACCAGTAGAAAAATAGGAGGCAAAATGGACACGACACCATATCAAGAATTTGCGAAGGCCAAGCTCGGCTTCGCTTTTAATGACATTGAGCTATTAGTTACCGCCTTAACGCACCGTAGCTATGTAAACGAGCACAAAGCTAGCGTGCATGACCACAACGAACGCCTAGAATTCCTTGGCGACGCCATTCTCGAAATGGTATCTTCAGATTTCTTGTATCGCAACTACAACGAACCTGAGGGTATCATGACTTCTTGGCGCGCCGCCCTTGTGCGTACCGAATCAATCGGTGCTGCCGGCAAAGAACTTGGCTACGAGCCACTCGTCCGTCTTTCTAAAGGGGAAAAACACGGTTCAGAGCGTGCCCACGATGTGATTCTTGCGGACTGCTTTGAGGCTGTAATCGGCGCGATTTACTTGGATCAAGGTTATGAAGCTGCCAAAGATTTCATTTATAAACATATTTTGAATAAAATTGACGAAATTCTTGAAGATGAGTCTTGGCGCGATCCAAAATCATACTTCCAAGAATTGGCCCAGAAAAATGCCGGTGTTACTCCGGTCTACCGTACACTCAAAGAAGAAGGCCCAGACCACGACAAGAACTTTACTGTTGGTGTTTATGTTGGCGACGAATTGAAGGGCGTAGGGAACGGCCATTCTAAGCAAGAGGCTCAGACCGCCGCCGCTAAAGAGGGCGTTAAAAGTTATAAAGCTGCTGAAAAAGCCACAAAATAGTAAAGTCTTGCAAAAACCACAAAAAGTAGTATAATTGCCTCACGATTGAGGTGCTATATCATATAGAAAAACAGGGTTCCCTCCCAAATTTTTCGACAACAGATTCACCCTAATCGCGAACCTAACAAAATCATCGGCCATTACTGCCAAAACCAACACCAAATATATATTCCAATTCACTATGGTTCATCTTCGAGCCTTATCGAAGAGTATCCCTTGGCCGATTGATTAACCCATGAGGGTTGTTGGCTGGCAGGCCAACAACCCAATTACCATTACCCCCAGCCCCCCTATGGGTTGGGGGCTTCTAAGTTTTTAAAATGCTATTGTTTTTTGAATTTTGCTAACGTATAATTTTACTAAGTAAGTGGAGTTATAAAATGCAAGATTATCAAGTAGTCTTGGTTAGCTTGGATTCTTTTTTGGGATTCTTGCGCTGGGGTTTCGCGTTCTTATTATTGTTTTTAGCCTTGTTTATGATGTATAAGCAGCATGGTAAACCGGGTGAAAAAGCCAGCTGGAAATTCTTTGTTGCTGCAGTTGTTGTAATCCCGTTTTTAATTTTCTCGCTTGTGAAGATTAACCGCCCAGTCAACACTCCGGCCAGCAGCGACGAGATCAGTGTCGAGGATAATGTTCCAGTGCCTAAAACGAGCGCGAATAGCTCCACTCCAACCTCGGAAGATAACTCCAGCTCTGGCGCTAATTATTCCGGCATTTATTCTGGTAGCCAAAATAACTCCAATAACTCTTCTACTAATCCAAGTACTCCAGATAATTCGGGTACCCCAGATAATCCAAGCACTCCAGATAACCCGAGCCAGCCAGATACTCCAGACGAGCCGGACGAACCAGTAGAATATACAGTCACGGTCAACCACTACAAACAGGCCATCGATGGCTCATATGGTTCGATGCCGGATGAATATGAATCACTTACCGGCCACACTGGCGACGAACTTAACCCAGCAGTCAAAACTTATACCGGTTTCAAAACTCCAGAAGCGCAGACCATTACTCTAGAAAACGATAACGTAACGGTCAATTATTGTTACGAACGCAACACCACGACCATTGTTTTCGACCCAGACTACGAAGAAGCTGAGGGCGAGATGGCTGACATTGTTGTACCATACGAGGCCACTATTATTATTCCATCCAGTGGTTATACCATGGATGGTTATCTTCCTGATTATTGGGAAGCTTACGACGAGGACGACGAGTGGTATGATGATTACAATTTTGGCGATGAATTTACCGCTGAGTCGGAAGAAACCACCCTTTATTTCTATCTAATTTGGGAACGAAAGGCGTCGACCATCAGTAATTCTAACGGCTCTGTCAATATCAAGATTAGTGCGACTTTGAATGGCGCCACGAATTTTGGCAAATATAACGGCACGCCAAACTTCGACGAGATCGACAGCGAAGTCGATATCAGAACTGGCGGCAATACTCCGACTTATATCTGGAAAGACGGCGAAAATGCATATTGGTGGAGCGAGGTGACCCCTTCAATCACGAACGCCAGGAATATGTTTGGTGGCGCAGAGATTGCCAATATTGATTTGTCCGGCTTCAAGACGACTGATACCACTGATATGTCTTATATGTTTGCAGAATCCAAAGTTACGAGCGTAAACTTCGGTGATTTCAACACTGCAAAAGTAACGACTATGACGGAGATGTTCTCCAACTCTACTATTTCCTCGATTGATTTCGGCACCAAATTCAATACCGGGAAGGTAAAGAATATGTCTAAGATGTTCGCCTTTGACGCATCGGAGGCAGGAGAAAGTAGCCGATTAACATCGATAGATCTTTCCTCTTTTGATCTTAGTAGCGTAACAACGATGGCCAACATGTTTAATGGTTGCTCAAATCTCCAGCAGGTTACTTTTGGTAACAACGTTGACACGTCCAAGGTACAGTCGATGGCAGGCATGTTTAGGGGCACGTCGTCACTCAGTACCATTGACCTCTCGAAATTCACGACACCGGCGCTCACCAATATGAATAGTATGTTTAGGGATTCTGGCGTGACCACGCTTGATTTAAGCACGTTTGACGTTGATGGCGTAAAGAACTTCGGTAGTTTACTTCATAATGCGATGAATCTCACTACCGTCGATTTTAGCGGTTGGATAATTACTCGTTCAATCTTAGACCTCAATGGCACGGCCGGGATGTTCTCTCAAAACTCCAGCCTGACCACTATTTATGTTGATGATAATTCTGACTTCTCTGGGTTAGAGAGAAACGATTTACTTTTCTCTACTATGTCAACCAACCTTGTTGGCGGCAACGGTACGATTTGGTCTGGAAATGACTCAAGCGTCTGGACTAATGTCTATGCAAGGGTCGATGATCCAATCCATGATCAACCTGGCTGGTTTACGCTAAAAAATCCAGACACGGTCACGTTTGATGCTGGAGAAGGTTCTGCTTCTTATAATTCATACAACTATATCCCTGGCACCACATACGGCGCCTTCCCAACGGTCACCCCGCCGCAGGGTAAAAAGTTCGTGAATTGGTCTACTTCTAACGAAAATAATTTCCCAGTAACAGAGTCTATGACGGCCGAGTCTGGCACGATTTATGCTTGGTACAAGGACCTTGAGGCAAACGCCAGACTAAGAGCGGGCGCTATCGCCGAAGCTTATCAAGCGCTAAGCTATGATGGTACATCTTACCCTACTTCATTTAGTCGTAGCGACACCGCGCCAAGCTGTTCTCAAACGACCTGTATCTCTATGGAATCAGACGATTCGGATCATGAGATTATTGGTTTCCGCACGCGTGACGCATTCTATTACTACACGACAGGCGCAAAGGTGTTCTTACCGGTAAATTCTAGCGACTTATTCTACTTCGACAGTGATAATCCAAATACTGCACTAACATCAATTGATATGTCTGGCTTTGATGCTTCCGAAGTGCAAACTATGGATAGCGCCTTTAGGGCCCTCACGAAACTCACCAGCTTGAATCTTAGCATGCTCGACACAAGCAATGTTACTAATATGAATACTATGTTTGACCAAGACAGATCGTTGACGAGCCTCACTCTTGGCGGCAGCTTTACGACCGAAAATGCGGTTTATATGAATGGATTCTTGGCCTGGTGCACTAGCTTAAGCTCCTTTGATGCTTCCCAGATCGATACCTCTTCGGCGACGAGCCTCGGCGGTATGTTTAGCTATTCTGGCATCACTAGCCTAGACCTCTCCAGTTGGGATGTCAGTAACGTTGAGACTATCAGCGGTATATTTAGTGGCATGAATGATTTGACGACCGTCAATATGAGCGGTTGGGGCGAGAGCAAAATAACGAATCTTTCTGGCCTGTTCGGCTGGCTGCCATCTCTCGTAGAAGTTGACCTGGCCGGCTTTGATACTTCAAACGTCACGAATATGTCTAGCATGTTCGAGCATAGCTACGGCGAATCGGTGCTAACGACAATTTATGTTGACGAATCATTCTCCACGGAAAGCGTCACAAATGATGCTCGTATGTTCTTTGCTACGACCAATCTGGTTGGTGGCGAAGGCACGGCATTTGCGACCGATGCGCATGAGGATAGTTTGTATGCCCGCATTGATAATCCGGACGGCGGCACGCCTGGCTACCTAACGCTGAGAACCGCCACCATAGAATACGCTTCAGACTTCACGACTGCCTTTTCCTCGGGCATCCTAAAGTCAATTACTCGTTCGGCGACATTGCCAGATAATTGTCCGAGTAGTAGGTGCAGAGACATATCGTCATCTAATTCTCAGACGCCGCTCTATGCTTGGCAAGTCGACGATAAAGGATATTATTATACAAAAGCCAGCAAAATCATTGCTCCAGTCAATATGAAAAATATGTTCGCCTTCTTCTCGGTGCTAGAAACAACGGATATATTCCAGTATCTAGACGTCAGCAATACTACATCTATGGAGGGGTTGTTCCGCAATTCTACCAAACTGACAACAATTGACCTGTCGACGTGGAAAACAGAGAGCCTAGTAACAACGGACAACATGTTCTCATCGGCCATTAGCCTTGAGCGTGTGGTGTTCGGTGCTGGTTTTGATACTAGCAAAGCAACAAGCATGAAGTATATGTTTAGCGGAACGAATTCGCTTAGCGAAATCGACCTATCCCAGATCGAGACGCAATCGGTTACCGGTGACGGCTTCACTGGCATGTTTAACTCTACTGGTCTAGAGAGAATCGATCTTAGTACTTTTAGTACAGCCGGGGGGCCAACCGTTCTGTCAGTCCTATTTACTAATTCATTAAACACAAAATATATCAGTCTGGCCGGATGGGACCTTTCCGGGGTCACGAGAATCAATCAGCTATTCTCTGGACTCACCTCCTTGGAAGAGATAGATTTTTCAGTGGTAAATGCTAAAAACGTTACTGATATAAGTGCGATGTTTAAGGGTTGCACGAGCCTAAAGACTATTTACGTGACGGAGAATCCATTTGATCTCGACAAAATCACGAGCTCCAATGAGGTATTCTATAATACGCCGCAACTAAAAGGTGGTGATGGTACGACGTGGAGCAGTGAGAATGCTAACTTTAAAAGGTATGCCAGAATCGACGATCACGCAAATAACGTTTGGGCGTACTTCACCAAAAAAACCGAATAGACAAAATCAACAGAGATAAAACCGCCTCCCAGATTGACATAAGCGCTAAAACGTGCTATAATTAAAGGAGTATGTCATGGCTCAGGAAACTGAAGGGAGGTGGTTTTTATGGCATGCAAATGGAACGACGGTATTGATCGGGAAGTCGACTTTAAAAAGGAGTTTGACGGGGATCATATCTATGATGTGATTCCATCCGGAGAAATCGATGATGACTTGGAGGTGGGGGAAAAACTTTCCGCTCCAAGGAAAATCAAGAAGGTGGTCTCCGACCCGACACGGTTGCCGCTTGCAAATCTCGACAAAGAGGAAAGGCGTCAGTATTACAGATTACTGATAGATATCCTCGACGCCGGGGTGCGCTACAACCACATCCTTAATGGGCTGACTGGTCCAGAACCGGCCGAACGAAGGATGAGGCAAAGCTACGGTCTAGAGGGCCGCAGGGCCGCAATAGCGGAAAAGGATCGTCTATATAAGATGATTCGAGATAAAGTAGAGAGATTCAATAGAGTATTCTCAAAATATCTCGAGCAGGAGCTTACTCTTGAGTGGGTAGTCCTGCACGCTAGAAAACGGCACGTCGAGACGATAAAAAAGACCCGCGAAGCGGGCGAGATTATTCCATTTTGGAAAATCTGACATCTTAGCCCTAGGCAGCCAGCCTGGGGCTTTATTTTTTTAAAGAAATAGTGTATAATACAAAAGTTATTAATTTTAAGGAGAAAATCCAATGCTCGCGATTCGCATGCAACGTAATGGCCGTGCACATCTTCCGATGTACAGGATAGTCGTCCAAGAAGCGCAGCGTCACCCTCTTTCAGGTCGTGTCGTTGCTGAGGTCGGCAATTACAACCCAGCAACCAAAAAGGTCGTCTTAGACTCTGAAAAGGTCGAATTCTACCTTAAAAATGGTGCTAAACCATCTTCTCGTGTCGCCTTCGTCTTTAAGAAGAACGGCGTCAAACTTCCAGATTGGTACAAAGAAGCTCCTCAGAAGTCTGCCAAAGGCAAACACCAAGACAAGCTTCGCAAGAACCAACCAAAAGAAGAGCCAGTTGAAGAAGCTCCAGTTGCTGAAGAAGCCCCAGTTGAGGCTCCAGTCGAGGAAGCTCCAGCAGAAGCCCCAGCCGAAGAAGCTGCTCCTGCCGAAGCTCCAGCTGAAGAAACTCCAGCCGAAGCCTAATTCAAGGATAAAAATAACCCCTGCCATAAGGGGTTATTTTTTTGTCTAATATGATATACTATCTGCAGTTGGTTCCGAAAGGGGGAATAATCATGGATAGAGAACCAAAGCATTTCAAAGATTCGCACGCACACACGAGTAGTAGCCATGATGGCAAATCTATGATCGAGGAATACCTTGCGGTGGCAGCCGAAAGGGGGGTAGACGAGATTACGTTCACAGACCATTACGATATCTATGACGGTGTAAAATCTAGGCTCCAAACCCTAGACATAGACCGCTGTTATCTTAGTTATCTTGGCCAAACCGCCGGGGTGGATTTAGCGACCCATTTCGGTATCGAAATTGGTTTGCGGCCAGAAGTCGAGAAGCAGATTAAAGATATGGTGAAAGAACATCGGGAGTTCGATTTCATTATTGGCTCGTCACACATTACTTGTGGCAAAGACATGTCGATGGACCCGAGTTTCTTCGCCGGGTATACCAGAAATCAGGCGTATACACGGTATTTCGAGGAAGTTCTAGAGAACATCAGAATGTGTGACGATGAATTCGATGTTTATGGCCACTTGGACTATGTAGTGCGCTACGGTGGTTACGCCAGCAAAATTATTGACTACACAGAGTTTAAGAATGTGCTCGACCAAATCCTCGCTACCCTTATTAAGAAAGGTAAAGGAATCGAGATTAATACCTCTGGTATTCGTTATGGGCTCGCCAGCCCGCATCCGAACAAAGAAATTCTCGCGAGATACCGCGAGCTGGGTGGCCGGATTATCACGATTGGCTCTGATGCTCACTGTGTGGACCATTTGGCGGGAGACTTTGACGTAGCCTACCAAATGGCAAAAGAAGCTGGTTTTAATGAGGTTGCGGTCTTTGAAAAACGTGAACCGAGATTCGTTAGAATCTAACATGGAACCGGGCGGACAACGCCCGGTTTTTTGTTTGCAATTTAGCGTTTATGTTATAATAAGACCATATAATTTAAAAATTTGGAGATACCTAAATGGCAACCATTGACCAACAATTCGTAGAATACATCGTAAAGACCCTAGTCAATAATCCTGACAAAGTTTCCGTTGACCGCATTATCGATGAGAAAGGTGTTTTGCTATCGCTCACTGTTGATCCAGAGGATATTGGTCGTGTAATTGGCAAGCGTGGCGCTACTGCTCAGTCACTTCGTACTTTGCTTCGCGCTCTTGGTACCAAGAACGATGCCCGTTATAATCTTAAGATCGTGAACACTGACGAAGAAGGCGCTGCTAAGCCAGCTGCTAAAGCCGAAAAACCAGTCGAAGAAGCTGCAGAAGCCCCAGCCGCTGAAGCTGATGATATCGTCGAAGACGACACCGTTGAAGAAGCTGAAGAATCTTCCGCTCTCGCCGAAAAAACTCGCGCTGAGCTCGCCGATCTCGATGATCTCGACATCTAATTAAGAAACAAAATCAGGGTCAAAAAGGCCCTGATTTTTTTGTTGAAAAAACTTTAAAAAAGTCCTTGACCGAGCCTCCAAATTAGGATAAAATAAACATAAGCTAACTAACTGCGAGTTAACTTACAATTTGTTGAGAGTTTATCTATGTCTAAAAACCCACCTTTTTAGGTGGTTTTTTGGGCAAAAACCCTTGTCAAAACTCAAAGAAAGGAGTAAACTAGTTTCAAGAAGTAGTGTGACATATTTTTGGTTGTCGTTCGAACTGGCAATTCGGGCGATGAAAGTATGTCAGTAATCTTCGGCGCTGAGATCTTTGTTCATCTAAGTAACAGAGGTCAAAAAAGATTATTAAACTAAAAACAAGAAGGGTATCTAGTGAGTACTAAACCGAAAAACGGTGAACGTATGTTTTTCACCGAAGGTGACCAAGCACTCCCAATTCCTGATTTGATTGCACATCAAAAGGACTCTTGGGAAGACTTTGTCAAAAACGGACTCCGCGAGATTTTTACCGAGCTTAATCCAATCGACGATTACACCGGTCAAAAACTCTCTCTCCGTTTTAAAGATTATTATTTTAAAGAGCCGAAGCAAACCGAACGTGACGCCAAATACAACCTCGCAACCTACGAGGCTCCGCTTCATGTCTTGGTTGAGCTAGAAAACAAGGTAACCGGCACCAAAAAAGAGCAAGACATCTACTTTGGTGACTATCCTTGGATGACCGATCGTGCTACCTTCATTATTAACGGTACCGAACGTGTTATCGTTTCTCAGTTGATTCGTTCAGCTGGTGTTTTCTTTACTGCTGACCACATTGGTCTTCGCAATTACTACGGTGCTAAGGTGATTCCTGGCCGTGGTGCTTGGCTCGAGTTTGAGACCGCTGCAAACGGTTCAATCAACGTCAAGATTGACCGCCGCCGCAAGGTGCCAGTCACAACCTTCATGCGCGCTCTTGGTATGACTAAATCCGAAATCAAGAGCAAATTCGAACAGGTCGATACTGGCGAAATCAATTACATTGATTCGACTTTCGAAAAAGACACCACCTCTACTCAAGGTGAGGCCTTGCTCGAGGTTTACCGCCGTCTTCGCCCAGGTGATCTCGCCACAGTCGAAAACGCTAAATCAATGATTGAGCGCACTTTCTTCGATCCAAAACGCTATGATTATTCAAACGTTGGTCGTTTCAAGATTAACAGCCGCCTTGGCTTTGATACGCCAAACGAACCAAAATTCCGTACTTTGCAGATGGAAGACCTCATTGCTATCGTAGCTGAGATTATCCGTCTCAATAATACGCAAGAACCAGCCGACGATATCGACTCCTTGGCTAACCGCCGCGTCAAACTCGTTGGCGAGTTGGTCCAACGCCAATTCCGTCTTGGTATGCTCCGCTTGCAGCGCAACATCCTCGACCGTATGTCGATGGCTAACCCAGAAGAAGTTACTCCATCCCAACTCCTTAACTCTCGCCCAGTCGTGGCCGCTGTTAAAGAGTTCTTCGCTAGCTCACAGCTCAGCCAGTTGATGGATGAAACCAACCCATTCTCTGAACTTGCACACAAACGTCGTCTAAGTTCGATGGGTCCTGGTGGTTTGACTCGTGAACGTGCCGGCTTCGATGTCCGTGACGCCCACCCAACCCACTACGGCCGCATCTGTACCGTTGAAACCCCAGAAGGTGGTAACGTCGGTCTCGTGCTTAACCTTGCAACTTATGCTCGCATTAACGAATATGGCTTCATCGAAGCGCCATACCGCGTCGTTAAAAACGGCAAAGTTACTGATGAAGTAGTCTACGTTGATGCTGCTGCTGAAAACGATATGATTATCGCTGACGCATCTGTTAAATTGAATAAAGATGGTAAATTCGTTGAGGAATGGGTCTCTGCTCGTGTCCACGGCGCGCCAGCCCAGGTCGAGTCAAAGAACGTTACTCATATCGATGCTGCCCACAAGGAAATTCTTGGTGTATCAGCCAGCTTGATTCCATTCGTTGAGAAAAACCGTGTTGACCGCTCTCTCATGGCCTGCGCCATGCAGAAACAGGCAGTCCCACTACTCAAGACCGATAACCCAATCGTTGGTACTGGTATTGAGCGTGAAGTCGCTAAGAACACTTCACAGGTCGTCTTTGCCGAAGGCGCCGGTGTCGTGAAGAAAGCCGACGGCGAATCTGTTATTGTTGCTTACGATAAAGGTGGTGACAAAGAATACAAACTCGTTCACTTCGAAAAGACCAATGATGACCGCTGTTACAACCAACACTGCCGCGTAGCTCGTGGTCAAAAGGTCAAAAAAGGCGACGTCATCATCGAGGGTGCATCTATCAATGATAATGAACTCGCTCTTGGCCGCGACCTTCTCGTTGCCTTCATGCCATGGCGTGGTTACAACATGGATGATGCTATCGTCATTTCTAACCGCCTAGTCGAAGATGATACTTTGACTTCTATCAACATCAAAGACTTCGACGTCGAAGTCCGCGAAACCAAACTTGGTCCAGAACAAGTTACTCGTGATATTCCAAACGTTTCTGAACACTCTCTCCGCCACCTTGGCGAAGACGGTATCGTTACAGTTGGTTCCGAAGTTGCTCCTGGTGATATCCTCGTTGGTAAAATTACGCCAAAGGGTGAACAGGAACTTAGCTCAGAGGAGCGCCTCCTCCGTGCTATCTTCGGTGAAAAAGCCAAAGACGTCCGCGATACTTCAGTTCGTATGAACGGTTCATCTACTGGTAAAGTTGTCGACGTCCGCGTTTACACTCGTGAACAAGGCCACGAACTCAAAGCCGGTGTCCTCATGCAAATCAAGATCTTCGTCGCTGAAATGCGCAAAATCGGCGTCGGTGATAAGCTTGCAGGTCGCCACGGTAACAAAGGTGTGGTCTCCCGCGTTCTCCCAGTAGAAGATATGCCATTCATGGCTGATGGTACTCCAATCGATGTAGTGCTTTCACCAATGGGTGTGCCTTCCCGTATGAACCTCGGTCAGCTCTTTGAAACTCACCTTGGTATGGCTGCTCGCGCTCTTGGTTACAAGGTCGCAACCCCATCCTTTAACGGTGTCCCAGATGAAAAAATCAGCGATGAGCTCGAAAAAGCTGGATTTGATCGTGATGGTCGCGTCCAACTCTTCGACGGTCTCACCGGTGAACCATTCGAAGAACGCACCTCAGTCGGTGTGATGCACATGCTCAAACTTCACCACATGGTCGAAGACAAGATCCACGCTCGTTCAACCGGTCCTTACACCATGGTTACCCAACAGCCACTCGGTGGTAAAGCCCAGAACGGTGGTCAGCGCTTCGGTGAAATGGAGGTGTGGGCTCTTGAGGCTTATGGTGCTGCTACCACGCTTCAGGAAATGCTCACCATCAAATCTGATGATGTTTACGGCCGCGCTAAAGCATACGAATCAATCATCAAACGTGAACCAATCGAAGGTCCAAAGCTTCCAGAAGGTTTCAACGTCTTGGTTAAGGAACTTCAAGGTCTTGGCCTTAAGGTTGACCTCCTCGATCACGGCGAAGCCGCTGATGCTGGCGACGTAATTGAAAAGACCTCACGCGAGATTGAGCGTACCAAAGATGATCAATCGATTTACGATCAACACAAGAAGGATGCCGAACCAGAAATCGTCGACCTCGATGCCGAGGAAGAGGCTGCTCTGGAAGATGAAGGCATGGAAATAATAGAAGAAGAGGACGATGGTACAGTCGACCTCGGAGAGGAGTTCTAATATGGCTTGGATGGATAATTTTATCAGTGCCTCTGACTTTGATTCAATCCGTCTAACAGTGGCCAATGCGGACGACATCTTAAACTGGAGCTATGGCGAAGTTACAAAGCCAGAAACCATTAACTACCGTACCCAAAAACCGGAACGTGATGGTCTCTTCTGCGAACGTATCTTCGGTCCAACCAAAGATATCAATCCACATGATTCAAAACTAAAAGGTGTGCGCTCTCGTGAAGCTGCCGTCGATAAGGAAGGTAACCTCGTTACTAAATCTATCGCCCGCCGCGAACGCATGGGTCACATCTCCCTCGCTGCACCAGTTGCTCACATCTGGTTCATGCGTGGTACCCCATCAGCGATTAGTCTTTTGCTCGATATCACTGTTAAAAACATTGAGAAAGTTGTCTACTTTGCAACTTACCTCATCACCGAAGCAAAAGATGAAGAAATTGCTAAAACTCTCGAATCACTCGAGAACCAAACCATCGCCGCTCGTGAGGCTATCCGCCTTCGCTACGAGAAGGAATCTAAAGATGGTGATGTAAAAGCTCTTGCTGAAGCTCAGACTAAAGAATTGGCTGAACTCGAGAGTGATTACCAAGCTAAAAAATCGATGCTCGAATCCTTCAAGAAAGGCGGCACGATTACTGAAGTTGAATATCGTAATCTTCCAGAAGAATACGAAGATTTGATTACTGTCGAGATGGGCGCAACCGCCATCAAGAAAATGCTCGACGAAATCGATCTCGACCAACTTATCGAAAAACTTCACGCTGAAGCTAAAGAAGCTAAAGGCCAAAAAGAGAAAAAGATTCAAAAACGTCTTAAAACTCTCGAAGGCATGCAGGCTGCTGGTATCAAGCCAACTGATCTTGTCTTGACTGTTATCCCAGTCATCCCACCAGATCTACGTCCAATGATCGCACTTCCTGGTGGTCGCTTCGCAACCTCAGATCTTAACGATCTTTATCGCCGCGTGATCAACCGTAACAACCGTTTGCGCAAACTTCTCGACCTTAACGCTCCAGAAGTTATCTGCCGCAACGAGATGCGCATGCTCCAAGAGGCTGTAGATGCTCTTATTGACAACTCTGCTTCTCATGCTGCCAGCTCTAGCAACGGTCGTCGCAAACTTAAATCACTTTCCGACCTCCTCAAAGGTAAACAGGGTCGCTTCCGCCAGAACCTTCTTGGTAAACGCGTCGACTACTCTGGTCGTTCAGTGATTGTCGTTGGTCCGGAACTTCGTCTTAACGAATGTGGTTTGCCAAAACAAATGGCACTTGAGCTCTTTAAGCCATTCGTCATTTCTTGGCTCATTGCTAACGAACACGCCAACAATATCCGCTCAGCTTCTCGCTTGATCGAAGCTAAAGAAACCGTCGTTTGGGATGCTTTGGACGAGGTAATTAAGGGTAAATATGTGCTCTTAAACCGTGCACCATCCCTTCACCGTTTGTCCGTTCAGGCCTTCCAACCACGCCTTATCGATGGTAAAGCTATCAAACTTCATCCACTCGTAGCATCTGGTTTCAACGCCGACTACGATGGTGACCAGATGGCTGTTCACCTACCACTCTCTGACGCTGCTCAGGCTGAGGCTCGTGAACTCATGGCTGCTGATAAGAACCTTTTGAAACCTGCTGATGGCGCGCCAGTGCTCGCTATTTATCAGGACGTCGTGCTCGGTGCTTACTACCTTACTTACGACAAGCCAGGTACTGACCAAGGCGATCCAAAAGCCTTCTCATCAGTCTACGAAGCTGAACTCGCTTACGACCAGGGAATCATCCACTTGCAAACCCCAATTCGCGTGTTTGCGAAGCGCGAGATTCGCGATACTACTCTTGGCCGTGTTATCTTCAACGAAATCTTGCCAAAAGATTATCCATACGATAACTCAGTCCAGACCAAGAAACACCTTTCTAAGGTCATGGCCGACATCTTTGATATGTACGGTGCTGAAGTAACGGTTAAAACCGCTGACGCCCTCAAGGATCTCGCCTTCGAATATGAGACTATCGCTTCAATCTCTACCGCTAAGGATGATTATCCAACCTACGACGAAATTGATGACTTCCTCGCTGAAGGTGACGCCAAAACCGCCCTCATTCAGGAACAATTCAACGAAGGTCTTGTTACCGAAGAAGAACGTTACAAACTCACTATCGCCAACTGGCGTGATATCGATAAGAAGATTTCTGACTTCCTTCAGAGCAAACTTGCCGAGATGGATACCGATATCGCTGTGATGGTTAACTCCGGTGCTCGTGGTAACATTTCTAACATTAAGCTTGCTTCCGCCGAGATTGGTATCATGGTGGATATTAACAACAACGAAATTGAGCTTCCAGTTAAATCAAGCTACAAGAAAGGTCTTAACACCCTCGAATCCTTCATCGCCACTCGTGGTGCACGTCAAGGTCAGGTGTCTACCGCTCTTCGTACCGCTGACTCTGGTTACCTCACCCGTCGTCTCGTTGACGTCTCCCAAGATGTCTTTACTACCGACGAAGAAGCTGAAGACCCAGGTTACACTGTTAACCGTGAAGATTCTGAACAATCTGGCGTGCCATTCAAGGCATGGATCTCCGGTCGCTATGCCGCCGAAGCTGTTCCAGGCTATGTCGAAGCTGACGAATTGATCACCCCTGATCTTGCTGCTCAAATCGACGCCGATGATAACGTCAAATCAGTCAAGATTCAATCTGTACTTTCAACCACTGCTGTTAACGGCATCCCACGCAAAGCTTACGGCGTTGATATGTCTACCCGTGAACTCGTGGCCGCCAACCAACCAGTCGGTGTGATTGCCGCTCAATCCCTTGGTGAACCAGGTACCCAGCTTACCCTCGATACCAAACACGGTTCTGGTGTGGCAGGTTCTGGTGCTATCGCCCGTGGTCTTCCTCGTGTTGAAGAGCTTCTCGAAGCCCGCAGCCCGAAAGGTCAAGCTTACATCTCTACCATCGATGGTACGGTTGAAGCTTGGGAAGATGGTAACCACTATGTGGTTCAAATCACCCCACAATCTGGCGATATTGAACGTTATGAACTTAATGGTCGCAAGGCCGAAGTCAAGGATGGTCAATCAGTTAAAGCTGGTGCTACCTTGGTCAAGAAGGCTGGCAAAGATGCTGCTATCAAGGCTAAATTCGACGGTATCGTTGAACTAGTCAAAGATGGTATTGTGCTCGTTGCTGCTGCTACTGCTCCAGTTCGCGTTGAAATCCCTGGCGATGCTGAACTTCTCGTCAAGAATGGCGACGTCGTCGCTGCTGGTGATCGTCTCACCACCGGTTCTTTGAACCTCCAAGACCTCATGAAGTACAAAGGTATCGAAGCTGCTGAACGCTACATCATGAACGATGTTCTTAACGTTTACGCCGCTCAGGGCCACGAAATCTCACCGAAACACCTTGAGATTCTCGTTCGCCAAATGTTCTCTCGTGTACAGATCAACGAACCTGGTGACTCTAGCTTCGTTTCAGGCGATATCGTCTCGAAAGCTGCTGCTGTTACCGAGAACCAGAGACTCGAAGCCGCCGGCAAGGCTCCAGCTACCTGGACCAACTTGCTCCTTGGTATCACCAAAGTCTCTATCTTCTCCGATTCGTTCTTGTCTGCTGCATCCTTCCAGGATACGACTCGCGTTCTTATTAATGCCGCTATCAACGGTCGCGTCGACCACTTGAACGGCCTCAAAGAGAACGTCATCATCGGTCGCAAGATTCCTGTAGGTACTGGCGTCAAGCCAATCGAAACCGAAGAGGAATTAATTTCCGAAGGTGAACCAACCGAAGAGGAAATCGCTGAACTCTAAAAATAGAGATTAGCACAAAAAATCCACCCCGTTATGGGGTGGGTTTTTGTTGGAGGGATGTTTTACCAGCGATCCGGGATGAAAATTTCGAATGGCTGTACCTTTCCGCGCACAAAATTACCCTGTACGCCAAAAATTTTCAAGCCATCGACCCGTGACATCTCTGGTGCTTTGGTTACGAGCGGCACGACAATGTTTTCCATAAAGTCGCTTATCAGGTAATTATAAAGCGGTTTGAAATTTTTCGGTATGTGGGCCTCAACGAGTTCTTTTTCGTATCCACACTGCTTAATCAAAAACTCTACCCGCGCCTTGCGCTGCTCAGCGTATTTATCCGTGTAGACGTGTCTGTAAAAAGTGCCACTGATTCGGAGAATGTCGGCTCGATTTCTGATAAATAGAACCTCTTTCCAGGGAATTTCGAAGTGCTCATGCACGGCCAATCCCTTGGTTAGCTCCCCTCCATCAAAACCTTTACCGACAAAATCAATCGTGACGCTCTTATTAGTAGAGAAAACAGCGTTAAAGCCACCATCGTAGAGGTACCTCGGTACAGTAGTTTCTTTCGTGTCCATTACCAGAATGACTCCGTTGGGATTTTCCGCCTGAACCATCTTTAATGCTCTGGGCAGATCATCTGGATAACCGCTAGTCCCAGCAAACGAGCATTTCGTCGACATTCCGATTGGGAAATCCACTCGCTGCACGACAAATTTGCCAAACTGACTTCTAATAGTCTCCCACTCTTCGGCCGAAGAAATAATCGCCATTTTTTCGAATGGCGCTACCTCGGGTAGATACTTTTTGAGCAGCATTACGCCGCGAGCCTTATTGTAATCTTTTGGGTTTTTCATATAAAAACACCTCCCTTAAAGAACGAAATTTCCCACCAAATTTATTACTATTATAACATATTTTACAGAGGACAACAAACGGCGATAAGGGGTAGCATATATTGACAAATTAAGACGCTTATGCTATAATCAAAGATAGATGAAAATTGTTCCTTACCAAGTTACTTAGGCAAACCTAAGTTTTTGGGAGGGGAAACTTAAGGAGGGTACTATCATGAGAGATCATTTACTTTTACCAATTTTCGCACTGGTTATAGCGTGCCTCGTTCTGGGGTACAACATTGGTTATTCCTTCGCTAGATACGAAGGTAGTAACCAATGGACGGACGGCGTCATTACGGCGACGTTCGACGAAAAAACCGGCACGTTGACTTTCTCTGGCGAAGGAGCGGTGTATCACGCTAAAGACTGGGTCAACGTTAAACCGCAGCTCGTCAAGAAAATGGTTTTCGCAGACGGGATAAATTATGTTCGTGACTGCGAGTTCACCGGCGGCACAGGCCCAATTTCTTACGTCAACCTCGAGGAGATTGTCTTCGAGGGCGACCTTATCGAAATTGGCGACTGCGCTTTTAGCGGTAATGTCAACCTCAAAAAGGTTGAATTCCAAAAAGGATGTTCCCAGATTGGGACATTGGCATTTTATCACTGCCTCTCTCTCGAGGACATCAATATGCCGGACGGTTGTGAATACCGGCACGGCGACCTCATGGAGGACGCAAAAGCCTAAGCAAAATTCCGGTTCCTGTCATGCCACCAGCATGATGGGGGCCGGTTTTTCTTTTTGAAGCATAAAAAATGGTGGGGATATCAGGACTTGAACCTGAGACCTCGTCATTATCAGTGACGCGCTCTAACCAGCTGAGCTATATCCCCAGATTGGTGGAGTAACAGGGATTCAAACCCTGGACCTCTGCCTTGCAAAGGCAGCGCTCTAATCAGCTGAGCTATTACCCCAGTGCTATCTATTATACGGCAATTTCTAGAAAAGTCAAACAAAAAAGTTCCTCAAAAAACAAAATTCTATGATATGATAGATACAGTTAAATTGTAGAGGTATCCATGCATTTCAAGACTATTTTCAAATCTCTCAAGAATAAAGACATGCTTCGCCGTGTTTTCATTATTCTTGGTATCCTAGTGGCCTATCGTCTGCTTGCCCACATTCCAGTACCGATGGGAAACGCATCAACTTTCCAGGAAGCTGTCGCTAACCTGCTCAATAAATCCGACTTCTCGAGCTTCCTTAACCTTATCTCTGGTGGTGGTCTTGCCTCATTCAGTATTATCTTAGTCGGTCTTTCACCATACATTACCGGCTCAATCATTATTCAGCTTCTCACCAAAGCGATTCCGTCTCTCGAAGAGCTTTCGCAAGATGGTGAAACTGGTCGTCGCAAGATCAACCAGTGGACCCGCATGCTCACTATTCCTCTAGCAATTGTTCAATCTATCGCTTATATCTTTATCCTTTATCAATCTACCGTCGCAAACGGCGTTGGTACTTTTGAGCCAACCATGGGCGACTGGATTCTCTCTGTTACCGCTATGACCGCCGGTTCCGTCATCTTGATGTGGCTTGGTGAGCTCATTACCGAACAGGGCATCGGCAACGGTATTTCTATGATTATCTTCGCCTCTATTATTTCTCAGCTTCCAACCACGCTTGCTAGCCTCGGTGGCGCTTTGCTCGACACGACAAACGGCTCGCTTAGCCTCTTCGGTTGGTTTGAGCTCCCAGTTAACCCGACTATCTTCTGGATCACGCTCGGCTTCGCTATTGCTATGCTGGTAGTAATATTCTTCTTAGTCAAGCTCAACGAGGCTCAGAGGGTAATTACAATCAACTACGCTAAGCGTGTTCACGGTAACACTAGCTACGGCGGCATCAAATCAATCTTACCAATCAAGCTCATCGCCGCTGGCGTTATTCCAGTCATCTTCGCTACGGCTTTCTTGTCATTGCCAGCCCTTATTGGCCAGGTAATTACATCGGTCAATCCAGAAAATACCCTCGGTACGACCTTAACAACACTCTTTACGGCGCCATCCGCCAGCAATTTCAGCACCATGTATCCAGACGGTATCACTGCACAATGGTTCCTCTACCCAGCAATCTACTTCGTCCTAGTTATCATGTTCACCTATTTCTACACGTCAATCATCTTTAATACCAACGAGATTGCCGACAACCTCCAAAAACAAGGTGGCTTCATTGAGGGTGTTCGCCCAGGCATCACCACGGCCAAATATCTCGGCAAAGTTGTTAATCGCCTCAATCTCTTTGGTGCATTAGCTCTTGGCCTCATCGCTATGTTGCCATTCATTACAGACTATATCTTCATCGTTTTAATTGGCTATCCAATTGGTCTCTCTATCTCTGGTACTGGTCTTCTTATCGTGGTCACCGTCGCTCTTGAAAACCTCCGCTCTCTGGATTCCCGCGCGCTAATGGTAACATACGACGACTTCAGCAATGAATCTCAAGACTAGGCACTGGGGGCGAATTGCATTAATCGTAGCTGGCGTACTCGTCGCCGGATTAATCTTGACATTCTTCCTTCGCGTCATGCTTTGGGAAAAAGATTACTACGAGCAGAAAAAAGGCTCCGAGCGAGCCCTTCCGGAACATGTCGAGATTGAGGGCGTCGTAGACGAAACCCCAATCACCGAAGAACAGATCGTAGAATACACGGTGGCCCCAGGAAGCCCACGCTATCTTACTATTGGCAAAATTGACGTCAGCCAGGCTAGAATTATCCAGGTAGGCACGCTTAAAAACGGCGAAATGGGCACACCAAACAATATTTTTGACGCCGGCTGGTATAACCAGACTAATCGCCCGGGCGAAGGTGGCAAAATCATTATTGATGGACACAATGGTGGTCCAACCAAATCAGGTATCTTTAAGAGGCTCCCAGAGCTCGAAAATGGCGACATCGTCTCAATTGAACGTGGCGATGGTATGAAATTCGACTACCGTGTTGTCGAGAGCGTTAGCCGCGAAGTAAAAACCGGCGCAGCTAGTACTGAGATGCTTAAAGCCTTTCAAACACCAAATGTCGAGACCGTCGTTTTGATCACTTGTACTGGCGAATGGCTCGAGAACGAGAGCACTTATAGTCAACGCCAATTCGTCTACGCCGAGCTGGTTACCGAATAGGCCAAAAATCATCAAAAAATCTCTTAAAAAGTCATTTACAAATAGTCCATTTTGTGCTACAATGAGCGAGTAATTTATGGCTAGTCAAAAAGAAGTGATTAAACTCACGGGTAAAGTCGTTGAGTCTTTGCCTAATACCCAATTTCGGGTTGAACTCGAGAATGGCCATATTATTGTTGCTCATATGAGCGGACGTATGCGTAAGAATTACATCCGTCTCGTGCCGGGCGACAGAGTCGAGGTTGAGTTAACCCCTTACGATCTTACAAAGGGCAGAATCAGCTTTCGTCTCAAAGATTAATATTAACCGTTACAGTTTTCATAACACATTTTCGCGAAGTGTTATGAGGATTTTAGCGATTAAAAGTCTAAAATGGGTCATTTCTGTGCCCAGTAGTCTTTTACGCTAATTACTGTGACAATAAAAGAAAGGAATCTTTTAACACATGAAAGTACGTGCTAGTGTTAAAAAAATCTCCCCTGATGACATCATTGTCCGCCGCAAAGGTGTACTTCGTGTTATCAACAAGAAAAAACCTAAAAATAAGCAAAGGCAGGGTTAAAATATATGGCTAGAATTGCTAGCGTCGTTATTCCTTCCGACAAACAGGTCTGGATTGCATTGACCTATGTTTACGGAATCGGCAGAACGACATCTAAAGCCATCCTTGCGGAGGCTAAAATCGAGCCTACCACTCGGGTGAAAGATCTCACCGAGGCTGAAGAACAGAAAATCAACGACATTATTTCCGCGAAATATCATGTTGAAGGTGATCTACGTCGTCTCGTGAGCAATAATATTAAACGCTTGAAGGATATCAACTCTTATAAAGGTATCCGCCACAAGGCTAAATTACCAGTCAACGGCCAACGTACTCGTACGAATGCACGTACACGTAAGGGTAAGGCGATCGCGGTCGGTGGTGCACAACCAAAAGCAGCAAGTAAAACTTAGAAAGGAGTATGAATTATGGCAGAAGAAGAAGTTAAAACTACTACTGTCGCAGCTGAGCCAGAAATCGAAGCTGAAAAAGCTCCTAAAGCTAAGTCTGCGAAGAAAACTAAACGTGTTGTTACGGCTGGACAATTGCATATCCAAGCTACTTTCAACAATACAATTGTCAGTGTTACTGATAAAAACGGCGGTATCTTGACCTCATCATCCGCTGGAGCCAATGGCTTCCGTGGTTCGAAGAAGGGCACAGCTTACGCTGCTCAAATCGCCGCTGAAAAAGCTCTTGAAAAAGCCAAAAAGGACTTTTCATTAAGTTCTGTTGACGTATTCGTCAAAGGTATCGGCCTTGGCCGCGATAGCGCAATCCGCGCCGTCTCAGCTTTCGGCATCAAGATCGACAGTATTACTGATGTAACCCCTATCGCTCACGGTGGTGTGCGTCCTAAGGGAGAAAGGAAACAGTAATGGCACGTGATTATTCTCCAATCGTAAAACAAAGCCGTCGTGAAGGTTTTGCGCTTGCCTCAAAAGCACACAAAGTCATGGCAAAGAAATCTGGTATCCCAGGTGAACATGGCGATATGCGCGTACGTGGTGGTAGCCTCTATCTCACACAGCTCCGCGAAAAGCAAAAAGTTCGCCGCTTGTACGGCCTTCTCGAAAAGCAATTCGCAAAATTAATGAAAGAAGCCCAAAAAGCCGATGGTCTTACCGGCGAGAAACTCCTCGAACTCTTGGAGCGCCGCGCTGATAACGCCGTCTTCCGTGCTGGTTTTGCGACTACTCGTCGCCAAGCTCGCCAATTGGTTTCTCATGGACATTTCCTACTTAATGGTCGTCGTGTCGACATCCCATCAATTCGTTTGAATCCTGGTGATGTTCTCGAAGTTCGTCCACGCTCAGCTAAGACTGAATATTTCAAAAATATTGCAGACGTGATGAGCGCATCTGGCCAAGCTCCACTTTCATGGTTGAAGGCCGATGGTAAGAAATTGAAAATTGAAATTACCGGTTTACCGAAGCGCGAAGAAGCTGAGGTGGGCATTAATGAGCAATTAATCGTTGAGTATTACTCACGCTAAGGAGAAAACTAGAATATGACAACAAAAGTTATTCACGAAGCAACATTAGCTGGTGTCAAAGAGCTCGGAGAAAACAGTGCCGAATTTACCATCAAGCCACTTTACTATGGCTATGGCAACACTCTCGGTAACTCCCTCCGCCGCGTTCTCCTTTCTAGCGTGAAAGGTGCAGCTATTACCGCCTTCTCAATCGAAGGTTCAACTCATGAATTCGCAGCCATCAAAGGTATCCGCGAAGACGTTGTCGATATTATGCTCAATTTGAAGAACATTCGCTTCAAATGTCATAACGATAATCCTGTTGAACTCACTCTTGAGATTAAAGGTGATAAGCAATCTGAAAAAGATGGCGACAAACGTGTTGTTGCTGGTGACATCAAACTCCCAGCCGACATCGAAGTTGCTAATCCAAACCAAGTTATCTGCCACATCGATGATCCAAAATTCGTCCTCAAGATGCATTTCATCGTCGAAACTGGCCGCGGTTACCTTACTATCGAGAAATCTGGTGAGGAACGCGTACATGGTGATATGATTGCGCTCGATGCTGTATTTACTCCAGTTTTGCGCGTACGCTACAAAGTTGAAAACACTCGTGTCGGTCAAGATACGAACCTTCAACAATTAACTTTGACCATTGATACCGATGGCACTATTACTCCAAAGGAAGCCTTTGAGGAAGCTGCTGCTATCTTGGTCAACCAATATACCGCCCTCGCTGGCAGCACTACCGTCGAAACTGCTCCAGCCCCAGGCCTTAAGTCCGAAGAAGATGATTCAAGCTTGATGCTTCCTATTGAAGACCTTGATCTCTCAGCTAGGACCGCTAATGCACTTCTTAACAATGATATTAAAACCGTTCGTGATCTCGTCATGCTCTCTGAGAATGATTTGAAAGATTTGAAGGGCTTTGGTTCGAAGGCATTAGACGAAGTTAAAGAAAAATTAACGGAGTTTAAATTCTAATATGCATCGCCACGGATACAAAGGCCGCAAGTTCGGCCGTGAAACCGACCAGAGGTTGGCACTCCGCCGCGGGCTGATGTGCTCTCTGATTAAATATCAATCTATAACAACTACCCTTGCTAAGGCTAAAGAAATTCGCCGTGACGCCGAGAAGCTTATCACCATCGCTAAGAAAGGTGGTCTTGCTAACCGTCGTGTTGTGATTGCTCGTTTGAACAGCATCGAAGCTGGCGATCTTCTCGTTGACGTAATTGCCCCACAAATCAAGCGTGATTCCGGCTACCTCAGAATTGAGCGTGCTGGTGTCCGCAAAGGTGACAATTCCGAAATGGCAACCATTTCTTTCGTTGACGGAATCAGCCTAGACAAAAAGGAGGCTAAATAATGAAAACCTATTCTCAAAAAGGTTCAGAAGTTAGCCGCGAATGGTGGGTAATTGACGCTTCGACTTTACCACTCGGTAAACTTGCTGTCGTTATCGCCGACAAGTTGATGGGTAAATCCAAAGTAACCTATACCCCACATATCGACAACGGTGACTACGTCGTTGTAACGAACGCCAAGAACCTCGTCGTGACTGGCAACAAAATGGTTGATAAGAAATATTATCGCCACAGTGGATTCCCAGGTGGTTTGACCGAACTCAAACTCGAGGAAGTTCTTGAAAAAGATCCTACCCTCGCAATTAAAGAAGCAGTCAAGGGAATGCTCCCGAAGAATAAACTCGCAGCTGACCGCATGGCTCGCCTTCGCGTTTTCGAAGGTGCTGAGCACGCACACACTGCTCAAAATCCAAAGGAGATTAAATAATGACTACTGCTAAATCATATGTTTACGGTCTCGGTCGCCGCAAAGCTGCAACCGCAACCGCTCGTCTCTACAAAGGTAAAGGCAACATTACAATTAACGACAAAGCAGCTCTCGATTATCTCTCTGGTAACAAAACTTACCTCGCTGAGATTACCGATCCGCTAGCTCTCGTTAGTAAACAAAAAGACTACGACATCACTATCCTTGTCAAGGGTGGTGGTCTCGCTGGCCAAGTTGACGCTATTAAACTCGCAATTTCAAAAGCTCTCGTTACTGAGGCTCCAGATCTTCGCCCAGTTCTTAAGAAAGCTGGTCTCATCAAGCGTGATCCACGTGAGAAAGAACGCAAGAAATACGGTCTTCGCTCCGCTAGGAAACGCGAACAGTTCAGCAAGCGTTAATCAATTGCAAAAAGTACCCCTCACAAGGGGTACTTTTTTGTGCTATAATGTTTGCTATGGGGCGTTAGCTCAGCTGATAGAGCGCAGCATTCGCATTGCTGAGGTCGCGGGTTTGATTCCCGCACGCTCCACCAAAAATGAAAAAAACGAGAGTTCACTCTCGGCTTTTTATTTTTTTTAGGACGCGTCCCGGGAATATGTTTCCCGCACGCTCCACCACATTTTATGGACATAAAAAATAACCCCCGTAGGGGTTATTTTTTAGTGGCTTAATTATTTGCCAAGGCTCTTTTTGATTGGAACCCATGGTGCAGCAGCTGCAAGAACACCAAAGATAGCGGTCCAGTAGAGGCCGATACCTGCGCTAGCGTATGAACCGAGGCTACCAGCATCAGCGATCTTGACGATGGCCAAGATGAGGATGATGGCGCCGAGTACCGAGATAGCGATCTTGGCGTATAGGTGAATGTCTTCTTTCATGATGAAAGCGCAAGCGATGGCTGCAATTGCCAAGAAGGCAATGAAAGTGAGCCAACCGTCACCTTCAGAACCAGCTGCTGAGACTGAAACACCAAGGACGGAAACCGTAACCCATGGCAAGAAGGTACCGATACAACCGATCAATGCAACTGCACCGGCAACAATACTTTTTAATGAAACTTTTTTCATATTATTCCTTTATATTAATTACTTTTATTATTGCATAAGCGCGAATTCAGTGCAAGACTAAATCGCAGGAACAGGGAATTTAAGAGCGAGTTCGCGAACTTCATCTCTGATGGCATCGAGTTTGTCTTTGAAGTCAACCAACTTCTCTTCGGAGCCAGCCTCGACACAGATATCGGCAACTTGTTTCATCCAACCACCAAGAGTCTTCATTTCCTCGACGCCAAGACCACGGGTAGTGATGGCTGGGGTGCCAAGACGCACGCCAGACGGGCGGAAGGCGCCACCCTTATCGGAAGCAACAGCGTTTGCGTTCAAAGTTAAGCCAACCATGTCGAGTGCGCGCTCGTAAATCTTACCATCAAAGCCAAAGCTCTTCTTGACATCGGCGAGAATTAAATGGTTCTCGGTGCCGTCACCTTGGAGTACGAAGCCATATTTTTTGAGCTCTTCAGCAAGAGTTTTAGCATTAAGAACAATATTCTTAGCATATTCCTTGAATTCTGGCTTCAGATCTTCGCCAAATGCCACAGCTTTTGCAGCGATTACGTGTTCGAGTGGGCCGCCCTGGGTGCCAGGGAAGACTGCGCGGTCAATCAAGATAGGAATATTAGCAAGCTTCTTTTCTGGTTTCTTGAGTGGGGAAGCAACGTTCCCTTTTGACAAGATGATACCGCCACGTGGACCGCGCAAAGTCTTGTGGGTCGTAGTAGTCATCACGTCAAAGCCATGATCTAGTGGGTTTGGATGTACGCCACCAGCGATTAGGCCAGCTACGTGTGCCATGTCGGCCATGAGTAGGATTTCGTGACCAAATTTCTTCTCGGCGGCCTCGCGAATTTTGGCAACGCGGTCGAAATCAGGAATTTTCATAAAGGCGGAATAGCCTACAAGCATGATTTTTGGATCACAGTCGAGAGCTTTTTTCTCGAAGTCTTCATAATCAATATCGCCATCTTCGCCCACGCCGTAGCCGACGAAGTTATAGATATGGGCAGAAAGAGTAACTGGAGCGCCGTGGGTTAAATGACCACCAGCTGGAAGCGACATACCGAGTACAGTGTCACCTGGCTCAAGCCAAGCGTAATAGACGGCATTGTTTGCCTGAGCGCCAGAATGTGGCTGAACGTTGGCATGATCAGCATTAAAGAGGCGGCAAGCGCGGTCGATAGCAATACGCTCGACGCGGTCGATGTTTTCCTGACCACCGTAATAGCGGTAGTTTGGTAAGATTTCCTTAGCGATACGAGACTCGTCCCATTCCTCAAAATCTGCCTCATCGGCGCGGCCACAGCCAACACCGTCAAAATGCGGGTAACCTTCGGAATATTTGTTGGTCAAAATTGAACCCATAGCTTCAAGCACGGCGGCCGAAACATAGTTTTCGCTTGGAATCAATTCCAAACCTTCACTTTGCCTCTTTTTCTCACCCTCAATTAAATCGAATATCGGATCTTTCATGTTGTCTCCTTAGTTAATTTTGGTATATTTGGCGAAAGCGTAGGTTAAATCATCGCTGTTACCTTTCCTTATTATGGTTTTTTCGTAAAGTTTTTCGTTAAATTTCGGGAAGAACGTGTCGGCTTCATGCTCTGCATCTACCTCTGTTAAATAAAGGTTTTTAGCAAGCGGCAAAAATTCTTTATAAACAAATCCGCCACCAATCACAAAAATTTCTTCGTCAGTATCTAGATTTTTACTAATAAAATCATCCAAGTCGGTTACTGGAATAACATCTTCTGGCAACTTTTCTGGACTATGGGTTAAAACGTAATTCGTGCGGCCAGGTAGGGCGTGCGGCAAAGAGAAAAATGTGCGATCGCCCATAATCACCGGATGCCCCATTGTGGTCTCTTTGAAGAATTTCATATCTTCTTTAATATGAAAAACTAGGTCGCCATTTAGGCCAAGTTCACGATTTTTTCCAACACACGCAATAATACTAAACATATTACTCCGTCACCGGCATCGAGATTTTGCCCTGATGCTCATAATTTTCCAGCTTGATATCTTTGAGTTCTTTAGAATTGTCAAACTTAAAGAAATCCTTGATTTCTGGGTTAATCCAAAGCTTTGGCGCGTCAAAGAGTTTACCGTCTTTTTTGAGCTTCTCATCGCGACGAGCGAGTTGTTCTTTGATGCCGTCGATTTGGTTTTCATAAATATGGGCATTATTAATTACGTAGGTAAATTGACCAGGTTTGAGGCCGGTAGATTGTGCGATCAAATGGCAGAGTACGGCGTACTGGGCCACATTGAATGGCATGCCGAGCGGCACATCGTTCGAGCGTACGGTAACCATCATGTTGAGTTTGTCGCCAGTCACATTCCATTGCGAATTCCAAACACAAGATGGCAAAGCGGCAGTTGGAAGCCATTCATTTTGCCAGAGCGACATAATCATACGGCGGTTGGCCGGGTCGGTTTTGAGTGTTTCGATAAGAGAAGGCGTGAGCTGATATTTATTAACAATCCAGCCGTAGGCGGTACCAATAGTGTGTGCAAATTCTTTGCCGAAATGTTTGCCCATATAATCGCCATTCTCATCGATTTCCCATTCATCCCAAATTTTGATGCCACGGTCGTGTAGCCAGCGCACATCATTGCTCATAGCCTGGTAAATCCAAAGCATCTCGAGCACAGCGGTTTTGAACGCAACAAATTTAGTAGTAAGAATCGGGAATTCTTCCGAGAGATCAAAAGTGAGTACCTGATGAGGGAGAGAATAAGTCGTAGTCGGCTTAGCAGTCTGCGCTACATGGGTCGGCATGTTGGTGCCAGTCGAAGCAGCGGTCTTTTTGCTTAGGACTTTCGGATCAGTGGTAACTTTCTCGCCGTATTTTAGAATCCTTTCACAAAGGTCAAGATACGACTCATCAAATTTGCTCATAAAACCTCCTTTAATATTTTTATTTTAGCATAAAAAAAGCCCAGGCAATACTTTGTCTGGACTTAAAAGGTTGGTTAGTTGTGTGATGCAATGAAGTCGTTCAGCCAGCCTATCTCTTTGCCGCGAATGGCCAGAGAGAAAGACTGAATAATCTCGAGGAAAACAGCAGTATATTTCCAGTATTTTTCATCAAAGAAAATCGGATAAATTACAAGGGTATGATAGAACCAGTTGTCTACCGGAGAATCATTGCCAGTATATTCCATATGGCTCCGGTCTAACGCGGACACATCTTTGTAATTCATGCTGCCTTTTTTACCCTCGGCTTCGAGGATAAAGTTTTTCAGAATGGCACCGCATTTGTCGATCTGGGTGCCAATCACGCCAAGCTCGGTCTGGTCTTCGCCCTTGAGCTCTTTGGTCGCCTGCATTTCGCGCATCAGGCCGACGCCAAGATTAACCAGGGCCGGAGGAAAACCAGCTTTGATGAGATAATTTTCGATGAAAGCAAACTCGTCTTTGTCTTTGGCTTCGTTGTCTCTTGTGCCGTCGTCGGGAATGTCGCCAGTGCCAAGCTCTCCAAGTTCGTGTATCGTAACCAGGAAATGCAGCAGGTAAAAGCGATAATGCCCGCCGTAGCGTTCGTATTCGCCGTCGGGCTGCCGAAACATCCACGGATAGAATACGCTTAACAAAAAAACAATATTCTTCAATTCATCGCAGTGCTCCTGATCGGATTGCACGCGATTCTTGAAGAATGGTCCTTCTACCGACCTATCAAGCAGTTTGTCGCGTTCCTCTGTGCCAAAATAGCCACAAAGAATCGCGCCGCTCCTTTTGATGTTGCTAAGCGCAATAAGAGGTCGGTAAGCCTCATAGAATTTTCTTCCTGTTTCTGTTGCATGAATAGGTCTCAACATCAGAAACCCCCCTTTCTAAATTGTAATGTGCTCCACCAACCTTTTCGGCCATTATAACATGTTTTCCGCCGATACGGTAGCCGAGTTTTACCCCGAGGAAGGCTTAAGCAGATTGACTAAAAGCGCAATCTATGATATAATAAAAAGACATTCTATATTGAAAGGGGGGCTTTTCCATGAAGAAAAGTACCAGAAAGAACATTACAATCGAGATAACAAAGGGAACCAGGATCGAGGAGATCCATCTGAAGAACGTACGACACACCGAAATCGGCGTTGATATTGCCATATCGGCAATCGACATGCATTTGGCGTGCGGCTCTCCGAGTTTCATCACACATGATGAGGCGGCGACACTGACGTCCGTTATCGGCAATCGCGTCATGGTGGACAAGAAGGCTACGGTAGAGTATGTCTACTGGGCAGTTATCGCTGAACATGCTTGTAATTCAGACGATAAATGCTTCTGTAGCAAGCCTTTACCAGAGAAAACTAGTCCCACCAGATTTGCTGTGGCGGAGGAAATTCTCCTCATGGAGATGTCCGATGCCGATAAGATGGCATATCTACCACTTCGAATTACCGCCTATAAGACTCGTCGGAAACTCGAGGCTAGAAGTGGTAGACAGCAACAGCCGCGGGTGCGGGATGACGATACGGTCGAAGATGTCACTGCGTTTTTCCGCAGAGCGCTTGCGACTGGCAAGATGCCGAATCTCAAGCCTCAGATAGTGGAAAAAGAAGTGGGGAACAAGCCAGATCGTTTCGATTTGGTAATTGGGTTTCTTGAAGAACAGCTCAACCAGCTGCGGATAAAAGAAATTACTTCTGCTTCTTAAAAAGTGGCAGAATTCTCCATAGTTATTCTCCTTGTCTGCGGGGTCGATGCATAAGCATCGGCCCCATTTTTATGCAATAAAATGCGAAAATTAAAATGCTTGTGTATGCAAAATGCTCATGTTACCATAAAAATAATATTTACATAAAAACGTGGAGGTTTTGTGGGAAAAATTAAGGTTTTTCTGGCTGCGTTAGCGCTTTGCGCGGTGCCAGTAATTCTATATTCTACCGCTTCAGCAGCGGGGAACTTTGGACTAGAAAATATTACGGTGCTTGATAAAGCTACTGACGTTGTTGCGGAAACGCCAACTGTTTCCGGCAATACCGCAACCTCCACGATCATTTTCCACCAACTAGACGACTATGTCGTGTACAATTTAAGCCTAAAAAACTCCACTTCTACTTCTTTTCAAATCCTAGACATCACGGACGACAACGCTAGTGAATTGGTAGAATACTCATACGATAACCACGCAGACGAGGTGGTCGAATCCGGTGAGGCGCTCAATCTCGAAGTCACTATTACCTACGTGCAGGAGCACCTAGACGACAGTGATCGTACTATCGACAACAATGTTAAATTCACAGTTTCCTACCTAGACTTACTGACCGGCGAGGTCGAAGAAGACGAAGTGGTCTTAGTGCCGAATACCGGTGCGAGCACATTTCTGGGCGGGATTTTTAGTAGTGCCTCCAACGCTATCGTCTTGGCTGCCCTAATTTTGGCTGGCATTGCGTTTGTTGTCGCACTTATTTATAAAAAGAAACGTGCCGTGTTGGTCTTGGCTTTTGCGATCATGTCTGTTGTTGCTGGCTTCTCTTACATGAATGCTGTAGCTGAAGAGGCTGAAGATATGGACATAACGTTTAGTAGTGAAATCAGATTGAGAGACTATGTCTATGGCGAAGTCTATTATAAGGACTCTTATACTGGCGAGGACGCCTATATGGATCCTGAAGAATTTGGCGGCCCTATGCCTTATACTGAATGTTTGGAAAATGAATATTGGTATTGTCGCTACTTTGGTGATATTTTTGACCCTGAATGGTGGGATGCTCCACAGGGCTTGATGATTACTGGTTTTCAATTTACTGGCACCAATACGGAAGTTGACCCAGAGGCACTTATTTTGGATGATTTTAGTGTGACTATTATCTATGGTGAGCCAACATTTAACATTACTTATGATTATGAAGGCGGTACGGTGGCAGAAGCTAATCCTGCTTCCGTTAAGGCTTCTGATGAACCGTTTACTTTGCATGCACCGACTAAAGATGGGGTATTATTCGGCTGTTGGCAAGAGTCTGGTATGCCGGCGGGTCAGTGTCAGAGTGAAATAACTATCAACCCAAGTGAATTAACCAGAGATTTGCATTATAAAGCTATTTATGAGTTTGAAGCTGTAATTTATGACCAATATGGGAACGAGCTCGAGCGTGGTAGAGCGATTGACGGCGTTGGGCTTGGTTCAGGTTATTATTATTCCGTTGTATTTATGAACGTGTCTGGGTATAAAGTTAATAGTGGTTCTTGCACTAACGGTCAGCGCCTAAGATATATGGGTAGCAGTACCGCTCCTTATCCTTCATATGAGGTAGATAGTATTTCTGCAAGTACCGTTTGTACGCTTAATATTGTAACCGTCCCAATGGAAGTTAGTTTGAATGTCATTGGTGGAACTGGCTCTGGAACGCTCAATGTGGCGCTTGGTGAAGATGCAATTTTTGAGAATATAACAGCAAATGCAGGTTACATGTTGGCAGACAGTGTAAGTTGTACTAACGATCAGACTGCTGCAATTTCCGGGAACAAAGTGGTTGTCAGTAATGTTACTAAAAATACTCAATGTACTGTCAGGAACACTCAGCTTTCATTTTACACTATGACCGAAATGCAACAGATGACTCCTGAAATGTGCGCGTCGGCCACCACGCCGAATGTGGGAGCAACTCAGTTTGATGCCACTGGGAATTATAAAAACAACAAAAACTATATTCCGCGCAGAACCCTCGTCGATACACGTGATAACAAAACTTATCAAGTTTCTAAGCTTGCCGATGGCAAATGTTGGATGACTCAGAACCTAGCTATAGGAAACGCCGAAGCTACAATGACGCTCACTCCAGAAGACTCTGATGTCCTCGGTGCCTTTACGTTGCCAAAAAGCGATATAACTGTTTTTGCGGGCACCGTAGATATTAGCGCTGTTTATGTTGATGATACATTTGGCGGGTACTATTCTTCGAGGACTGCTAATGCGGACTCTGTGCAGGCTGGGGATGCATCGATTTGTCCGAAAGGCTGGACGTTGCCAACTATCACGAATACCTCTGGTGATTGGACGAATTTGATTAATAAATATAATTACTCTAGCGTTCGCTCGCTTTACAATGAACCAATTAATCTCACTCATAGCTATTATGTTAAAAATGGTGCGATTTATCGCAATAATGTGTTTGATACATATTATATTGGTCCTACAGTGAATAGCGCGTATTCATTTAGTAGCTTGGGTGTTACCATAAACGATAACTGGACGGGTACTTCTAGAATTGAAAGTGGCGAAGGCGGAAACGTCCGCTGTATTGCGAGATAAAAAATGGTCTTCCCGCTACGCGGGAGACCATCGGGCGTCACCTCAAAAAATCCAAAGCAAGCTTTGGATTTTTATTCGGTTCCTACGATGGTGGAGCATAGGAGATTCGAACTCCTCACCTCTTCCATGCCATGGAAGCGCTCTACCAAATGAGCTAATGCCCCATCAGGACTATTCTATTATAGCACACTTCTATGATATAATCAAAGGCGAAAGGAGCAAATATGCAAACAATCTTAACCGGTATCCGGTCAAATAGTGTACTAACTTTAGGCAATTATCTTGGCGCCCTCCTTCCGATGGTCCGCCTCGCCAACGAGTACAGTAAAGACTGGCAAGTCAACATTTTTGTTCCAGATCTTCATTCGATTATTTCTGACGTCGACGGTAGTCTCAAAGAAAACACCATCCGCAGTATCAAATATTACCTTGCTGCCGGTCTCGAAATCAACGATAACGTCCATATTTATCGCCAATCCTACGTTCCGGCTCATTCTGAGCTTTGCTGGATTTTGAACTGTGTTGCCACCATGGGTGAAACTTCTCGCATGATCCAATTCAAGGAGAAAAGCAAAGGTCAAGAATCCTGCAATGTTGGTATCTTCGACTACCCAATTTTGATGGCTGCAGACATCTTGCTCTACGATGCGACTTTTGTCCCAGTGGGCGAAGACCAATTCCAGCACATCGAACTAACCCGCAACATCGCAACTCGTTTCAATAATCGTTTCGGCGATATCTTTACTGTGCCAGCCAAAACCGCTGACCAAGTTAAATTCATGCATATGGACGAAGGTCTCCGTATTCGTGATCTTCTAAATCCAGAGAAAAAAATGAGCAAATCTACCGCTGCCGAAAATTCCAAGATTATGCTTGATGATGATCCAGTTAGGGCTGCTAAAAAGATTATGTCCGCCACTACCGACTCTCTCGGCAAAATTAAATACGATATGTTTAATCAACCAGGTATTTCCAACCTCATGCAAATCGAGGCGCTTGTTACCGACGTACCACTCCAGGATGTCATTTCTACCTGGGCTGGCGAAACTCACTATGGCGACCTCAAGCAAAAAGTTGCTTCATCCGTTTCTGCCATGCTCACCGATTTCCAAACCAGAATGGCCGAAATTAAAGACGAAGACGTTTTGGCTCTTCTCGAAAAAGGTGAAGTCTACGCCAACGAAGTAGCAAACAAGAAATTACTCGAAGTTCAAAAAGCCTTTAATTTGAGGTAATCCATGATTATCACGGGCAAAAAATTTAGCAAACCAGATATGTCTCGCGTGATTAACGGCGATACTGTTCTTGCTGAAGAACCGGAGCAGACACCGAAATTTCGCCTAGATCTTTTGCTGGTCAAAAAATATAAAAGCTACAATCGTGCTACCTTGCAAAAATTCGTTGAAGCTGGCTACGTCAAAGTCGACGGTAAAGTTGTGACTAAATCTAATGCTAAATTCGAAGATTCGGTCAAATTAGAATTAAATGTCCCGACCGAGCTCAAAAATTCTGATCTCATACCAAAAACTATCTACGAAGACGAAAATGTTCTAGTTTTAGACAAACCAGCCGGACTCCTCAGCATGGCTAAGGGAGAATATTGCCCAGAGAAAACCCTCGAAGACTACGGTCTTTTGGTGCATCGCTTGGATCGCGATACTTCCGGCGTAGTAATTTTGGCCAAAAATCCAGAAGTCCAAAGTTTTTTGAGAAAACAGTTCCAGGATCGTACGACCCATAAAACTTACTATGCCGTGGTTGAAGGTCACCCAAAGCACGACGAGGCTAACATTGATTTACCTATCGCGCGTGATTTAAAGCATAAAACCACCTTCCGTGTCGACGCGAATGGCCGCCCATCAGAAACCTACTATAAAGTCGTTAAAAGCGGCGAGCACACCTCGCTCGTCGAGCTCAAACCAAAGACTGGTCGCACGCACCAGCTCCGCGTCCATATGAAATATCTAGGTACACCAATTCTTGGAGACCAAGTTTATAGCGAGCATGCCGATAGGTATCCGCGTCTGTTCTTGCATGCAAAATCACTTGAAATAACTCTACCGGGTGGCAAGCGCGAAACTTTTGTGGCTGAGCTGCCGGAAGATTTTAATAATGTTCTTCGATAATCTTTCTGAAATTAATGAATTAGCTGGCAGGGTGCAATGCGCGATTTTTGTCGTCCCAAATTCTGCCGAGATCAACATTAAGAACGCTACCGTCATCGAGAAAGATAAAACCACGATTTCAATCGAGCAAATTCGTAACGTAATTTCGGATACCAGGACCAAACAAAAGACTGCGCGCTATATTGTAATTAAACAAGCCGAAAAAATGACGCTCGAGGCCTGCAACGCCTTTTTAAAGAGTCTGGAAGAACCAAACGAGAATTATCACTACGTCTTACAAACCGAAAATCTTTCAAACATCATCCCGACTATTCGTAGTCGTGCCGAGATTTTTATTCTACGTATCAATAATCCGCTCGATGCCGCACCGATTGCCACCGACGAAATCAAAAATCTAGCTAAACGCATGCTCGTCGCCAAGGATAAAGATTATATCGCCATCATGAACGATATCGTCAAGAAAAAAGACAACGTACGCGAAATTGCCCTTGAGGTTCTCAGCACGGCAATCGAAATTTCCTATAAGTCGTATTTTAAAACTAACAATCAAATGTTTTTGAAGAAGATTCCGAAACTGGTTAAAACCCACGAAAACATTTCGGCGAACGGGAACATAAAACTGCATCTCGTTGCGGATATGCTATAATAAAAGCATGACTGCTGTTTTTGTCATTATCATTTTTACTGTATTTCTAGCTTTCTTTTTTCCAATTCAGATTCGTCGCAAAAAAGAAGAAGAAAAATCACCAAAGTATAATGCTCAAATGAAAAAGCTTTGGCAAATTGCGCAATCCTCAATGAAGGAACGCAAGCCTCTTCGTGCCGAAAAAGCCCTGCTCACCATTTTGAAATTCGACGAAAAGAACGCCGCAGCTTATAACCGTCTAGGTATTCTTTATGCTAAATCCAAGAAATATGACGAAGCAGTAGAATGTTTTGAAATTGCTCAATCTCTCGACAACAACCCATCTTCAATCCACAACGCTGGTCTAATCTATCTTGAAACCGGTGATTACGAGAAGGCGGTAATTGCCTTCGAGCAGGCTATTTCACTTGAAGGTGATGTGCCGGCTCGTTTCATCGCTTTGGCCAAAGCAGAAGAGAAGCTCGGTGACTACAAGAAAGCCGTGCAAGCACTCGAAAACGCTTACGAACTCGATTGCAAAGTTACTACACTTCGCCAGATTCTAGCTATTTACGAAATTACTGGTGATGAGGAAAAGAAGGCCGAAACCGCTGCTCGTATCGAAGCGCAAGTCGAGAAAGACACTGCCAAGAAGACTGCGCCAAAGAAGCGCCTAGTAATCCGTCGGCCAAAACTCGCCAAAGCACCAAAAGTGCCAAAGGCCGCCAAAGAACCAAAAGAGAAACCAGTCAGGCGTATTAAGCCATCCTCTATCAAATCCCACATCGGCAAGAAGCGTATTTAATGCTATAATATCCTTATGGATATATTTTTAGCTATTTTGGGAGTAATTATTGTTGCGTTGCTCCTAGTTTTGATTTTCAAAAAACCAAAGATCGCCCTCGGTAAAGAGTTCGACCAGATGAACGAACGTATGATTCGGGTTGAAGGCGAAATTAATAAGCTTAACCCAGCCATCGACCGTAATTTTCGTGAGAACCGAAAGGAAATTGCCGACAATCTAGAACGTTTGCAGAGCGGCAACGAAAAGAAGCTCGAAGAAATGCGTGAGACCGTCGACGAAAAGCTCAAGGCCTCAGTTGAAAAACGCTTTAACGAGAGTTTTAAGTCGATTTCTACACAGCTTACTCAAGTCTATCAAGGCCTTGGCGAAATGAAGAACATGGCCAATGAAGTCGGCGACCTCAAAAAGGTAATGGAAGGCGTTAAAACTCGTGGTATTTACGGCGAAGTTCAGCTCGGTGCCATCATCGAAGATATGCTCAATAAGTCTCAATACGAAGAAAACATTATTACCAAACCAGGTTCCAATGACCGTGTTGAGTTTGCTATTAAAATGCCGGGCAAAGAAGACAATGTATTCTTGCCAATCGACTCTAAATTCCCAGTTGAGAATTACTCGCGCCTGATTGCGGCTTACGATGCTGGCAGCAAAGCCGATATTCTAACTTATCAAAAAGCCTTGGCCAACGACGTCAAAGAGCAGGCTAAGAAGATTTCGACCAAATATCTCGAACCGCCAATGACTACCGACTTCGGTATTATGTTTGTTCCAACCGAGTCGCTCTATGCCGAAATCATCCGTATTCCGGGCCTTTCCGACGAGATCCGTAAAAAACATAGCGTCGCAATTGCTTCGCCATCTACTCTACCAGTGATGCTGAACGGCCTTGTAATGGGTTTCCGCACTCTCGCAATCGAGAAACGTTCTGCCGACGTCTGGAATACTCTTGGTGCCGTCAAGACTCAGTTTGGCAAATTCGGTGATCTCCTTGAAGGCGTTCAAAAGAAACTTCAAGAATCTGCTAACAAAATTGAATCCGCCCGTACCACTTCTCGTCAAATTGAACGCAAGCTAAAAGACGTCGAAGAACTTCCAGAAGCTGAATCCGTTAAATTAATTGGCGAAGTCTAAAAAGAATCCAAAAGTTGTTTCCTGAGACCTTGGGCTAGCGCCCGTGAGCGCTCCCGAAGGAAATACTTTTGGGTTCTATTAGAATCCGCGCATCTTGTCGAACGGATAGAGCCTGAATAGTACCGGGCCCATAATTCGGCAATACGGAATCGTACCGAGTCCACTACGTGAATCAAGTGAGTTTAGCCCTTCGCGGTTGTCGCCAGACACGAATAATTCGCCGGCTGGCACAATAATATCCACATCGCCATAGGTGTATTCTTTTGGTCCAATGCCACCATCTTCGCGCCACTCGGTATCATAAATGTGGCCTTCTGGGTATTCGTCGTTATAGACAGTTAAGATACCATCTTTCACTGTTACACGTTCGCCAGGAAAGGCTACGACGCGTTTAATAATGTATTGGTCGTCAACATTGTCTGGCGGATCACAGGTAAGCGGGCCAGAGGCTTCGCCATTTGCGAAAACAATAATCTGTCCACGTTCCGGAACGTATTCTTCACCCTTAAAATGAGCAATAGATACGGCCAAGCGGTTAACGACAACGCGGTCGCCGTTCTGGAAAGTATTAAGCATACTGTTGCCGACTACGTTGTAAGAACGGTAGACGTAAGTGTTTAAGAAAATTGTACCAAGCACTACAGCGAGTAAAAAGCCGCCCAAGCTAAAAATATCTTTAAGAAGCGGGTGCTTTTGTGAAAATGTTGGTTCCATAATGTACATTATATCATTAAATATTTGTTATAATATACTTATGGCAGATTATATTTTGATTCGAAAGACTCGCAATGCGGCTAGCTCCGCCGTGCATGTTCTGCTTAACATCGTTTTTGGTATTGGTTCTGTAATGGTAACAGCACTCACTGGCAACCCAGTGATGGGCCTAATTCTGGTTGCGCTTTCTAAATGGCGCGTTTTTGCCGTCCGCCCACGCTACATTTGGACCAACTTCAAAGCCAACCTTATTGATTTCATCGTTGGCATTAGCGTTGTTCTGCTAGTCTATTTCTTTGGTCTTGGCACGAACGATATTTTAATCGCCGACATCATCTTAGCCGTCTTTTATTGCGCCTGGCTAATCTTGATCAAGCCGCTTACTTCAGATAATGCCATCCTTGCTCAGGCTATGATAGCGGTGTTCCTAGGTTCATCAGCCGCCACAATCGCCTCCGCTAGCGCTGACCCAATCTTCTTGGTAATATCTGCATTTATCATCGGCTACAGTGCCGCTCGTCATATTTTGGTTCAGGAAAACGACGAAAATAACGTCTTCTCGACTTTAGCGTCGGGCCTTATCTTTGCTGAAATTGCTTGGCTTTGCCACACCTGGATGATCGTCTACTCATATTCATTTATCGGTATTCGTATTCCGCAAATCGCAATTATTCTTACGGTATTTACCTTTATCTTCAGTGCTGTTCGCCGTGCAATTTTCCGCCATGAAGAAGAGTTTAAATTCTCGGATGTAGCCGCACCAATTATCTTTGGCGTGCTCATTATTGGCGTAATCCTAATTTGGTTCAGTAATCCAATCTTTAATATTTAAACAAAGTAATGAAGTCGGCTGTTTTTTGATGCTTGGCGCCGTGCTGCCCGGCAAAGTCGATAACGGCCGGTTGTTCGGAGGGGTCAGACTCGAGCATTAAGTAGCCATGATAATCTTTTGCCTCAAGATCCAAAATAAGTTTTTTGATTAATGCCAACCCGTTATCGTTGGCGAAAAGTGCTTGTTCTGGCTCATAGGCAAGCTCCGGGCTTAAGAAATCCCAGTTTTTATCAACGTATGGCAAATTGGCTATAACAAGATCCGTGTCGTCGAGAGAAATGTTGCTGAGTAAATCTGATAGCTTGAGTTCGTCTAGTTTGGCCTCAAGCCTGACGGCGTTATGTCTAGCTACAGCGAGTGCCGCCTCGCTAATATCTACTGCGCGCACTTTGGTGTCTGGTAACTCAAGTTTCGTCGTGATGGCAATGCAACCAGACCCGGTGCCAATCTCTAAAATACTTTTTGGCGACAACTCCTTAGCTAAATCAATAATCGTTTCGGTCTCCGGGCGGGGAATCAGAACATTTTCATTCACAAAAAACCCACGCCCATAAAACTCCTTATAGTTAGTGAGATAAGCTAGTGGCATACGGTTCGCACGTTTTTTAACGAGCTCATCGGCGGCAAATTCTTGTTCCGATGTTAGCTCATCTAAATCGTGCGAGACAAAAAACACACGGTCTACGCCTAGTACATGGGCGAGAATCAATTCCGCATCGAGAGAGGGAATTATATCCTTAGTTTTCTTCAGCCATGAGCGAACGTTCATGTTTGGCCAGTTCAGTAATTAAATCGTCGATATCCCCATCCATCGCTGCTGAAACATTGGAGCGAGAATAGTGAATACGGTGGTCCGTAATGCGGTCTTGTGGAAAATTGTAAGTACGAATCTTCTCGGAGCGGTCACCACTGCCAATTAAGGACTTGCGGGCCTCGGAAGCGTTCTTTTGTTCTTCGGCTTTTTTGCGTTCAAGAAGTCTAGAGCGAAGAATATTCATAGCTTTAACACGGTTTTGTTGCTGCGAGCGTTCGTCTTGCATGGCAACGACTAAACCAGTTGGGAGGTGGGTAATACGCACAGCAGAGTCAGTCGTGTTAACACCCTGACCGCCATGGCCGCCAGAACGATAAATATCGATGCGGAGATCTTCAGGTTTGATTTCGAGATCAGTTTCGGAAGCCTCTGGAAGTACAGCTACGGTTGCGGTAGAAGTGTGGATACGGCCTTGAGACTCGGTAACTGGTACGCGTTGTACGCGATGTACGCCACCCTCGAATTTAAGCTGGCCATAGGCACGGTCGCCAGAGACCTTAAAAAATACTTCTTTCATGCCGCCAGCTTCGTTTTCGTTTTCGGACATCAACTCGACTTTTAGACCGTGGCCCTCAGAATATTTTACATACATACGGTATAGTTCCCCCGCGAACAGGGAAGCTTCGTCGCCACCGGCGCCAGCACGAATTTCGATGATAGCCGGTTTATCGTCGGATGGGTCATGTGGCAAGAGCATCTCTTCGAGCTTTGCCTCCATATCAGCAATCTCGGTGGTCAAGCGTTCAATGTCGGCACGAGCAAGCTCACCGAGCTCCGGGTCATTAGCAAGCTCATGGGCTTCGGCTAGGTTGTTGCGATTAGTTTCTAGTGCGGAATTCAAATCCAAAATTGCTCGAATTTCGGCAGCACGACGTCCTTTGGCGGCGAAATCTGGGTCCGAAAAAGCATCTGGCCTAGCCAAAAAGCTTTCAATTTCGGTCAATTCAGATTGTAATTTATCAAAATCCATAAATTTATTATACCAATTTCTCGACGAATTTAACGCCGCTATTATCTTTATTTTCGTAGAGTTCTACCGACGCATAGTTCTTCAGCTCATCTTCTGTGACCGGCTCTAAGCGCTTAAACATTGACTCCATTTCTTCTTCTGGAATTTGACGCTCACGGTTGCGGTTATTGAGTAGGCAGAGTTCTTTGTCGGCTTTAACGATAATCAAATGAAAAGTATATTTTGGGAAGCGCTCAATAAACCAATCACGGTCTGCACGAGAGGGCGAATTAGTGTCAATTAAGACGTCGGTACCGTCTTCCATTGCTGTGCGGATAGCAATGGCAAAAGCTTCCCAAACCTGTTCACGGTGTATATGCACCAGGTCCGAACCGAAAAATGCAGCATAAAAATCCTCGATCGACAAATAACGCAGGTTGCGTTCCTTTGCCAACCTTGTTGCTAGCGTAGTTTTGCCAGCGCCACACGGCCCAGACATCAAAAACAAGTTTGCCATGCTTATATTATACCTCAAATATGTTATAATAGAGACACGGATCTTTAGCTCAGTTGGCTAGAGCGTACGATTCACATTCGTAAGGTCACAGGTTCGAGCCCTGTAAGATCCACCAAGAAGTATTTAAATCGGCAAAATGGCCGATTTTTTAGTTATGTATAAATTTTAAAATACAAATCCTACAAACACAAACATTATCTAGCAATACAGCGATAAGTTAAGCCATACGCGCCAAAAGCAGATATTTCAGACCCTAGCGCTGTTCCGCTAGACCACGTAAATTGAGCTACAACAATACGGTTGGATTGACCATGGTAATCAGCAATAAAGTTCGTTCCATAGACTGCCTTACTAGTTTCATCATAATACGCAGGCGGTCTATTAATGCCGTTCACGGAATGCGTATATGGTTTATAACTTCCTGCAAACACATGCCTAAATATCCCAGATTTTGTAAATTCAGGGTAGTCTGTATAACTCTTACTCGGAGTGTAAGCGTCATACAACATATAGTATGATTTAGGCAATCTATCGGTAAGATATTCGCCTTGTTCATCCTTTAAGTTTTGACCTTCTGGAAGAGTCCATCCTTTTGGACAAATAGTATCTTGGGTACGGAAACCACTCCCCCCGTCATATGGATAGGTACCTGCCGAAAAAGCATAGAAAGAATACAAATTGCCAGCAGATTGCCATAAATATTCATCAGAATCGCTCGTTGGACTATTGGCTCTATTTAGACCTACCTTCGTATAAGTGTCATTACCAACATAATACTGCGATAATGGTTTAAAGGATAACTGTAAATTACTCGCCGCAGCAAGAGTGCCATATGAATAGCTAGAAACAGGATTAGGTATATTTTCAGTACTACGAGCAGGAGTATAAGAAGACATAGTATTCAAATCGGTATTACTGCTAGTAAGTGTAGTGCCCGTCGAAAGATCTAGACCGAGATTTTGTGTCATCCAACATTCACCATCGGCAAATTTAGCAACAAGATATTTCTTATTATCACGACTATCAATCAAAGCTTTTCTCGGGATATAGTTTGAGTCGCCATAGTGCGAACCATCCCAGTCATCATTCCCCGCAGTAGCGAGACTACCAATTGGTGTAGTAGTATTAGCGCAAATCTGAGGAGTCATTTCTTGCATGTAGGTAATCGTATGCAAAGAAGGCGGCAGAGCATTTACTGTACATGTCGTATTGTTTGTGACATTGCTAACTATCACGGTGCCATTCGAGATAGTAGCATTCTGGCCGTTCGTACAGTTTACGCTAGTAGGCAACGTATATTGGTCATCAGCTACGAGGTTTTCAAAAGTCGCATTAGCTCCTTTATTTACTGTAACCAAGCCATCGCCAGAGCCATTATTTACGACAAGCTCAACATCATAAGTTATCGGAGCGGTAGTAACGGTACAAACTGTATTAGAAGTAATGTTCTTAACCTCATAAGAATTGTTCGTTGTGATTATTTGTTGCCCATTAGTACACGAACCACCAGTAATCTTAAATTCGTCAGTATTATAATCTACGGATTCATAATAACCATTGCTGCCTTCATTCACAAACGTGTGATCGAGCTCGGTCCCATTTTGGTCGTTTACGATAATCTCGTGCTGGTAATTAGCAGTAAATGTTAGGTTAGAATAAACTTGAGAAGGATTGACTGTTACGTTTTCTTCACAGCCAGATATATCAGTGCCAGTCCAGCATTTAAAGTTAGCGGTGTTTTTGGTAGGGTTCACCAGCGTAAACAAAGCATCAGAAGGCTTAACGGAAGTAGGGTTTGGAGATGCCACGGTACCACCATTATAGTTATAGCTTACGCTATATGCTTTTTCGTCATAAAGTACCGTCACGCTCCAGTCGTCAAGAACTGGGGCATCAAAGTCTACATCTATATCAGTACCGGTAAACTTAAAACCCTTAACAGTGTAATTGCTTGGTGCTGGCATTCCTTCAAAGATGTCGCCAAAATATAGCATATCGTCAGCAATGTAATCGTCAGCACCAAACATTTCAGACGTAATATGCTCATCTTCACCAGTCATTGGATTTTTCCAGAAGACTTCACCATAGAAATAATCTCTTAGGCGGATTTCACTATTCAGATTAATATTTAGGCCCGAATAATCTTCTGCCACAGCACCCAAATTTAGGGCAAAGGAACCAGCGAAGACAACAGCAAGGATAGAAAGCGCCGCAACGCCTTTCTTTTTCTTTAGCAAAGCGACAACAAATACCACGCCGGCAAAAACAGCAACAAATATAATAATACCTGGAACGGAATTGCCATCAATCGTCCCCACGGCGCTTGCACCGGTGTTAGGAACTAGGACAACATCATCTTTTTCAATAGCGCCGGTATGAAGATCTAGGTAGGAAATAGTGAAGGCCACATTATTATTCAGTGTGCGGTCAGAATCGTCGAGATGTTCTTGTATGTAAGTAATCGTAAGCTCGAGGTTGAGGGATTCTCCAGCATCAATTACTTCATCAGCATGATTGTCGTAAGAATATTCAACTAGTTCGTTAGAATTATCGTCTGTAATGTCGAGGATCTTAAAAGAAGTGCCAGTTGTGTTTTTGAGATCAAGATTATATTTTACGTAATCATCCAGTACATGGAAGACAATTGTGGAAGTAACAGTATTACCAGAAACCGTCGGGTTCTCGGCGACGACGTCAGTAGATTTATTAACCACGGTCACATTTTGAACTGCAAGATGAGCCGCTGCATTTGCGGCGAAACACCAAATCAATGGAACTGCTGAAATTACAACACCAATGACGGCGAGTTTAATCTTATCACTCACTTTTCCTCCACACTTTTTAGTTATGCTTAAATTTTAGCACACGAAAAAATGTAGCACAAGCATTTTAAAAGCTCAAAATTATTATCTTTCGCGGTAATTTTTAATCGCATCAGCGAGCGCTTGGTGGCCAAGCACTGAGCAGTGAAATTTATGTTTTGGCAAGTTTCCGAGATAATCATCAATATCTTTGGCGGAGATTTTAAGAGCTTCGTCTAGGGTTTTTCCTTTGGCGAGTTCAGAAAGTGCCGAAGTCGAAGCGATGGCCGAAGCGCAACCATAAGTTTTCCAACGAATGTCTTCGATTTTGTCATCTTTTACCTTGATATACATCTTCATCTGGTCTCCGCAAATTGGGTTTCCGACCACGCCAACTGCGTCACATTTAAACTTCGATTCATCGCCGAACAGGAAATTGCGCGGATGCATAAAATGCTCTTTTACTATATCTGTGTAAATCCAATCTTGCCCTTCGTTCATTTTGTCTTCCTTTCTATCGTGCTAATTTTTTGTAGGCGATCGATAATGCCAGGTAGCACCTGCATAACCTTTTCAATGTCTGCTTCAGTATTATCTAGCCCAAACGAGAAACGAATAGACGAATGCGCAACTTCGGCGTCGCCAGTTTTTGCCATCAGGACATGGCTCGGCTTTATATCACCAGACGCGCAGGCCGAACCGGTCGAAACCACTATGCCTTCAGCGTCGAGATATAGCTGAATCGACTCTCCTTCGGCGGCCTGAAAAGAAGCATTAAGGATATTTGGCAGGGATTTGCCTGGGGCTATATCGGTATTGAGACTACTGCCTGGTATTTCAGTAAGAATTCTCCGCGCTAAGAGGTCGCGGAGCTTGCGAACGTGCGTATCGTATTGCTCCCAGCTCTTCTCGCACTGAATCTTTTTGAGAGCAGCACCGAAACCAATAATGCCAACAGTGTTATATGTGCCACCACGACGTTTATTTTCCTGATTTCCGCCAATTATTAGTGGGGCGAACGGAACGCCCTCTTTAACATAAAGTGCGCCGACACCAATAGGCCCGCCAATTTTGTGCGCACTGAAAGTAGCGTAATCTAGACCGAGCTCGCAAACGTTAATTGGAATCTTACCGAGCACCTGCGTTAAATCCGAGTGTACATAGGCGCCACGTCGGTCGGTTACTAATGGCTTACCCCATTCAGAAATCGGCTCAAAAAGCGAATCTTCTTTCGGGGTTGTAAGGCTTCGCGCTTCTTTTACAATTTTTTGAATATCTAAAATTTCGCCGATTTCATTATTGGCGAGCATATATGAATAGAGCTTTGGCAATTTGTTGCCAGAGACTTTGTCGGCAAGCTCTATGATTGAATGGTGTTCAAGCGGCGACGTTTCGATCTGATGTCCGGCAAACGTGCGAACAATTGTATTGTTCGACTCACTGGCACCAGAAGTAAATATAATTTCAGAAGGTTTCGCGCCAATCAGTTTGGCTAAAGTTTTTCGCACCTCTTCGATTTCGTTCATCGCTAGGTGTCCAGGAGTATGTAGAGCCGATGCATTTGCAAAGAAACGCGTTTCCGCGCCATGCATAGCATTAAGCACCTCTGGCAACATAGGCGATGTTGCCGCATAGTCCAAATACACCATATTCTGTTAATTATATCATGAGGCGTAAGTTATTGCCTTCAGACGCATATCTTCTTTATATGCTGTTAAAACCTGGTTAATTGAGCCCCACCAAATCAAATTACCCGTGAGGGCTTTTTATTTTATTGGCCAAGTATTCGCTGGCCGCTATTGTCCACAATAATAACGGCTTCCTGATTGAGCGGCAAAGCCTGCAAGCCGGCATTTTCAATACGATGAATATATTCTTTTGTAATTTCAAGATGTTTTGGAACGTCTGCATGAGGTATTAATTGATAATCCACTAGGCCAACGCCGTCGAATACCGCATCTGCTCCATAGACTTCTGGGACACGTTCTGGCACGAGGTGGTCATGTCCATAAAATTTTATTGTTTTACAGATAGCCATTGTCCCGGCACTAAAGCCGCCGTACACATATTTATCGTTTGCAAGGTCTTCTCGCAAAATTTTGTCAAAACCACTTAAATGATAGGCCGTCGTAAGTAGGAAAACATTTCCGCCACTGGCATATATCAAATCTGGGTTATAATCCTGAAGAAACCCCTTCAGCTCATCCGGTTTTTCAAAATAGTTTCGGAGATCCAACTCTTCGACTTCAAACCCAAGCTCAGATAGCATTGACAATTTTTCCTTTAGATCGTTTGCACGCCTTTCTTCCGGATAATAATCGCGGGCATTCTCTATAAGGAGCGCCTTTCTGCCGTCGCCGACCAACTTTAATAGTTCGTCCGTAAAGGGACCCAGGTTGTGACTCGCTAAGTATAATCTCATTGCTTAATCCTTTTTACATATTATACCATTTTAGCCAATATCGGTATGGGTCGGCGTTTGGCCTAATTTTCTGGTAAAAAAATAAGCCGACCTAAGTCGACTTATTTTGTATCAATCTCCTTTCCCTAGAGTAGCGGTTAAACCCGTCAGATATTACTTCTGCGAGCCTCTGCGAGGCAGAGCGGACAGTAAAGTCTGTGCAGTGCTCTAGCTGCTTTGGCGTGCTCCACGAACGCTTCCACTGTCAGGCCCTGCTGCATGATGCAGCCATATTGCGTGCAGTGGCTACCGAGATTCATCTCGGTCTTTTCGCGCCCAGGATGGGCGCAACCGAGGATGTGTCCCAGCTCATGCTGGACCACGGTCTTGATTGCGAGCTTACGCTCGTTCATAGGAAGGTTACGATAACGATAAACGCTCTGTACCGTAACTCTCGCACTGGGGCGAGCAACTCCGAAAACGAAGTTCATCCCCTTGAGGGAGAGATCGCGCCCCGTGAAGAGCACGTCGACGTGCGGCGAGCTCGTCTGCCACGGTTCGTTCTGCAGCAGGGCCAGTACGTCATTGGCGTTGACCTGCTTCGTCGGGAGCACTCCGGCATGATTGATGTACCAGTCTGCCGAGGAATAGTCTCCGCGGCACCAGGTTCCGGATCCGTAATTGAAGTAGATTCTGCCGGGGAAAACCTGACAGAATTCTTCCATGCCCTCGATAACGGCATCGGCTTCGACCTTTGTCAGGCCACTATCGTAACAAACATTAATCGGCATCATAAAAACGTACCTCCAAACTCCAAAGATTGATTTTAAAGTGCAATACGATATATTATACCACACTTTTGCTAAAAAATCAATAAACATAACCGACAAAAAGCCGCCACGAAAGGAAGTGGCGACTTTGTAGTTTAATCTATTCGCAGAAGATATATTCCTCGTCGATGTAGCTGTAATTTTCGATGAAGTCCACCAGCTCTTTATCAAGTTTAGAACATACCGGAAGGTTAATGGCGTCATTGAATACATTCCATGACTTCCATTCTGAATTTTTAATTACGCTTCTAAAATAGACGTCAGTACCCCAAGCACCATCTACGCCGACAAGACCATGATTGATAATAGCGTAGAAATATTTGCCATCTTTCGTGGTGCCTTTTTTATAGAATTTAAGCTCGAGTTCATACTTATCGTTGGAACCATACTCGTCCCTGATAGATTTTTCCAGCTCGGTGAAGGCGGTTTCTTCATTGTCCGACTCTGCTGAGAAAATAGTGAATTTTGCGACAAGCGCAAAACCAATTACAGCCAAGACGGCGCAAATGATAGTCGCAATCTGCCAACAAAGTAGCTTATTATTTTTCTTATTTGATGAAATTTTTTTAGGCATTTGATATTCTCCTTATGCTTTTATCATAACACAAGCCGCATGTAGATACGACCATTGATACGCCTCAGGTATTTGCCTGGGGCTTTTTTGATGTATAATAAAAATAATGAGGGATTTTGAAAAAATTAGTTTTGAACAGTTCTCGAAAGACGTAGCTCCAGACCAGGAACTTTACGACAGTATTATCATCCCACAGCGCAGTTCCAAGGCTACAGTCGGCTACGACATTCATTTATTGAACGATCTCAATCTTGAACCAGGCGAAACAGCCAAACTTCCGACCGGTCTTAAGGCTCATTTTGGTGAGGATGAAGTACTGCTAATCGTTGTTCGCAGTGGCACTGGTTTTAAATATAATATTCGTCTCTGTAACCAAATCGGGGTAATTGATTCGGACTATTACAACAATCCAGACAACGAAGGCCACCTTTTTATCAGGGTACAAAACGAAGACGACAAACCGCATAGTTTCAAACGCGGCGACGCGCTAGTTCAGGGTATTTTTATGAAATACCTTACTACCGACAATGATCAAAACCTCGGCAAAGAACGCCGTAGTACATATTAAATGCTATAATAGAGATGTTACGAGGTCAAAAATGTTGGAACTGCGAAATATTTCCTATGTAGTCGATGGACTCAAAATTTTGGACGACGTCTCGCTCAAAATCGAGACTGGCAATTTTTTGGCTATCACCGGCCCAAACGGCAGCGGCAAATCTACTTTAGCCCAGATTATCATGGGTATTAAAAAGCCGACCAGCGGCCAAATTTTATTGAATGGCGAAGATATTACCGAGCTTTCGATTACTGACCGCGCCAAAAAGGGAATCGCTTTTGCGTTTCAGCAGCCTGTTAAATTTAAGGGATTAACCGTCTTTGATCTGTTAGAAATCGCGAGTGGCGCCAAGCTCAAAAAATCATCCGCCGCCGAACTACTCGAAAAGGTTGGCTTAAACCCAGAGTATCTTGAACGCGAACTTAGCTCTGCCCTCTCTGGTGGGGAATTAAAACGCATCGAAATCGCCACAGTACTAACCAGAAATGCTGATTTGATGATTTTTGATGAGCCAGAAGCTGGCATCGACCTCTGGAGTTTTGAAAAATTAGTCGATATTTTAAGTGGGTTGTCTAACACCGCTATCGTCATTTCGCACCAAGAAAAACTCCTGCAAGCCGCAAATGAGATCATTTTGCTAAAAAAAGGCAAAATCGCAGAACGCGGCAAAGCCAAAGATATCCTAAGGAAGCTTGAAGGGGGCAAAAATGAATCTTAGCAAGATCGAAAAACAGATTTTCTGTACTGTGGCCGGTGATTTTAAAATCCCAGATGGCGCCTATAACTTCCGTGTCAACGGCAAATCGGTGGGCCGCAGTTCCAGCGATAATATCGATGTAATTTCAAAAACCGATGTTAGCGGTCTAGACATTTTTATCAAGCCGAACACCAAAAACGAAGCCGTTCATATCCCGGTGGCCATCAGCAAAACAGGCCTTAAAGAGGCAGTTTATAACGATTTTCATATCGGCGACAATGCCGACGTCACCATCGTGGCTGGCTGCGGTATTTACAACTGTGGTGAGCTAGACTCAATTCATGATGGTATTCACCGCTTTTACGTTGGTAAAAACTCCAAGATTAAATATATTGAGAAACATTTTGGTTTCGGCGCTGGCGCCGGCGGCAAAATTTTAAACCCAGTTACAGAGGTATTTTTAGAAGAGGGGGCCGTCGCCGAGCTCTACATGGAACAAATTAAGGGCGTCGATTCGACCAAACGCCAAACTCGCGCCAAACTCAAGAAAGACGCCAAGTTATTCGTTAATGAGAGACTATTTACGCACGGTCGCCAAACCGCCATCAGCGAATACAAGATCGATCTTGCCGGCGAGAACTCCACCACTGATATCAATTCTCGTTCCATCGCTCAAGATATTTCTAGACAAACCTTCAGATCTAAGATTATTGGTCGCAAAAAATGCCGTGGACACTCAGCCTGCGACGCTATTATTATGGATGGAGCATCCGTATTGGCTTTACCGGCCCTCGACGCCAAATGCGTCGACGCAGAGCTTATTCATGAGGCCGCTATCGGCAAAATTGCCGGAGAAGAACTGACCAAATTGATGACACTCGGGCTCACTTACGCAGAAGCCGAATCAAAAATTATCAATGGTTTTTTGAAATAATGTGTTATAATAAAAGCACTGCTGGAATCGTCTAGTGGCAATGACAAGAGACTGTAAATCTCTCGCCTTCGGGCTTCGTAGGTTCGAGTCCTACTTCCAGCACCAATCTGAAATTATCGACCCTTCGGGGTCATTTTTTCTCTGTCAAAAGATAGTCTTTTGCCAAAACACAAGCACTGTGGTATATATAAATCATAATGGTCACGTCAGACGGAACCGAAGCCAAAAAGAGACGCAAGTTCGACTTTTTTGAAGACGCAAAGCTCGATCTGTGGCAATGGGTAGGAGTCATTCTCCTAGTTATTGTTTTATCTGGTTTTGTTGGTTGGGCCTGGGAATTCATCTTGGCCGAAATCCAAGGCGGCCTCAAAAACTTCTATATCACCGGTGGTAACCTACTCCCATGGATGAATATTTACGCCTATGGTGCAATTTTGATTCTTCTCACATGCTATCGCCTACGTAAACGCCCTTGGCTAGTATTTCTCACTGGAGCTCTCACAACAGGGATACTCGAGCTATTTTCTGGCTGGCTAGTCTATACACTTTACGACGGCGCTCGCTATTGGGATTATTCCACTTCTTGGATAGGTATCGGCCATATTAACGGCTTCGTTTGCCCGGCTAGCGTCATCGTTTTTGGCCTAGGCGCCGTACTCTTGATTTACCAATTATTGCCTCGCTGCATCAACTTGGCGCATCAAATGTCCAAAAAAGCCTTCCTGACGCTCTCGATCTCTCTATTTACGATTATTTTAATAGACGACTCAATTAATCTTGCCCTTAAAAACCTCGACATGCCAACAGCGCAAGACTTTTATCTTTCGCTCGGATGGATATTCCTGTAGGCCCTTCATATCCTGCCAAATATTGCAAAAATAAACAAAATCGTCTATAATCAAAAACTGTTAAGTGTGCCGCGATAGCTCAGTCGGTAGAGCGCATCCATGGTAAGGATGAGGTCACGAGTTCAAATCTCGTTCGCGGCTCCATTTTTTTATGCATTAAAAACCCCGGATCTTTCTCGTCTGTCTGATCAGGGCTGAGCTCTGCTGAAAGGCGCACATTTTAGCTAAATCGTAAATGATACACCTCTATTACAAAAAGAAAACGCCGCTTTAAAAGCGACGTTGTTCATTCTTTTACAATGCGACTTCCTATGTGTTCTAGATAAGACTACTCTTCAATATAATATTCGAAATACTCTTAAAGGTTGAGTCATAGCCAAATTTCAACTGGCTATAACGAATCCATGTCTCAGAGAAAGAACACCCTTCACTGAGCAGCTTTTTAATGTCAGGATTTTCCAGAGCTTTATTATTGGCCTGATTGTCAAGATTGACGCAACCAGTTTCATCATAATACTTAGCCTGGAAATCCGTCTCAGTCTTGCCAACAAAGTTTGCAAAACACATGTTGTCACTGGTGTGATTCTGGATTGCTCTAAAGCGCTTAGTAAGCTGATCGGAAATGCCTAAGGGCTCCGTGAGTTTCGCAAATGCGTCACACTCGGCCTTTTTCTTCTCGGAAGAAGACATCTTAAAAAGCGGGACGTCTCCCAAGACGGCCGCCGGAAGATTATGAACGACAAGCGCCATGATAATCTTTTCCATGTCGGCGCCCTTGGAGTCACTGATGAGCCATCGATCTGCAATGTAAATAGCTAAAAACTGTGCTGCTACCGAATGAGTAGCTACAGTATCGACGAGGGTACTATTAACGCCCCAGTTAGCCCATCCAGCACGCAAATCGCCTAAAACTTTTCCGTCAATCTGTTTCAAAAATTTCTGTCCATCACTACTAACGTTCTCTGAATCTAAATAATAGCTAAGCTCAGTACACGATGTGGCAAAGAGAGCTTCGTCCGAATCTCCGCTCTCGTATTCATGAGCGAGCATACTACCCCAGTCAGAGCTTAAAAAGAGCTGTTCTTTTAACTCTTCATCATCCAGTCTGATACCGTCGTAAAGGATCATTGCCATAACTCTAGGCAAATTTACTTTACAACCCCAATCGTCATAGATTGCTAAAGCAATCATCTGTGAAGCAAAGATATCACTAGCTAAACTAGAGTGAATACTAGAAGAAAAATTACCGTTGGCGAAATCTGGAATAAAATATTCACCTGTCAACTTCAATTTCAAAATTCGTTTATATACATCTGCTAATTTCTGCATTCATCGTTCCTCCATATCGCATTGTAAAAGAACCGGGAACGAATCCCTTCGAAGATTATAACATAAAGGCGTAAAAAATCAATCTTATCTGGCACGCCGCCAGGCTCATTTGTGTTATAATCAAATCATGAATAAGTTGGTGAAAAAAGGTTTTAGCGCCTACAAAATCTTTCTTAAAAACAAGATCGCAATGTCTCTTATGATGTTGTTTTCCGGCATCATGATGTTTATTGCGGCATTAAATGGTCATGGCAACGACACCAAAACTCTACCACTCATGATCACGCTGGCCGGCGCCGGCTTATCTTTCTGGTCACTTTACCGACTTGGTTACGTTAAATCGACCTACGACAAAATCGACCGCGCCAACCGCCTGGAAAAAGACGCCACCAGAAAAGCTCTTTTCTTTCAGGTGGGCGAAGCCGCACTCTATGTTATCGTTGCAGCCTTGGGCATCTTCCTTCTCGTTAACGAAGGGTTCACTAATAAGATTCTTAACCTAATGGCCGGCGGCTTCACCACTTTTAATGGTGTACTTGGCGCCATCAATACTTACAAGAAACGTGACAACAAGAATTTCCGCTGGAAGTTCACCCTTGGACTCACGATCGTCGAACTTTTACTCGGCCCATTCTTTATCTTTGCCCCAGAAATAGATGTCGCTTGGTATATTGCCATGGGCGCACTAACCACCGTTGCGGGCACTATCGAAGTCATCTCAGCTTTCACTAAAGACAACATCAAAAGCACTGTCAGAGACGGCAAAGATATTGTCCGCATCATGAAAGAAGATGATAAAAAACTAGAAGAACCAAAAAAGGAGGAACATGTTCAATCTGAAAAATAGAGTAGCCGTTGTAACCGGAGCATCGAGCGGTCTTGGCCAACAAATGGCTCGCGCTTTCGCCCGTCAAGGTGCCGATCTTGCCATTTTGGCTCGTCGCGTCGAGCGCCTAGAAGATTTCAAAAAAGAGCTCGAAACAGAATACAAAATCAAAGTTTTAGCCGTCAAATGTGACGTCACCAGCACCGACGACATCAACGCTGCCGCCGAAGCCGTCAAAAAAGAATTTGGCAAAGTCGATATTCTTTTGAACTGCGCCGGCTCGTCCAAAGACAAAGGTGTCCTCGATATGACCGACGACGAATGGGATTTCACCATCGCCACTGACGAAACCTCGGTCTTCAAGATGTCTCGCGCTTTTGGCAATATCATGAAAGAGCAAAAATACGGCCGTATTATCAATATCGCTTCTATCTATGGCCTCGTTGGTAATGCCGAAATTCCAACCATCGCTTATCACGCCAGCAAAGGCGCCGTGGTTAACTTTACTCGTGCTGCCGCCTGCGAACTCGCCGATTACGGCATCACCGTTAACGCTATCTGTCCAGGCTTCTTCTATACCGAACTCACTACCGAGGTCCTCGATACTGATTTCTTCAAGAAATTTGCCAACGCCCACGTGCCAATGAAACGCTACGGCGAAGCTGGTGAACTCGACGCCGCTGTAGTTTTCCTCGCTAGTGAAGAAGCTCGCTACGTCACCGGCGTAATCCTCCCGGTAGATGGTGGCTACACCGCAGCCTAAACTTGCTTCAAAAAACCGCTGGGCAACCAGCGGTCTTTTTTTATGAAGGTGATAGTGATTTAGAGAATCTTCGGCGTCTCACCGACAAGTTTCAGAGCTTTGCTCAGCTTATCATCGAGACTCTTCAGATGTTCATAAGTAAGTCCTCCGCCATCATAACGGTCCAGAATTCTTCTATAAATCTTATAGCAAGCATCGTGGAACGGTGCAAGGTCGTTTTCCGTCATGATTCTAAGCGCAATAGCGATTGCTGCCGCAACATAGCGCGGTGCTTCTGGCATCATCATTCCGCCAAGGCCAGTACCAAGCTCAGTTATGACAAAAATGCTAACGCCTGCCCACTGATTAGTGGTACGAGTCGTATCACCTTCCCAGTGACCGTTGACGGGAGTAGAAATAGTCGGGGTAGAAGCCGCAAACCGGCCCTGATAAAAATCAAGGTCATAATCTATCCGTTCCGCGAACCGATCTTTTTCTTCACGTTTTTCCATCATGAACCGTCTAGCAAAAGCCCAACCGGCCATATCGGTACATTCTAGCTGTCCATTAGGCAAAGTACTTACTTCAACCTTTGGTTCTTCTGTACCCTTCGGGTAAGCCTTACCGGCATCCTCGGAATAAACGACAAATTCTTTGGATTTTGTGTCAAGCTCTTGATGAATCAACACATGAACCTCACAGGTTACGCCCTGCCCACAATAGTGTTTCAGGGCATACTCTACCGCATAGCCCAACATTCGGGCCTTTTTTTCAGAAATATTGGCGCAATAGTACATAACAACACCTCCTAAATCTTGTGCCATTCTTTCGCCTCAATAATAAGACGATTGCCTTTCGGATGCCGTTTGAAAATCTTCGGCAACGGAAGGCCTTGCTCCTGGTAAAAAAATTCTATATCTGGTTGATCTTTGGAAAAGACTTTTCCATTGTGGACGATATAGAATTGTGATGACGCTCCCGAGTTATTAGCATATCCACTTGGTACGATTCGGAAAATATTTCCGTTTCTAGCGCGAATAATCGCCACCGACCAAGCAATATTGCCATTATCATTAATCTGTTTAGAGATTAAATCATAACTTGTCCCGTCCGGCGCCATGATGCGCCCGTTACCCAGACCTATTTCTAATCCCTGCGCAGAAAGAATTAGATAAAGATCGCCTCTGTCGTTTGGTTTTACTCTGTCTATTCTTGGCAAATTCGTCTGCGAACGCCCCAAAGTATATTCTTTGAGCGTACGTTCTTCCGGAATTTCGTCCAAGCCTGAGACCGTCGGCAAAATCAATCGCCGACCAGTGTTGTTCGTTGCTAAGCAAAAACCCTTAATGGTTGAGTTTGCCAACTTGATTTCCTCGATCTGATAGCTCTTATTGGAATAAATCATCCCTATCACCTCCTTGTAAAAGAGCCAAGCAAAAAATACTTCGTTGTCTATAATTATAGCATATTTAAGAGATAAAATCAATGCCAGCCATCAAAACGGTTGCAAAAAATAGTCAAATACGATATAATCTACACACTATACGAATTTCTTGTAGGGGAGGTGAATAAATGCACAAGATAAACGAAAAAGAAAGAATTCGGTTCGTATTGAACTTTGGTACTCATGAGGAAACCTATCTTAGACCGTTTAAGACCGGCGAATCCAGCAGAGAAGCAAGAAAGGCCTACAAAGGCTTCAAGGCACTGCCAATTCCACCCGTAGAGGTTCATTGCAGCCGCGTAACGATACCTGTAGATACTACAGAAGCTGCATGCTGACATACAGTACCCCACACATTAAAAGCCCGAGCATAGCCTCGGGCCTTTTTACTCCATACTAGTCAAGTGCCAATGGTCGCCATATTCGCACTTATAAACCCCAAGTTTTCCGCCATGGTCATATTCGGCCACCTTAGCTGCCACCTCAGCCTCTTCGCGCGTAGCATAAATAATCTTGGCGGTTTCCCCGACCAAGCAACGCTTTGGCACGTACTCCAAGCTGGGCTGCAAATGTTTATGGCGATTCATGGGTAAAATTCTATCATATTGTCTAAAATCCTCAAGCATGTTAATATAATCTCATGCCGACTTAGCTCAGCTGGTAGAGCAACGGTTTTGTAAACCGTAGGTCGTCGGTTCAAACCCGACAGTCGGCTCCAGTTTTACGAAGTAAAACCAGACACCGAAGGTGGCTGGATTTTTTGTTTTAACAAAAAATCTGGAGACGAGTGATAGCGAGCCTTGGCGAGCGTCCAGTCGGCTTTTACGCAGTAAAAAATCTGGAGCTGAGTGCTAGCGAGCACGTAGTGTGAGCGTCCAGTCGGCTTTTATACATAACCGCTTTTTTTACGCAACCGAACATGGTATAATGTAGCCAGAGGTAATTGGGCATATTTAGAGTACATTAAAAAAGGAGGTGACAAATATGGCTAGAGGACCGAACCATATTGCCGATAAGAAGAAAGACATCATCGTATATGTCGACACAAGGTTACCAAACGAACCGGCTCATTGTCACCTTTCCTATAAAGGAATTGACGTGGGTCAAATTTTGCTTGAAGCAGAAACTAAAGAGAAAGCGTTCAAGAAGGGGGGGATTCTTGGCATCTTTGGCAAAAAAGATCTTCGAGCAAAATTCGAGTTCGTTCCAATTGTCGAGGAAAAACAACTTGAGCACTTCATAGAAAGATATCATGATGATTGCTACAGAAACGCCGCTAGTAATGCGTCGGATGAAGAAGTAGAAAAAAATGCAAATATGATTGAAGTGGCAACAAGGTTTGCAAAATCACATATCGAGCTGCTTCTGCAGGAGCAGGCTAGTCTGAGTATGCGAAAATAGGCTAAACGCCTAACCTCCACACGCCCCTGGGCCCTTCGCCCTCTCAGAAGGGCCCTTTCTAATGCCTAAATCTTATTGTTGTAAAATTTACAATTTAACATAAAAACTATTGACTTCCCTACATATAGCGCCGTATAATCTTAACCAGACACTATATCTAGGGTCATACGTAAATAATATAAACATGAATTATTTGAAATACATTTGAAGGAGGTATATTTCATATGTTCAAAAAAGTCGTCAAGCGTGACGGTAAAATCGTCAACTTTAACCCAGACAAAATCACCGAGGCTATCGCTAAGGCTGGCCTTGCTACCGAAGAGTTCAAAGCTGACCGCGCTAAAGCCCTCGCCGACAAAGTAATCAAACGTGCCGAGGAGACCATCAAGGCACGCACCCCAAATGTCGAGCAAATCCAAGATATCGTTGAGCAAGTTTTGATGGAGTCAGCCTTCAAAAAGACCGCTCGCGCCTATATCAAATATCGCCAGGAGCGTTCTCGTGTTCGTGAAGCTAAATCAGACCTCATGAACATCTATAAGACGATTTCTTGCGCCGATGCATCCGAAGATTCCGACGTCAAACGCGGCAACGCTAACGTCGACGGCAACTCCGCCATGGGCAAAATGCTCCAGTTCGGTGCTGAAGGCTCCAAAGTCTTTGCTAAAACCCTCCTTCTTCGCCCAGACATCGCCGCTGCTCACAGCAATGGTGATATTCATATCCATGACCTAGATTTCTATGCAACTGGTACTTTGACCTGCTGCCAATCCGATCCGCTCAAACTCTTTGAGACCGGCTTCAACACTGGTCACGGCTTCCTCCGTACCCCAAATTCCATTGGTTCTTACGCTGCGCTTGCCGCTATCTTGCTCCAAGCCAACCAAAACGAGCAGCACGGTGGTCAATCCATTCCAAACTTTGACTACGCTATGGCTCCAGGCGTCAACAAATCTTTCCGCAAAGCTTTGAAACGCAACCTCGAAAAATACAACAAGTTCGCCGACAAAGAACTTTCAATCAAAGTTACCGACGACATGTGCTACGGCGACGATGCCAAGCTCGAGAAGAAGAAATTCCCAAAGAGCGTCATCGAAGCTGCCAACGAAGACACCGAACGCGAAACTTTCCAAGCTATGGAAGGCTTCGTCCACAACCTCAACACCATGCACTCTCGTGCTGGTGCCCAGGTTCCATTCACCTCGATTAACTTCGGCACCGATACCACCCCAGCTGGTCGCCTCGTCTCTAAAGATTTACTCGAAGCTACCGCCAACGGTCTTGGTCATGGTGAAACCCCAATCTTCCCAATTTCTATCTTTAAGGTAAAAGAGGGAATCAACTACAACCCAGGTGATCCAAACTACGACCTCTTCAAGCGCTCTATGGAAGTATCCGCCAAGCGCTTGTTCCCGAACTTCTGCTTTATCGATGCACCATACAACCTCAAGTATTACAAACCAGGTGACTATCGCACCGAAATCGCTACCATGGGCTGCCGCACCCGCGTCTTCGCTTCTGTTTTCCCAGAATCTGACGGTATCGTCACCGGCCGTGGTAACCTTTCTTTCACCACTTTGAACCTTGTTCGTATCGGTATCAAACATGGTATCGCTACCAAAGAACGCAAAGAGGCTGATTGGGAAGGCTTCTACAAAGAGCTCGACGAGAAGATGGACCTGATCCGCGACGAGCTTCTCGAGCGCTTCGAATTCCAAGCCAATCAACACGTCCGTAACTTCCCATTCCTGATGGGTCAAGGCAACTGGATGGGTTCCGAGAAACTTGGTCCAAACGATACGCTTCGCGATGTCATTAAGCACGGTACTCTTTCTATCGGCTTCATCGGCCTTGCCGAAACCCTCGTCGCTATGGTTGGCAAACATCACGGTGAAGACGCCGACGCTCGTGAACTTGGTCTTGATATCATCACCCACATGCGTGAGAAATGTGACGAATACTGCAAGAAGTATCACCTAAACTTCTCGCTTCTCGCCACCCCAGCCGAAGGTCTCGCTGGTCGCTTCACCAAGATGGATCGCAAAGAATTCGGCAAACTCAAAGGCGTTACCGACCGCGAATTCTACACCAACTCATTCCATGTGCCAGTCTACTACCCAATCTCCGCCTTCGAGAAAATCGAAATCGAGGCCCCGTATCACAACCTCTGTAACGCTGGCCACATTACCTACATCGAGCTCGATGGTGATCCATCCCAGAATATCGACGCGTTCGAAGCCGTCATCCGCAAAATGCACGACTGCGGCATTGGTTACGGCTCCGTTAACCACCCAGTAGACCGTGATCCAGTCTGTGGCTTCTCCGGTATCATCTCTGGCGACGTCTGTCCATCCTGCGGCCGCAAAGAAGGTGACATTCCATTCGAACGTCTCCGCCGCATCACTGGCTACCTCGTAGGCACCCTTGATCGTTGGAACGACGCTAAGAAGGCTGAAGAGAAAGCCCGTGTCAAACACAACGTCAATGGATGCTATACTAAAGAAGAGAAATCTGCTCGTGAAGCAGCTAAGAAAACTTCAAAATCCATGAAAGGTAAAAAATAATGCAAATTCGCCTCAGCGGTCCAATCGAACACGATAGTATCGTCAACGGCTACGGCCTGCGCGCCGTAGTCTGGACCCAGGGTTGCCCAAACCACTGTAAAGGTTGCCAAAACCCAGAAACTTGGGATTTCAACGGTGGTACTTTGGTCGATGTCGAGCAGGTCAAAGAAGAGCTCCGTGCTCTCAAAGGCCAAGCCGGCATCACCTTCTGTGGTGGCGAACCATTTGTCCAGCCAGAAGCTTGCAAGGAAATCGCTGATTTCTGCCGCAATGAGCTCGGCTGGAACGTCTGGAGCTTCTCCGGTTTTACGTATGAGCAAATCAAAAAGTACGGTGGGGCAGCCTGGGAATTTCTTAAATCTCTCGATGCTCTGATTGACGGACCATTCATCTTGGAGCAACGTGATTTATCACTCAAATTCCGTGGCTCTAAAAATCAAAGACTATTACACCTAGAAGTTGGCACAGGCAAAATCCTGTCCGAAGAATAAAACCCTGTTATAATAAAACCATGAGGATTACAGTTTTAGGTGCGGGTGCATTTGGCTCAGCCCTTGGGCATATTTTGGAAGCCAAAAAACACGAAGTAACCTACTTTTCATTAGCGAGCAAAATTACCCTAGAAGAATCTCTAAAAGACGCCGAGATGATTATTTTGGCCATCCCGTCCAAAGCCATAGACGAAATGTTGCCGAAGCTGCCCAAAAATATTCCGTTAGTCGTCGCGACCAAAGGAATTCTTGATACTTCCATCTTTAAAGATTTCGAAGATGTTATGGTGCTTTCTGGTCCTGGCTTTGCGGCCGACATCGAAAAGCACGTCAAAACCACCCTTACCGCTACCGACCCTAGAATCCGTGATCTTTTTGAAACTCCTTGGCTCAAGTTTGAACTCACCGCCGACGAAAAAGGAGTTTTACTTTGTGGCGCGCTCAAAAACATTTACGCTATCTACGCCGGTTGGCACAACCTTAAGCCGGGCACGGACAAATATAACAACTTTATTGAAACAGTTATTCAGGAATTCAAACTTATTCTGTTTTACAACGGCGCCAATCCTAAAACTGCCGAACTACTATGCGGCCGCGGTGATTTAATTTTGACCTGTGATTTTCCATCTAGAAATTACGAATTCGGGCAAGGGCTTATTGCTGGCAAAACCAAACCAGCAAAAACCGTCGAGGGGGTTACCGCATTAAAACGCGTCAAAGCCGGCGAACTCAAAGTCCCGCCTGCCGCCGGTATTTTACGAGAGCTAATCAGGGAGAGTGACGCATGGGCTTAAATCAAAATCAAAAAGCGGCCGTAGAATACCTAGACGGTCCACTCTTAGTTTTGGCTGGTCCTGGTACTGGTAAAACTCAGCTGCTTTCAAGTAAAGTCGCCTATATCCTCGAGAATACCGACACGAATCCAGAAAATATTTTGTGTCTCACCTTTACCGAATCCGGCGCCACTAACATGCGTGAACGTCTCGGCAGTATCATGGGCGGCAAAGACAGTAGCAAAGTCAATATCAGTACCTACCACGCCTTCGGTTCGGAAATCCTAACTCAGTACAAAAATTATTCCGATTCTTACTCCCGCAAACTCGACTCCGCCATTGAAGATGTCACCAAGTTCAAAATCATTAAAGATATTCAAGCGCATCTACCAGGCACCGACATCATGCGTGGTGACAATATTAAAGATATTATCGATACCATTTCTTCCGCCAAGTCTGCCCGCCTTACCGCTGACGACCTCAAAATAGTCGCCAAGCAAAACCTCGAAGATTCTAAAGCCATCAGCGATTTTGCTTCGCTTTATTTAAAACAAATCGTACCGCGTGATTATCGCAATTCCCTAAACAATGCCTATCTGCCAATCCTAAACGAACTCAAAAAATTCGAGAATATTCCACCAATCCTAAAAGGTGTTGAACGCTCAATTAAACTACTGATTAACGACCTCGAAAAAGCCGTCGACGAAGCTTCTGTCACCGAGAAAATCACGCCACTTTCAGGCTGGAAAGATGCCTATTTTGAAAAAGATGAGCATGGCAATTATCGCTTAAAAGACCGCATCGCCAACAAAAAACTGGCTAGCCTTGCCAACATCATGGAACAATACGAAGCGCGCTTACGCCGCGACGGTCTTTATGATTTTGACGACATGATTGAGGAGGCTGTGCGCGTATTAAAAGAAGATGAGGGCTTCCGCCTTACACTGTCCGAACGTTATCAATTTATTTTGCTCGACGAGTTCCAAGATACTAACCCGTCGCAATTCGAAATTATTAAACAAATTACCGATTACGAAAAACCGCTCATTATGGCCGTAGGTGACGACGACCAGGCAATTTATGAATTTCAGGGCGCTTCAGCCACCACTTTGATCGAATTCCAAGATCACTACCACGCCGAAGTAATCCCTCTAGTCGACAACTATCGTAGCTCGCAGGAAGTCCTAGACTTTTCCAAACACGTCATCGACCAAATTGACGACAATACCCGCTTCGGCGAAAAATCCTTGCATGCCGTCAACAATAATCCTGCCGTGTCGCAGATTTCGCGCCACGAATTTTTATCTTCCGACGCCGAATATGCCTTTGTGGCCGAAGAAATCGCCAAACTAATTAGAAGCGGTATTAAACAGAGCGACATCGCCATTATCGCGCCAAAACACAAATACATCTTGCCAGTTCTGCCATATTTAAAGAGCCAAAACCTCATTAATATTTCCTACGAAAAGCGCGACAACTTACTCGAAAACCCTGAGATTCACGCCATCATCACTATTTCTCGCTTCATTTACGATGTTGCAAACGGCAAAACGCCACAAACCAGTATCCTAGAAATTCTTTCGTACCCATTCTGGGGCGTTTCGATGCTGACCGTGCTCAAAACCTTTGACAACGCCCGCATCACCCCGAGCGAAGCCTTCGTTAAAATGTCTGAATCGGAAGACGAAAAACTGAGATTCATTGCCGATTTACTCGCCGAACTCGTTGCTAAAGCCTTTGATACACCAATTAATATCTTTATCAACTATTTAATTGGCGCCGCCAAAATCCGCGACTTTAATTCGCCAATTATTCGATATTATTCCGCAAAAGGCGACTATGACTCGTATCAGCTTTATGAAAACTTGGCATTGCTACTCAGCAAAGTAGACCGTTACCTCACCGAAGACCGCGTAGCCAAGCTTGCCGATCTTGTTGCCATGATCAACGATTATGAAGCTGCCGATTTGCCAATTTCCGAAGCTAGCCCATATCGCGACCTCGAGGATGCCGTGCAGATTCTTTCCGCTCACAAAGCCAAAGGCCTCGAGTTTAAATATGTTTTCTTGATTGCCGCCGATCATTCCGCCTGGGGCAAGGGAAAGGGAAATAACAATCTTTTGTCATTGCCGAAAAACCTCTTACAAATCCGTCATACCGGCACCACGGACGGCGAACGTTTGAGGTTACTGTACGTTGCTATTACTCGTGCCAAGGAACATTTGATTATTACTAACTCGCGCAGAGATTTCAACGACAAGTCGCCAGAAAGACTCGAATATCTTGGTGAGTTTGTCCAAAATACCGATAGTGGTGAACGCGTAATTAGTCCATATATTCCAAACGGTACCGTCAATTGTCATTATCAAGAAGTTGATCCGTTTACTTTGGAGAGCAATTTACGTAATTGGCTCACACCATACCTTGCACCATCGCCAGATATGCGCGCCATTTATAAAACCAAGGTCGAGAATTATCGTTTATCCGCTTCGTCACTCACTAGTTTCATCGACATCGTCTACGCTGGTCCAGTTGAATTCTTTAAACAGCAAATTCTGCGCGCGCCAAGGGAACCGGCCACCGAGCAAATCATCTTCGGCGACTTAATTCACAAAACTTTCGAAAAAGTTACAAACGACAAAATTTCTGATGAAAAAGCTATCGAATTCTTCCTATCCGAACTAGACAAAACTGCCGTCGAGCCAGAAGTTGCTGCCGCCTTGCGCGAACGCGGTCCAAAAGATTTAGCCGTTTCACTTGCCGCTTTCCGTAATGTTCTAAATAGTGGTAAGGCCGAGGTTAACCTCTCGCCAGAAAAGCTCGCCATGGAAGGCGTTCCACTCACTGGTAAAATCGACCACATCACCGTAGATGATATAAATAAAACTATCGAGATTTATGACTTCAAGACCGGCAATTATCACAAAGAAAAGTGGGACAGCAAACCGACCCTATTCAAATATATGCTTCAGCTTGGGTTCTATAGGCTCCTGCTCAATCTTTCGCCAACCTATTCTAAATATCGTATTGAAAAAGCTCATATCCTTTTTGTGACACCAGACAAAGACGGCGAAGTTCATGATAAAATCTACGAGTTCAATGCCGCCGACGAGGAATTATTAATTAAGCTCATCAAATCAGTTCACCAACATATTACCAGCCTCGACTTCCTGGATGACCCACAACTATTCATCGAGCCAGACGACAGTCGCGGCATCAAAGACATCAAGAAATTTATCGAACTTATGCTTGCAAAAACCGCCCAAAAGTAGTATCATACGGGGAATCTCCGTCTTGGAGAAATCGTACATTGAAAGGTGGTGTTATGCGTGGGCGAGTTAATTATTAAGGATGCCGCTACTGGCCAATCCTATAAATTCCAACCGACCGCTCAAGGTTATGCTGAAGCCGATAGAAAGGTGCAAGAAATTAACCAGAATGGTCACAGCGTCATCAGCCCAGACCTCAAACGTCTGAGCGATTACTTCGGTCGTTAATACACAAGTCCCATCTTCGTAAAGGCCCTCAAGCGAGGGCCTTTTTATACTTGACTTAGCCAGGAGAATACTATATACTCCTATTCACAAGTCTGCATCAACTTGTCTCGAAGTCTGGCATAGCAATATGCAGCGAAGGCCCCTACCGGCCTGATGCACCCGGTAGGATCCGAGTTTAGCGCGCAAAGCTCGCACATTACACTATAGAAAGGAAGGTATAGACCAATGGGTTATTTCAAGGCTCCGATGGTCAGGAGCTAGTAAGTTGAGACTGGAGACCAAAACCTATGAAACCACAAACAATACTTAACCACTGGTTTTTCCGGTGATGGAACCGCCGGAAGCCCTTTCTATCAAACTCTCTTGGGGGAGACGTTCTGCGCCTCCCCTTTTTAATACCGCTTTTTTCTTTACTTTTCGAAATAGATATGATAAAATAGTCAACAATTATGGCAAAAAAGAATAATACTAAGCGCAAACTCGTTGGCCTCGTTTCTGAGGAGTCTGGTGTCCGTGCTTACTACACCAAGAAGAATACGATGAATACTCCTGATAAGCTTTCTCTTAAGAAGTACGATCCAGTTCTTCGCAAACACGTTGTTTTCACCGAGACCAAGAAAAACCTCGGCCGCAACGAAGTCAAAGAAAAGAAACGCTAAAATAAGCCCTCAGGGGCTTATTTTTTATGTTATAATATACTCACGCTAGGGGCGTAGTACAACGGTTAGTATAGCGGTCTCCAAAACCGTAGATATGGGTTCAATTCCTGTCGCCCCTGCCATTAGATTATAAAAGTAGCTCATGCTACTTTTTTCAGGCTATAATATTCTTGTAATGGATAATTATGTTTGTAAAATAGCTAGTCTAGACGAAGTTGCGTCTATGTTTGATTTTTATATAGAAAACGATACAGAAGAAAGGCAAAACTGGATAATATGGAAAGAGCATGCGCTAGACAATATCAAGAATAACAGAACGATCAATTATCACGGGCTACTGAACGGGAAAATTATCTGTGAGGCTACCGCTGCAATCGATGGAAAAAATATACAAAACTCGGAAGGATTGATAGACACCGAAACGGCATATTTACTGGCATTTCGAACTCTACCCGAGTATAGAGGGCAAGGATATTTCTCGAAATTATTTAGTTTTATGATTAACGACCTAAAATCTAGAGGGTACAAATACGCAACAATCGGCGTCGAACCAAATGAAATAAAGAACAAAAGCATCTACGAGCATTATGGGTTTTTGGAGCATATCAAAACCGCTCAAGAAAAATATCCGGACGGAACAACGATTAATGTTGAATATTACAGAAAAAGCATCTAATTCTATAGATTGTGTGCTACAATAAAAATATTATGGAAGGTAAAAAAATACAGCCACGCGCACTCCTTATCTTTGGTGCCCCTTGTAGTGGTAAATCAACATTTGCGGAAAAATTCGCCAAGCGTTTCGACATCGCTTATTACGAGCTAGAAGAGCTCAAAAACAACTATAATCTCACCGGCAAAGCCGTTCTCATGCTCGTCGAGCAAATCGCCAAGACTGGCCAGACTATCGTCATTGAAGGCTGCATCGGTACCGAAAAAGAGCGCGAAGAGATTCGTCGCATCTTAAAGGCAAAAGACTATCTTGTTTCAACCGTCTGGGTTCAAACCGACGTTGCAACCATCCGTTCACGCCTCAAATCCAAATATAAAACCGTCACTAAGGCCAAAGAAGTTTACGATTCTACCGTTCCTCGTCTCGAGGCTCCATCCGATCTCGAATCACCAATCATCCTCTCTGGCAAACATACTTTTGAAACTCAGCTCAAACATATTTTGGCTGCTTTGTCTTAATGATTTTAGAAGATCCCGAATTTGGCGAAGTCATCATTCGCAAAAGCCCGCTCGCAAGAAGCGTACGTTTTTCAGTCTCCACTTCTGGACGGTTGCAAATGTCCGTCCCTGGGCACACTTCCAATTTTCTCGTTAAGAGATTTCTTAATCTAAACCGCAAAACCATCCGCGAAAAATTACCGGTCAAAGATCCGAGCACTCAACGCGCCCGTGATTTTCAGAAAAAAGCCCTCACCAAAAAGGCCAAAGAAAATCTTCCAGCCCGCCTAGAATATTTCGCTAAAAAATACGGCTATAAATACGAAAAATGCCGTCTTTCCCACGCCAATACGCGCTGGGGCAGCTGTTCCACCAGCGGCACAATTTCGCTAAATATCGGCTTAATGAAACTGCCCGAAGTACTCCGCGATTACGTTATTTTGCATGAACTGGCCCATCTTAATCATATGGACCATTCAACTGCTTTTTGGGCCGAAGTCGAATCACACGACAAAAATTATCGCGAGCATCGCCGCAAAATTAAACACTTTAGCCCTGGAGTTTAATACTCGTAAGCAAAGAGAAGCGTACGGTGAGTAGCATTACCGTCACCGTATGGGGTACCAGCACAAGTCATAATTGAAATATCGTAGCTCACGCCGCCATATTTAGCCATTGCAATATTTGACATGTTATTTGCCAAGGCGTCGTCATTTGGGACTGTCACAACGTAGGCCACCTGGTAATTATGGCTAATTCCGTCAAGATTAATCGAGAAAGTCGAGCCAACCGGCACACCAGCCAAACCACCAAGCACGTAGCTATAATTGTGGCCATAGAAGAAGCGACCATCGTAACGGCCACGAATAAACTGCGCTACGCGATTGCCGGCATTAATTGTCGTATCATTAGAGGCGAAAATATCAATTGTGCGACCCAAAATCGAAATATAGTTGGCACGAGCAACATAATTTGTCTGTGCCGCTGGAGCATGATAAGTATAGGTAACTTCATAATTCGTATTAAGATCCGCCGCTACCGGCTCAATTTCTGGAGAAACCTCATCCAAAGTATTTGTTTCAAGACCAGAAGTTACATCGGTCTGATCTGGCTTAGCGGCAGCAAGTGGAGTTTTCTCGTTTGCACAAAAAGACCCGAAAATCGCAAGAGATAACAAAAATACCGCGGATACTATACCTCCGCGGCTAAAAATAGCCTTCATATACAAACATAACTCCCTAAATGTATATGCTATATATTATAGCACAAAAACCATAAAAAGTAAAGTCTCACCGGAGCAAAACGATATAGTATAATTCTAAAAAAGGAGTTTTATGGAATTAAAAGGTACTCAGACTGAGAAAAATTTACAGGCCGCCTTCGCCGGCGAGTCTCAAGCCAGAAACAAATATACTTATTTTGCCTCTAAAGCCAAGAAGGACGGTTATGAACAAATCGCCGCTATCTTTGAGGAAACCGCCAACAACGAGAAAGAACACGCCAAAATGTGGTTCAAACTACTCGAGGGTGGCGCCGTCAAATCTACCCTTGAAAACCTTGCTGCCGCTGCCGACGGCGAGAACTACGAATGGACCGATATGTATACTGATTTTGCCAAAACCGCTCGCGAAGAAGGCTTTGACGATATCGCCGACAAATTTGAAGCCGTCGCGGCAATCGAAAAGCACCACGAAGAGCGCTATCGCAAGTTACTCCAAAATATCAACGACAAAAAAGTCTTCTCTAAAGACGGCGATACTATTTGGATCTGCCGCAACTGTGGCCACATCGTCATCGGCAAAGACGCTCCAGAAGTTTGCCCAGTCTGCGCCCACCCTCAATCCTACTTCGAGGTTAAAGCGAACAACTTTTAAAAAGTCTTTACGCTTATGCTTTTTCATGTATAATAAAAAGCAAAGGAGACTTTATGCCTACTAAGAAAACAGCTAAGCCAGCAGCTAAAAAAGCCTGCTGCAAGAAAAATTGCAACTGCGTCAAAGATACCAGCTTCAAAACTGGCCTCATCGTAGTAATTGCATGCGTCACCGGACTTATCGTTTTCGGAACCTATTTCTTCACGAAATAGTTTTTAGCAAATAAACTCTGTTTTTTAGCAGAGTTTATTTTGTTCTATCTATGTTATTATTGACAAAAATCAAAATGTATGAGATAATAACAAAAGGGGTTGTTTTTTTATTTTATTTAAAGGCACTATTAGACTTCTTAAGGGATGGAGTCTATCGTTCTTTTAAATCAGCAAGCGAAAGGGGGGATCCAAATGAAAAAATATGATTTGGATCGAGGCGACCGCCTCATTAAAAACGGCAAAAAGCTCTATCGAGTTATCGCACTAAAGGATATCCCACGCCACGGTATCAAAGCCGGCGACAAAGGCGGCTATATCCAATTCAAAAAGAACCTTTCACAATATGGTTCGGCTTGGGTGGACGAACGCGCTATCGTAATGGGGAATGCGCGAGTCGAAGGTAGAGCGCTAGTTTACGGTGACGTAGTTTTAACAGATAATGCCATAGTAAAAGGTGACGCTAAGATTGGTGGCAACACCGCAATCTCTGGTGACACTGTCATTTTCGGAAAAGTTTCAATCGACAACACCGTTTGTGTATGGAAAGACTCCGCTTGTGGAGCCCTTGCATACGCAAGCCGGAACGCCGAACTCGAAGCCAAATATAGCCGCATCGAGATTTCCGGAAAGACAACCATCTTTGACGAGGTCGAAATTACTGGCAATGTCATCGTCAGAAATTCAATCTTATTTGGTAAACTACGCCTGTATGGAAATTCCTCCGTTATCGATTGTGCTGGCAGAATCCATAATAACGGAATGATTTCCTTCAGAATTGGCGCATACAGCGCCGAATGCTTAACCTTCAAGAAACGCGGACTTATCGTTTGCGCCTCTACGTCTAAGGTTAAGATCAAGAAAGTTGAATCCGCCAAAGCTGACAAAAACGCCATTACCGCTGTCAGCTAAGGCAAGGTTCATAAATCCCTCTTGTACGAGGCCCTGCTACCCGCGGGGCCTTTTTTATTTCTTTGATGCTATAATGAAAATATGCAAGATGATTCTTTTATCACGAACCCAGAAATTATTAATCCTAAAGTGAACTCAGAACCAAACGTTGCAGCAGCTAACAACTGGAACGCAGCTATGACCGACGCCCCAGAATATGCCGGTGATTCATCGGAAAATATTAACACCGCCCCCGCACCAATCGCCGAAGCCCCTCAGCTACCGGGCGAGCAAGATGATGATGGCATCGAGAACGCCTCTGCTATTATTAATTATGGCCTAGACGCCGCCGCTCGCACTCTTGGCGTTGAAGCAGTCGCTCAAATGATTAAGAATTTTGATTGCGCCGGCTCAGAAGACCCAATTAGAGATCTCTATAACGCTCTCGGTATTGATACTAAAGAGGAGCGTCAAGAGCTTCACGATGTTCGCCGCGCCAACATGGGCACCGAGACCGAATTCCGCGAAGAATTCAACGTTCCAGCCCCATCCAAGTACAAGAGAGAAGCCGCCATCAAAGCAATTCAGGATATGAAAGAATTAATTTCTGAAGTTGAAGGTGCCGACCCAGCTTACGCCGCCATGCGCAACGAGACCTCCGGTCAAGGTTACTTCGCTCACGCCGTCGAAGGATACGAAAAACAAGGATTCGTCGAATTGTTCCGAGCTCTCAAGAAACAAAGGGAAGAATATAACAAAGCCCAAGCAGCTCAACCAGAAGGTAACCAGATCATTGAAAAAACGACCGATGAAAACGCCACAATAGAAAAAACAACAGATACACAAAATTGACAAAACTAAGTTTTTATGCTAAAATAAAAATATAGAATAAGGTCGGCCCCACAGGGGTCACAGTACGTTAAAATCACCTATTTCTTTAGGATTTTTTGTGCTGCTTTTTTGAAGAAGGAGAGAAAAAATGAACAGTATTATGAAGGACATTAGGTACCTGTGTAACAGCACATCACTGATAAGAGCTTATCAGTACAACGGCCACGCAACTGGCCATCCAGACATCGACCGTCTGTTCTTCTCGAGAAGAAACGGCGGCATTCCGAGTTCTAACAGCATTGCGGATTGGTTCCGCTTTCTGGGAAAATCCGACGCCCTAACCGATGCCATTTATGGTAAGCCGGACGAAAACGGGAACATCGTTTATCCGTTCGCGGTAGACAAACATCCTGACGGCATCAAAGAGTACGTCGGTCCAATCGGCGATCAGCACAGCCGCTGGCACCTGGAGACGTTGCAGGAACACGTCGCCATGGTAACAGTTCGACTGATTCGAGCTGGTTTGTCCGAGATCGAAGCGACTACTCTTGCGGTACTGCACGACATCGGCAAAAAGTACACCGCCGGCACCAACAAGCATGGTGAAGCGTGCTTCTACGGCCACGCAGCCATGGGTGCAATTTTAACGGCCATCCAGGCTCGCTGCCTCCCGTGGTTTACCACCACATGGGAGCACCGTACTGCCGTTGGGCTAGTCTACGGCCACACCTTCCCGTATTCGGAATGGCCTGGCCATCCGGGGAAGAAAGAAGAATATTTCCTTGAACTAGTGGAGCTATTCAGGGGCGAAGCCAGCTTCGCCAACCGTACCATGCAACTCATCGAAATATTCAATACAGCCGATATCGGCTGTAAAACTTCTGAAGAGCTCGCGGAGGCCCGTAAACCCGGTGGCATCATCGAGGAAGGCTGGGCGCTACTCATGAGCAAATAATCCCCTAGAGAAAAAGTGACCAAAAAAGTCCCGCTCGTGCGGGACTTTTTTCTTATAGGCTTAGCGCAATTCCGGCATATCGATTTTTTCACCGGCCGGCTTTTCGAGTAACTCCGGATTAGATAAAAGATATTGCAACATCTTGGCAGACTTTGCAAAATAATAACCATCCGCAATGCGCTCGTCAAAATTCATACCCCATTCACAAATTTTACGCACTTCGCGTTTTTTACCATCAATTATTTCTTCGTCTTTAATTTCACCCATCGTAAGAAGGGAAGAGGCGTTACCGAAATCGGTAATATTATGAAAAATTGCACCACACTCAATCGACCCGAGGTTTGAAACGATTGCCGTACTATAATAAAGATTGTCTTTAGCAAGAGATTTTGGCAAAATACCCTTCTTGTCAGTCCACTTAAACATGCCGACTATCGGCACACGAATCAAATTCGGCAGTTTACCCAAAACATCAATCGCCGAGTTGGCGCCTTTTTTGTCTACATTACCAGTTCTGGCATTGCGGAAACTAGCCACCTTTTCACGAACTTTTTTGCCAAGAGTATAAATATCATCATTCTTTTCGATCGGAATCATCACCATCATTTCTTCTGAATGGTCATCGAAACTCACTTTAGCCACAAACGAAAGTACAACTTTTTCGTGCTCCCAAATATGACGATTGGCTACAAAATAATTCAATGTTGGACGGTTATAAATGGTTTTTCCGATCGCAGCAAGAAAAGCGTGGAAAAAAGTTACGTCTTCGCCAGCTTTTTTCTTGGTCTCGATATACTTAACAAGCTCCGTCACATCCATTTTCTGATTGATAAAAACATCGCTCACACTACGATGCGGTTTAAGATCGATACTAATCTGGCTGAGACCTGGTACCCCTTTTACTCGATGAGCTCCACCGTATTTTCTAGACATAATCCTCCTCTTTCGAAAGTTCTAATATAATAATATCACTACAAATGTTTGACCGCAAAAAGCCTAGATTTATCGTCTAGGCTTTTTGAATTTTATAGTTTAACATCAGTCTTCAAACGCCATCCGACAAATATCAAGCCGTTCCGGCAAAATAGCATCATATTTTTAACAAAGTCGTCTTCCATTCTTGTTATGGTTGTACTATAATAAAAGTATGCGAGAGTGTGGAGGAAGGCCCTTAAAAGGGTTATTTAGAGGAGTACTATTATTAGTCTTGCTCGCAATTTCTAGCCTGTTTTTTGCGAACGGGTCGGTTTTTGCCATCTCTTCACTATCAATATCTGTTTCTTCAGACAACGTAGACATAAGTCTTTTTCCGGGCCAGTTTAAAACTGCAAACCAAACCATCAACGCCTCAACCACCAGTATCGCCGGCTACCAAATTAAACTCGCCACCCTTGGCTCATCTTCGGCACTCGTCGAGCAATCAGACAACACAAGAATCATCCCTACTTTTATGTTACCTGGCGGAACCACCAGCATACCGGTTGCGGACCTTGGTGATGGCTACGGCTACAGCATAGACGGTGGCGCAACTTTCTCCCCAATGCCAGAACCATCAGCTTCACCTATTACACTTTTCAACACCACTTCCGCCGGCAGCAATGAACACACGCTAACATACGGCGTTAAAATTCCAGCAGACACCATAGCCGGCACCTATAGTAATACATTTGAAATTACGGTCGTTGCAAACCTAGAAGTTTGTCCTGCTGGAAACATTTGCTATTTTGGTAACGGTGACGACGGTACCGGAACTATGGACAGTCAAGCTGCCGACTCTAACACGGACGTAACTCTACGCGCCTCCAACTTCTCACTGACAGATCACGGTTTTGCTGGTTGGAATACAGAGAGAGATGGTACCGGCACCAATTATGGACCTAACGAAACTATCACGACTGGCGACCTTTCGTCAGACGGACTACGCCTATACGCCAACTGGATCCAATCTACCGGCAATCTACAAGGTTGGGACGGTTGCGACGCTCTAAACCAAGGTGACATTATCGCTCTTACGGATACCCGCGACGGCAACACATATGCAATTACTAAATATGCAGACGGCCGTTGTTGGATGATGGAAAATCTTCGCCTAGACCTCTCTTCACCAGACCTAGAAATCAGCAGTCTCAATACCAACAACCCGACTACCACTTTCATTGATACTATTAATAATAATCACCCGTCCTCATCCAATAGTTTCTGTGCCGATAGCGATCTTCCATGCATAAACCGAGTGCTTCACAACACCAACAATACTAACCGCAACCTAACAGCTTCCTATAATGTAAACGGCACACCTAGCTCGTGGTACTCCTACGGCAACTATTACAACTGGTACACCATCACTGCTGGTAACGGTACCCTGGAAGATTCTACGACAGGCATAACGATAAACGGCGACATTTGCCCATCCGACTGGAGACTCCCGACTGGCTACAGTAAAACCGGCGATTTCGGAAAACTCGACATCGCCATGGGCGGACAAGGTGTAAACGTCTCGGGCGATGCCGAAGGTGCTCTAGCTACATTGCGTTGGCGCGCATACCCGCTAAACTTCATCTATAGCGGTGAAATAAAAGCTGGCGCCGTTGCGAACCGCGCCATTTCGGCCAGTTCCGCCACCCGAAATGTAGGTGGCAATGAACGCGCCACTTATAACCTTTGGCTCAAAGTCGACGGCGTTCATATGAGCAGCAATGCCACTTATAAAAACCGTGGCCAAACCGCACGCTGCGTTTATAGAGGAAGCTTCAACGTAAACGGTAATATTCATTACGACGCTAACGGCGGAACCGGCACGATGACGGATGAAACTGATGTCAATTTCGACACAGCAGCAGCCGCCCATAATGAATTCGCTAAACCATATTCGGCTTTCTCCGGCTGGAACACCAAAGCAAATGGCAAAGGTGTAACCGTAGCCGAAAACACCCTAGTCACCAGCGCAGCTGAAAGTCTATCTCTCACAAACGGCGACACGCTTACGCTCTACGCAATCTGGAAACCAGTCTATATTTTGGTCTACGACGGCAACGGTGCCGATGCTGGCTCCATGAGCTCAGCCACAGTTAGCCCACTCACAACCGGCAAACAGCAGCTAGTCGCCTCGAACTTCTCCCGTTCTGGCTACGGCTTTGCTGGTTGGAGCTTAGACAGCAACGCGGGTACTAAACTGCAAAATGGCCAATCAGTTAAAGTATACGGGCCTAACGAAATCGTCAATATCGATACCGCCTTCCTAACTAACGCTGATTCTGTTACGCATCAACTCACCCTCTATGCCGTATGGCTCCCAGAAGATGCTACCCACACCATGCAATCATTCAGCGCCACAGAGTGTGGAGTTCTAAGCATCGGCAGCACTTTGGCGCTTAGAGATATTCGCGACAACAACACTTATACTATCGCCAAGCTAGAAGATGGCAATTGTTGGATGGTTGAAAACCTCCGCCTCGACCCATCTACTACTACTTTTGACAGTAGCAACACCAACTCTCCTACCGCAAGCTTTACCGCAAACGCCCCAAGTTCCGCTACTTCCAACACGCTATGTAATACGAATAATAGCGCCTGCATAGACTCGATTCGCTTCAACTCGAACAATATTAATCGCAGCCTCCCTGCGTCGCACGACAGCAACACGACAAATCAGTCATGGTACGGCTACGGTGTAATGTATAACTGGTACACCGCGACGGCCGGCAACGGTAACTACGCCATGAGCACCGGTAGTGCAACCGGCGACATCTGTCCATCTGGATGGCGTTTACCAACCGGCGGCAATAACGGTGAATTCGCCACGCTCAATAGGCTTGCCAACAACAACTCAACCAACTCCACTACTGGGTTAGTCAAATTCCCGAACAACATCATCCGTTCTGGCGACTATAATCACACTGTGCCTGAAGGGCGTGGCGTCTACAGCCGCTATTGGAGTTCTACACCTAGCAACAACGCCAACGCCTACAGATTCGGAATCGCTAGTAGCTCTTCTTCCGAAATAGTTACGCCAACCGGCGCATACAACAAGTGGGATGCTTTCGCAATCCGTTGTGTTGCAAAATAACAATAAAAAATATCCAACATAAGTTGGGTATTTTTTATGGCTGTCCTAGAGCGACCAATTACGAACCAATCTATCTAGTTATTGACTGGTTGGTCGAGAATCCAAAAGAAACATTTGCACCCGAGGACTACATAAGGAGTTCTGGCAACTTAATTCTAGACTATAAGTATTAATTCCGAGCACAAGGAATAATACTACGAACCACGAACGAAAAAAGGGAGTTTTCCATCAGGTGGCGGCTCCCCACGCAGCAAGCCATCCTGTGTGTAAACTCTCTAAACAAGCTAATTAATAGGTTGCCAATGTAGGCTTCTAATCCTACCTTCGCTTGCTGCTAGAATAGGCTTCACGAAATCTCTATTAAAGATACGGAGAATATCGCAGATGTTAGCTACGCAAATACCTAAATCAGCTTTAATACTAGGATAAAAGTAGCTTTTTTCTATCCGATAGACTAAAGCCGTATCTTTTGGATTATCTCCATTGTGGATATATTTCCCGTACATAAATACCTTTAGAATCTCCGAATATGTAGTTATCGATACCTTGTCTATGTCGTATCGAGTTCCTATTTTCGCCGAGTTTTCGTGCTTATTATTAATATCATATGCATCCCAGAGTTTCTTATACCACTTCATGCATTCGCTAAACTCACGATTATTCTTAAGCTGTTTACTAATTATTTTTCTAATTTTATAAAAGCAAATCGAATCCTTATTTAGCATGAATGGTCGCAACTCGTTTATAGAGGCAGAAAGCCTCAATTCAGTCGGAATGTTTATATTTTTAGTCGATTTCTTGTTCGAAGGCATCGAATATGATATTTGCATTTCATTATAGAATGGTTTTGCAAATTCCAAGAGTCTTTCGACATGCCTATCGAACGCCCATAACGCCAAAAGTTCGTCATCAGAAATATCAAGTTCTTCTGTTTTCTTAAATGTAACAAGATGCTCTTTTCCATCCATCTCAAACTTGATTGTATCCATACTTAAATTATACCTCTACCACTTAAAAACTTGCATTTAATGATATAATTAAAGTATGGAAACTGCTTACGATAAAACAAGCGCCAAGAGCATTGAAGAATATGCTCGTTTGTTAATCGGCAAGACCTTTCAAGATGTCATTGAAGCAGATTCTGACGGCTTCAGTAATCTAGATGATGGCGGTTTTAGTAAAAAAGGCGGCTTAGGCAATCTTCTCGAAGAAAGATATTTTCACTACGGGTCAAATAGTGATGCTAGACCAGACTTTCCAGAAGCCGGCGTAGAACTAAAAACTACACCCTATAAAATTAATTCCAAAGGCGAGAAAGTAGCAAAAGAGCGACTCGTTATAACAATGATTGACTATATGAATGTCATAAATGAGGCATTCGATGAAAGTCATCTATGGCTGAAAGCTCGCTTAATGCTTCTGATTTACTATCTATACCAAAAAGAAATCACGAATCGGCTTAATTATCGAATCGACTATGTTTCTTTATTCACTCCACCAGAAGAGGATTTAGAGATAATCAAAGAAGATTACGAGAAAATTGTCAATAAGATTCGAAACGGATTAGCGCATGAGCTCTCGGAGGCAGATACGATGTACTTAGCCGCCTGCACTAAATCCAGCGATTCATCGGTTAGGAGGCAACAGCCTAATAGCGATATTCCGGCAAAACCTAGGGCTTTTTCTCTCAAGAGCTCATATATGACTTATGTCTTAAACAACTATATTATCCCAAGCTCTTCTAAGGTTTCTAAAGTAGACGCAATCGTTAATAACGGGCATATAGTTTCATTCGATAAGTATGTTTATGATAAAATCGCCGAATATCGTGGTCGTTCAATAGAAGAATTGTGCAACGAATTCAATATTCCTTCCGACACTCCAGCTAAGAACCTTGGAGCCATAATTGCTTATCGGATTTTAGGCGTTAAAAGCAACTCCGCCGAAGAGTTTGTTAAAGCAGGAATAAAAGTCAAAACCATTCGTGTTAACGCAAATAATACTATTACGGAAAGCATGTCGTTCCCAGCAATGTCTTTCAATAAAATCGCATCTGAAGAATGGGAGGAAAGCGACTTTTATCAATTACTGACCGAGACAAAGTTTTTCTTTGTCGTGTTCAAATATGACGAAAATAATACTCTGAGATTGTTGGGGTGCAAGTTTTGGAATATGCCAGGCTCTGATTTAAGTGAAGTAGAATCTGTCTGGAATAAAACAAAACAACTAATTAATGGCGGCTTAGTAATTGAGCGAATTAACGGCAAATACACCAGTAACTTTCCAAAAGCTTCAGAGAATTCCGTAAGCCATGTCCGTCCACATGCAAGAAATGCCGAAGATGTCGATATACTACCCGATGGTCGTGTGTTCCCTAAGCAATGTTTCTGGCTCAATAATTCGTATATTCTGAGCCAAATACAAGATCTTCTATAGGCCTCTGGCTATTCACGATATATGCATTTTGTGGTATAATTTAAGGTGTTAATTAAGTTGGAGGTACTCCGTGTCTAAGGAGAAAATTCGAGTCGTAGAATTGTTCGCTGGCGTCGGTGGTTTCCGTGTTGGATTCGAAAAGAGTTCCCCTATTTTTGATACGGTGTGGGCTAACCAATGGGAGCCAGGACAAAAAGGACAATGGGCTTATAAATGCTATGTCAAAAACTTTGGCAGTCCAGAAAAATGCTCAAACGAGGATATTGCAACCGTAATAGAAAAAGCACCCGAGCATGATTTGCTTTGTGGCGGCTTTCCTTGCCAGGATTATTCTGTAGCACATACTGGAGCACAAGGCATCGAAGGCAAAAAAGGTGTCTTATGGTGGTCTATTAATGAAATCGTCAAACTACGCCATCCTAATTACATATTGCTCGAGAATGTTGATAGATTGCTGAAATCTCCAGCTAAACAAAGAGGGCGTGATTTTGGCGTGATTTTGCGATGCTTAATGGACGAAGGTTATTTTGTCGAATGGAGGGTTATTAATGGAGCCGAATATGGCTATGCACAACGACGCAGAAGGACATTTATTCTCGCCTATAAACAAGGCACCAACCTCCACAAGTCCTTAGAAAAACAAATCGAAAAAGAAGATGGCATGAAGAATTGGATTCTTTCTGATGGCGTCTTCGGAACAGCTTTCCCAGTCGACAAAGAGTCAATCAAACGCTCAAAAGAAGCTGATGTTTCAACCTATAAAGATCTCGTTGATTTAACTGATAACTTCTCGGCACAATTAAACAATGCCGGCGTAATGGCGAATGGCAAAATTCTATCAATCGAAACAACCCCGATTTACGAGAAACCAACTACTTTATCTGAAATAGTTGAGCGTGATGGAGTTGATGAACATTATTTTATTTCTGACGACAAAATGAATAAATGGACTTATCTCAAGGGTTCAAAGAAAATCGAAAGAACTTCTGGCACTGGATACAAATACACATTTTCGGAGGGCGCAATTGCATTTCCAGACCCACTAGATAGACCAGCAAGAACAATGCTTACAAGCGAAAGCTCACTTAATCGTAGCACACATGTAATCGAAGACCCAAAGACTAAGAAGCTACGCAAGCTTACTCCGATTGAGTGCGAACGCATCAATGGCTTTCCAGATAATTGGACAAAAACCGACATGCCAGAACGCCAGCGATATTTTATCATGGGCAACGCATTAGTCGTACCGATTATCGAGAGGATAGCGAACGAGCTAAAGAAAAGACTCTAGTGCTTGCATAAAACTAGCAAGAGAATAAAATTATATTAATAGGCTAGTCAGTTAGCGGCAATCTGACGCTTCTAGCCTATTTTTGTGCAAAAATGACAAATAAACTACAGCATAAATCACCTCTGTAAAAATCGGAAGAAAATCGGTTAAAAGATGCTGTAAAACCCTGCAACAACCTACCCCCGTAAAATGTGGACAAAATGTGGTCGATTTTTAACCGAAAAAGTCGGACGAAACTCGGCTATCGTATCACAAAAAGGCGGACAAAAGGTGGATGCTTATGGTAAAATATAAGTAGTCAATAGTGCTCGAATGTAGAAATACATTTCGGGCTTTTTTGTTGGCTACGACAAGCGAATGAGTGGGCTTCGCAGACTGGGCTAGAAATAGCGCTATTCTAGCCCCGACACAAGCGCAGGAGTCTGCCATGGACGATTGTAGCGAAGATGGCATTAAGAACCTTATGGAGACATTATCGGTACTAGACAGCATCGTAGTGACTCCAGAAAGAATAAAACAGAATTCAGTTTGCGAAGTAGGCAAATCGGGACGAGTTCTATTCTACTACTAGGAACAAGGCGATTGGCGTAATCCAGTCGCCTTTCTCTTTGATGAAGCGCAAAATCTCGGAATTATGTTATAATATATCTAATTAATAAGGATGTTGGCGTGCCCGAAATCAGAGTGAACAACGAACCCCCTGCCCTAAGATATGTTCTATATGCTCGTAAATCTTCCGAAGATAGTCGAGCTCAAGTTAAATCAATTCCAGACCAAATCGAAGACTGCATGAACTTTGCCCGAGCCAAAGGTCTTATTGTCGTCGATGTAGTAAAAGAGGCTGCATCTGCAAAGAAATCTAAGAATCGCCCGTTGTTTACTAAGATGCTCAAAGATTTCGAGAAAAAGAAATACGATGGCATTATTGCGTGGCATCCAGATAGACTTTCCCGTAACTCGCTCGAATCTGGCATGATTGTCGATATGGTCGATAATGATGTGATTAAAGACCTTAAATTCCCAACCATGAACTTCGAGAATACGGCGAGCGGCAAGATGTTACTGGGCATTCTTTTTACTATGTCAAAGGAATACTCAGAACACCTTAGCGAGAATGTGAAGCGTGGTATGGACTCCAATCTCCAACAGGGTAAATCTTCTGGTGTTCGCAAATGGGGTTACCAAAGGAATAATACGACTGGTCTATATGAGCCAGATGAAAACTTTAATCATATTCGTAAGGTTTGGGATATTGTCATTGATGGTGGCACTCAGAGAGATGCCCTCGCCTATGTTAAGCTCCACGATGTCCATATGATGACTAAAATCAACGAAAGGAATAAAGTCTCAAAGCGTGTTGGCATGGATAAAGGAACTATTAGCCGCATTCTTAAAGATCCATTCTATTACGGTATTTTAATCCAAGCTGGCACTAAGGTTGATTTAAGAGAAGTCACTCCAAACTTTAAGCCAATGATTTCCGAGGCTGAATATCTAGCCGTTCAAGAAGACACGAAATTCAAAGCTCGTAGAATCCATCCACTTCTAAAGGAAGGCGAGACAGATAAAGAGCAAGTATTTATTCCATTTCGTAAGTTTATTAGGTGCAAAGAATGTGGTCGTTTCATGTATGCGAGCCGTAGCAAAAGTCGTCATGGCGATTATTTCTTGTATTATTGTTGCCGTAATCCAGAATGTTCTCATCCACAAGGACAAGTTAGAGGCAAAGTTATAGTCGATTATATGTGCAATGTCCTAGAACAATTCAAGGCTACAGAAATCGATTATAAAAGCTATTCCAAACGGGTCGATAAATACATTAACAAAAAGCTCGAGGATTTGCAGTTTGAACGCCACAGCCTTATAGGAACCAAGTCTAAGCTCGAAAGGGACTTACGGGAGCTCTCAGAGCGTTACGGGAAGCTTTTAGAAAAGGCTGATACCCCAAAAATCGTGCTAGACCAAATTAAAGAACAGCTTGAAGAAAAACAGGTTAAGATTATCGACTTAAACGAAGAGCTTCAGAAGGTAGAAGCTAGGATTTTTGACCCAGACCAGCTACGAATGAGTCAAGAAAACTTTACGAACCTGATTACTAACGGTGCCGATAAGATGAGAGCTGGCTCTTCGCTCGAAAAAGACATTTTAGCTCGTAGAATTTTTACGAACCTAGAAATTGGAGCTCAAAAAAGGCTCTTCCACCTCTGTAGAGAGCCCTTCAATTTTCTGGTCAATGATGATAAATTCCTTAATGGCTGGGGATGAGGGATTCGAACCCCCGAATGGTGGGACCAGAACCCGCTGCCTTACCACTTGGCGACGCTCCATCAAGTGTTAACTCCGCTAATTATACTACAAAATGTCGATTTTGACCACATTAAGACAAAACGTTAGCACTTACAATCCCTGTGTTATAATCAAACTACCATGAGTAAAAAACTAACCTTCACTCCGTCCGAACTCGAAAAACTTCCGGCCGAAAAAATTATCGATAAGATTCAGCACCAGAACTATTCTTTGCTTAAATCTCTTGGCGGGGAAAAACTCCGCAAAGAAATGGTACCGGTAGGCAAAGTCTGTCATATAGCCATCAATCATTTCTATCACGCTAAACCAGGAACCGACACCAATAAACGCTTAGAAAAAGCTCACAAAAAAATCGTCAAATCTTTGTCCAAGATTACGCCTGTTATCTTTGACGAAACCAAGCTCAAAACTTCCAAAAACGGCCTCGTTATTGGCTTTAATCACCCCAGCCTCGGCGAAATCGGCCGCATTTTGCTTATCAAATTCAAATATATGAGCGACAAGCCAGTTCTTTTCCCGGTTAACTTACCGTGGTATGAAGCTTTAGCCAGAGATTATGATCGTTTAAAGGATCTTGGCATTATTATCACGCCAACCATCACACCGGCCACCTGGAACAAGTTAAATATCAAAGAAGGTCACAAACTTTACGAGTCTGCTTCGACCATTAAGCGCCGCTTCCGCGAAATTTACACCGAATTATCTGAAGAGATCATCAAAAACGGCGGCATCATCTTTGTTGCGCCATCTGCCACTAGACAGCGCACTGTTTTCAAGACCAAAGCCGTCTACGACAAAAAGGAAGAGATAATCCCGACCATGTCCATCCTTGCCATCAAACTCCTTGCGGACAACAAAACCAACTGTGACTTCTTGCCATTTTCCGTTCTACCGCCAAAAAACTTCAAACGTGGACTCAATCTTTTTAAAAAATACCAACTCTTTGCCGGCGAACCAATGACAGCTACCGAAATCCGCGCCAAATACTTCAAGACTAATAACCCAAAACGCCTCGACAATTTCGATTACGATTTCCATATTCGCATCGCTGAAAAATTGCCAAAAGATTTCTGGTATTAATCTAATAAAATCCATTTACAAGCCCCTTGTTTTTTGCTATACTATTGACAAGTCTGGTAACAGACTTTTTTTAATAAGGAGTTAAAAATGGCCAAAGCGAAAATTACTCGCATCAAAGCTAACGACTCTAAAAAAGCCGATACGAATGCCGCTGAGCCGGTCATTACTCGGAAAAAAGTCGTCTTAAAAGACAAAAAAGCTGAACAAAAAGACAAAAAAGCCAAAAAGCAAGCCGAAAAGAAAGCGGTCAAAGAAAAAAGTGGCAAAAAACCATTCATTCTCATCCGTCCTTTCTGCTTCATTGGTCGCTATTTCCGCGATTCATGGCGTGAAATCCGCCAGGTTCGTTGGCCAAATCGCAAAGCAACTTGGAAGATGGTCTTTGCAGTCTTAGTCTACACTGCAATCTTCGTCGTCTTACTCGTTTTGCTCGACATGCTATTTAAATTTATATTTAATCAAATTCTAGGATAAGGAGAATTATGGCAGTAAACCGTTATGATGACACCCGCGCGTGGTACGCAATTTCTACCTACAGCGGATACGAAGACAAAGTTGCCGATTCCATTAACCAACGCGTCAATACCGTTGAAATGGCCGACAAAATCTTCGAGGCAATCGTGCCAAAAGAAAAACAAATCGAAATTAAAAACGGTAAACGCAAAGTCGTAGACCGCAAAATCCTCCAAGGTTATGTCTTGGTTGAAATGAAACTTTCTGATGAAACTTGGTACATCATCCGCAACACCCCAGGTGTAACCGGTTTTATTGGTACCGGCACTCAGCCAACCCCAGTTTCTGAAAAGGAAATCACCAAAATCAAGAAACGTATGGGTGTAGAAGATCCAAAATTCTCCGTCAAATACGAAATTGGCGAAGTTGTATCCATCACCGATGGCCCATTCAAAGGTTTCGATGGTACCGTTTCTGAGATCGATGCCGCCAAAGGCAAACTCAAAGTTATGGTCTCGATGTTTGGTCGCGAAACACCAGTCGAACTCGACGCTTTGCAGGTTAAGCAATTGTAATTTTATTAAAAATATAGTATAATGTCTGAGTTACGTACTCGGAAAGAGGAAAAATATTATCATGGCAGAAAAGAAAGTCATCGGCAACTTGAAGTTGCGTATCCCTGGCGGTAAGGCCACCGCTGGACCTCCGGTTGGTTCAACCCTTGGTCAATGGGGACTTAACATGATGGATTTCATCAATCCATTCAACGAAAAAACCAAAGATTTCATGGGCAAGAACGTTATCGTTCATATCAAAGTCTACGAAGATCGCACTTTCGATTGGGTCTGTCTCGGACAACCAGTCGACGACCTCATCCGTGAAGCTATCAAAATCGAAAAAGGTTCTGGTAAGCCAAACGTCGATAAGGTTGGCAAAATCACTCGTGCTCAGCTCGAAGAAATCGCCAACAAAAAGATGGACCAACTCAATGCAAATGACATTGAAGGCGCTATCAAAATCGTTGCCGGTACCGCTCGTTCAATGGGCGTAACCGTCGAAGACTAATAGGAAAAAGCAACTCCAATTTGGGGTTGCTTTTTTGCTCATTTTTTGCTATAATTCATCCATTATTAATCATGTTGGGAGGCCAATGGCCGCTATTACCACAGAAAGGATTCAAAATGACCAAAGAAGAGGTCAAATCTACCGAAGCTGCTGACGAAGCAGTCAAAGCTACCGAAGAAGCCGTCGAAGCCGTCGAAGAAGTAGCTGATCAAGAGGAAAAATTTGCCAAAGCTGGCAAACGCTCCAAAAAACACGTCGAAGAAGTTAAGGCCGAAGAAGAGCGCCAAGCTAAAAAAGCTGAACGCGCCGCTGAAGAAAAAGCTGCCGCCGAAAAACCAAAAGGCGCCAAACCAGTTACTCGTCCAAAAATTGAACGCCGCGGTAAGAAATATCAAGAAGCTGCTAAGCTCGTCGAAAAAGGCAAAGAATACAGCCTTAAAGATGCTATTGAATTAGCTATTAAGACCAACTCTGCTAAATTTGATGCTAGCGTTGAAGCCCACGTCCGCCTCGGTGTTGATCCACGCCAAGCTGATCAAAACATCCGTACCACTATCGTTTTGCCAAACGGCAACGGTAAAACCGTTCGTGTCGCTGTCTTTGCTCCACTTGATGTTTGCAAAGCTGCCAAAGCCGCTGGTGCCGATATCGCTGAAGACGAAGAGTTCATCAAACAACTCGAAAAAGGTGTTATCGATTTCGATATCCTTATTTCTACCCCAGCCTATATGCCAAAACTTGGTAAATTCGCTCGCCTTCTTGGTCCAAAAGGTCTCATGCCAAATCCAAAAGCTGGCACCGTTACCATGGATGTCGAAAAAGCTGTTAAAGAATCTAAAGCTGGTAAGGTTGAATACCGCGTCGACAAACAAGCCATTGTTCACATCGGCTTCGGCAAAGTTTCCTTTGGCGCCGACAAACTTCTCGAGAATGCCAATGTATTCTTCGAAAGCTTGAAGGCTCAAAAACCAGCCAGCCTTAAAGGCACCTATGTTAAATCTGTATTTATCACCACTACTATGGGCCCATCCATCGCAGTTGAAAATCTTTACAAATAATAGGTAAAAAGAGGCGCCAGTCAATTGACGATTGGCGCCTTTTTTGTGCTACAATATGCTTATGGAAAACTATGAAATAATTTTAGCGCTCATTCTTGGCGCGTTCGTCTGTCTTTTTGGCTACAAACTCAAGAAGATAGTCTTTTTCATCGCATGGTTTTTGATCGGCTATACTTTAATGAGTCGCTTCATGCCATTTATTAACGCTAACGCCCCAGCTATTGCTGAAAACGGCCTTTGGCAATTTCTCTTACCGATTGCCGGCGGCCTTCTGCTCTCGCTACTTGGCTTCTCGATCGAGAAACTCTGCGTCGGTTTGCTTTGTTTCTTTGCTACAGTTGCCGTCGCGATTTCGCAATTCGGTATCAGTGGGGAAGTCATCGGTATCGCCTGTATCATTGGTGCTATCCTTGGCGCAGTCGCTGTAAATATGATTAAGCCTGCAACCATCGTCATTACGGCAATAGCCGGTGCGCTCGTCGCAACCGATGCAATTTTTGCGTTAACCACTGCAATCCCACACGAATATTATATTTTTGTTATAATAGGAATTGCCGCAGTAGGCGCACTATTTCAATTTAGTAACACAAAACATAGTGATTAATAATTAAGGAGGCAAAATGCCAGAAGAAACAACTAAAAAAGCTCCGGAGCAAGCAGCTCCAGCAGAAGCCCCAGCAGCTCCAGCAGAAGCTCCAGCAGCTGCCGCTCCAGCTCCAACCAAATCAAAGAAAGGCAAGATTATTGCTATCGTTTGCGCAATCGTCGTCGTGCTCGGCGGTGTAGGTGCAGCAATCGCATTGCTCCTGCTCAATAATTCCGACAAACTCGTTTGTAGCACCAACTACGGCGAAATTACCCTCGCCTTCAACGACAACGACATCGTCGGTCTTTCTGTTGCTGGTGTAGACTTCGATATGAATCTCGACACCCTCAAATCTTATCAAAAAATGAGCGGTCTCTCACCACGTGACTATGTCAAGACAATCGGCAAGACCCTTGAAACTAGCCTAGGTACCACCTGCAAAATTAATGGCGAAGCTCTTACCCCAGAAAGCAACAACCAAAACAACAATCCATACGATTACAAGAACCTTTTCAACTTCGACAACGAAGAGGAAGAAGAAGAGGACGATGATGATTACGACTACAGCAGCCTCTTCCCAAGCAACGACAATAGCAATAAGCAAAGCTCTTCTCTTGGAAGCTGTGGTTCGGCTGAAGAATGTATCAACTCTCTCAGCATCGACGACGATATGACCGTCGAACAATACAACAAAGCTATTGGCTTCGACGGCGTCCTTGATGACGGTTATCAATCCGAATATACCAAGACCTACGTCTGGAAATTCAGCAACGGCGACGAACTTACCGCTGAATTCTCTAGCTACGGTGGCGTCGAAATCGAAGTAGAATACAACCGTTCTGCCCACGCCGGCAATGGTGATATCGACGGCTACAGCTCAATCGAAGACAGAGTCAAAGGTGGCGTTTCATACGATGAGCTCAAAGCTGCCCTCGGCGGTAAAGATGGTCTCTTGTCTGCAAAAAGCGACTACAGCACCAAACGCATCTGGATCGGCTCAGACTCTAGGAGATACATTGAAGCCAGAATCAGCAATAGCACCAACCAAGTCACATCTGTCTTCGGACAAAAATAAGACTAGATAAAAAAATATCACCCCGCGGGGTGATATTTTTTATTCGTGATGATATTTGCTGCCGCTTAAAATTTCCTGAGCTCGATAAATTTGCTCAGTCACCATCACTCGAAACAGCATATGGGGGAAGACCAACTTCGAAAAAGACCAAACCAGGTCAGCTTTCGACCTAATTTCATCGTCGAACCCGTAAGCCCCGCCAATAATAATCGTCACATTTTTACTGTAGTTAAAGCTATTCTCAAGAACCTGAGCGAATTCCGGCGAACCAAGCATCTTTCCGCGCTCATCACACAAAATCACAAAATCCCGCCCCGAAAACGGCCATTTTTTGAGCTCTGCGGTAAGTTTATCCTCATCCATCACTTCCCATTTTAGATCAAACGGCTTCTTAAGACGCTTCTCATACTCGTTGGTTAGTTCCTGATACGCTCCGCTCGTTTTCTTGCCGCCAGCCAAAATTTTAATCATTGCATTTTCTCCTAATATTTGCTATAATTATACCAGTTACCAAAGACAGTGGCGAGGGTTCACCCTTTAATCATGCCACCGAGGCAAATTCTTGTTTTTATTTGGTGACGCTGTTTAACAGTTTAGCTAACCATGTCAAAATTTAACCAAAGGAACTTTTTATGGCAATTTCAAAAGATAAAAAGACTACATTGGTTGCTGATTTGACCGAACTCTTGAATAACTCAAAAATGGTTACCTACGCCAAATACGAAGGTCTTACCGTAGCTGAGCTCCAAGAGCTTCGCAAACTCGCTCGCGAATCCGACGTCAAAATCAAAGTCGTTAAAAACCGTCTCTTGAAAGTTGCGATGAAAGAAATCGCTGCCTACAAAGACACCGAAACGACTGGTCTTACTGGCCAATTGCTTTATGCAATCGGTTCAGACGAAGATTTTAGCGCTGCTAAAGTTCTTGCTAAATTCGCCAAAACTCACAACAAAATGGAGCTTATTGGTGGCTTTAACAACGAAGGCGCAAATCTTTCTAAAGAAGAAGTCGTCGCGCTCGGCTCTTTGCCAACCAAGAACGAACTTATCGCCCAAGTGGTCGATACTCTTCTTTCTGGCATCAATGGCATCGTTTCCGGACTCGAAAACCGCGAAGCAAAATAAGCAATCAATTTTATATATTATTAATAAGGAGATACTATGGCTACCGATATTAAAAAATTGGCCGAAGAGCTCGTCAATATGACCGTTCTCGAAGTCAATGAACTCAAAACCGTCCTTAAGGACGAATATGGCATCGAGCCAGCTGCAGCTGTTGCTGTTGTTGCTGATGGTGGTGCCGCTGCTGCCGATGAAGGCAAATCTGAATTTGATGTCGTCCTCAAGGACGCTGGCGCTCAAAAGATCGCCGTTATTAAGGCTGTTAAGGAAGCTACTGGACTTGGTCTTGGCGAAGCTAAGGCTATTGTCGATGGCGCCCCTGCAACCGTCAAAGAAAAAGTCGCTAAAGCTGATGCCGAAGCTATGAAGAAAGCTCTCGAAGAAGCTGGCGCAACTGTCGAACTCGCTTAATCGATATTTAAAGTTAGCTAACTGACAAAGAATCCCCTCCGGGGGATTTTTTGTTATAATAAATCTTATGAATGATTTTGATTATTTAGGTAAAAACAATATTTATCTCGACAGTGCCTGCCAATCGCTCCGCCCACGCCCAGTTATCGATGCTATCAATGATTACTATCTTCATTTCAATGCTTGCGGCGAACGCGCCAAATATAAGTGGGGTCGCATCACCGACGAAAAAATCGACTCCGTACGCGAAAAAGTCCTGAAGTTTTTGAAGCTAAAATCAAAAGAATATACTGTCTCATTTACCCTCAACACCACCTACGGTATTAACTTATTATTAAACCAACTCGACCCTTCAATTTTCGACAAAGTCATGACATCAGAAATCGAGCACAACTCGCCATTTCTCTCAACCATGGCTTTTGCCGAACGCACCGGCGTACCTCGCATCGTCATGAAAAGAAACGACGATGGTTTGATTCCAATCGATGATTACGATTTTAAAAATGCTCTCGTCGTCATAAACTGTGCTAGTAACTTTGATGGCCGCAAGCTCGGCAATATCGATGAACTCATTAAGAAAGTCCACAAGGCTGGCGGCATTATCATTATCGATGCAGCCCAAGCCATGGCCCACAGTCATGATATTCTCGAAAAGACCGACGCTGATGCTATTTGTTTTTCCGCCCACAAGCTCTACGCCCCATCACTCGGCGTAATCGTTTGGAAAAAAGATTTACTAAAGAATCTTAAGACCTATTTCGTTGGTGGCGGTATGGTTGATGACGTCGATAAAGAATCTTACAAGCTTTCCGCCGATTCACCAAATCATATTTATACCAAATTCGAATCCGGCCTCCAGGCCTGGGGCGAAATCATTGGCCTTGGCGCCGCGCTCGATTGGCTAAACAATCTTAAAAAATCTGACCACGAACGCCTCGCGGAAAACTACAACGAACTATATAACTTCCTTAAATCATCAAATAAAGTCCATCTCGTCAACAACGAAGCCAATCCAACCATCAGTTTCTATATTGACGGCGTCGATTCGCATTTGCTCGGTGAGGCCCTCTCGCGCGAGGGAATTATGGCTCGCACCGGTTACTTCTGCGCCCACTATTTCCTAGATCATGTCTGCCATTATCCACCGCTCATTCGTTTCTCCATGGGTTACCATACAACAAAAGCAGACATCGAAAAGGTCAAAACTGCTCTCGCTAAAATCCTGAAGTAGTGCTACTATTTATATATTATGGTGTGTATAGCTGCGTTTATTATTTTGGCGATTATCGGTATTTTTGTTGCTATTATTTCCATTTTTAAACGCGAAGTCGGCAAGAAATATCTCCAGATGCTCAAAAAATCCTGGGGCTGTCTCGGCAAAAAAATTCGTCTCCAAAAATGCGAGACCGGATTTAAGGAAGACGTCAAAAACACTCTACTTAGCCGCGTCATTATTAAACATCCGACCTGGATCAAACCTCTCAGTGTCATTATTGAGGTCGTTTCAGTCATTATCGTTGTTGTTGCGGTCTGGGCGCTCCTCACTGCCATCAAATCTCTGCTTGCTCTCTGGACACTTGGCACCTGTAACGTTACTAAGCCAGCCGCTTGCTCGCTCGGCGCCGAAGTTTGCAGTATCGACGAATCCGAACCGTCCAATATCTTCGAGGCTACCGGTCGCTGGTTTGAGGAATGGGGTGAAATTTTTGCTGCCATTCCTGATAAATTCCGCAACTACGACGCTGATAGTTTTGATTTTTACACTATCGAGATATCATCAAACGACCAACCAACCGCTATCGACATCGTCGACCCAGGCTGCTCGGTCTGCCTACGTTCCTACAGGAATCAAAAAACCTCTGGTTTCTTCGACCAGTATCATACCAAAATTGTTTTCTTTGCTATCCAGAATCCAGACGGCAGTTATAAGTTTAAAAACTCTGAACTTCTCGTCCGCACTGCAATTGCCTTAAACGAGATTAAGTCAGAGCTCGCCGCGAAATTTATCGACGCTATTTTTACCGGTAAAAGTTCAGACGAAAAATATGAAAATCAATCTTACCAAGGCATATTTAACGAAGTTTCTAGCGAAGAGGCCGAGAGAATCATTAACCAAATCTTCGGCATCATCGAACTCAGTAAAACTGATTATGGAACAGTCAAAAATACCATTTATTCTGATCGTGTCACCGAAATTATGAACAAGAATAAAGCCATCGTCGAGAACGAAATCCACGCTAAAGGCATCCCTACCATGCTCTACGACGGCGTCAAACATACTGGCTTATACAAATTACCAGAATGAAAATGTTTTATTTACAACATTTTTCGCCCTACCACTGTTTTTTCGGTGGAAAACATTCAAAGAAAAATCTTGACATGATTTTGGCCCAGATATAATATAATATTAATACTATATTTTAGACAGGATGCGAGGTGATGTCTGAACTACCAGAAAAACAAATAAAGCGTTTACGCAGCCTCATCAGCGAAGCTGAGACTAATTTGGCTGCTGCAAAAGAATTATTAAACTCTGTTATCGGCGACGGTGACGTCATTACTGCTCCAAGCAGCTCTGTAGTTAGCACCGCTGAAGGCAAAATCATTGAAGGTATTTTCGATGGCCAAATTATGATTGGTCCAGATGGTAAGAACTATCCAGTCCCAGCCAACTATGCTTCCAAATCGAAGCTTGTTGAAGGCGACATTATGAAGCTTACTATTACCGAAGATGGCAAATTCCTCTACAAGCAAATTGGCCCAATCGAACGTAAGACTGTCATCGGCACTCTTACTCATCACGACGACAAATACTTTGTAGAAGTTGCTGGCAAAGAGTACGAAATTCTTTATGCGTCGGTTACTTACTTCCACCTACGTGAAGGTTCTCAAGTTTCCGTAGTGATTCCAGCCGATCCAGAAAAGGCGAAACTTGCCAACTGGGCCGCAGTCGAAGCCGCTCTCTAAAAAACCGCCCCGAAAGGGGCAGTTTTTTTATGCTATAATAAATTCATATGGGAAAGGCGTTGTATCGAAAATATCGTCCAAAATGTCTTGCCGAAGTAATCGGTGAAGGCCAAGTCGTCGATACTCTCAAAAAAGCGCTCGAGACCAAAAACATCTCTCATGCCTATCTCTTTGTCGGACCACGCGGTTGTGGCAAAACTTCCGTCGCCCGCATCTTCGCTCACGAAATCAACGAATTCAAATACGAACTCGAAGACAATTACGTTGACATTATCGAAATCGATGGCGCTTCAAACCGTGGCATCGACAATATCAGGGAACTACGCGAAAAAGTCGCCATCGCTCCATCCGAAGGCAAATACAAGGTCTATATTATCGACGAAGTTCATATGCTTACTAAAGAAGCCTTCAATGCTCTGCTCAAAACTCTCGAGGAGCCGCCAAAACACGCCGTGTTTATTATGGCCACGACTGATGCTTACAAGGTTCCAATCACAATTACATCACGCGCCCAAGTTTTTACATTTGGTCTTGCTGACGCTAAAACTATGTTTGACTACGTAAAGGGAGTTGTCGCTAAAGAAAAAATCAACATCGACGACGACGCCTTAAATCTTATCGTCAAGCGTGGTGGCGGTTCATTTCGCGACACACTATCTTTAATCGACCAAATTGCGAATTTTGGCACCGACAAAATTACTAAAGATTTCATTCTTAAGACCTTCGGTTTGCCAGAAGATGAATTAATTAGCAACCTGCTTGCCGCCTATGCTGCTGGTGACATTAATAGTATTACTGATATTTTAAAAAATCTCTTCAATGCCAATACTAAAGCCGAAACTATCGCCGAAGAATTAATCAATCAAATCCTCGCCGACCCAAAACCAATTTACTTCAAGTTGTTAGATAGTCTCACTGGTGTCAAAAGTCCTTTTGCTGAAGCAAAATTACTCGTTGCGCTCACCGAATCATTGCAAGTAGCACCAGTGACCGTAAAACTAGCTGCGGCTCCAGCACCAAAAGTTGTCGCCAGCCCAGTAGTCGCAAAACCAGCCCCAGCCAAACCAGTTGCCGCTCAGCCAGCCCCGACCAAAGAAACACCGGCCACAGAAGCACCGGCTCCGAAGCCAGTCATGGAAGGCAGTGAGTTTGACTGGAATACTTTCGTTGATAATGTTAGTGCTAAAAACAATGCCGTTTCAGCTCAACTCCAAAAAGCCAAACATACTTTCGACGGCGACACCTTGCACATTTATCCAATGAAACGTATCGTCAGAACGATTCTCGAACGTCCAAACAATAAGTCATTAATCATCAGCATGCTTGGTGGTGTTAAATTAGAGTTACATGATGCGGACGAACAGCCAAACATCAAGGAAAATCCCTTAGTTTCAAAAATTTCTGCTATAATGGGTGGAGCAGAGGAGGTCAAAAAAGATGGCGGAAAAACCCCATTCTGATAGCGGTCGCATACCACCACAGGATATTGCAGCCGAAAAATCATTGCTTGGCGCAATCTTGATTTCTGATGGTGATGAAATTTTTCCAGAAATTCTGACCATCATCCAAACACAAGATTTCTACGACAAAAATCACCAAACGATTTTTGACGCCATGATCAGCCTTTATAACAAACATCAACCAATTGATACCCTCACTCTTACCGATGAACTCAAATCCGTTAAAAAACTCAAAGAAATCGGTGGCGCTCCATATTTGGTCGAACTATCCAACTTTGTGCCAACAGCTTCACACGCCAAAGCCTACGCCAGCATCATCGAAAAAGCATCCGTCCGTCGCAGGCTCATTGGCGCCGGCAGTGTTATCGTGGATAAAGCTTTTGCAGACGATTCTGACGTACTCGATTTAATCGGCAACGCCGAACAGGAACTATTCAAAGTTTCCAACAAACTCGTCAAAAATGATTATGCACCAATTGAAGAACTCCTTGCTGATGCTTTTGAACGTATCGACGACCTACGTAAAAATAAAGGTGCTTTACGCGGTCTCAAGTCCGGCTTCCGTGATCTTGATAATAAAACTGCCGGTTTCCAAAAAGGTGACCTCGTTATCGTCGGTGCTCGCCCGGCCATGGGTAAAACTACTTTCGCACAAAACATTGCCTACAATATTGCTAAATATAACAACAAAGGCGTCTTATTCTTCTCGATGGAGATGGCCGCCGACGAAATTATCGATCGCATCATCTCCGACGTTTCCGGAGTTGACAACTGGCACATCCGTACTGGTAACGTTTCTGACGAAGAATATTCTCGCATTACTGATGCTCTCGGCGAACTAGACGATTTGCCACTCTACATCGACGATACGAGCTCGATGAACATTATGGAACTCCGCAACAAAGCCCGTCGCGCTGTACACGATCACGATATCGGCATTATCATTATCGACTATTTACAGCTCATTCAAGGCTCCAACCGTTATGCCGGAAACCGCGTTCAGGAAGTCTCCGAAGTTTCTCGTGGTCTTAAAATTCTCGCTCGCGAGCTCAAAGTTCCAGTCATCGCCTTGGCACAGCTTTCCCGTAACGTCACCGGCCGCGACGATCCACGCCCAGTCTTGTCCGACCTTCGTGATTCTGGTTCCATCGAGCAGGACGCCGACCTTGTCGTCTTCCTTCACCGTCCAGACTATTACAAAATTCATGATGACAATTACGAAGACACCCACATTACCGAACTTATTATCGCTAAGCACCGCCATGGTGCCGTGGGCAAGATCGAGCTCTACTTCCACCCGGAACTTCTCCGTTTTATGTCGCTAGACAAAACCAGGGAATAACGCTATACTGGTTATGTGAAGAAAATTATTATTTCTAAACTTTTTTTGTACAAGCACCGCTTTGTTATTGGCTATATCTTACTCGGGCTAGCCTTCGTCGGATTACTCTTTTTGGTTCCACTGATTGCTCAGAAAAATCTTTCTAGCGCCGAAATGGAATCAGCTGTTAGCTCGTATAATCTTGAACCAGATGCCGTCTTCAATGGTGATTTAGTCAATCTCCCATACCGTCTTTTACAAAAAGTTTCTATTATGGCTTTTGGGTTAACACCGTTTGCAATTAAATTGCCAAATATTCTGATTGGTATTTTACTTGGCTTCTTATTGATATTGATTCTCAACCGCTGGTTTAAAAACAACGTGTCACTTCTGGCATCAATTCTCATGATTTTATCAACATTATTCTTGTCGCTCATCGGCACCGGCACTCCACTCATCATGTTAGTGTTCTGGCCGACCCTACTACTCTGGCTAGGTTCCAAAATTCAAGGAGAAAAACGCCCAGAACCAATTTTCTGTTTCGCCTTTGCTTTATCGCTACTGTTTTCAATCTTTACGCCGTACATGGTGTATTTCGCCATCCTTTGCGTTGTGTTTGCCATTTCGCAACCACATCTTCGTTTCGTCATTAAGCGTCTACCAAAAATTCCACTCGTCATTATTGGTTTATTTGTACTCGCTGGTATCGCTCTCGTAGTCCTTAGCATCATTAAGGCCCCGAGCGTCGCTCTCGAATTACTATTCGCGAAAAACTTCTCGACTTCCGAATTTCTTCATAATGTCTCGACTGGTTTCACACCAATCTTCTCTTGGAATAACGGCCCGGAAGGCGCCTTCCTTTCGCCGCTCATCAGTTTGCCGACCTTCGCTTTAGTGTTGATTGGTCTTTTCTCGACCACCAAAGGTTTCTTTGCTTCCAGAAACTCCATTGCCACATTGCTGCTCATTTTTACCGTCGTCATTACCGGATTTAACCCGAGTTCAATCGTCTTCATTATCATCCCGCTTGCCATCCTAGTTGCACACGGTCTCAAATATGTTCTCGAAAAATGGTACGGTCTTTTCCCAGAAAACCCATACGCTCGCATCTCAGCGCTCATTCCGTTATCGATTTTGTTCGCCGTTATGATTTTGCCAAACCTACTCCAAAATATGTACGGCTACCGCTTCAACCCAAGTGTCGCGCATTATTACACGAATAACTTATCGATTATCCGTGACAAACTAACCGACGAGACTATCATCGCTGAGCCAGATTCACTCGAATACAAATTCTACAAAATTCTCGAAGATTCCACCGAAATCAAAGTTTCGTCTGAAATCACCACCAGCAAAGCATTGGCCTTCTTAAAGAAACCAGAAAAGAAGCCAGAAGGCTACAAGCTTTCACGCATAATCACCTCGGAAAAATCAGACAACTCTGATATAATATATCTATATACAGTAGTAGAAGGAGAATAAACCATGGGTCAAACAATGGACCAAATGAAAATGTTGAACCAACTCAGGAAGGCTCAAAAAGAATTAAAGAACGAAATTGTTGAAGTTGAAGCTGGCGACGGCGCTGTTGTCGTCCAAATCACCGGCGAGCTCAAAGTCCGCAAAGTCACCATCGATCCAGAAAAAGTCGACCTTGACGATATCCACGAACTCGAACGCTGGATTGAAAACTGTATGCGCGACGGCTTTGCCAAAGCTCAAGAAATCGCTACCGACAAAATGAAACCACTCATGGGTGGTCTTGGTAATCTAGGATTCTAAATGTTACCGCGGGCGCTTGAAGACGCCGTTGAAGCGTTGAGTCATTTGCCTGGCGTAGGTCCGCGCACTGCTGAGCGCTACGCTTACTATCTTTTTCGTTCCAGTCCAAACGTCGCGAAAAATCTAGCCGAAGCTATTAATGATTTGCACGATAAAGTTAAATCTTGCCCAGTGACTTTCGCTTTGATTGATGCCAACGAAGAAATTTCGCCGCTCTATAGCGACCCCGCACGTGACAAAACCACTGTACTAGTAGTCGAGGAACCACTCGATATTTATGCTATCGAACAAACTAAGGGCTATAAAGGCACTTACCATGTACTAGGCGGCGCTTTTTCGCCAATCGACGGTATTACGCCAGACGAGCTTCACATCAAAGAACTCGTAGAGCGTGTTAAGACCGACGGCGTTAAAGAAGTTATCATCGCCACTAACCCTTCAATCGAGGGCGAAGGAACTGCACTTCTTATCGAAAAAATTTTGCACGAAGAAAATAAAGATCTCAAAATCACTCGCCTCGCACGCGGTTTGCCACTTGGCGTTGATCTGTCCTATGCCGATCAAATCACTCTTTCTGCCGCACTTGAAAACCGCACCAATCTTTAATCTTTTTTTGCTACAACAGTGTTATAATCAAGCCAAGGAGAGCAATATGTCAAAGAGTTTTCAAACCAGACTTCTAGCTTCGTTAGCTTTACTTGCTATTGCTGCTGCTACTATTTTTACGTTGGATAGTATGCCTTTTAAAATCTTCTACGGCGTTTTTGCCATTGTTGCTGGCATCGAATTACTCAGCTTTTTCAAGAATAAAGTTAGTTTTTGGCATATTTTATTGGTCCTTATTGAATTAGCTCTGCTCGTATTCGGGTCAATCTTTATTGCCAGAATCACTGCACTACAAATCATCTTAATAATCTTTGGCGTCTGCGGCTACGACGTCTTCGCCTATATTTTCGGCGGTCTACTTGGCGGCAAAATCTTTAAAAAATCCCGCCCATTCCGCTTTGTTTCGAAAAACAAAACTTGGGAGGGGACTTTCCTTGGGCTCGCCAGCTCGTTCCTTCTCGTTGGCGCCATCTTGCTCGCCTGCAACTCATACGATTACATCTTTCTGGCATCCGGAATTTTTGCCTTAATGGGAGATTTGCTTGAAAGCTTCATTAAACGCCAATTCAAAATCAAAGATTCGGGTGAAATTCTTGTCACCAACAAAATCTTCGACAAACTCGAAATTCTAGTCGGTGGCAAAGGTGGTCACGGCGGCTATCTCGACCGCATTGATTCTATGGCCTTCGCTAACACCGTGATGTTTGTACTATTTTTGCTGATCTTTTAGATAACTTTTACGATGCTCAACTTTCCAAGCTCTAATGCCAGCAAATTTAGCCGCCAAAAGATCGGTAGAATATTTATCGCCTAACATGGCGGTATTTTTCTTGGCAATTTTTAGCTCTTTACGTGTGCGGGTAAGGTGAGTACTGAGTGGCTTTTTAGCCCACCAAACACAGCGAATGCCATATGGTTCGCTAAAACTCTGAACACGCTTTTTGAAAATATTATTCGAAACAATGACTAGCTCTACGCCAGCACTTTTTACATCTTTGATCCATTCTTCAAGGCCTTCAACCGGCTCACTAGAAAGGCGCTCCGTCAGGGTATTATCAAGGTCACAAAGAAGCAATTTAATTTTTTCTGCTCGCAAAACCTCTGGCGTCACGTCCTCAAAACGATCAAACTTCCTATCTACTAATAGAATACTCATGGAATGATTATAACACAGCCCATATGGTATAATTTAAGCATGTATAGTGTTTTTTCAGATTTTATTAAAGACAAGCAGTCTATCTGCATCATTCAGGCCGAAAATCCGGACGGCGATTCGCTCGGTTCCGCAATCGCGCTGGATTATCTTTTGAGAGACAAGGATGTAAGTCTTTATTGCCCGGTAGATATTCCAAAATACCTACACTATTTTGCTGATTGGTCCCGCGTTACGAACGAATTTAATTTTAGAGCCGACGGCTACATTATTGTTGATACCGCCGCCGAAATCCTAATTAGCAAATTAATGGAAGATGCCGCAATTAAAAACCGCCTATTTGCTGCGCCGGTCCTTGTTCTCGATCACCACGAAACCGCCGACGATCTTAGCTTCCCACACGAGAGTATTATCGAAACACTACCAGCTTGCTGTAGCTTAATTTATCGCATCGCTAAATCTGAAAATATCCCAATCGACAAATCAGCCGCCGAAGCAATCTTCCAAGGCATTTTGTCTGATACTTTGGGCCTCACTAGCGCTTCGGTTTCATCGGATACATTCCTAGTTTCGGCCGAACTTACCGACCTTGGCGCCAACATTTCCGAGCTTGAAGAACGCCGTCGTGAATTCATGAAAAAATCACCACGCATCTTAGATTACAAAGCCGATTTGATTAAACGCATCGAGTACTCGCTTGATGGCGAGCTTGCCACCGTTCATATTCCATGGGACGACATTCGTGAATATTCTGACGAATACAACCCAAACGTCTTGATTCTTGAAGAAATGCGTCTCGTCGAAGGCGTCAAAGTCGCCGTTGCTATTAAGACTTATCCGGATGGTAAAGTTACTGGCAAAATTCGCACCAGCTCCGACGCGCCAATTGCCGAAAAAATCGCTGGCTACTTTGGTGGCGGCGGCCACCCATTCGCAGCCGGCTTCCGCACCTACGACACCACTTACGAAGAAGTCGTGCGCGACTTGGTTAAACTTGTACCAGAGTTGGAGACCGCTGATGTTTAAGAAATTAATCCTGAAAAAAGGGTACGATAGCAAAACTAAATCCGCCAAGCTCACCGTAGTGTGCTTACACGGAATTGCCACCGATTCACATAGCTGGCAAAAGGCTATCAAGTTTCTTAAAGGAACCTACAGCCTCCGCAAAATCCGTTTTATCGCTTTCGATTGGCTTGGCTACGGTAAATCATCACATAGCCACTCTCTTAAGTATGATTACGAAGACCAACTCACCGCACTGTCAAATGCTTTGGCCAAAATCGACACGCCAATCGTTTTAGTTGGCCATTCGCTCGGTACTTTGCTTGCTGCACGCTATGCTTTTGAAAATAAAAAAGCTACCCGGCATTTGATTTTGCTCTCGCCGCCAGTTTATAACCGCGACGAAATTAAATTCATCCAAAACGGCCCAGCCAAAAATCTTTTCTACGACAAGCTAGATAAAAAACAGCTCAAAAATCGTGCCTTTAATGCGATGATGGAGAATATTGTTTTTAACATCAAGAATCAAAACACTTTTGAAAAACTTACCGTTAAAACTGATTTAATTTATGGCGACGAAGACCAGCTCATTTCTGCCAAAAACCTCAGCGCTCTCGCCAAACGCAACAAAAAATACCTTAATTTAGTTAAAACTCATGGACATCACGGCATTACTCGTGTTAAATATAATAAAATCATCGATATATTAGAGGAGATCGCGAATGAAGCTCTATAATACTGCCACCAAAAAACTCGAAACATTCAAACCGATTTCTGATGAAATCGTCAAGATTTATACCTGTGGTCCGACCGTCTACAGTTCGCCGCACATCGGCAATTTTGCTTCATATATTTACTGGGACTTGCTTATCCGCACTCTAATCGCCAACGGTTACAAAGTTAACCGCGTTATGAATATGACCGACGTTGGCCACCTTACTTCAGACGGTGATGACGGGGAAGACAAGCTCGAAAAAGGCGCCCGCAAAGAAAACAAGACCGTCTGGGAAGTCGCCGACTATTATATTAAAGAATTCATGGACAGCTTCCATGCACTAAATTTACTCGAACCAGAAAAAATCTGCCGTGCCACCGATTACGTCAACGAAGATATGGTAGCGGTCGACATGATGACCAAAAATGGTTTTACTTACGAAACTACTGACGGTATTTACTACGACACCTCTAAATTTACGAACTATGCTAAGTTTGCCAATCTCGACCTTGAAAACATCAAGGCCGGCGCCCGCGTCGAGTTTAGCAGCGAAAAACGCAACCCTTCGGATTTTGCCGTTTGGAAATTCATCCAGCCAGGCGAAAATCATGCTATGCGCTGGGATTATCTTGGCCGCCCAGGCTATCCAGGCTGGCATCTTGAATGCTCTACCATCATCAATACCGAACTTGGCGAGCCAATCGATATCCACACTGGCGGCATTGACCATATTCCGGTTCACCATACTAACGAAATCGCTCAAACCTACGCCATTTCCGGCAAACCACTTGCCAATTACTGGCTACATTGCAATTTCATCAATATCGACGGCCAGCGCATCGCGAAATCTACCGGCAACATCTACACCTTAGCCGATCTCGCCGAGAAAGGTTTTTCACCACTCGATTACAAACTTTGGGTATTACAGGGCCACTTCCAGGGTGACCGCAACTTCACCTTTGAGGGCCTCGAAGCCGCCAAAAACCGCCGTCTCGGCTGGAAAAACCGCATCGCCCTAGAACTCCAAAAACCACAGGAAACCGACGGAAGATTCCACGAACAAATCCTAGAAGCCTTAAACAATAACCTCAACTCGGCCGAAGCTTTCGCTTTGATTGATAATACCGCCGAATTATCGCTTGGCGACTGGCGCGATATCGACAGCTTGTTTGGTTTAAATCTTATCGACGAAGTCCAAGACATCCCAAAAGAAGACAAAAAGCTGATCGCCGAACGCGAAACTGCCCGCAAAAACAAAGACTGGGGCACTTCCGATCTCATTCGCAGCAAGCTAGAGGAAAAGGGAATCACCGTCAAAGACACTGCCGATGGTCCAATCTGGCAATATTTGAAATAAAAAAGAAGCTTCGCTAAAAGCGAAGCTCTTTTGATGTACTAAGAAATTTCAGCAACAATGGTCTACTACTACCTTGAACAGGCTTGCAACAACAACTAGGCAACCGGAAACTCCGATTACAAAGCTGACAACGGCGCCAGGATCACTGACAAACTCTGAAATTCTCTTCTTAATATTATTATCCATACGTACCCTCCTATTCTTTTGTTCACGCATGAACACTCTTAATGTACCATACCTATATTATAGCACGAAACGGCCAAAAAAGCAATAGCGCAATAGCTCGCTCACCCCTATAAAATAGGGAATAAAAAAGCCCCGCATGCTATGCACACGAGGCTGTTTTCTGCACCCCCATCGATCGGTCTTACTTATAAATCGGATCGGCGTACTCCGCCGAAATCCAGAGGATTCCATCGGCGTCATAGTAGATATGTCCATAGGACTCATCATACAAGTATGCCTCGACGTAGGCTGCGCTCACTCCGAAGAATGCGCGATGGCCATCAGTCTTAATGGTTTCCCATTCGCCGACGACAATTCTTGCGTCGCTAATGCGGCCGTAAATATTGCCGTCGGTCGTCGTTGTCGGAGTACTCCGAACCCGTGGGTTTCCGTGGACTTCGAACCCGATGATATTAGGATCTTCTACGTCCATGATCTCCAAGTTCTTCACTTCCGGTGCGTTTTCCGGCAGATACCCCCATGCATCACAATCGACGTAATAGGTATACAGCCAGAAGATGCCGTCCGCATCTGCTTCGAGCAAATCGCCAAGAAACTCTTGGTGATAAGCATCTCCGCGGAAGCCGTAGAATTGCCCATCGTGATAGAGAGTGTCCACGTAAAACTGCGTTCCGTTTGCCAGATCAACCGATGTTTTTTCAGCATCACTAAGATCCGGGTTGTAACGGAGATGAACCGGCCCATCAGTTGACACGATGGTCATTCTGATGTTGCCCTCACGGATTGGAGTAAACTCCTTTGCCTTGAAGGTAGAAACCGGAGCCGGAGCCGGAGCCGACGTCGTCGCCGTCGTTTCGGCATTCACCTTGTTACTGCAGCCAGTAGCAAGCAGCACTAAGACGATAATCAAGACAACGAAAATTGTCATCACAAAAACCATCTTATTGCGCTGGTGTCTCCACTTGCGCTCCGCACGTTCTTCTTCCGCGCGGATAAGCTCTTTATTGAAGCCCTCTGGTAATGTATCGATCCAATTGTTCTTTTTCATTTTTAAGTCCCCCTTTCAAGACCAATATTTTGTTAATGTACCTATCTATAATTATAGCACAAAAACGTTAAAAAAGCAATACCGGAATAACTGAACCCACCCCTGTTAAACAGGGGAATGAAAAAAGCCCCGCCAGATACTCGGCGAGGCTTATTTTAAGGTAGGTATTCGTTGATATTTTCTTTAATTTCTTTAGTTAAGCCGCATAAACCATCTAAGCACTTTTCTTTAGCCGTCCATAAAGCATCTTCGCCATACCAAATCGCTAAACAATCGACTACAGAAAACGTGTTCCAGAATAAATTTTTAAAATTATCAAACATAGAATCATCCGAGTCTAGCCACTCCAAAGACGGAGACCAAGTACCAGGACTACGCCTGCAAATTCCTATTGAAACATGATAACTCTCCTTGCCGTGGCTAAGAGACATCTTGTAGTCGCCATCCACCTTTTTCGGATCGGCCCTCATGGTATATTCAACAATACCAAACGAGCACGCCGCACCATGGAATATATTGACAGGATCACTACTGCTGTCTTCATCCGGATGGTCTTTTATCCAATCTTCGACAAATGAGATATTGCGATCTTTTGACGAGTACAAAAGACGACACCTTTGCCCATCAAGCTCCGACTTGATACCAAACTCAGAACTATTAACCTTCACGTCTATGCGAACGGTAAAATCTTCCATTTCGGTAAACATCTCGTAGTTCATCTTGGCAATGACGACATTGAATATCTTGTTTAGTGCTCTTGCAATTTTTGGCCCAGTCACTTTCTTCAAAACTTCACGTCTTCGTTCCACCATCTTACACCCCCTAATTAATCAAAAAACAAATACCTAACTGTTAAAAAACGTGGGACAAACCCACTTTTTATAAAATAACACAAAAACAGAGAATAAAAAAGCCCCGCTACCGGGAGCGAGGCTCTTTATTTTAGTTAGTCGTCAATCCACGCCACAAGATTCTTAAAATACAGCAGACTTTCTTCTATGCAAGTCTTTAGCAAAGCAAAACCTTCCTCGAAAGCCATCCACTTCTTTTCCTCGGCAAGATCGCCGTAGTTAACGTCGAATGGCGTATCGAAATATTCCGTATAGTTCACCGTAATCTTATAACATTGTCTGAGCTGATTTATTGGTGTTCCAGGGCCATCGCTGGTGCTACTACTCATCCGTTTAGTCAGATATTCTTTGACTGACAGCTGGTATTGCGCATATCTGATGTTCGGGATTAATTCATCCACAAGATCAAGCCGGCTATCCTCTTTATATGATGAATAAACCAACCGGCATTCATCCGACCCTGCGGATTCTATCGGCTTCATGTCGACATCGCACAGCTCAACATCAAACCAGATAAGTATTCGTGCCCAGCGGTCATGTTGATAAATCATTTTGCTAGCAATCACATCGAACAGATCTTTCAAGCGCCTTGATTCTCTTAGCCCTTTTACCGTTCTGTAAATTTCAAAAACTTCAGCCACATTTTTCACCTCCTCTTTAGTATCGGTAAAGTCGGGGGCTAAAATGCCCCCCTATTCACCGTAATAACGTGTCAGAAATTCTTTCTTGAACTCTTCGAAACGATCATCCAAGATTGATTGACGGATCTCTTCCATTAGGCGCACACTGAAGCGCACATTATGGATAGAAGCCAAATTCCAATACTGAACCTTTTTCTCCACATCACCACTGCGCCATAACGCCCTCAAATCACCTCTGGTCCAACCAGCACGACAAGTTGCACAGTCACAATCATGATCGAGCGGCTCAGTAGAACCAGTGAATTTGCGCAAATTAATATTGCCGTCTCTAGTGTAAATCTTGCCGTGACGAGCTTCGCGCGTCGGAGCTACACAGTCAAAAGTATCTGCACCCATCTCGACACCGATAAAGATGTCATCCGGGTGAGAAAGACCGAGCAAGTGTCTTGGTTTTTCGAACGGCAACTCTTCAGTACACCATCTCAAGATTTCACCAAGATTCTCTTTCTCAAGAGCTCCGCCCAAGCCATAACCGTCGAAGTCCATCGCGCCAAGTTTCTTGGCTGTAGAACGACGCAAATCCTCCCAACGACCACCCTGTAAAACACCATAAAGATTCTGGTGATAACCGAGGTCATCACAGTGCTTTTTATGCTCCGCCAGGGAACGCTCAGCCCAACGCTCAGTACGAGCGAGAGATTCAGCACTCTGATCGTGATCCTTGTCAAAAGAAGTGAGTTCGTCAAAAGCCATGTGAATATCGGCGCCAATCTGGCACTGAATTCGCATAGATTCTTCTGGACCGATAAAGTCTTTTTCTTTGCTTTCCGGATCGGTGAATTCTACACCTTCCTCAGTAACAACAGCATGACATTTATCACCCTCATCTCTGTTGATCTTCACTCCAAGTTCACGCGTCATTGCTACTTTTTTGCCCCAGCCATCGCCAAGCGACATAACCTGGAAACCGCCAGAGTCAGTTACAGTGGGGCCATTCCAGCCAGAATACTTAGCAAGGCCACCGGCCTCAGCAATTTCTGCCGCTTTGTTACGAAGATGATAACAGTTCGAAAGCATCGCCTGTGCACCAAGTGCATGCAATTCTTCCATACTAATAAAACGAACTTCGCCACCAGTGCCAACCGCTGTAAAAGCTGGCGTTTTAATTTCGCCGTGTGCGGTTTTGATAGTGCCGATACGGCCAAGGCCGTTCGGTAAAGCCTTATCAATCTTAAATTCCATTTATTCACTTCCTTTCAAATCGAGAACTAACCAAAAATTTTAAAAAACGTGGGCTTGCCCACTCCCCCTACTATAACACAAAACCACCCCTATTAAAAGCTTAATCATTATCAGTAAGAGTACGTTTTAAATATTATACCACGCGCCCAAAGTCTTTATGATATAATTAACTTATTAAGGAGGCATATGTCAAAACATACTGTAGAAATCGATACTAGAACTATTCTTCGTTTCTGGCTCGTTCTGCTCGGTATCGCACTTGTTATCTTTTTCTTTTATAAAGCCCTCACCGGCCTTATGATTATTGGTATTTCAATTTTCTTAGCTATCGCCCTTAAGCCACTCGTCAACCGTCTGAACAGGTTCCTAACCAAACACCTTGGCGTCAATAAATCACACCGCACTGCCTCCGCAGCACTGGCTTATTCAACTATCGTAATTTTCTTCCTTGCCATCGTTGCCATCGTTGGCCCAGTCGTCGTTAACGAAACTTCTAAATTTGTTCAGCAACTGCCAACCGCATTTAACGAAGGTGTTGGCGGATGGGAGGGTATTAATGAATTCGGCCACAGCATCGGCATCAACAATTTGCAGGAAGAAATTTCCAAAGCCCTCACCGGTTTGTCTGACAATCTCGTCGGTAACCTCGGCAATACCGTCGTGGCCAGCCTCGGCACCATCGGCGACATCGTAATGAAGGGCGCTTTGATCCTAATTTTGACCTTACTTTTCATGCTAGAAGGACACGAAATTACCGACATGATTTGGAAGAGCCTCGGCTCTCGCAAAGAAGACAAGAAGGCCGTAGCTGTAGCCGAACGTATCGTCTCTCGCATGGGTAACGTAATCTCGACCTACGTTTCACGCCAAGTGCTCGTCGCCTTGCTCGACGGCGCCGCTACTATGCTATTCGTTTTCATCTTGTCACTCATCTTTAACTTCTCAGCCAGCCTCGCCGTACCGATGGGTCTAATCGCCTTCGTCTTTTATCTTATTCCAATGTTTGGTCAAATTATCAGCGCTTGTCTCGTTTCACTCATTCTAGCTTTCTCTAGCCCAGTCGCCGCCGCAATTTATTTGGCCGTCTATGTTGTCTACGCCCAGATCGAAAACAACATTATCGCACCAAAAATCCAAGGCGACGCTTTGAAGCTTCCAGCCGTCGTTATTCTCGCCGCCATCGTTATTGGCATGTATATCTTTGGCCTCGTTGGTGCTATAATTGCTATTCCGATCGCCGGCTGTATCCGTGTGCTCATCGAAGAATACCCAAATATCAAATCAATCCGTGAATAATATGCAAGACAAGAAAACTAAAAAATCGCCACGTAAAATTTTATTAACCATCCTTTTTGTGGCTATCAATATCGCCGTGATTGCTATTACTGCATTTTCTGAATTCGGCAACTCCGAAAATGCCACCAAGTTATCCGAAGTACAATTTAACTTCTGGTATTTGATTCCAGCTATCGTTATTTTCCTGGTTGCGCTTTATATTGAAATTCATAAGTTTGCCATGGTCACCAAAAAAACTTGCAAACTCACTACTCGCGCCGAGATTAAAAAAGCCAACAAAGACGCTCGCCGCGCTTATCTCATTGGCCGCTATTATGACAACATCACACCAGCCGCTATCGGCGGCCAACCGTTCCAAATTTATTACATGAACAAGAATGCTGGCGTCAGTGGTGGTCTCGCTACCACAATCCCAATCATTAGTATGATTTCGGGCCAAATCGGCTTCTTAATTATCGCCGTCATCTGCTTCTCGCTCGGCAGTCTCGTCGTACAAAATGCCACCTTGATCGCTGCGGCTTGTTTTGGGCTTTTATTCTATGCTTTCTGGCCAGTTGCAGTATTAATCGCCACCTTCTTGCCAAAAACCACCGCCGAAATTATCACCCTTGGCGTTAGGTTCCTAGCCAAACTTCACATTATCAAGAATAAAACCGCCGCCATCGAAAAAGCTAAACATGGCGTTAATGAATACGCTCGCTGCGTCAAGCTAATTCTTAAGACTCGTGGACTATTTATTAAGACCATCCTAATGTCCGTTGCGTTCCATTTGCTAATTTCGAGCATTCCATTCTTCGTCCTGAACGCATTCGGTAGCAATATCGAATTTATTCCATGCTTCGTCACCGTAGTCGCCGTTACTTCAGCCGTCTACTTTATTCCAACACCAGGCAACGCCGGCGCCGCCGAAGGCACCTTCTATGCCGTATTCTCATCGCTTTCATCTGGCTACATCTTCTGGGCTATGCTCGCTTGGCGCTTCTTCTCGTATTACGCATACATTATCTTTGGTGGCCTCACCTATCTCTCTATGCATCTCGAAAAGAAGAAATCGAAGCGCTAGCTTGATTATTTAGGCCAAATATTGTATAATTAGACTAATCTTGTACCATGAGGAGGTGAGTATGCATGGGAAAGATCGTAGTCGTCGACAAGAGTGGGAAAATTGTCGATAAAAAAATTCGGGAGAAAGTCTTCGAAATCCTTCGCGCTGCTCTAGTTCCTGGAGTACGAGATTCGGAAAATCGAAGGTTTGTCGAGATGATTAATGACATTAAGATTAACGAAAAAATATCGAAAAAGTATAAAGAACCTTTGTCGTTTTATCGTTCAGTTAAAATAAACGACATCAGAAACTTGACTATAGTGTTTTCGTATAATCCGGCAGATGAATTCTTCGCCAAATGCCAAATATTCTCAAGTAGCGAAGAGGGGATCGATCGGTTGTTCTGTGGTTTCTTCTCAGACTCAGAGAAAAACCCAACCCAGACAACATTATCAATCGAAGAAATGCACCAAACATCTCTTTGGCTACCCGAATTAAATAGAATTAGATAAGCAGCGACATCCCCACAATATCAGTCGCTGCTTTTTCATTGAAAAAACTTGTTTAAAGCATTATAATTAAGTCTTAATGTTGAGGTTATTCAGATTCCTAAAACCATATATTTGGCAGATTATTATTCTGCTTCTTTCGACAGCTCTACAGGTTTATTGCACGTTGCGTTTGCCAGCGCTCATGGCCGACATCATCAACAACGGCATCGTGCCGGGCGACACTAACCACATTTGGCAAGCCGGGCTTTTGATGCTCGGGCTCGCCGTACTTTCGGCGGTTGGCGCACTCGTTTCTAATTTCTTTGCCGCTCACATTGGCTCAAACTTTGCTAAAGATTTACGTCGTGCCGTCTTCAAGAAGGTTATCAGCCTCGATCTCGTTGATACTAAAACTTTTAGCACCGCCTCGCTCATCACTCGTACCACTAATGACATCAACCAGGTTCAGCAAGCCACCATCATGATTTTATCGATGCTGGTGCGCGCGCCAATGTTCTGTATTATCGCGCTCATCATGGCCTTCGAAACCGCACCAGATATGACTTGGATTATTGCCGTCGCCGCGGGTTCCATCTTGCTTTCCGTTTTCACCATCATGTTACTCGTGGTGCCGAAATTCAAAATCTTCCAAAAATTACTCGACAAACTCACCCTTCTCACACGCGAAAATCTCACAGGGCTCCGTGTTATCCGTGCTTTCAACAAAGAAAAATTCGAGCAGGACAAATTTGCTAAAGAAAATAACCGCATGACCAAGTTAATCATTTTTATTGAAAAAATTCTCAACTTGCAAAATCCACTCATCAACATAGTCTTTAACGGCATGACTTTGCTTTGTTCATGGGTCGGCATCTCGCTACTTCAAAAAGACATCGCCTATCTAGGAAATATGAGCGCTTTCGCCCAATACGTCACGCAAGTGATGATTTCATTCCTCTTACTTTCAATTCTTTTCATTATGCTCCCACGCGCCAACGTTTCGGCTGGACGTATCAACGAAGTATTAAAAACCGCACCAAAAATCCATTGGAAGAAAAATACTAGCGGCACACCAAATGAGACGCCATCCGTCGAATTTAAGAACGTTGACTTTGCTTACGAAAAAGCCGAAGAAAAAGTTTTGTCCAATGTTTCATTCCGCGCTGAAGTTGGCAAGACTACAGCGCTCATCGGTTCAACTGGTTCCGGCAAATCTACTTTAATCAACTTAGTGCCACGTTTCTTTGAAGCCACCGGCGGCGAGATTTTAATTAATGATTTAAACATCAAAAACTACTCACGCGAAGATTTAATGAAGTTAATTGGCTTCGTACCACAGCGCGGCATGTTATTCTCAGGCAGCGTCAAGGAAAATATCGCTTTCGGCGCACCAGACGCTTCAATGGAAGACATTAAGACGGCCGCCAAAATCGCCCAGGCCGACGACTTTATCAAAAAGCTACCAAAAGACTACAACTATCACATTGCACAAGGTGGCACCAATGTTTCGGGCGGCCAGAAACAACGCCTCTCAATCGCCCGCGCCATTTGTAAAAAACCAAGCATCTTCGTATTTGATGATTCTTTCTCGGCACTTGATATGAAGACTGATGCCAAGCTTCGCCAGGCTTTGAAACCGCTAATTAAGGGCGCTGTAACTTTGATTGTAGCGCAGCGCGTTAGTACCATCAAAGACGCCGATCAAATCATTGTACTTGATAAAGGCAAAGTCGTTGGCAAAGGGAACCATCGCGAACTTCTAAAATCTTGTGAAGTTTATCAAGAAATCGTTAAGTCACAAATTTCTGAAGCAGAATATAAGAAAGAATTGGAGGGAGCTCGCCATGCCTAAACCGACCACTCCCGCCGCTAAAGCCAAAAACACCAAGCTCGCCTTTAAGAGCCTAGTTCACTCACTCAAAAAATTCCGCGTCGCAATCATCTTTGCTATTATTTTAGCTGTCGCTTCAGCCGTTACTGGACTCTTTACGCCAAAAATTCTCGGCGAAATGACCGACATCGCCAAAGACACCCTCGCCACCGGCCTAGACTGGAACGCCCTAGGCGAAAAAGCTTTGTTTGCCATCTTTTTGTTTGCGATTTCTGGTTTACTTACTTACATCGAATCCTGCATTTTGTCGATCGTGACCGCCAAATATACTAGGTCGCTTCGCGCTGACATTATTGCTAAGATTTCTCGTTTGCCAATTAGCTATTTCGATAATCATCAATTCGGCGACATTTTATCACGCATGTCGAACGATGTTGATATTATCGCCATGAACTTACGCCAGGAAATCGCCGACCTTTCATTTAATATCATCACTTTGATCGGCGTCATCATTATCATGGCCATGACTTCCGTGCCGCTCCTTATTATTTCGCTCGTAGTCGTGATCTTCTCAATCTTAGTCGTCGGCAAAATTGCCGCCTTTGCTCAAAAATATTTCCGCAAACAGCAAACTATCCTCGGCGAATTAAATAGCAAAATCGAAGAAAGCTATTCCGGCCAAATCGTCATTAAATCTAGCTTCCACGAGGCCGCAACTTTAGACGACTTTGACGAAACCAATAAGAAACTTGCTAAAACAACCTTCAAAGCTCAAGTCTGCTCAATGCTAGCAATTCCAGTAACTCACATCTTCACTAACATCGGCTACGTCGTCACTTGTATCGTCGGTGGACATTTCGTGCTCGAAGGCCGCATCAGCCTTGGCGACATCCAAGCTTTCATCCAATATGTCACACATTTTAATCGCCCAATCAACGAAGTCGCTTCGCTCACATCCACGATCCAATCCGTACTAGCCGCCACAGAACGTATTTTTGAATTCTTGAACGAACCAGAGGAAGAACCGGATCCAGTCGACGCCAAAGTTCTCGACAAAGTTACTGGTGCGGTCGAATTCCACGATGTCAGCTTTAGCTACGACAAAGAACACCCGGTCATCAAAAACTTCTCAGCCAAAATTACGCCAGGCCAACAGGTCGCCATCGTTGGCCCAACCGGCGCTGGCAAAACTACCATCATTAATCTCTTGATGCGCTTCTACGAACCAGACTCCGGCTACATTACTATCGACGGCGTCCCAACTAGGGAATTAAAACGCGCCGACGTACGCAGGATGTTCGGTATGGTTCTGCAAGACACCTGGTTATTCTCCGGCACCATCGCCGACAACCTCAAATATGGCAACTTGGAAGTTAATGACGAAGAAGTCGTCCGCGCTGCCAAGATCTCCAATGTCCATCACGTCATCGAATCTCTCAGCCACGGCTACAAAACCGTCATCGACGAAGACTCCGACAATATTTCTTCCGGCGAAAAACAACTCCTTACTATCGCCCGCGTCGTTACCGCCAACCCACAAATGATTATCCTAGACGAAGCCACCTCGAACGTCGACACTCGCACCGAACATCTCGTACAGGCTGCCTTTGAAAAGATCACAAAGGGCCGTACCTCGTTCGTAATTGCGCACCGCTTGTCTACTATTCGTAACGCCGATTTGATCCTCGTAATGAAAGACGGCAACATCGTAGAGCAAGGCAATCATGCTGAACTTTTGAAGAAAAACGGTTTCTATGCCGAACTTTATAATTCACAATTTGCAGACAATTAAATCTCCGGTGCTATAATAAAATCATGTATATAGTGATTGAAGGGCAGGATGCCACTGGCAAATCAACACAAGTTGAATTACTTGCCGAATACCTACGCAAAAAAACCGGTAAAAAAGTTATTACCATGCACGAACCGGACGGCGATCTCGACTCCGCTCACGAACTTCGCAAAATCATCAAAGATAAGAATTACAACCTCGAACCACTCACACACGTGTTATTGTTTACTGCCGCCCGCAAAGAGCTTTGGCGAAAACTTGCTGAGCCAGTTCTAAAAGAAGGCGGTTTTGTGATTTCTGCTCGCAACTGGTGGTCCACACTCGCTTATCAGGGCTACGGCCAAGGAATTTCGCGCAGTAAAATTATTCGTATTACTAAAGAAGCCATGCCTGATCAATACGTCAATCCAGATAAAAGCGTAATTCTAACCCTCGAGGACAGCATCCGTCTTTCTCGCCAAACCGGCCGCGACGACAATTCCAAAAACGACACCTTCGAATCCAAGTCAATGGATTTTCAGCACAAAGTTGACCACGCCTATCTTAATATTGCCAAGGATTTCAATATCCCAACTTTTGATGCTAGCCCATCCATTGAAGAAATTCATGCCGAACTCATAAAACTCTTCGAACTCTAAAATGCACGAATCCTGGAAACCGTTTTTAAGCGCCGAATTTGAAAAACCATATTTTAAAGAATTAGCTGAATTTTTGCACGAAGCCTACGAAACCAAAACGATTTTTCCAGTCAAACAAAATGTTTTTCGCGCCTTTCTAACCGACTTAAACGAAGTCCACGTTGTCATTCTCGGCCAAGATCCTTACCACACGCCAGGCGCTGCCATGGGTCTTGCTTTTTCAGTGCCAGACCGTGCACCCGTACCGCCGTCGCTCATTAACATTTATAAAGAAATCGACAGCGATATTGGTCATCACGCCAACAAAACCGGCAACTTGGTTAACTGGCAAAACCAGGGCGTACTACTGCTCAACAACGTCCTTACCGTCGAAGCCCACAAAGCCGGCAGTCACCGTGGCAAAGGCTGGGAAATTTTTACCGAAGCCGTCATTAAATACTTGAACGACAATAAAGAAAATCTTGTCTTTATTTTGTGGGGCCGTGACGCGCGTAGTAAAAAATCTCTTATTGATACATCCAAACATTTAGTTCTAGAATCCGCCCATCCATCGCCGCTTTCGGCTCACAACGGATTCTTTGGCAGTAAACCATTCTCAAAAACCAACGCCTACTTAGAGGCGCATGGTTTTAAGAAAATTGATTGGTGATTTAGAGCCAACTTTTTAGTTTTTTGTATTCTTCGGAATCTTTTGGATAGGATTCGAGGATTTCCTCGATATAAGTTTTACCATTTGTAATATTGTAAGTTTCTACTTCTGGCATCGAAGCGAGCAAGCGCACAACAGCTTCGTCCGATTCGTAATTAGTCATTGACTTACTTGGATCGGTTTTGTAAGAATTAACCCTAAATTGTTTGTAAACGAAACGCTTAATGCCGGCCTGCAAGCAATATTTGAGACAGTTATCACAGGTGGCCATCAGGTTATAAATCGTACAATCTTTTAAGTCGCGATGCGAAAATAAAATTGCGTTCATTTCAGAATGTGTTGAGAAATGATATTTCATTGGGCGCTCAGAAAGCGTCATTTTAGACTCGTCCGCACCGCGAATCAAACCGTTATAACCCATCGATACGACACGATGGTCTGGATCAACAATCACGCAGCCGTTTTTGCTCACTGGATCCTTGGATTTAAGCGCAGCGGTTTCGGCAATTTTCATGAAATATTCATCCCAGCCTTGTTGTTTCTTATCCATTTTTCCTCCGTTTCAATTCATTATATCACGCCAAGGGTTGATTTTTGTTTTATCTATGCTAACAATCACCGCGAAAACTAAACAGGAGGAAAAAAGTGACCAAAAAATTTATTATATTACTGCTAATTATTGGGTTATTCGGACTCAATTTTCCGACCCAAACTTTCGCCCGGAGCAAAGAATGTCCGGACATTCGGTTTGTGTTCGTTCGCGGCTCAGGCGAAGAACAAAACTACAGCCAAAGCTACCTAGAATTTAAACGCGCATTCGAAGACAAGATGCAGTATCTACCGTCAATCAGCTACGATTTTGTCGATCTTAACTATCCGGCCATTTCGGTCGCCGACGATTTATCCGTGCCAATCAAAGCGTTCTTTAGTGGCGGCGAAAGCTATGAGTTTGGCAACAGTGTCAATGCTGGCGTACTCGAACTCGAAAATATGGTTAATGGTACCTGCCCAAACACGAAGTTTGTCCTAGCCGGTTACTCGCAAGGCGCCATGGTAATTACAAAAACTCTACCAACCTTAAATGCTGACAAAATCATCTACGCCGCAACCTTTGGCGATCCGAAACTCTATTTACCGGAAGGCGAGAATTTTTATCATCCGGCCGCTTGCTACGATGGCACGCTTTCAGAGTATCGCCGCTACGTGCCAGATTGCCATACCTTCGAGGGAATCCTTGGCAGCTATCGCCCATATAGACCAGAAAACTTTACCGGCAAAGTCGGCGTCTGGTGTAATAACAAAGACATCGTCTGCAATCGCAGCATCTTTGGCTCTATTGGCGACCACCTCGACTACGTTTCGGATGGGCTTTACGAAGACGCCTCGCGCTACGTTTTTAATAAAATTACTGAACATTTTGGCGTCGAAAATAACTATGTTTCACCGCACGACACGGCAATACTAATCGATTCTACCGGCTCCATGTGGTCGATGGTTGAAACATATAAAACCGAAGCCTTGCGCCTCGCCAACGAAACTTTCGCCGCCGGTGGACGCGTGGCGCTTTACGACTATCGCGATTTGCAAGAGCTTTACGAACCGCGCAAGCATTGCGATTTTACTACCTGCACGCCAGAAGTTTTTGCCGCCGAACTCGATTCTATTGTCTTTGAAAATGGCGGGGACGAACCAGAATCTTTCTTGTCGGCTGCGTTTCACATGATGAGTGAACTTACTTGGCAAGAAGGTGCCACCAAATCGGTCGTCGCAATAACCGACGCCGGCTACCATATGCCAGACATCGATCATGTACAAATCGATGACGTCGTAGCGCTTAGTCGCCGTATCGATCCGGTCAATTTCTACATCGTCACCGACCCACGCTTCGTTGAAGATTACCAAAAAATCGCTGAGCCAACCGATGGAGCCGTCGCCGTAGACGTCAACAGTTTGCACGTCATCAACGATACTATCATGGAACGTTTTGATAGTCTCCCGGCACTAGAAGAACACGAAACCATCACGGATCCGGAACTACCAATACTTGATTTTGTCGATGTTGCCCAAATTGACGAAAACGCCTTCCATGTCTCCACTGGTTATACTGGAAAACTAATCGTTTTTCTCAATGAAACCTGCCTCGGTTTAATCAACGCCTCCGCATTCGACATTACCGACATCGATTTTTCTAAACAAAACATTCTACGCATTGTACCGTTTGACGGAACCGCTCGTGGCGACGCCATAGAAGTAGAGCTAGTCGACACCTTTAAACACGATCATTCAGAACCCGAGCAACATACCGAAATTGCCACACCGACTAAAACACCAGAAGAAGTCGTCCAAGAAACGTTACTTTATCTGGTTCCAAAGGTCCCAAATACTGGCAGAAAATAAGCATTAGGCGTCTAGACACCTCTGGGATTTTGTGTTATAATCGCTGTCATGACTTTAGCAGAAACTCTAATTAGAAATGTTGCGATTATCGCCCACGTCGACCACGGCAAGACGACTCTTGTTGATGGCCTCCTCAAACAATCCCACACTTTCCGCGATAATCAGGCCGAGATGTCTCAGACGCTCATTATGGATTCTATGGATCAGGAGCACGAACGCGGCATCACTATTACCGCCAAACAAACCGCTGTTTTTTATGATGGTTATAAAATCAACATCATCGATACCCCAGGCCACGCCGATTTCTCTGGCGAAGTCGAACGTACTCTAAACATGGCAGACGGTGTCATCTTGATCGTCGACGCTCAAGAAGGCCCAATGCCACAGACTAAATTCGTGCTCAAAAAAGCTCTTGAGCTCAAGCTCAAACCAGTCGTCGTAATCAACAAAATTGATAAACCAGCTGCTCGTATCGAAGAGGTTAAAGATGAAATATCCGATCTCTTTCTCGAGCTTGCCACCGACGAATCCCAGCTTAACTACCCAATTTACTACGCTATTGCTCGCGACGGTAAAGCTGGCAAAACCACCGATCTAGACGACGATTTGCACGTAATCTTTGAATCAATCATCAATGATATTCCAGCACCAAAAGTCGACGAAGACGAGTCTAAAGGTGCCCAACTTCTTGTTGCTGCGCTTGCCGCCGATAATTATCTCGGCAAATACTGCATCGGCAAAATCTTCCGCGGCTCCCTTAAAAAAGGCCAAGCTGTCAAAATTTTGCAAAATGGCACCAGTAAAAACGCCAAAATCGACCGCCTTTTCACCTATAAAGGCCTTGGTAAAGAGGAAACTGAATCCGCTATCGCCGGCGACATCGTCGCTCTTACCGGTGTTAGCGAAGCCAATATCGGCGACACTATCGCCAGTGGCGACAATCCAGAAGCTTTGCCGACTATTGAACTCGAACCACCAACCCTTTCTATCTACATCGGCCCAAATACTTCACCACTCAAAGGTAAAGAGGGCGAATTCACTACCTCTCGTCAAATTGCTGAACGCCTCGAAAAAGAGCTCGAAACCAACATCGCTCTTAAAATCGAACCAGATGGCCTTGGTTACAAAGTTTCCGGCCGCGGGGAATTACATCTCTCTGTTCTAATCGAAACTATGCGCCGCGAAGGTTACGAACTTGAAGCCGGCCGTCCAGAGGTAGTCTACAAAGATATCGACGGTGTTAAATGCGAGCCCATCGAAGATTTAACCATCGAAGTTGAGCCAGAATTCGTCGGTGCCGTATCACAGGAACTCGGTATCAGAAAAGCTGAACTCAAAACCCAAGATCTAACTTCTACCGGCGCCACTCGCTTTACCTATGAAATTTCTACTTCCGCCCTTATTGGTCTTCGTAATATGTTGATGACCGCCACCAAGGGTACCGTCCTTATGTCTAGCGTTGCTAACGGCTACCGTCCAGTAGATTCTAAGTACAAACCAGAGCGTAACGGCGCTCTCGTCGCCTTCGAATCTGGCGTTTCTACCTCTTATGCCCTTGATGCTGCCCAAGCCCGCGGTGTTCTCTATATCCCTCCACAAGTTCCGGTCTACCAAGGTATGATTGTTGGTCTTTCCAACAAAAAAGATGATCTCGATATTAACGTCTGCAAAGAGAAGCAGCTCACTAATATGCGCACTCACGCCTCTGACGGCGCTATCCAGCTCACCCCTTATACTCAACTTTCTCTTGAACAATGCCTCGATTTCTTGCTCGACGACGAGCTTCTTGAAGTTACCCCTAAATCCTTGCGCCTCAGAAAACGTCAACTCGACCCAATCAAGAGAAAACGCGAAAACCGCGCCTAAGAAAAATAGCCCAGCAAATGGGCTATTTTTAAGACATGGAAAAGGCCTGACGCTTGGAAGCTGATATTGTCAGGCCTGGCTAGAGTATTCAATTTTGCTTTTGAGAGTTTTTTATAAGATAAGGTACATTCATGATTGAAAGGGAAGGGTATTCTTTCCACTTTGAAAAAATGAATAAATCAGAAAGTGGTGAAGCGCTTCAACTGGTAAGGGCCGAAGCATAAAAGTGGTGGAAAGAACACTGGAATACTCTAGCTTTATCATTATAGCATATCAAATCAAAAAAGTCAAGCTTATTACTCTTATCTAATAGTTTTTGCTATAATGAAAATATGTTAATTGATTCTCATTGTCACCTGCACGACCGCGAGTTCTTCTCTAATGAAGAGGCAAAAAGCGCCCTCAAAAAAGCCGCGGCCACCGATGTTACTAAGATTATTTGTATCGGCACCGACCCAGACGACTCCGAAGCCGCCCGCCTCTTTGCCGAACAAAATAGCAATGTCTTCTATACCTACGGTATTCACCCCAGTGAATGCCAAAAATTTGCCGTCGAAAAACCAGCCGGCAGCGCCAAATTAGTCGGTATCGGTGAAATCGGCCTCGATTACCACTACTCACCAGAAACTCGCGAAGATCAAATCAAGTTATTCGAGCAACTACTCCAGCTTGCTACCGACAAAAATCTACCAGTTAGCTTCCATGTCCGCGAAGCTTTTGATGACTTCTTCGGCGTTATCCAAAATTTTCCAAGAATCCGCGGCGTCGTGCATTCATTTTCAGATAGCAAAAAGGTCCTGAAGCGCATTTTGAATGAAACTGATTTTTATGTCGGCTTGAACGGCCTCGCGACCTATTCCACCCTGCCAACTCCGCCACTCGAGAAAATTCTACTCGAAACCGACGCACCGTTCCTAGCCCCGACCCCATTCCGCGGCACCAAAAACGAGCCGGCTTACATTAAGGAAATTGCTCTCTGGCTCGCCGAACACCTCGGCACCGACATTGTCACCGTTTCCGAAACCACTTCAAAAAATGTCCACGATTTGTTTAATATTTAAAACTTATGCTAAAATGAAAATATGAAAAAGCGTATCCCACTCATTGTTTTTATTATTGGCATCGTAACACTGCTTGCCGGTGTTGGTTTCTTGCTATTTAAACTCTTAAAGCAGCCAGATACTCGCGACGCCGAATATCTTGTTGAGGTTGGCGAATGGGTCGAAAATGACGCCGATAGCGTAATCTGGAAATTCACAGAAATCGGCAAGGGCTCTCTCACTACAAACAATCATTTCAACGACTATGATTTCATCTGGGCCATTGAGGGCGAAACCCTCAAAATCGAAACCAAATGGCTTTATGATTTGAACGATGAATACACTTATTCGCTTGACCGCGGAGCTAAAACCCTTACATTAACCAAGGGCGACGAGTCCATTATTTTCTCAGCTAAAGCCGAGGAGCCAGTTGAAGAGCCGGTCGAAGAACCAGTTGAAGAAACCGAATAAAAAAGACCCCTAGAGGGGTCTTTTTTTTAATTCATATCAATTTCTGTACCCGAAGTAGCATTGATACCGAGATTTGATAAAACCACCATCTCGTCATCCGGAATCATGTGCGTAGCATGAAGTTGCGCACCGGCCATTTTGTCGAGATTAGAAAGCGCCTTTTTAACGATCGGATTAGTCGTAGAGCAAATCGACAAAGCAATCAAAACTTCGCCGAGCCTCAGATAGCTTTCGCGGAAATTCGAGGTTTTATTTTTAATTTCAAGAATCGGTTCAAGCACCGCAGGCGAAATCAAATCAACCTCATCCGGAATCTTAGTTAAAGTCTTAATCGCATTAATCATTGTGCTAGAAATCGGTGAAAGATACCCAGTTTTACGGCCCACAACGGTCTTGCGACCAATCGTAATCGCCGCAGCCGGCAAATTGCCGGAAGCTATGCGTTTTTCTTCGGCTTTTTGTACGACGGTGCGATCTTTTTCGGAAATTCCTAATTCATTCATCAAAAGCTTGATACGATCCGGCACCACTGGCTCCGCCAAGCCACGCTTCACGTCAATTAGTGCGCGATAATAGCGGCGAATAATCTCGTCTTTGGCTGCCTGGCAGGCCACAGCATCGTCTACGATACAATCGCCCACGGCGTTCACGCCCATATCGGTCGGGGAATAATAGATACTTTTACCCATAATGCGGGTCAAAATCTCCTTAAGCACCGGGAAAGTTTCAAGGTCACGGTTATAATTTACTGCAGTTTTGCCATATTTTTCTAGGTGGAAATAATCAATCATGTTTTTATCGTTAAGATCGGCGGTCGCCGCTTCGTAAGCGATATTTACTGGATGTTTCAAAGGCATGTTCCAGACTGGGAAAGTCTCAAGCTTAGCATAGCCAACTTTTACGCCATGCTTGTTTTCGTGATAAAGCTGAGAAAGGGAAGTAGCAAGCTTGCCAGAATTTGGACCCGGCGCCGACACGATTACAAGTTTCTTGGTCGTCTCGATATATGGATTTGCACCATAACCCTCGTCCGACACAATCGTATTTACGTCGGTCGGATAACCCTTAGTAAAAGTATGGAAGTAGGTACGTACATTATAATCTTCGAGTTTTTTCGCAAAATCTTTAGCCTTCTTTTGACCGTTAAATAGCGTAATTACTACGCTCGAAACAGTAAGCCCGCGGCTACGCAAAAATTCAATCAAGCGCAAAACCTCGGTTTCGTAAGAAATCATGTGGTCCGCACGAATCTTGCTATTCTCGATTGCACTCGCATTAATACAGAGAATAATTTCAGCTTCTTTCTTGAATTCTTGAAGGAGACGGATCTTTAGGTCTGGTGGGAAGCCCGGCAAAGTACGCGCCGCGTGCTGGTCATCAATTAGTTTGCCACCAAACTCGATATAAAGTTTGTCGAACATTTTGATGCGTTCTTCGATGCGGGATTTCTGGATTTTCAGATACTTGTTAGCATCAAAACATTTCTTCATGTAGACCTCCTTTAACTTTTTTCATTATAGCATACTGTTTTTTCCCGCTATGGTTTATTTTACAGAGAAAATATGTTATAATATATGACATGATTTATCTTGATCATGCCGCTGCTACGCCAGTTTCTAAAAAAGCCCGCGCCGCCATGGAACCATACCTCGCGGACAACTTTTTTAATCCTTCCGCAGCTTATCTTCCGGCCAAAAAAGTTCGTGCCGATTACGAAGAAGCCAAGTCTACCATCGCCCACTGTATTGGCGCCAAAGGTAGCGACATTATCATGACTTCCGGTGCTACCGAAGCCAACAACCTCGCTTTCTCACTCATTAAATCAAAATGTTTAGTACTTGCCACCGAGCACGATTCCGTCCTCAAGGTTGCAAAAAATTACGACCACGCCGAAATCGCCGTCTTAAAAAACGGTCTCATTGATCTGGCTGATTTTAAAAAGAAACTCGACGACAAAGTTGATTTTGTTTCAATCGCTTTAGCCGGCAACGAACTCGGCACCATTCAGCCACTCGCCGAAATTGCCGAAATCATTCGCGCTGAACGTCTGCGCCGCCTCAAAAACGGTAACAAAACTCCGCTTTTCCTACATTCAGACGCCTCTCAAGCTATGAATTTGCTCGACATCAACGTTGCCCGTCTCGGCGTAGATTTGCTTACTATTAACTCCGCCAAAGTCTATGGGCCAAAAGGCGTTGGCGCGCTTTATCTTTCGCATGATGTACGCCTTACACCAATGCTATTTGGCGGTGGCCAAGAAAACGGCCTCCGTTCTGGCACCGAAAATGTCGCCGGCGTGATTGGCTTTGCTACCGCTTTTAAAGAAGCCAAAGAGCATCTAAATGGCAACCGCAAAAAGTATGAAAAACTCGTTAAAATTTTGCGCGATGGTTTAAAAGAAAGCGCCATTGAACCAATTTTTCTCGGCGCTGATAAGCATCAGCTAACTAACTTCTGCCCAGTTTCTTACCCAGGCATCGACGCCGAACGCGTAATCTTCAAACTTGAAGAAAACGAAGTCTACGTTTCAACCGGTGCTGCCTGCGCCGCATCCAAAGGCCAAAAATCTCACACGCTCGCCGCAATTGGCCTAACCGACACCGAAATTTCCGGCTCGCTCCGTTTGTCGCTCGGCGAACTGAACGACGAAGAGAATATTAAGCAAGCGGTCGAAATTATCAATCGCACAGTTAAGGAAGAATATGAACGCAACCAAAAATAAGACCGTTTACCTTGGTATGAGTGGCGGCGTCGATTCTAGTGTTTCGGCTTTACTTTTGAAAGAGCAAGGCTACAAGGTAATTGGCGTCTATATGAAAAACTGGTCCAAAGATTTGCCAGGCATGAAATGCCCATGGGCCGAAGATCTAGCCGACGCTAAGCGTGTTGCGGTCAAACTCGACCTTGATTTTGAAGTTTGGGATTTTGAAGAAGCTTATAAGAAGCGCGTGGTCGACTATATGCTCGAGGAATTCAAAAAAGGCAACACGCCAAACCCAGACATCATGTGTAACCAAGAAATTAAATTCAAATTGTTTTACGAAGAGGCCATGCGCCGCGGCGGTGATTATATTGCTACTGGTCACTATGCTAAAACTGACGGTAAAAATCTCCTTCGCGCTGCTGATGAGAACAAGGATCAAACTTATTTCCTTTATCGTATTTCAAACGAATCCTTGGAGCACACACTTTTTCCAATTGGCGACATGAAAAAACCAGACGTCAAAAAACTAGCCGAGAAAAACAATTTGCACAATGCCTACAAAAAAGAATCTATGGGCGTCTGTTTTGTTGGTGAAGTTGGTATGAAGGATTTTCTTAAAGAATACATCGATATTAAACCGGGCGAAATCCGCGAAGTCGAAAGCGATACCGTGCTCGGCTATCACGAAGGCGCCGTCTTCTACACCATCGGCCAACGTCACGGCCTCTACATCAGCGGCGGCTTGCCATATTACGTCGTGAAAAAAGATCTCGCAAAAAATATCGTCTACGTGTCAAAGAATCTTAACGATGACAACTTGTGGACCACAGAACTTGAACTCGGCGACATTATCATCCGCACTAAAAAAGCTCCAACCGAAGTATTAGTTCGCCTACGCCACCGCGCGCCACTTATTCCAGCCAAATTTAACGGCAAAAAAGTAGTCTTTGAAAACGCCATCAAACGCCCAGCTTCCGGCCAGTCCGTCGTCTTGTACGACAACGAAATCTGCCTCGGCGGCGGCATTATTATTTAATCAAACCTTTTTGAATCTTAAGCGCCAAGACTGGCACCAAAATATAATCAATCTGCGACTCAGAAATCACACCGTCCGTTACAGCTTGCTTAATCTCATTAAACGCCGTCACGTAATCCGTCACGATTAGCATATTGTGACCAGCGAGAACCGCCTGCACGGTGGCCGAATATTGCCCTTCGTAAAACTCACTAATTGCCGCCATCGACAAATCATCCGTAATCGAGATACCCGAAAAATTCAAATCTTGTGTCAGGATTTGATGCACAGTCTTCGACATAGAAGCAGGATTTTCAGCATCGATTGTGGTCATTATATTATGTGCAGTCATCACAAAATCGGCTCCAGCCTCAATCCCGGCCACAAACGGAATTGCATCACTTGCTAAAATTTCATCTTTTGAACGTTCATCGCGCGCTAGATCGAAGTGCGTATCGACATTTTTGGCATAACCAGGGAAATGTTTTAACGTCGCAGAAATATTCGCGTCTTGATATATTTTTACGACCCGTTTAGCGAACTCAGCCACCTGCTCCGGATCGCCACTAAAACTACGATTAAATATATATGCCTCTTCGTCGCCGCAAACATCAACCACCGGCGCAAAATTTACATTTATACCAAGCTCTTTTAAAGTACTCGCTTTTTCTTGCTCTACCTGTTCTAAAAGTTCAAAACCTCCCTGTAAGTAGAGTTCTCTTGGCGAACCATAATCCGCAAGACCAGCATATGAAAGTCTTGAAACCTCACCACCCTCTTCATCAATGCCGATGAACATGTCAATCTCCGCCGTTTCTTGCCAGCGAGAAATCTTGTTTTTGATTGATTCCAGAGTCTGTCCCTCGATATCACGACCAAACAAAATATACCCGCCAAAATGATAAGCATTTATATCACGTATGATATTTTCCTGGGGAACACGAACAAACAAAAGTTGGCCAATCTTTTCGTCCAAAGTCATTTCATCCAACAAATCGTTTGCACCCGAGTAATTACCAGAAAATTTTTCTACCATCGGAGTCGGAGCCGCCAAATCACCCTCTTCAAAATTCACCGGCTGGCTCTTCGCGAAGAACATCATGAAGCCAAAAAGTGTCATCAAACTACCAGTTATTACCAGCAGAGCAACCCTGAGCTTCTTCATACCCATATTCTACCATATATGGTATAATTATCCCTATGAATGCAAACGAAGTCCGTCAAAAATTTTTAGATTTTCAAATTAAAAAAGGCCACAAAATGATCGCGCCAGCACCACTCGTGCTCGAAAACGATCCGACCACGCTTTTTACCGGCTCTGGCATGCAACCACTTTTACCATATCTTCTTGGCAAACCACACCAGGACGGCACTAGACTGACCGATTCTCAACCATCTCTCCGTTTGCAAGATATCGAAGACGTTGGCGACCCTCGTCACACGACGGTCTTCGAAATGCTTGGTAACTGGTCACTCGGTGACTACTTTAAAGAAGAGCAAATCCGCAATTTCTTTGAATTCTTAACCAAAGAAATCGGCCTCGACCCAAACAAAATCTACGTCACTTGTTTCATTGGTGACGAGAAATATGGTATTCCGAAGGACGACGAAGCTGCTCATATTTGGCAAGAAGTCTTTAGAGAAGCCGGCATCGACGCAAAAATTGCTGAAATCGGCTCTGCAGAAGAAGGCGACAAACGCGGCATTAAACCAGGCGAACATATTTTCTTCTACGACGACCATGAGAACTGGTGGAGCCGTGGCGGCGGTATCGAAACTACCCCACTTGGCGATCCATGTGGTCCAGACTCTGAAGTCTTCTACGACTTCGGCGAAGATAAACAAGACGTCGAAAAATACGGCCTCGCTCATCCAGCTTCAGACGGTGCTCGTTTCATGGAAATCGGCAACCAAGTCTTTATGCAATATCGCAGAAAAGACGATGGTACTTTTGAAGAACTCGAGAAAAAGAACGTCGACTTTGGTGGTGGCCTTGAACGTATCACCGCTGCTTCCATCAATAGCTTTGACGTGTTCAAAATCTCCCTCATGAAACCTATTGTCGAAAAACTCGAAGCTTTGTCTGGCAAATCTTACGACAACAATACCGACGAAATGCGCATTATTGCCGACCATTTACGTGGCGCTTATCTACTTTCTGCTCAAGGCCTAACACCTTCCAACAAAGCCCATGGCTATGCTTTGCGCCGTCTCATTCGCCGCGCTATTTTGCGTGCTCTTGATCTTGGCATTGCTGACAACTTCTTACCAGAAATTGTGCCAGTCATTGCCGGAAACTACACCGAACTTAGCGACGACATCTTGAGCCACCGCGCCGACGCCCTTGCTGTACTCGAAAAAGAGGAACGCGCCTTCCGCCAGACTCTTAACAAAGGCCTTCGCGAACTTCGCAAACTTGGCGACTCGCTCACTGGCTACGATCTATTTAAACTCCAAGATACCTATGGCTTCCCACTCGAACTTTCGATTGAAGAATGCTACCGCGAAAACATCAAACTTTCCGAGAATTACCAAAAAGAATTCGAGGAAGCTTTAGCTGAACAACGCGAGCGTAGCAAAACTGCTTCAAAAGGCATGTTTAAGGGTGGTCTCGAAGACCACGGCGAACAAACCGTCAAATATCATACTGCTTGCCATTTGTTGCTTGCCGCCTTGCAAAAATTAGTTAATCCAACTATCTGTCAGAAGGGTTCTAATATTACTTCTGAGCGCGTCCGTTTCGATTTTAATCTCGATCATAAAATGACCGAGGAAGAACTCGCCAAAGTCGAGGCCCAAGTTAACGAATGGATTAAAGCTGACCTTCCAGTCATCCATGCTGAATACGAAAAAAATTACGCCAAAAACGAACTGAAAGCCCATGGCCAATTCTGGGACAAATACCCAGACATGCTTACCGTCTATACTATCGGTGACGAAAGCGACCCAGTCTCCCGCGAGGTTTGTGGTGGCCCACACGTTGAACATACTGGTGTTCTAAATTCATTCAAAATCGTCAAAGAAGAATCTTCCGCTGCTGGCATTCGCCGCATAAAAGCTATCCTTAAATAATTTTGTGTTATACTTTAAGTATGAGCACTATACTTGCTTTAGACATTGGGACCGAATTTGTTAAAGCCGTCATTGCCAAAGCTAGTCGCAAGGGCAATCTTGAGGTAATTGGTGTTGGCCGCGCCAAACAAGCACCAGCAAATATTTTTGCCGGCGCCATCGCCGATATTCCAGCTGTCGTTTCGGTTTGCGAAAAAGCCTTGCTCGATGCCGAAGAAGAAGCCAAAGAATCCGCCAAACTCACTGTTGTTGGTATTGCTGGCGAACTTATTAAGGGCTCCACTACTACTGTCCGTTATCACCGCGAAAACCCAAACAAGCCAATCACCGAAAACGAAATGTCGATCATCATCAAGAAGGTACAGGAACGTGCTGGCGAAGCGGCCAAGAAAACCGTCGCACTCGAAACCGGCAATAAAAATGTCGAGGTCCGTTTGATTAATTCCGCAATCGTTTCACTTATGATCGATGGATACAAAATTTCCAATCCGATCGGTTTCAAAGGTTCTGATATTATTATTCAATTCTATACTGCTTTCGCACCACTTATTCACGTTGCAGCCATTGAAAAAGTCTGCGCCGAGCTCGACCTCGAACTACTCACCGTTGCGGTTGAGCCATTCGCAGTTTGCCGCGCTTGTCTCGGCGATGACTTAGATTCTAATTTCTCCGGCATCGTCATGGATATTGGCGGCGGCACTACCGATATTGCCGTAGTTGACGATGGTGGTGTTGATGGCACCAAAATGTTCTCAATCGGCGGCCGCAGCTTTACTCGTCAAATCGCCGAAGGTTTAGGCGTTGATTACGACACGGCCGAAGAATATAAGCTCGATTTCGAAAATCTTGACGCACCAATCAAAGAAAAAGTCGAAGCTACTATTGCTAGAAATCTCAAAGTTTGGGTTTCCGGCGTAGAAGTTGCACTTGAAGATTTTAATACTGTCGAAGTCCTACCGCGCAACATCTTACTCTGTGGCGGTGGCGCCGGTCTATCCACTTTGCAAGAAACCCTTGCGCTTTCCGACTGGTATAAAGACCTCCCATTCTCGCGTCGCCCAACCATCAATATTATTGACGTTAATACCTTACCAAACATTAAGTTCAGCTCAAAAACCCCACTCGATCACTCTTACGCTACAGCACTTGGCTTGCTGCGCGTCGGCATGGATACCCTAGCTAGCAACCCAGACGGCGACGGCATCCGTGCTAAAATTTCTAAGTTATTGCAAAACTAATATTTTTCAACTTTTTCGTATTGGCCTTCTTTAAGGCCAGCTAGCTGATATCTGCCAAATTGGATACGATGTAATTTTGTGACTTTATAGCCCAGTGCTGCAAAGGTGCGACGAATCTGGCGGTTGCGCCCCTCGCCGAGAACCACTTGAAAATGTCTGCGGTCATCATTGGTTTTTATTACCGTAAATTTAGATTTGCCGTCCTCAAGATCCACACCAAAATCCGAAATCATTTGTTGATGAAGCGGCTCCAAAACGCGGTCTAGTTCAATTTCATAAACCTTTTCCTTATAAAACTTCGGGTGCGTCATTTCAAACGCAAAATCACCATCATTGGTTAGGATAATTAAACCGGAAGAATCTTTGTCTAAGCGGCCCACAGTCTTTAATTTTTGAAAATCTGCTGGCAAAAGGGAATAAAGCGTCGGAGCATCGCCCTGTGCTCGACGCGAACAAACAAATCCAACCGGCTTATTAAAAGCGACATAAGAAAAGCCCACTTCAAATGGGACTACCTTTTTATTATAGCATACTTTACTGTTTTTGTCAACTCTGGCCCCTAAAGCGGCCGGTTTATCGTCGACTAAAACTTTACCGCTCGCAATTGCGTCGTCTGCTTCACGGCGAGATAAACCTAATCTCTCGGCCAAGAATTTATTGAGCCGGATTGACTGGGACTGCATTAACCGCTCCTTGTGCTGGTTGAACCGGGGCCATTGCCGGGACTGCCGCTGGTTGAGCTACTGGTGCTACTGGCTGAGCTGGTACTGCTGCTTGTGCTGGCGCTGCCGGAGCTGGAGCTGCCGCATCACCAAGTACTTCATGAATCACGTTTACCACATCTTCAATACCAACCTGAGACTTTACCAAATAGCGATCAGCGCCCAAAGATTCACCGCGCGCACGTTGTTCTGGTGAAGAAAGCGCCGTCATCATAACAACTTTCACGTCCTTCAATTCTGGTGTAGAACGGATAATATCAAGCATATCGAAACCGGAAATTTTCGGCATCATTACATCGGACAAAATCAAATCAGGTTTTTCTTGCACAGCAACTGCAAGAGCCTCTTCGCCATCGCCAGCCACCACAATCGTGTAACCTTCAGCCGTCAAGCGGATGCTATAAATCTCACGAAGCGCGATATCGTCTTCTACAATCATTAATTTTGTCATATCTGTCCTCCATTATTTATTGGTTGGTTAGCTTGAACTGGTTGAATTGGCGGCTGCGGTTGCGTCGGTTGTGGCTGCGCCGGTACTGGCTGTGCCGGAACTATCTGCGGTTGGACCGGTACTACTTGCGGCGCTGATTGCGACTGTACTACCGGCGCTGGTTGAGCTGCCGGAGCTGGAGCCGGAGCCGCCTGTGGCTGCATTGCTTTTTGCATTGCCGCGAACTGTTCTTGATTCTTTTTAACGATCATTCTTTTTTCATATTCCTCAGACGAAATCCTTGGCAAAGATACAAAGAAGGTCGAACCTTCACCAAAGCCGGACTCTACCCAAATTTTACCGCCCATCGCCTCAACGCGCTGTTTGGTGAGATAAAGGCCAAGGCCAGTTCCGCCAATCTCGCGCGTGTCAGAGTTGTCTGCACGATAGAATTTCTGGAAAATATGCTGAATATCTTCAGACGAAATGCCGATACCGGTGTCGGTGACATTAATTAAAACGCGATCACCGTCACCACGCACGTTTACCCAAACCGAACCACCCTTCGGGGTGTATTTGAGCGCATTTTCGAGCAAATTATCCATGATTTCTTGCATGAAACTAACATCGATCGAGGCGTAAACTACTTGCGCAATACGCAAATCCGATGCAGTCAAACGCCCATCAGACGAACCGAAAGTATAATTAATTTTATTGTCTTTGTTGAACTGCATACAGTAGTTATCAGACATTTGATGAATCAAAGTAATCATTTCGGCCGGTTCAAATTTTGGCATAATCTTACCGTCATCAGTCTTAGTTACGTCGAGCAAATCCTGGAACAATTTGCCGAGATGTTTGGATGCGGCATGCGCGGCTTCCAGATATCCGTGAGCACGCTCGTCGATCGTTGCGGTTTGCGGATTCAAAGCGAGAGACAAATAGCCTTCGATCGAAGCAACCGGCGTGCGCATCTCGTGCGAAGCCGTAGAAATAAATTCCGTCTGAGCCCCTTCCTCCTCAAGCTCCTTGGCAATATTTCTAAACGTTATAATCTTGTTTCCGGCAGAATCTCGAACATCAATTACTGAAATTGCAATCGGAATACGCTTACCGGTTACGCCCATAATCAAGCTGCCACGGAAAGAATCTAGCACCTCATTATTCATAACTGCACGAATTAAAGGATTCTCCTCTTCGGAAAGTTCACGACCTTCTTTAGACTCTAGACGAATAACATCTTTATAGTCAGCCCCAATCGGGTCGAGCATAGTATTATATTCGACCATCCTTTTGGCGGCTGGATTAATAAAGCAAACTTTTCCAGCGCGATCAACAATTACCACTCCATCATTAATTGAGTTCAAAGCTAGTTCGGACATAGCCGAACCATTACTACCAGGTTGGATTGCCTGCTTACGCTTAAAAATACTCATCACTTTTATTTTAACACAAGCAGAATAAAATGTGATATATTTTAAATATGAACAAAGACGTTATTTATATTGAACCGGATGATGATATCACTGATATCATTTCGAAACTCGAATCCGCAAAAGAACAAATCGTCGCCCTAGTTCCACCAAAAAAGAGTGGAGTCTTAAGAAGTGTGGTGAATATAAAATTAATTACTAAGGCTAGCGCCGCTAACAAAAAGAAGCTTGTTATTGTTACGACTGATCCTTCCATTCTAAAACTTGCTGCTGCTTCCAAAATCCCAGTAACTAAGAACCTGCAAACCGCGCCAGCCATCCCATCTGAAGACGACATCGAAGAGGAAGTCGTTTCCGAAGAGGTCAGCGAGGGCGAAGTCACAGTCACCGACGGGACCGCTGTAGAGCCAGAAGAAAATGAAGAAGAAGATGACGATGACGATGATGATGATGAAGATGACGATAAAAAGGCTGAGGAAGATTCCGAATCAGAAGAACCTGACGAAAAAGAAGACGACAAAGAGGATGGCAAAGAAGATGACGATGCCAAAATCGACGAAAAAGCTGCCGCTGCCGCCATCAAAGATATAAAGTCTGAGAATAAGAAAAAAGAGAAAGAAGAAAAAGAGGCAAAAGAAAAAGCCAAAAAAGACAAGAAAGAGAAAAAGGAAATCAAAAATCCAGTTCTCGCTTGGATTATTAATTACAAGAAATGGGTTATCGCCGGCGCTGCCGCTACTGTTTTGATCGTATTATTCCTTATTTGGGCCCTAGTAATTGCACCAGCCGTCAAAATCACCGTTGCTGTTCGTACCGATTCCAATAACTTCTCCGAACTAGTTTCCTTCACTTCAGATCCAGCCGCCGAAAACACCGACGAAGGTGTCTTCTATCTTGAAGAAATCAAAATTGAAGAAGAGCAAAAAACAGAATTTACCGCCACCGGCACTAAGAACATCGGTGAAAAAGCCCACGGCACCATTATTGTTCAAATCGGTTTCCGCTTTAACGAAATTAACAAGCCGGTCAATATCAACGCCGGTTCCGCGTTCAAAGCCAGCGGCCTCACCTTCTATAGCGACTCAGATGTTTCACTCTCCTGGAATGGCAACAGTGGCGAATGTGAATCTAGCTTCCTCGGTAACGGCTGTATCCGTTCAGCCAAAGTTTCAGTCACGGCTGCCGCACCAGGCGAAGTCTATAACATCGACAAAACCAGCTTCACCGCTCCTAGCGACCGCGTCACTGCCTATTCCGACGGTGCATTCACTGGCGGTACCGATAAGAATGTCACCATCGTCACCTCCGAAAACGTCGAAGCTGCCCGCACTATAATGTCCAACAACATTAAAGAAAAAGAAGACGAATACAAGAACGAACTTTACGCTAAAATCGGCGACAGCAAACTCGCGATTGATTCTAGCTATAAGCAAAAACTTTCCGAACTAACTTCCTCGCCAAACGTCGATGAAGAAGTTAGCGAAACAGTCGTCCCATCCGCAACGGCTACCGTCACCTTCACGATTTACGCCATCGACAAAACCAAGCTCGAAGAGTTTATCACCCAAAAAGCCAAACTCGCCGAAGACCAAAAGATTTACGAAATCAGCAATCCATTCATCGAAAGCTTCGTCTCGACCGAATCTGGTTACACCGGCAAGCTTAAGACCTCTTATAAAACTGGTCCAAAAGTTACCGAAAATGATATAATAGAGCTCGTCAAGGGTAAAGGCGTTGGAGATATTAAGCACGATCTTGGTTCAGTTAATGGCCTTACCGTTAAATCAATCGATACTTCCTATCCATGGGTAACTTCAGCCCCGAACGACAGTAATCGTATTACCCTTGTCTTAGAAATTGAAGGACAAACCAACCCTAATTCAGAGGAATAAAATGAAAATTCTTGGCCTAGACGTCGGCGAGAAAAGGATCGGCGTCGCACGAGTTGACTCCGCCACAAGAATCGCTGTTCCAGTGAGCTTCATAGAAGTTAATGGCAACGAATGGCAAGAACTAGCTCGTCTCACCAATCTACACAACACGAAATTCTTCGTTATCGGTCTACCGCGCAGTAATGAGGGAAACGAAACTAAGCAATCACTTTACGCTCGTAATTTCGCTAAAATTCTTACCGAAAAAATACCTGGAGCAAAAATTCGCTTCCAAGACGAATCTCTCACTTCGGTCGAGGCCGAATCTAGGCTAAAAAGTCGTCAAAAGAAATACGAAAAAGGCGACATCGACGCCGAAGCAGCTTCCATTATCTTGCAGGACTTCATCGAAACCTTTTCCGAAGAAGATTCTGGCAAGGAGGAACCCCTGCCAGGCGTAATTGAAGAAAACGCCAGAAAAGTCGTCAAGAAAGCCCGTCTAAATTCCAAAAAAGCTATAGAAAGTTCTAAAAAAATCGTGAAAAAAACCAAAAGAAACTTTATTATTACCTCAATTATTATCGCTCTAGCTCTTGCCGCAGTCTGTGGCGGTATCGTATTTTGGTATTTCAACTCGCTCAGCCCAGTTATTAAAAATTGTGACGCGGAACGCTGCCCGGATATCGAATTCACCGTCGCCCAAGGAGAATCTGTTGACACTATCGCCAACAATCTAAGTAACGCTGAGCTGATTAGAAGTTCTTTCTTCTTTAAAGTTAATCTGAAATTGTCTTTTGGTGACGCTGCACTCAGAACCGGCAAATATACCCTCAACAAAGGCATGAGTGCCTCAGATATCGCTAAAATCCTCACCGAAGGTATTGGTGGTTCCGAAGTATTTAGCTTCACAATTTTGCCAGGTCAAACCATTTTCGATGTTCAAAAAAATCTCCTGTCGCTCGGCTATTCAAGAGAGGAAATCGATGCCGCTTTTAACGCCGACTACGATATGCCAATGCTAAAAAACCGCCCAAGTGGGGCTTCACTCGAAGGTTACCTCTATGGAGAAACTTATGAATTCTTTAAAGATGCCACTGTTAAAGAAATCCTTAAAACCTTCCTGGATGGCACCGAAAAAGTTATCGAAGAAAACGACCTCGAAGCTCGCTTCAGAGACCGTGGACTATCGCTTCACGAGGGAATCACACTTGCTTCTGTCGTCCAAAAAGAAGCCCATACTGCCGACCAGCCAACCGTTGCCCAGGTCTTCTTAAAACGCCTTTCTATGTATATTCCTCTTGGTAGCGACGTCACCGTAACCTATGCACTCGATGTACTTAACCCAGATCGTAACCGCGACGACACTGCCGTTGGCGACGCTATCCAAGTTGATTCTTGCTATAATACGCGCAAGTACACCGGTCTACCATGTGGCCCAATCTCAAATCCGGGCCTTTCTGCCATGACTGCTGTCGCCGATCCGTCTGATACCGATTATCTTTATTTCTTGACAGGCGACGACGGAAGGATGTATTATAGTTATACAGAGGACGAACACAACCAGAACGCCCGCGACCACTGTCAAGTTCTCTGTGACGTATCGTTATGAAAAAGAAAATCAATTTTCAAAAAATTCGTACAATTCTAATCTATCTTTTGACTAGTGCCGCTATTCTCGGAGTACTTTTTGTCGGTATTTTAGATAAGAGAAATGGTTCAAATGTCGACCTTACCTCTTTATCCGTAAACGACACTAAAATTTCAACCGACCAAATCTCCGAGCTTTATGTTGTAGCGGATCTTTCTGATGCGCTCAACCTTGCTAGTGCCACCGACGTAGCTTATAACTACGTTGCAACCTCGGCCTTGTACAACGTCGGACAAACCTCTATTGGTAGCGGTAAAATCGAAAAGAATATTACTACTGATACTTCAAGTTTCTCTCGTGGCGTTATCGCTTATACCGTTAGCGCCGGTGAATCGATGGAAGATATTGCTAATAAATTTGGCCTTACTACCGACCAAATCCGTTGGTCAAACAAGCTTAAAACTACCAGTATCTCAGAGGGCGACACCCTTTATCTCACTAAGAACGTCTCTGGTATTGTTTATACCGTCAAGGAAGATGATACTCTCGAATCAATCGCCGAGAAATACGGTTCTACTGCCGAAGACATCAAACATTTAAATGACATTGAGGTTTCTGGCATCTCCGAAGGTATGCGTATTGCTATCGAAGGTGGTACTTTACCAGAAAAAGAACGCCCAGAATATGTTCCACCGGCCCCAGTAATTACTTACACTACCTACGCCTACACTACATCCGGTAGTAGCGCTTCTCGTCTTACTCTTACTGTTATCAACAGCAGCCTTTGGCTTTCAGGCCCGTATACCTCTGGCCAATGTACGAGCTATGCTTGGTATATGCGCCAAGACCTCCCTGGTACCCTTGGCAACGCCAATACCTGGGCCGCAAACGCCGCTGCTGCCGGTTTCCCAGTCGATCACAATCCACAGCCTGGCGATATTTTCCAAACCTCTAGTGGTTGGTACGGCCACGTGGGCTACGTTGTCGCCGTCAACGATGATGGTACTATTTTGATTCGCGAAATGAACTTCAACTACCGCGCCGGTGTCGTTACCGAATCCCTTATTTCTGCCTCTACTGTCAATAACTTCCTCTATATCCACCACAAATAATCGCCAGATTGGTTCAAGCGTGACTTTTTGACGGAATTATGTTATAATATAAAAGTTATATTTTTATAACGCATCTTACGAATTAGGAGGACAAGGCCATGAAAAGCACTTGTAAGAACAAAGCCGATTTACCGAGCTCCTTTCGTGATCTTGGTATGAAAGAGGACATCGCTGCGATTTTCGACGCAGCAGGAATGACACCAAAAAGCATGATAGATCAGGCCAGGACCTACGGTATAAACAACGAGCTGGTTCGCATGGATGACGGGAGATTTCATCTTTCAGTTAAAAACATAAGAGATGAAGAAACGCTCATTCCCACAGGCCTGAAGGCGGAAATGGTTATAGGTAATCCACCTGGTGGAGGAATTGGTTGGACACATGCACTCGACGCAGGCCATCTGAGAGTAAATTTTTACCAGGTGGGAGTTCCTTATCTCACGGACTATATTCGAGAGGATGCTCATGAACAACTCGAGCGGATAGAGAGGGACTATTATCTAGCATTTTTACACGGTACTTTTTATGTAAGAAATGACCTCATGTATTATGTATACAGGTGTACATTAAAACTCTGTTTAGAGCACTATGACGACCTGGAAACCATCCAAGCAAATCCAAATCCCACTGTCAGACAGCTACGAAAGCTCATGAAACAGCACTACCACCCCAATCATCTTGTCGCCTACAACAAGCTCCTTGCCGAGGCCCGCAAGAGCAAAAAGAAGGAAAGCAGAAACTACAACGATGTCTTAATGGGTATTTTGAGAGAGCTTTCTAACTATGAGTCGATCTATCACTTGGCCGAGGAGGCCTTTTCTGTTAAAGAAGAGCCTCAAAACAAACTCCCGTAAGCAGCGGGAGTTTTTTTATGTTATAATATTGATATGTTTGTAGATACGGCAAAAGTTAGTTTGAAAGCTGGTAAGGGCGGAGACGGCGCCGTATCTTTTCGCCGCGAAATCTATATTCCAAAAGGTGGCCCGGATGGCGGCGACGGCGGTAAAGGCGGCTCAATTATCTTTAAAGCCGACAAGGACACCAACACTCTACTTGATTTTAAATTTACCCCAATCCTAACCGCCGAAGACGGCAAAAACGGCTCCGGCACCCGCTCAGCTGGCCGCTCCGGCAAAGACTTAATTGTCGAAGTTCCAATTGGCACCGTCGTCTACAAAGCCGGCGAAGAAAGAGTTTTGCTCGCTGATTTAGTTAAAGATGGTCAAGAAGCAGTTATCGCCAAAGGTGGCGACGGCGGCTTTGGCAACGCCCACTTTAAATCTAGTACCCGCCAAGCCCCAATCATCGCCGAAGTTGGCGAACCGGGCGAAGAATTCGAAGCCGAACTCGAGCTCAAACTCCTAGCCGATGTTGGCCTAGTTGGCTTGCCAAATGCCGGCAAATCCACCTTCCTCTCGGTCGTCTCAAACGCCAAACCAGAAATCGCCGATTATCCATTCACCACTCTTACGCCAAACCTTGGTATTGCCAAAGTTAACGATGGCAGTATCCTAATCGCCGATATTCCTGGCCTTATTGAAGGCGCTTCCGAAGGTAAAGGCTTAGGGCATGACTTCCTTCGCCATGTCGACCGCACCGCAGTTCTTCTTCATCTTGTCGACGTCTACAATAATGACGCCGGCGAAGCCTATAAGACTATCCGCACCGAGCTCGAAAAATATTCCGACTTAAAGGATCGTCCAGAAATCGTCGCTCTCACCAAATGCGAAGGCGTCGACGAAGAAATTGTCAAAATGCAGATGGCCGCTATCTTGGCTATTAATCCAAACGCCGAAGTCTACGCTATTTCCGCACCAGCCCACCAGGGAATCGATGAGCTTTTGAAACGCCTTCTCTTCCTAGTCTCCGAACGCAAAGCCGAGCGCGAAGCTGAAATTCCAGAAGAAATCGAAGAGGCAAAAGACATCCCAACCATCTCGCTCAGTCGCGAAGAAGCTAGCGACACTTGGAACGTCGAACGTACCGACGATGGCAAATTCATCGTCACTGGTGAAAAAATTGAGAAATTCGCTCGTCGTACCGACCTTAATAATTATGCCAGCGTCAACCGCCTCCGCGACATCATGAAAAAGCTAGGAATCAAGGCCGAATTGACCTCTCTTGGCGCCGAACCAGAATCAATTATTTCAATCGCCGGCAAAGAATTTACTCTGGTAGAAGACTATTAAACTGTTGTAAAAATTACAAAAATATTTCCTAAAAACCCACTTGACTTTTTAATGCTTATGCTTTATTATAAACATAAGCTGATACGCTTCACAGGGGTTCCACTGAGTAATTAGTGGAGTGTGGAGACTTACATTAAAAACAAAAACAGCGGATTAAAACAAAACAATGTGCCCCAAGGGTGGGCGCGCATCAGCGCAAAAAGAGAGACCTGTCGCAAGACGTCTCTTTTTTTATCTCAAAAATGGTATAATAATTAACATGAACAACTTAGACGACATTGTAAGCTTATGTAAACGCCGCGGCTTTATTTTTCCAGGTTCCGACGTCTACGGCGGCATGGCCGGTACGTGGGACTTTGGCCCGCTCGGCGTCACTCTCAAAAACAACATTGTAAATACCTGGTGGAATTATTGGGTCGACCAGCGTGATGATATGTTTGGTATCGACGCCGCTATTTTAATGAATCCTCGCACCTGGGTCGCTTCCGGTCACACTTCTACTTTTGCCGATCCATTGGTCGAATGTAAAGAGTGTCACTCTCGTTTCCGTGCCGACAAGCTTGTCGACGGCTATTCCGAAAGCATCACCACCGAAGAATTTCTAGCCCAAAACCCAGTCTGTCCAGTCTGTGGCAAAACCAACTGGAGCAGCATCCGTAAATTCAACATGATGTTCACTACCCACGTAGGCGCTGTGACGCCAGAAGATGCCGAAGGCGACGAAGCCGCCAAAGAACTCTTGAACCGTAGCACCACCTATCTCCGCCCAGAAACTGCTCAGGGTATCTTCACCAACTATAAAAATGTCGTCGACACCATTTATCCAAACCTTCCATTTGGCCTTTGCCAACAGGGTAAATCTTTCCGCAACGAAATCTCTCCACGCGACTTCATCTTGCGCGACCGCGAATGTTCGCAGCTCGAAATTGAGTATTTTGTGCACCCAGATACTTGGTCAGAAAACTTCGACAAAATCCTCGAAGAATACCGTGGCTTCTTAAAAGACAAAATGGGTCTTCCAACCGAAAAAATCCACGAACTCGAAGTTCCAGCCGAAGACCGCGCCCACTATTCAAAGCGCACCGTCGATATTATGTTCGATTATCCAAACGGCGAGGAAGAGCTCATGGGCATCGCCTATCGCACAGATTTTGATTTGCAAAACATCGCTCGCGAATCCGGCAAAAACATGGATTACCGCGATAAGAACACTGGCGAGACTTTCGTTCCGCACGTCATCGAACCATCCATTGGTGTCGAACGTCTATTCCTGGCCGTGCTTAGCACTGCCTACACCGAAGACGAGATTAATGGTGAAAAACGTATCGTTTTGAGACTCCCAGAAAATCTCGCACCGTACAAATTCTGCGTTTCACCACTACTTAAAAACAAACCGGAACTCGTCGAGAAAGCTAAAACTGTCTACGAAAAACTCAAAGCCAAATATACTTTTGTAACTTGGGATGATTCCGGCAACATTGGTAAACGCTATCGCAAGCAAGACGAAATCGGTACGCCAAAATGCGTCGTCATCGACTTCGATACCCTAGAAGATGGCACTGTCACCGTCCGCGACCGCGACACTGCCGAGCAAGTTCGCGTCAAGATTGAAGAATTATAGGAGTTACAAAAAATGAGCAAAACCACAGCTGGGTCTATTATTGAAGTCAAAAACTTGACCAAAAAATATAAAGAACTCACCGCCATCGATAATTTATCTTTCGACGTTAAAAAAGGCGAAATTTTGGGCCTACTCGGGCCAAACGGTTCCGGCAAATCTACTACCATCAACTGTATTTTGTCTCTTCTTAAATTCGACCAAGGCGAAATCAAAATCTTAGGCAAAACCATGGCGCCAGATGCGCTCGATATCAAACGCGAAATCGGTGTAGTATTCCAGGATGTAGCCGTTTTCGATGAACTCACAGTTTGGGAAAACGTTAATTATTTCTGCGGACTTTATATCAACGACAAGGAGACTTGCAAACAATATACCGAAGAAGCCTTAAAGCTCGTCGGCCTTGAAGATTTTAAGAAATTCCTACCTAAAAAACTTTCCGGTGGTTTGCTTCGTCGTCTAAACATCGCCTGCGGCATCGCTCACAAACCGAAAATCATTTTTCTCGACGAGCCAACCGTAGCTGTCGATCCACAATCCAGGAATAATATTTTGGATGGCATTAAGAAACTTCGCGACGATGGCGCCACGATCATTTACACCACCCACTACATGGAAGAAGTCGAGATTTTGTGTGACCGTATTATTATTCTGGATCGCGGTAAGATTATTGCTGCTGGCACCAACGATTCACTGAAAGATCTCGCTAAAGTCAAAGAGCGCATCACTATCGAAGCTGAACTCTCGACCAAAATTCAAGCCAAAATCGCCGAGCTTCGCGACGTTGTCAACGTCAAATACGACGGCAAAACTATGGTTATTTCTTATAAAGATGCTCGCAAAAACCTCGCCGAACTCGTCAGTCTGCTCGAAAGTAGCCGCATATCATATGGCAAAATCTTCTCCGAACGCCCAACCCTAAATGACGTTTTCCTCGAACTCACCGGCAAGGAACTTCGCGACCAATGAAGCGCTTGTTATATAATTTCAAAATCACATTCAAAAACAAAGAACTAATTTTTTGGGCCTTTGGTTTCCCGATTATTATGGCAACTTTGTTTTATGGGGCTTTTTCATCGCTCATCAATTATGACGGCATGGAGCCGGTTAAAATTGCCTTTGTCGAAAACGAAGAGAATCAACTCTATCCGGTATATAATCTCGTAATTCATTCGCTCAGCGTCGAAGATGGCGCCACCAAAACTTCGGATAGTAAAATATTTGCCACTACTTATATCAACAATAGAGAATCAGCCGAGACGTCATTAAGGAAAGATGAAATCGACGGCATGATTTATTTCGACAACGCCACCGATTTCCCAAAACTCATGGTCATGACCAATAGTCTAAACAGTACTATTATCCAGAACGTCATGACTGAAATCGAACAGTCTATTACTGCTGGACACACATTTGAACCAGCTAATCTCAAAAGCGCCGGCGATCAAAAAATGGATTACATCATGGTTGAATTCTATACCTTACTTGCCATGGCCTGCTTATACGGCGGCATGATTGCGACCAAGGCGCTAGATAAGAATCTCGCCAACATGACCTCAAGCGGTCGCCGCATTGCCGTCTCGGCTGTCTCGAAAGCCAAAATTATTCTTGGCACTTTACTTACTAGCTATATCATTCAGCTCATCGGCCTCGCAATCCTATTCGTGTATCTCACTATGGTTCTTCATCTTGACTTCGGACCGCATTTCCCGATGGTTGTATTCTTTACGATGGTGGGCGCACTCACTGGACTTGCGCTCGGCACCTTCGTTTCGGCCGTATTTAAGGTTAATGAAAACACTAAGGACGGTATTCTTACCGGTATCACTATGCTTGGCTGTTTCTTCGGCGGCATGATGGGCCCAAGCATGAAATATTTGGTCGATTCGACCATTCCAATCGTCAATAAAATCAATCCGTCAGCCATTATTTCGGATGGATTCTACGCATTAAACGCTTTTGACCCAGACTCCAACAGGTTTTGGCTTGACGTCGTTAGTTTATTCATTATTACCAGTATTCTCAGCACCGTTTCGATTATTGTTTTGAGGAGACAAAAATATGACAGCATCTAAAGCCTACTTCAAAATCGTACGTAAAAATCTCTGGCTCATTATTATGTACACCCTAATTTTGTGCATCTGTAGCGTCATGAATATGCACTCCGAAATCAATACCACAAACTTTGAAGCTGCCAAGGCTAATATCGTAGTCTTCGACAATGACCATTCGGAGCTATCCAACGCCTTTATTAAATACCTCGACGAACGCACCGATATCAAAAATTTCAAAGATGACGATTCACTCCAGGACGCTCTATATTATGGCGAAATTTATTTTGTACTTTACATCGATGCTGGTTATGGCGAACAAATTAGCCAGGGAATTAACGCCGAACTTCGCTACAAACAGACCGACCAATCCGCTAGCATGCTCGTTGGAACCATCGTAAATCGTTATGCCAAAGTCGCCTATAGCTTTGCGCCAAACCCACAAAGCATCATCGTCGAAAAAACTAATGAAGTTGTCGCAAAAGAAGCCGAAGTTACTATCGCCTCCAGCCTAGACGTCAATAAACTGAGCGATCTAGGTCTTTATTTCAATTTTCTAAACTATGCTTTGCTGGCCGGACTAGTCTTTGCGGTTTCGTTTGCCACACTCGGCTTCAAACGAACCATGGTTAAAAAACGCATGACGGTTTCCGCCACCAGCTACCGTACTACCAACCGCCAAATTCTATTATGTAATTTCATGCTCGGATCCATCTTATGGCTCGTTTATATTGGTATCGGCGCCATCCTAGTCGGCGATATGTTATTTACCACGCACGGCCTCATTATGATAGCAAATTCCGCCATCTTTATGGTCTTCGCCATGGCCTTCGCGTTCCTACTTTCCAACCTCTTCTCATCCGCCAGTGTACTATTACCAATCATTAACGTAGTTTCGATTGGCTCTAGCTTCATTTGCGGCGTGTTTATCCCGGCCGAATGGATGCCAAGCTTCATTAATAGTCTCGCCCACATTCTACCAAGCTATTATTACGTCAACAGCAATTACCGCCTCATCGAAATGGAGAACTTCAGCATTGAAACTATGCAGCCAATTATCCTCAACGCTAGCATATTAATCGCATCGACAATAGCAATCATCATACTCAACAACTATATCTCAAAACGAAAACAAGAATCCTAAAAAAGAACCCTGCCAGCAGGGTTCTTTTTTATTTTATTAATTATTTGCTTGCGCGATCAGATTCGTTCCAGCGCTTAATAGATTCGGCAATCACTTCTTTTGCTTCATCCAAACCGAAGAAGCCTTTAACCTCAGTAGAACCTGGCTTCTTCAAGTCTTTGTAGTGGTTGAAGTGGAATTCAATTTGCTTCAAAGTTTGCTTTGGCAAATCTTCCAAGGTTTCGTAGCAATCACCATTATTGCGATCATCTTCTGGAACACAGATAATCTTATCGTCAACTTCGCCACCATCGACGAATTTCATAACGCCAAGGATTTTGGCTTTCATCCAAATACCAGTTGTGAGTGGTTGGTCGGTAATCATGAGGACATCAAGCTCGTCGCCGTCTTCATCGATTGTCTGCGGAATAAAACCATAGTTGCATGGTTTAGCGAAAGCAACTGGTTCGACGCGATCTAGCATAAAGCAGGCGTGTTCGCGGTCCCATTCAATCTTGTGGTTTGAGCCAGTTGGGATTTCAATCACCACGTTAAGCTCGCCGTTTTCGTAGTCCCCCGGAGTCAAAACTTTATTAAAATCTGCCATGTTTTCTCCATGTTACATGTTATTTTTATACCCTACATTATAACATGTTTTATTTTTTATAGAAAAAATGCCAAAATGCTTGCATTTATTCCGAAATTATATAATAATATATTTTATGAAGAAAAAAGATAACATGACATCCCGCGTCCTTCATTATTATTGGCGCGAAGTAAAAAAGTACAAATGGCTGTCACTCGGCGTATTTATTTTGACGCCAGTCGTTATCTTTATCCGTAACGTCCTTGGTGCGTTCATCTTTGCCGATATTATCGATAAAGTTTCTGCCGGCATTACTGAAGAACGAGTCTTCGCTGAGCTCTTACCGGAAGCGCTTATTTACTTAGCGCTTGCGCTTACCAACAGCTTATTATTCGAAAAGCTTAGGCTTTACTGTTGTTGGAAAATGGAGCTTCTCGCCATGCGAGATCTCGACACCCTCGCCTTCACTACCGTTTGTGAACAATCCATGCAATTCCACAACGACCGTTTCTCTGGCTCGCTAGTCTCACAAACCAACAAGCTTACTAGTTCGTTTGAGCGCTTTATGGATGTAATCATTTGGGATCTCGTACCAATCCTTACTTATCTCATCTGTGTTACGGTAATTCTCTGGACACGCGCCCAGGGCTTCGCCATTGCCATCGTCGCCGTAGTCGCAATCTACACATTCTTTACTGCAATCTCATTTAAGAAAATCGCCGACTACAGTGAACAAGAAGCTGCCGCTACCGCTAAGAAAACTGGGCAACTTTCCGATTCAGTTTCCAATATTACTTCAGTTAAATCCTATGCCAAAGAAAAATACGAGCAACAACGCTATAGCCGTTTCCAGAAAAATTGGTTAAATACTTCCTTTAAGATGATGCGCGCCACCATCAAACGCGATTTGCTCTTTAGTACCATCATCATGAGTCTTACGGCCGCGCTTTTATTCTTCCTCATCACTGGCACGATTTGGTTTGGTCTCACTGTCGCTACATTGGTTCTTATCGTTAGCTACTCACAAGGTATCCTCAGTGATTTGTGGAGTATTACTCACATCTTCAAGAACATCAACCGTAGCCTTGGTGATGCTCGCGACATGGTTCGCATTCTCGACATGAAAGACGACGTCGTTGATATGCCGGGCGCCAAAAATCTCGTCATCGCAAAGAGCACTATTTCATTCAATAACATTACCTTCAAACACCACGAAGCAAAAGAAAAAATCTTCGAGAACTTCTCGCTCGACATTAAACCGGGTGAAAGAATCGGCCTTGTTGGTATCTCTGGCTCCGGTAAAACCACTTTGACCAAACTCTTGCTGCGTTTCGCAGACGTTGATTCTGGTGAGATTTTAATCGACGGCCAAGACGTAAAAAAAGTCACCCAAGCTTCACTCAGGGATAGTATTGCCTATGTTCCACAAGAAACCGCCTTATTCCATCGCACCATCGCCGAAAATATTGCCTATTCTAATCCGAACGCCAAGAGGGAAGAAGTCACTCGCGCCGCCAAACTCGCCAACGTCGATGTCTTCATTAAGAATCTTCCAGACGGCTATGAAACTTTAGTTGGTGAACGCGGCATTAAGCTTTCTGGTGGCCAACGCCAACGTATCGCAATTGCTCGTGCTATTTTGAAAAACGCCCCAATCCTTGTCTTAGACGAAGCAACCTCCGCACTAGATTCCGAATCCGAGGCTCTCATTCAAGACGCCTTGAATAACCTCATGAAAAATCGCACATCTATTGTTATTGCTCACCGTCTTTCTACGGTCGCCAGCCTCGATCGTATCGTTGTACTCGAAGATGGTAAAATCGTCGAACAAGGCACCCACAACGAACTACTTAAAAAACATGGTAGCTACTTCCGCCTTTGGTCCCGTCAGTCTGGCGCCTTTATCGACAAGCCAGAAAACGACTAATCTTTCATCGTCGATTTAAAAATCTTCTCGTTCTTTATCTGGTCTGGTAAGTAATTTTTATCAAGATGAAAGCCAGACTCCCATTTTTGGCCCTTACCAAAACCGAGGTCGGCCATAAGTTTGGTCGGGGCATTACGTAACCAAATCGGCACCGGCTCACCCATCGTTTTGCGTGCCAAATCTTGTGCTTTATACCAAGCGTCCGTCGTATCGCGATTTTTCTTAGATTTTGCGAGCGCCACCACGGTGTGCGCCAAAATCAAACCCGATTCCGGCATACCAACACGCTCCACCGCCTGGAAACAAGCTGTCGCAAGGCTAAGTGCACCATTGCCAGCCAGCCCAATATCTTCCGAAGCAAAAATTACCATACGCCTAGCAATAAACTTTGGGTCTTCGCCAGCTTCCACCATACGCGCAAGATAATAAAGCGCCGCATCCACATCCGAACCGCGCATCGATTTAATAAATGCCGAAATCGTATCGTAATGATTGTCGCCTTTTTTATCGTAACCTGGCAGTTTGCGACCGGCTGCTTCTTTAACGACGTCACGATCAATCTTGTCGGAAAGAGAAAGAGCAAGCTCCAGATCGCCAAGCGCCGAACGCGCATCGCCACCCGAAAGTTCCGCCAAATAATCTAACGCGTCTTCGGTAATTTTGCGACCAGCCGTTTTGGTCATTTTCTTAACAATCTTCAGCTTCTCACTTTTAACCGCACGAGTCAAGACTTCAAGAATCGCAGCCTTAGATAATGGCGACACTAACACCACGCGCGAGCGAGAAAGTAACGGCGAAATAACTTCAAAGGATGGGTTCTCGGTTGTAGCGCCAATCAAAGTAATTAGCCCAGACTCCACATGCGGCAAAAACGCATCTTGCTGCGCCTTATTAAAACGGTGAATTTCATCCACGAAAAGTACGGTGCGAATTTTCAAATTCCAGTTGGTTTTAGCGCGTTGCACTACTTCTTCGATATCTTTTTTGCCGGAAGTTACAGCAGAAATTTCAACAAAGTCAGCCTCAAACTCATGCGCCAAGATTCGTGCTAGGGTAGTTTTGCCAGTACCCGGAGGACCCCAAAAAATCAAATTCACCGGCTCTTTAAGGCGCACAATTTCCGTCAAAATTTTGCCTTCGCCAATAATTTTGTCTTGCCCAACCACTTCGTCCAACTTTTTTGGACGCATTCTCTCCGCTAGTGGTACTCTGTTCATACCCCGATTATACATAAAAACATAAAAATATTACACAAAAATTTTTTTTATGTTATATTTAAGTTAATAATACTAATAAAGGAGTTATTAAAAATGAACCTCTCAGATTTGTATAGTCTTGGGAATCAACTAACCGCCGCAAGTAGCAATACTTGGAACCCAGAGACCAGCTGGCAAATCTGCACCATTGTCCTCGGTGCTATCTTTACAGCTGCCCTCTTCATCTTCTTCACCTACTTCAAAAAAGGTGCCGAAAAACGCAAACCAGCAGAAGACATTAAGAACTTCTTCCTCTTCAAAGGCAACTTCGCTGAGGATCTAGCTAGAATCTGCTTCTACTACGTTTCATTCAACTATCTCATGCTCGGTCTTAAGACCCTTACCACCTATGGCCAACCATGGGAAGCCTTTGAAACTTTCTTCTACTTGGTATTTATCCGCTTCGTCTACGAAGCAGCTATTGCCATCATTCGCTTTTGCAAAGGCAAGAAAGACTAATTTAGGACAACGAAAAATCCCCCAAATGGGGGATTTTTTGTTATAATATAATATATATGGCAAAAATCAAATTCACCATTATCACGCTTTTTAAAGAAGCTCTCGAGCCTTATCTTAATACTTCCATGATGTGGAAGGCCCAAGATAAAGGTTTAGCTGAGTTTGATTTTGTTAACTTACGCGATTTTGGCCTTGGCCCACACAAATCCGTCGACGACACACCTTATGGCGGTGGTGATGGCATGCTACTACGCTGCGAACCGGTCTTTGACGCTATCGAATCCGTTAAAGAAAAAGATCCATCCGCTAAAGTTATTCTCCCAACACCAGTCGGTACAATCTGGAATCAAGAAATGGCTCGCGAATTTGCCGAAGTCAAAGACGACGAAACTAAGCATTTTATTATTCTTTGCCCACATTACGAAGGCTATGACGAACGCATTCTTTCAATCGTTGACTTTAAAGTTTCACTTGGCAAATTCGTCTTAACCGGCGGGGAATTACCGGCTCTCACGATAATCGATTCGGTCGTTCGTCTTATTCCGGGCGTACTCGGTGGCGAAACCTCAGCCGAAATCGAATCTTTTTCGGATGGCGACAATCTAGAATACCCACAATACACCAAGCCTTATGATTTTCGCGGTATGACCGTGCCAGACGTTTTACTCTCCGGCAATCATGGCGAAGTCGACAAATGGCGCGCCGAGCACTCGAAGCGCGCTTAAGTAATTTTGCTATAATAGTCTTATGAATTTAGAGGAGTCAGTCGAGAGTCTAAAGGGTATCGGCCCAAAGACTGCTGAGATTTTAAAAAAAGCCGGCATCAAAACCGTGCGCGACTTTTTTTATAACCTGCCAAAAGACTATGAAAACTTCTCTGCGCCAACCACTATTGCCGCTATGGAGCCAGGCAAAGTCGTCATTAAAGGCCGTGTCACGGCAGCCGTCTCGCACCGCGCCAGGTTCCGCAAACTCACAGTCACCGAAGGAGTTATTCGTGACGATACTGGATTCGTTAAAGCTGTTTGGTTTAATCAAGCTTATCGTGTCAACCAATTTAAGCCCGATAAAGAATATTATTTTACCGGCAGTTTTGAGCTTCGAAACGGACGCTACTGTCTAATGTCGCCATCCGCCGTTGAAGTCGACGAGATCGAACGCTCGTCCGGGCTCGCACCGATTTATGTCGCCCACGGCAAAGTTAAATCTACCGATTTCAAACGCCTAATCAATAACTCACGTGATAGATTCGCCGAAATCCCGGACTTCTTACCAACCGTACCGGCAGGCAAACGTAGGGAATCTTTGTTTAAAGTGCATTTTCCAGAATCTACTAAATCTGTTACGGAAGCCCGCGAATATTTAGCCTACGAAGAACTCTTCGAATTGATTTTAGCCGCTAAGCTCAACCGCTCCGAAAACGACAAACTAGAATCTTTGCAGCTTCCATACCACAACGACAAGATTAATCAATTCGTTAAAGAACTTCCATTTACGCTAACTGCCGCTCAGAAAAAATCTGCCTGGGAAATTTTCCAAGACATGGAAAAATCTACGCCAATGAACAGATTGCTCCAGGGCGACGTTGGCTCCGGTAAAACCATGGTCGCCGCTATGGCCGCTTACGAAGCCGTGCTCGGCGGCGCACAAGTTGCTTTGCTTGCGCCAACTGCTATTTTAGCCACTCAGCATTTCGAAAAATTGTCCAAACAACTCGGTATTTACGGCGTGAAAGTCGCCCTACTTACTGGCGCAACCAAACAAAAAGACAAGTTAAAAACCGCCATCAAAGCTGGCGAAATTAATTTCGTAATCGGTACGCACGCACTCCTCACCGACGATACCGAATTTAAAAATCTTGGCCTCGTCATTATCGATGAGCAGCATCGTTTTGGCGTAGAGCAAAGGCATAAATTATTACTCAAATCACCAAGCGAACTAGCGCCACATCTTCTTGCGATGACCGCCACACCAATTCCGAGATCGCTTCAACTTACTGTCTTTGGCGATCTTGACGTTTCAATTTTAAATGAATTGCCAAAAGGCCGCCAGCCAATCACGACCAAAATTCTCGCCGAAACCAGCACCAGGGAATCACTGTATCCAAAAATTCGCGAGACTATTACCGCCGGCCAACAAGTTTATTGGATTTGCAAGGCCATTGATGATAATCCATCCTCCGAAGCCACTTCAGTTAAATCACGTACCGAAAAACTAAAAAAAGTTTTTCCAGAATACAAAATTGAATTCCTGCACGGCCGCATGAAGCCAGCCGAAAAAGATGTCGTCATGGAACGCTTTGCAAATGGCAAAATCCAAATCCTAGTCTCTACCACCGTGGTGGAAGTTGGTGTCGACGTGCCAAATTCTACCTTAATGGTCATCGAAAATGCCGAGAATTACGGCCTCGCCCAATTACATCAATTACGCGGGCGCGTTGGCCGCGGCAGCGTGGCATCATTCTGTTATCTACTTACTTCCGGCGACAATCAACCGTCCAGGCGTTTGAGAGAACTTGAAAAATCATCAGATGGTTTCTATCTCGCCGAAGTCGATCTTAAACTCCGCGGCCCAGGTGAAATTTATGGTGCTTTGCAGCACGGCGCGCTTGATCTTCGCATTGCCACTTTTGGCGACACTAAACTCATCAAAAAAGCTCGCGACGACATCGAGGTATTCTTGAAAAATCCAGAAAATATGTTAAAATATAAAGAGCTTATGTCTGACATTAAGCGCTATCAACAATTAACGACATTAAACTAATATGCAAGTAATCTCCGGAATCTACAAAGGCAAAAATCTCAAATCGCCACAATCCGACAAGACCCACCCAATGGGTTCGCGCGAGAAGTTGGCATTATTCAACATGCTTCTTCCATATCTCGAAAACGCCACCGTACTCGATGCTTTTGCCGGCACCGGAGCACTCGGCATTGAAGCTTTATCACGCGGGGCCCTTGATGTAACCTTCATTGAAAAAGACCACAAAGTCGCCAAAGTTTTACGCGAAAACATTGCCAGCCTTAATACCTCAAACACCACTATTGTTGAAAAAAGCGTTGATAGTTTTACGACCGACAAAAACTTCGGTCTAATCATCGCCGACCCACCATATGATAATTTCAAACCAGAACAGATTGAATATTTAGCTAAATTTTTAAAGCCTGCCGGCATTTTAGCTTTGTCCCATCCTGGCGACACACCGGAATTCGCCGAGCTAAAACTTCTCAAATCACGCTCTTACGCTGGCGCCACAATCTCTATCTATCAGAAATAAACTATGTTATAATTGTGTAGCGAGCCCGTTTGCGAAGCGCGAACGAAGTGAGCCCGTTCGGCAACGTCGGGCGAACGAAGTGAGCCCGAGTGGTGAAATTGGTATACACGTATGCCTTAGGAGCATATGCCGTTTGGTGTGCAGGTTCAAGTCCTGTCTCGGGCACCAAAGAGACGAGCAACAAAAAAAAGAGCTCTCTCTTTTTTGTTTGAGACGACGCCGGTGCCCTAGTTTTTGCGAAGCAAAAAACGTCGCACCAAGTGAAGCGAGTAAACAAAAAAGCTTGCTTTTTTATGCTACAATAAGCTTATGGAAAAAGAGCTTAAAAAGTACGAAAAGTTCATCGAAAAAGCCGTGCGTGAAAAACATAGTCCACTCGAATGGAGCAAGCTTGCCGAAATCCACCAAGAAACTGTCGCCAATTTCCAACACGAACGTTTGATTCACTTAATTATTACTTTATTTTTCGCTATGCTTTCGCTTGTTGCGATTAGCATCTCGGCTTGGGTTTTTACTACAATCGCTTTTTCGTTCTGTCTACTACCAATCTATCTCGTCGCACTCATTTTGGTTATCCTCACTGGATTCTATGTCAAACACTATTATTTCCTCGAAAATCACATCCAAAAACTTTATAAATACACCGAAAAACTTCGCGACTATTAAAAAACGGGCCGAAAGCCCGTTTTTTTGCTGAACTTTTTATTCTTCGTTTGTCCTCTTAATACCAATCATCACCATCACGAGACCAATTACAGCCACTACGTAGGCACCAGCATCGATAGCATTACTAGACTTATCAATAATACCCATACCAGTGTTTGGCACTGCTGGCGTTTTGTCATCGATGTCCCCATCGTCACCTTCGTCATCGTCGCTTGGATCGTCTGGAATAACCGGTTCATCGCTTTTTGCATTATAAACAATTACTCTTGTACCCTCCGCGTCGTCAGCACCAACGCCGAAGTCATTCGAATAAGCCACTTCGTCCACCTCGTCATATCCATCAGTGAGTGTAGGATCATATCCTTCCGGAACAGAAACTTCTACCAAGCGATACGTACCAATGCCAAGATTAGTGAAGGTCAAAGTGCCGCCATCGGTCACTGTTCTAATCAAAGTGCCGCCATCATTCGCAGTATAGTCTTCGTACACGTTATTACGTTTCAACTGCAATTTATAGGCGCCACCGTTAATCAATTCGCGACTGTTATAGTCTACGGTTACTACTTCTAGAGCTCTTGCCTGTACCTTAACTGAACCATAGATACCAACCAAGGTTGCTGAGTTAGTTAATATTTCCGGAGTATCGCCATAAGTAACGACCGCCGTAGAACTAACCGGCGTATCTTCATAAGCAACCGGATAAATCACATCAAAGTGATAAGACGGAGAAGGTACCTGAGAAATCACACTATCGTCACCGAAACAATCAATATAATAATTAATTAAATCTCGTCTTTTCGGAATATTATAATAACCCTGTGCGATTGCATTATCAGCAGCACTTTCTGCCCAAGTATTGGCACTACTAAATGGCGTATCGGCGCCGAGCAAACCGTAATTAATCACAAAGCGCAAGCCATCACTATCTTTGTAGAACCCATATTGCAAAGGAGTAGCAACCACGCGCGCCTTAAATGACTCGTAAGACTCGTCCGCGTTTTGCGTAATTTGCGTAAAGTCGTCAACGTGATCAATCGACTCCGCTGCTTTATGACCGGAAGGAGAATGTTCATCGTCTACATCCAGTGGCATCCTGTGAACTTCGTAAATCGTAAGCGGTCCATGATCAATCGCATCAGGATAAGTTTGTTCAACAACCGTTGCGATTGGAGTGCCTGAAGTACCACGGCTAGTTGAAAGTTCATTGGTTAAATCTGTGCCGATCCTGGTTTCCCACAAGATGCTATTGTTGGTAACTTGTCCAGTGTAAGTTACATCAGAGAGATTTCCTAAGCTCTTTTTGGCAATTCCAAAATAAAATCTCTGCGAAGCAACCGTAATGTAGCCAAGCCTTGCAGAACCCAGCGAAGCTGAACGTACGGCATTGTTCATCGTAAGCGTGAGGTCCGAGAAGGAAGAAGCGCCCACTGCATTTTCATTAAATTCTATAAGGATGCCCTCGTCGTCAGTAGCTTTTTTGAAAGTACCAATATTAGTACTTCCATCATAAAGCATGGCTTCACTAAAATCGTCCAGAATCAAATCAAAGGTGGTTGGATTATCGTCCAAATAGCGCGTTACGACCGGAATCAAAACCGTATCGCCATCAGAAACCGTGCGACCATCAGTGAGATTCAAATCAAGTACCAACTCCCAGTTGGTCGGAGTGTTGTGTGGCATTTTAACGGCATAATCGTACAAATCTCCCGTAGCATGAGCTTCATCAAACACAGTAATCTGGTTGCCGTTTTGCGATAAACTAAAACCGGTAATTGCAATATCAACTCCTAGATTGCTTGCAAAAACATTATTTTTGATAATCATAGCAACTGGAGCCAACAAAAGAACGGTTCCTACTGCCAGGAGAATTTTATTGAGACCACTACGAACCTTAAACTTTTCGCCACACGAAAAGTGGTTCAAGATGGTTTTACGACGATAATGCATATTTATCCTTTTTATTTTTATATGACCACTACAACTCCCATTATACATAAAATTCCTTATCTGTCAATCCTCTTATGCTTAGGGAACAAAAAGACGAGCCATTTAGACTCGTCTTTTTCTATTTTTTAGTTCTTGCGAGTATTTTTGCAAAGTACTGCGAGGCCAATAATGAAGATATCAGTTGCAATCATTGCATAGACGCTATTGTCGACGCCGTCAATCGCAAGCCCAACACCAGTGTCTGGTACGGCTGGAACGTCATCTTTGCTACCAGTGTTGCTACCGGTATTGCTACCAGCGTTGCTGCCGCCATTTTCACCGTTATTGCCGTTGTTGCCATTATTGCCGTTTTCGCCATTGTTGCCATTGTTACCGTTCTCACCGTTTTCGCCATTGTTGCCGCTATTACCACTATTGCCACCATTTGGATCGTCTGGATCATCTGGGTTGTCTTGAGTTCTTTCATTTCTCATGACTACCCTAGCACCACTTTCGTCATTAGCGCTAATAGTAAAGCTTTCTGAGTAAGCAACTTCATCAACTTCGTCATAGCCATCGCTAAGAGTAGGATCATAGCCATCTGGGACCGAAACTTCTACTACGCGATAAGTACCATAACCGAGGTTCGAGAAGAGAAGGACGCCATCATCGACAACCTCTCTAATTAGACTACCGCCATCATTCGGGGTGTAATCTCCATAGCCTTCATTACCCAAAATTTGCAATTTGTAGCTACCACCGTTCAATGCAGTACCACCGTATACATCGACGACCACGATTTGCGCAGCCCTCGTTTGAACATTGGAAGCGTCACCGAAAATACCAACCAAGGTTGCCGAAGCCGAACGGTCGACTGGCTCTTGACCAGCATAACGAATTATAGTGTCTGTAGCTACCGTAGTATCCTCAACAGCGGCTGGATAAATAGCGCGGAAGTTAAAGTATGAAGATGGGGATTGCTTAATCGCGCTGTCATCACCGAAACAATCAAGATAATATTCAATCAAAGCTTCGCGATCGGCGTCAGCATAATAGCCAAGCGCAATAGCTTCGTCTGCAGCATTTTCTGCCCAGTTATTTGCACTTTCAAACGGAGTATCTAGACCAAGACGGCCATAATTAATTACGAATTTTATACCCCCATCATATTTATAGAAACCATATTGCAAAGGATCTGCACTCACGCGAGCTTTAAACTGTGCATAAGTTTCATTGCTTCTTTGAGCAACTTCAGTGAAATATTCAACGCGGTTCACCTCGCTAGCGTTTCTATGAGAAGCACCGGAACCGGCAGACAGGCTTTTTGGTATCCTGCGTGCTTCAACAACCCTAAGCGGACCATGATCAATGGCGCCAGGACAGTCCTGCTCAACCACTAATGCAACCGGAGAGCCAGAAGCACCACGGCTAGAAGACACTTCGTTCGTTAGCGCAGAACCAATCCTCGTTTCCCAAAGCACATTATTATTAGTAATAAGACCGGTATAAGTTCTATCATCAACGAGAGAGCCAAGAGCCAAGTCGTCAATACCAAAATAGAATTTTTGTCCAGCAATCGTAATATAACCAACACGTTCATAACCGACAGCAGCCGAGCGTACAGCATTATTTAAAGTGAGCGACAAATCGTTGAAGGAAGCAATACCTGCTGCGTTTTCATTGAAAGTCAAGATAATGCCGCTAGAAGCGCCACGACCAAAAGTACCAATGTTGGTTGAGCCGCTGTAAAGAGGCGCATTATCGAATTGGTCGATAACCAAATCAAACTTAGATGTTCCAGCAGAAATTACGTGTATCGCCGTTGGGATTGTCACCGTATCACCAGCAGAAATCGTACGACCACCACTCACGTGCAAGTCGAGCACCAAATTCATAGTTGTTGGCGAGTTGTGTTTCATGATGACTGCGTAGTCTTCGATGTTTTCCGAAGCATGTTCTTCATCAAATGTTGTGACTTCGCCATCAACACCGACCAAGCTAAAGCTCTTAATCTCGAAATCAGCTTCTAGAGAAGCCGCGAGAGTACGATTACTATTTTTAATAATTAAGGCTATTGGCAAAGATAACAACAATAGCCAAGCCACCAGTGCGGCCTTATTGAAACCACCCCTAGCAGGCTTAATCCTCTCACCACAAGAAAAATGGCTCAGGATAGTCTTGCGACGATAGTGCATTTTTTATTTTTCCTTTTTTATTTTTTGTATGACCTTTATACATTCCATTATACACATTTTTTTCAATCTGTCAACCCGCTTAAGCTTTTAATTTTTTCATATGACATTAACTCCGCGTCGTGTTATAATTTATAAAGCATGAGCAAAATTACGAAATATCTCAACCAACTTATTACTGGTAATGCTTTTGATTCTTCTGAAATTCTTGAAGCCTATTCTACCGACCAGTCTGCTCTCAAAATCAATCCGCGTCTCGTAGTTTTGCCAGAATCAACTGCCGACATCCAAAAATTAATGCAATTCTTCAACCAACTTTCCGAAAAAAACGTACGCATTCCAGTAGCAGTTCGCGGTTCTGGTTTAGACGAAATGGGCGCAGACCTCTCAACAGGTGCTGTCATTTCAATGGAAAAACTCAACCGCCTCGAAGAAATCGACAAACGTGAACGTTTGGTTCGCGTACAGGCTGGCATCACGCTCAAAGAATTGAACACGGCTCTGCTCGTTAGTGGCATGACTATTCCTATCAAGGCTAGCCAAAACGAGACCATCGGCAGCCTTATTGCTAACTGCCCGATCGATGATTACTCGGCTAAATATGGCGGCATTAAAAAATATGTTGAACGTATCGAAGTGGTACTCGCCAATGGCGAACGCATTCAAACCGGTCGTGCCGGCACACGCCTACTTAAAAAAGCGGGCGACACTTTGGAAAGTCGCATTTACAAGGACCTTAACGAACTAGTTGCCGAAAATCCAAATATTTTACAGCAAATTTCTGAAAAACTATCCAACCAAGCTGGTTATCCAAACATTGTCTACGCTATCAAAAAGGGCACCATCGATTTAATGCCGCTATTCTTTGGCTCCGAAGGTACTCTCGGCATTATTTCCGAAGTCATTTTGCACGCCGAACTTTTGCCACCAAAACCAGTCCGTTTGGTTGCAACCTTTAGCAATCTCAAAGCAACACTCAACTTCCTCTCCGGCGTTACGCCACTCGACCCGCTCGAGTTAAACATCTTTGATTTACGTATCCTCAAAATCGCCGAGGAACGCGGCAAGAGTCTGTCCAAAATCACTCACAAATTACAATCCGGTTACGTGGTATATGCCAGCTTCAATGATGGCGGCATCAAAATCAACAAGAAAATTCGCCGCGCACTCAAGCACATCCCGTCAACCGCATACTCTCTCATCGAAGACGAAAAAACCGCTGGCATCATTGATGAATTCGAAAATTCCATCGACAACTATCTCAACGCGTCCAACAACGGCGAGCGTGTGCCACTACTTTCGAATTTCCTCATTCCGTCTGGAAATCTTGTACCATTTTTAAAAGACCTTGAAACCCTGGAGCAAAAAATCCGCCTCGACTTACCGCTCTTTGGCTCCTTTATCACAGGGAATTACAGTATTCGCCCATCACTTAGAATTAGCGAACCAAATCTCGAACAGCGCGTCGCGATTCTTTTAAAAACCGGTGACATCCTGATCAATACTCACGGCGGCGCAATCGCCGGCGGTTATCCAGAAGGCCGCGTGAAAGCTATCATTACTAATGAAACTATGGATAAAGACGAGAAAGCTTTCTACAAACGCATTAAGGAAATCTTCGATCCAAACAACATCCTCACGCCAGACGCCAAACTCGGCACCGACAAGAATTTCACTTTGAAACACCTAAGAACTACAAAAACACCGAAGATTATGTTATAATCTTCCCTATGAAAACCACTGTTAAGAAATTATCCGACACCAAAGTCGAGATTAAAGTTACTCTTGATGCTAAAGATTTAGCTCCAGCTCGCGAGAAAGCTATTGAAAAACTCGCTAAAGAAGTCAAAGTTGAAGGTTTCCGCAAAGGCAAAGTCCCAGCCGATATTGCTGAGAAGTTTATTCCGGAAAACGATTTGAGCGCCGAGACAATTGACCTTGCCATCCGCCTTACCGTCATTCAAGCCTTCACCGACAACAAACAATCATTAATCGCCATGCCACAAGTTGACGTTCTTAAATACGTACCAGGCGAAATGGCCGAGTACACCGCTACCGCCGAAGTTTTGCCAGAAGTCAAACTTTGCGATTACAAAAATCTCAAAGTTAAAATGGAAAAAGCTACCGTTAGCGCCAAAGATGTCAACGACGTACTCGAAAACATCGCCAAATCTTACGCCGACAAGAAAGCTGTTAAGCGCGCGGCTAAGGAAGGCGATGAAGTCATCATTGATTTCGTTGGCAAAAAGGACGGCGAAGCCTTTAAGGGCGGCACCGCCAAAGATTATCGTTTGCCGCTTGGCTCACATACCTTTATTCCTGGCTTCGAAGAGGGAATTATTGGCCACGAACCTGGCGACAAATTTGATCTTAAGCTCACCTTCCCGAAAGATTACGGCATGAAAGATCTCGCTGGCGCCAAAACCGTCTTCGAGGTACTTTTGAAACAAGTTAACGAAGTCGAAACCGCCAAACTAGACGACGAACTCGCAAAAAAATGCGGTCCATTCAAGACTTTGGACGAGCTTAAGAAAGACATCGAGAAAAATCTCGCTGCTCAAAACGAATATCGTGTAACCGAAAAATACAAAGACGACTTGATCAAAGCTGTTGTTGAGAAATCTAAAATCCCAACTCCAGAAATTCTTATTAAAGATCAGATGCGCCTAATCGAAGATGACATCACCAGAAACGCCGCTTCTCACGGACTTTCCTTCGATGATTATCTCGTCGAAACCGGCAAAACCCGCGAAGACTGGGAGAAAGAAGCTTCCGCTATCGCCGCAGAACGCGTCAAAGCTTCTCTTGCTCTTCAAATCATCGCTCGCGACAACAAAATCACCGTCAAAGACGAATTGGTTGCCGCCAAAATCGCCGAACTTCGTGACGTTTATAAGAATTCAAAAGAAGCTATCGAAAGCCTCAAAGATCCAAACGTTGCTGCCGACATTAGAAATCGCTTAATCATTGAAGAAACCATCAATTTCTTGGTCAAAGCTAACAAAAAATAGGCCCTAAAAGCCAATCAGGAAAAACCGCAAATATAAGCGGTTTTTTCTTGCTTTTTCCACTAGAATGCGCTATAATAACTCAAAGAGTTTCATCTTAGTTTTTATTGCTGTAAAAAAGCTAAGGACAAAATATTAATTAAACAGGATATTTTTACTGTGCCAACTATTAATCAGTTGATTCGCAAGCCACGTAAGATGGCTGCAAAAAAGTCGAAAGCCCCAGCACTTGGCTCAATCGTCAATACGCTGAAGACTCGTTACTATGATCAAGCTGCTCCACTCAAACGTGGCGTTTGTATCAAAGTTACTACCAAAACCCCAAAGAAACCAAACTCCGCTATGCGTAAAGTCGCTCGTGTGCGTCTTACCAACGGTCAGGAAGTTTGGGCTTACATCGGTGGTGAAGGTCACAACCTCCAGGAGCACGCTGTCGTGTTAGTTCGTGGTGGTCGTGTACCAGATCTTCCAGGTGTGCGTTATCACATCGTTCGTGGTACGCTCGATCTTCAGGGTGTCCAGGGCCGCAAACAAGGCCGTTCTAAATACGGTGCTAAGAAGGAGGATAAGTAATTATGCCACGCAAAACTACTAAATCCTTGGAGCGCAAAGTTTCTCCAGATCGTAAATACCAATCAATCTTGGTTCAACGCCTTATCAACAAATCTATGCTCGATGGTAAAAAACAAGCTGCCGAACGCGCTGTTTACTCTGCTATCGAAGGCGCTGCTAAGAAACTTAAAAGCGAAAACCCAGTCGAAGTTCTCGAAAAAGCTATTGCAAACGTTTCTCCAGACTTCGAAGTTAAATCCCGCCGCGTCGGTGGTGCTAACTACCAGATTCCATTCCCAATTTCTGGTCACCGCCAACTCCACTTTGCTTTCTCATGGCTAGTTCAATCAGCTCGCGCTCGCGGTGGCATGCCATATGCCAAACGCCTCGAAGCTGAAATCGTTGACGCCTACAACGAAGCTGGTGCTGCCTTCAAGAAAAAAGAAGACTGTCACCGTATGGCCGAAGCCAACCGTGCTTTCGCCCACTTCGCTCGCGGTTAATGAGATTAAAAACAAAAAGCTCCCTCAAAGGGGAGTTTTTTGTTGTCTATCTTTTTATTATATCATTTTTAGCGTCAAAAGTCAATACGTTTATGCTTAAACTATTATGCTATAATTATTCATAAGTATATTGGAGACATGCATGATTAAAGTAGCTATCAATGGTTTTGGCCGCATTGGCCGCAATGCATTGAAAATTTTATTGGAGCGCCGCGACGCTCAAATTGTTGCCATCAACGATTTAACCGATGCCGCCACTCTTGCGCATCTTCTAAAACATGACTCATCTTATGGTGAATACGACAAAAAAGTCTCCGCTACCGATAAAAGTCTCTTAATTAATTCCCGCGAAATTCTAGTTTTCTCCGAAACCGAACCAGAAAAATTACCATGGAAAAAACTCGACATCGATGTCGTGATCGAATCTACTGGCCGCTTCACCAAACCAGAAGATGCCGCTAAGCACTTAGCTGCCGGCGCCAAAAAAGTTGTCATTTCCGCTCCGCCAAAAGGTGAAGGCGTCAAAACCATCGTGCTCGGCGTCAACGAAGAAATCGTCGAAAAGACCGACCAAATCATCTCCAATGCATCTTGTACTACCAATTGTATCGCTCCAATCATGAAAGTTCTCGAAGATAGCTTTGGTGTCGAAAAAGCCATGATGACTACCGTACATTCTTACACTGCTTCGCAGCGCATTCTTGATGCGCCAGCCAAAGATCTCCGCGAAGCTCGCTCAGCTGCCGAAAATATCGTACCAACTACCACCGGCGCTTCAAAAGCCGCCGCGCTCACTATTCCAACTCTCAAAGGTAAATTTAACGGTTTGTCAGTCCGCGTTCCAACCCCAGTCGTTTCACTTGCCGACATTACCGCCGTTATTAAAACCAATACCACCAAAGAAGAGCTTCAAAAATTCTTTAAGCGCATCGCTAAAGAACCGTACTACGAGGGAATTATCGGCGTCACTGAAGAAGAGCTGGTATCTAGCGATTTCATCGGCAATCCAAATTCTTGTATCGTAGATTTGCCATTAATTGATGTCGTGTGTGGGAATATGATAAAAATTGTCGCCTGGTACGATAACGAATGGGGTTATTCAAACCGCCTCGTTGAGCTTGCCGTCGACTTCGGAAAGGAGAACAAATGATTTACATTGGTGCGGATCATCGTGGATTCGAAAAGAAAAACGAACTATTCAAATATCTCAAAGCTCAAGGTTTAGACATTAAAGATGTTGGTCCATATAGCTACGATCCAGATGATGATTACAACGACGTTGCCGTTACAGTTGCTCGCAGCATCCGCCGCGAACAAGAAGCCCGCGGAATTTTGATTTGTGGTTCAGCCCACGGCATGGTAATTCAGGCCAATCGCTTTAAGGGCGTTCGCGCTATCACTGCTACCAATGCTGACCTTATCAAAGTTGGTCGCGAACACAACGACGCCAACGTGCTTTGTCTCTCCGCTGACTTCTTAACCGACGAACAAATGCGCGAGTTTATCAAACTCTTCCTTACGACTAAATCCAGCACCGAACCAAGATATATTCATCGCACAGTACGCTTAGACGAAAGGGAGGACTATGCTTAGAACTATTTCGGTCGTACCAACAATTTTGGCCGGAGATAAAGACACTTACCGTGCCCAAGTTGAAAGGTGCAACACTATCGCGCGCCGCGTTCAAATCGACGTCACAGATGGTGAATTTGCCCCTGGTACCACCATTGGCGTAACCAGTATTTGGTGGCCAAAAACCTGGACCGTCGACGTACACTATATGGCGGCCAAACCATCTGCCCAAATCGACACTATCATCAAACTTCATCCGTCACTTTGTATTTTGCATGCCGAAGCTAACGAAGATTTGATTCCGATTTTCAGAAAACTCAAAGACGCCGGCATCAAAGTCGGAGTTGCCTTGCTTCGTACTACTTACCCAGGCGACGTCCGCGCTTATATCGAAATGGCTGACCATGTAATGATTTTTGCTGGCGAACTCGGCGCTCAGGGTTCCCGTGCTGACATGATGCAAACCGAAAAAGTTGCCCTCATTCACGAAATTAATCCAGACGCCGAAATTGGTTGGGATGGCGGCGCCAATATCAATAATATTCGCGCTTTGGCTCATGCCGGTATCGACGTTATTAACGTTGGCAGTGCTTTGTCGCGCGCCGAAAACCCAGCTGGTATTTACCAAGCCCTCGTCGCAGAAATTGATAAAAATGGAGTGGTAATCTAATGGCCAGAATTCTTTCTATCGGTACTGCTTTGCAAAATGTTTTTCTCGTCGATCACGATGATTTATCGCCAACCGACATCGGCAGGGAATCAATTCTCGGCAAAATCTTAGTTGGTTCCGAAATCGACATCGACAGAATCACCTACGGAGTTGGCGGTGGTGGCGTTAACTCAGCCGTAACTTTTGCCAGACACGGTCACGAAACCATTCTTTCTAGCCGTATCGCAAGAGACGCTGCCGGCGACGCCGTACTCAGATTACTCGACAAAGAAAATATCGACAGTAGCTACGTCGACTGTGCCTCACGCGAAGCTACGGGCACATCAGTTATTTTGCTCGACTCCAAATCCAGCGCCAAAACCACACTTACCTCACTTGGCGCAGCTAAAAGTTTTGATTATTTCGACGTTTCTGATATCGACTTGGCTCAACCAGATTGGATTTATGTCACAACCATGAACGGCGACTTCAATACACTAGATCGCATCTTCAGTAAAGCCAAAGATTCTGGCGTCAACATCATGTTTAGCCCAGGACCAAAAGAACTTGCCGAGCCGAAAAAGCTAACCAACTTGTTTAGATATATCGATATTATTATCGTTAATAAAGGCGAAGCCTCTAAATTAATTCCTGGCACCGTCCTCGCCGAAATGATTTCGCATCTAAATAATTATGTCGAAACTGCCATCATTACCGATGGTCCGATGGGCGGCATCGCTAGCAACCGCAACGAGACCTACCGCTTTGGCATCTATGAAGATCTCAAAGTCAAAGACGCCACTGGCGCTGGCGACGCCTTTGGTGCAGGATTCCTCGCCCACTACGCCGCCGGAAAATCCTTCCGTTCTTCGCTCATTTTCGCTTCCGCTAATGCGACTTCAGTCATGTTAAAAATCAGTGCTAATGCCGGCGCATTAAAAGGCACCGAGCCTCTGCATCCAATGCCAATTCAAAAAATATAAGGAGTAATATGGTCCCAGACGAACAAATGCAACTCATTAAAAAACTTTCTATTGCCGATATTGAACGCGCCCAAGCCTACGCTAAGGACTTAATTCAGGGCCTACAGATCGTACGTACTTTCCCACAAGGCGTTACGGTTTTTGGCTCCGCTCGCATTTCGGATCCAAACAATAAATACGTCAAAGCCGCCTACAAACTTGGCAATTTACTCGCTCAAAACGGCCACGCCGTAGTTACCGGTGGCGGTCCAAGCATTATGGAAGCAGTCTCGAAAGGCGCCTACGAAATCGGCGGACGTGCAATTGGTTTCAATATTACTTTGGAACACGAACAATTCCCAAACCCATACCTCACCGACTGTCTAACTTTTGAATATTTCTTCGCCCGCAAAGTCATGCTCGCTATGGCCTCTAAAGTTTTCGTCTTCTTCCCAGGCGGTTACGGTACCATCGATGAGCTTTCCGATATTCTCGAACTCATGGTTGAGAAAAAGATGCCGATTATGCCAGTCTTCTTAATTGGTAAAACTTATTGGAAAAACTATCAAAAAATGATTGCTGACTCCGTTAAACTTGGCTACGCCGACGCTAAAACCATGAAAATCTTCAAGATTACCGATGATGTTACCGAAGTGGTTAAAGCCGCCAACAAAATCGGACACCCGAAAGTGTCCGAAAATTACTACGATGGTTTCCGCGAAGCTTCTACGGTCGCTCGCGTTAATAACCACGACGCTAAAATGGATCAGTCAGCCCAAGGCGCGAATTAGATTCCGCAATTCTCATTAATTCGTTATATTTACAAATTCTCTCACTACGCGAAAGGGAACCGGTTTTGATTTGTCCAGCACCAAGACCAACTGCAAGATGTGCAATTGTCGTATCTTCGGTCTCACCCGAACGATGCGAAATGATCGAATTATAGCCAGCAGCTTTTGCCATCATTACAGTTTTAATTGTTTCAGAAAGTGAACCGATTTGGTTGAGCTTAACTAGCACTGCGTTTGCTACGCCTTCATCAATACCACGCTTCAAAAGCTCACTGTTCGTCACAAACAAGTCGTCGCCCACAAGCTGAATTTTTGAACCAAGACGATCGGTTAATTTCTTCCAGTCGCTCCAGCCATCCTCGACTAAACCATCTTCGATTGAAACCACTGGATATTTATTAACCAATTCTTCGTACCAAGCAATCATTTCTTCAGCAGTCTTCTTTTCGCCACTGGTCTTCAAAATATATTCACCGTTTTCGCAAAATTCACTAGCCGCAACATCCATTGCAATCGCAATATCTTTACCGAGTTCGAACCCAGCCTTTTCAACGGCCAAACCAATACATTCAAGTGGCTCATTATTACCATTTTTTACCTTTGGAGCATAACCGCCCTCATCACCAACCGTGACTTGGTAATCGCGTTCTTTCAAAACTTTCTTCAAGGCATGAAAAACTTCTGCACCCATACGCACAGCCTCATTAATATTGCCAGCACTGCGCGGGATGATCATATACTCCTGGAAATCAGTCGCCCAGTCGGCGTGTGCGCCACCATTCATTACGTTCATCATCGGCATCGGAATAGACATTTGGCCAGTCGTGCCGGCGAGTTCAGCAACATAATAATATAGTGGAATGCGACGAGCATTAGCTACAGCTTTGGCAGTAGCAAGCGAAACCGCCAAAATTGCATTGGCGCCGAGCGATTCTTTATTCTTGGTACCATCAAGCTCGAGCATCAGGGAATCAACGGTTTTCTGATCGGCTGAATTGCCCACTAAAACATCTTTGATTTTCGAATTAACATTCCAAACGGCCTTTAATACGCCTTTACCGCCGTAAACTTTTTCATCGCCATCGCGAAGTTCCAATGCTTCAAGCGTACCAGTCGAAGCACCAGACGGCACCGAAGCCCTACCGGACGCGCCGCCCTCAAGATAGACATCGACCTCTACGGTCGGGTTGCCGCGCGAATCCAAAATTTGTCTTGCTTTAATATCGGAAATAATAAAATCATTCATATTTATATGATACCACTAAACGCTTATGCTTTTTATATTTTCAAAATTTATGCTACAATAAACGTAATAATATAAAACTAAAGCGAGGAATTTTTCTCATGGCAAAAGCAGAATCAGCTCCAGCAGCCGCACCGGCCGCCGCTCCAGCTAAAGCTCCAGCCGCTGCACCAGCAGCCGCCCCAGCCGCCGCTCCAGCCGCCCCAGCAGCCGCTCCAGCCAAGAAGAAGAAAACTGGCCTCATCATCGGTATCATTATTGCCGTCTTGGCACTTGCTGGTGGTGGCATCGCAGCATTCTTCCTTCTTAACAACAAAAAAGACCCAGTTGACGCAGTTCTTGATGCAACCAAGAACACCTACAAGTCATTTGAGGGTATCAGTCTCGACAAAAAATCAACCACTGACGTAGTTGCTAGCGAAGGCATGGATCTTACCGTCAACGGTACCGTCTCACTTCGTGGCCAATTCAACGGAGATTTTGATCTTGTTACCAAAATCTCAAAAGATAAAGACGTTGAAGCACAAATCGGCATCAAGGTCGATGGTAAAGACTGTAATGTTGCAGCAATTTTGAAAGGTGACACTGTCTACTTTAAGCAAGATAATCTTGCCACTGTTGCCCCAGCACTCGCTTCAAGCTTCGGCGCAACCATTCCAAGCGACACGGTCTCCGCTTTCAGTATGATTGATGGCGTATGGCTCAAGATGGAAAACACCGCCGCTAAAAGCAGCATGCCAATCAACTTCAACTTCTCAGCCTACACTTCAGGTTCCGAAAGTGACATTGAAAAACTCAAAGACTATGTCAACATCGAAGCTTACAATGGTAGCGAAGTTCAAAAGAAAGTCGGCGATCTTTACAAGATTACTGCCAAAGAAGCTACAGGTAGCCAATACGCTAACACCCCAGTATACGTCGAAGTCAAAGATGACAAAATCGTACGTGTCTATGTAAAAGCAGCTGTTCCGGAATCATCTCTTGAAGTAGTTCTCGACTTTGTCCTAAATTACGACAAGGTTGAAATCAACGAACCAGCTGGCGCAATCGACATCAACAAACTCAACGGTGGTAAAAACTACGATTGGGATGATGATGACGACGATGACGATTGGGACGATGATTGGGACTGGGATGATGACGACTGGGATTGGGACGATGACGACTACGATTTCGATCTCGACATGGACGACATCAGCGGTGACGATCTCAAAACCATGATGGAACTATACGAAAAATATAGCGACAACGACGACATCGAGACTTGGGATGCAGCAGATCTTCAGAAAATGATCGAACTCATGAACAAGTACAACTAAAATAAAACCAAAAAGTAGCCTCATTTACTGAGGCTACTTTTTATTGTATAATATTTTTATGAATAATCACCTCAAGGAAAAATTGAAAACTTTACCATCCGCACCGGGTGTTTATTTTCATAAAAACAACTTGGGCGAAATCATTTATGTTGGCAAAGCTGCCGTACTCAAAAACCGCGTACGCCAATATTTTCAGAACTCCAAAAAAGACGTTAAAACCGCTGCGCTAGTGCAAGAAATCTACGACACCGATTGGATCGTGGTCGACACCGAAATGGATGCGCTTTTCTTAGAATCCGAAATGATTAAACGCTACATGCCGAAATGGAATATTTTACTCCGTGACGACAAAACCGTATCTTACGTACATATCAATATGGATGCCGAAGTGCCCTATATTTCTTTCACCCGTACTCCAGCCGACGATAAGGCTACCTATGTCGGGCCATTTTATGGCAAAACTTCTATCGAAAAAGCTCTTAGAATCTTGCGCCATGTTTTCCCGTATTATGACAAACCATACGACGGCAAGAAGACCTTAAATACCGACCTCGGCCTCACGCCCGGCATCGAAATCGGTAAATGTGAACCAAAAGATTACAAACGCAACCTTAAAAAACTCATCCGTTATCTCGAAGGCGATCGCGAAAAACTCTTAAAAGAACTCGAAAAAACCATGCTCGACGCTGCCGCTAAAGAAGAATACGAACTAGCCGCCGAAGCCAGAAACCAATTGCTCGGGCTTAAAGAACTCCGCAAAAAAATCGTCTTTTCCGATAAAGAATTTGCCGATATTTCAAACGATCAGGCTCTGAAACAGCTTCAACAGATTTTGAGCTTAAGTGAACCACCACGCCGCATCGAAGGTTATGATATTTCTCACCAATCCGGCACCAACACGGTTGCGTCAATGATTGTCTTTATCAATGGTGTCTCCGCCCGTGATAAGTATCGTAAATTCAAAATTCGCACTAGCACCAACGATGATTTGAAGAGCCTCGAGGAAACTCTTACTCGCCGATTCAAACATGACGAATGGGAAATGCCAGATCTTATCATTTTGGATGGTGGAATTAACCAAGTAAAAACCATCGCCAAGCTAACCAACATTCCGGTAATTGGCCGTAATAAATCCGGTGACCACACCAGGAACGCCAGCGTCAAAATTGTTTATCTCGAAAACGGGAACGTCATCGAAAAAGAACTTTCGTCCGCCTCGCATGTCGCCAAACTAATTGCCCGCGTCGACGAAGAGGCTCACCGTTTTGCGGTCACCTACCACTCACTTTTGAAGCAAAAAGGCTTATATAAATAACTTGAATTTTTGCGCCAACCGCTCTATAATAAATGTAGTTAAGGAGTTATTATGGGAAATACCCTAGAAATTGTCACCCTAGTTTCAGCTATTCTTGTCATCCTATTAATTTTGATTCAGCAACGTGGCGCTTCTCTTGGCTCTGGTTCCGGTAGCTCCAGTGAACTCTACACCACTCGCCGTGGTCTCGAGAAATCACTCTTTGTTACAACTGTTATCTTTGTGTGCGTATTCGTTTTATCAATCTTAGGATTATTAATCATACCAGCATAATATGAAGAACAACATCAAAAAGCGTGGGCAAAAAATCTTCAAACGTTTTTCGCGCTTCGGACAAAAAGCCGAGCAGGAAGGCAAAGAGCATATCAAGGCAAACTTTTTTGGCCGCCTTTCTCATATTAAGAACATCAAACTTCTGATTGCTGAATGGTGTCTTTTAATCTTGGCTCTTATTTTACTCGCTGTCACCCAAGCAGTCTGGTTCGGCAATTCATATTCTAGCAACTCTTTTGTCGCTGGCGGCACCTACATCGAAGGTACGCTCGGCAAAGTCAATTCTATGAACCCACTTTTTGCTGTTAATGACAGCGAGAAAGCCCTTAGCCGTCTCATGTTCTCGACTCTTGCCACGATCGATTATTCTGGCCATATCGCACCAGGCCTCGCCAAAAGCATCAGTAAAGACGACAACGGCAAAACTTGGAAGATCAAACTCCGCGACGATCTCAAGTGGTCTGACGGAGAACCAATCACCAACGAAGACGTCTTGTTTACTGCGTCATTAATCAAAAATTCAGCCATCAGCTCAATCTATAGCACTAATCTCATCAACGTGAAAGTCTCTGAAAACGAAGCGGGCGAAATCGTCTTTAATTTGCCTACCGTCTACGCAGATTTTGATTCTGCATTAGTTTTTCCAATCTTGCCAAAACACATTCTAGGCGACGCCGATCCACGTACTTTGATTGAGCATTCATTCTCATCAACCCCAGTCACTTCCGGCGCCTTCAGCTTTAATGCTTCCCAAACCCCATCCGACGACGAAAAAATTTTCTACCTCTCACCAAATTCACATTATTATAAAGGCGAACCAATGCTAAACAGCTTCGCTATTCACGCCTACGAGGACAAAGAAGATTTGGTTAAAGATCTCAATTCCGGCAAAATTACTGCCACCGCCGCGTTATCCCCGGCCGAAGGCGGACTCGTAACTTCGTCCTCAATTTACGAAAAACAGACCGGTATTAACTCTGGTGTCTACGCCTTCCTTAATACGTCACGCGACCATGTTAAAAGTAAAGAATTCCGCCGTGCCATTAAAAAAGCACTCAACCTGGACGAAATTTTGAAACTCGTCGACAACAAACAGGAACTCAATTATCCATTGCTTGCTTCGCAAATCAAACTCAAAAACTACCCTGGCGTTATTAAATATAATGCAGAAGAAGCCAAAGCTACCTTCGACGCCGAAAAAGGCGACGGAACACTTACGCTCTCACTCGCAACCGTTAGCTCTGGTTATTTGCCAATTGTGGCCGAATTTGTCGCCAATAATTTGCGCGAGCTCGGCATTAACGTAGAAGTAAATGTCTACAGCGAAAACCAAGATTTCCTAAGTTCTGTCGTTGCCAAAAGAAACTACGACATCCTGATTTACGAAATCGAACTTGGCGCCGACCCAGATCTCTTTGCTTATTATCATTCATCGCAAGCTTCCAAGTCCGGCCTCAACCTTTCGAATTACAAAGACTCTCTCATCGACGATTTAATTCTCGGCGCTCGCGAAACCACCGACGAATCACTCCGCGTCGCCAAATATGAAGCCTTCCTGGAGCGCTGGGTGAGCGATGTACCAGCCATCGGCCTATACCGCACCAATATCTCTTATTTCTACAACAAAAACGTCCGCACCTTCTCCGATGACAGTCATATGGTAACCGCCCTCGACCGCTTCGTAAACGTCGAAACTTGGGCCTCCGAAAAAACCATCAAAAATCGCACTCCATAATTTTTAAAAGTATGTTATAATATATCCATGCGCCTGTGGTGGAATTGGTAGACACGCTACCTTGAGGTGGTAGTGGCCAGATTCACGGCTGTGCTAGTTCGAGTCTAGTCAGGCGCACCATAAAAATAAAAGAAGACCCGCAGGGTCTTATTTTATTTTTATGACACCTAGCTAGACGCGAACGTCAGTTCGGACGCCGTAGGAGCCGAATAAAAATCCCAAACCTAAGTTCGGGATTTTTTGAGGCGACGCCCGGCGTAGTGGCTTCGCACCGCGAAGCCACGCGTCTAGTCATTTACAAATGAATCTAAGCTCTTGACTTTTTATTCTGCTTATGTATAATAAAAGCAGAAATAGATTAAAAAACAAAAATTTAAAAACTCAAAGAAAGGTCATACAGATGAAAAAAATAAACAAATTATTTGTTGCGGCCGGCGTCGCTGCGATTGGTTTGTCCGTATTACCAGCGGCATCCTCATTCGCTGATATTACCGGCACCAAAAACTCTCAAGTAACAGCATATGTTGGCTCAGCCATCACGATTAGTGCGGGTAGCTTTACAATTGCTAGCTCCAGTAGCCCACTCACCCCTGGCTTAGCCAGCACTAGCCCGAACGTACAAATCACCGTAAAATCAAACACCACTAAAGGCTTTACTCTCACCGCAACCGGTGGTAGCCTCACCAGCACCGGCGGTTCTATCGCCGCCAATACTTCGGCCGCTCAAGGCGTTGAAGGCTGGTACCTATCAGACGCCACCAGCAACAAATATGCATTAAACTCAACCGCACAAACCATTTGGGATTACACCGCAGATGTCAATAGCACATCTACAATCAACCAGCAACAAAACTTTACCGCCACGGTTGGTACCACCGAAGACACCGCACCTGGCACCTACAGCGGAACCATCTACTTTACAGCAACCGCCAAAGAGTAATCTAAAAACAAAAAATATACCAGATAATGGTATATTTTTTGTGTTAAAATAATCTTATGAATAAACGAAAACTTTTCCTCATTATCACCCTACTACTAGCCAGTTTTACTATTTTCGGCTCCGCCAGCGTATCGGCAGAAGGCAACGACCAAATAGAGATTTCCATATCGCCAGTTAGCCACAAACTAGAACTCGAACAAGGTGAAACGTACACCGGCAACGTCATAGTTGCCAACACGGGCAAGAAAGAATTCGACTACGAAATATCCGTTAGGCCTTATGGCGTGGCGGATTCTTCTTACTCCAACGTCACCTTTGAGGCAAACAAGTATACAGACATCGTCAACTGGATTACTTTCGATCAAGAATCTGGCCACCTACTGCCTAACGAAAGCAACACTATCAAGTTTACTATCGCTGTTCCAGAAAAAGCTGTTTCTATTGGCCAATATCTCGTCATTGCCGCTTCGGCCGTCGACCAAGTACCGGAAGAGCAAAGCGGTCTTAATGTCACCGGTAGTGTTGGTTCAGTTGTTTATGCCACAATCGCTGGCGATGCCAAAAACTCCGGCGAAATTACCGAAAACGATTTCCCGAGTTTTTATTTTAACGGCCCAGTCACTTTTAATTCGACCGTCAAAAACACCGGCGATGTCCACAACACCGCAACTTACACGATTGAAATTCGCAATTTCTTTAACAATAACGTAGTTTTTGAAAACGCCGAAGAGCCAATCACCCACATTATTTTGCCAGATACTGAGCGTTTCGAATCGAACACATGGGAAGCGCCAATGCTCGGCGTTTTCCGCGCCAAACAAACCATTGAATACGCTGGCCAGACCTCAATCAAAGAGGGAATCATTATCGTTTGCCCAGCCTGGTTTATCTTCGTTTCTATCTTCGTAATTATCTCAATTACCCTTAGAATTATCCTCGCAATCAAGAAATATCGCGAAAATAAACTCTAAAACTTGACATTTTTTAAACATTAGCATATTATTATATAGAATAAATCTTACTTTTAGTGTAAGATAAAATAAACAGTAAAAAAGAAAACGAGTATGAATAGAAAAAAATTTTTAAGTATTCTTGGGCTCATCGTTGTAATCGCCTTAACGGTGGCAGCTTATTTTGTCCCGGACGCAAACGCTGAAAACGGACAAACCACTATTACAGTTACCGTAGCTAACGAAAAGCATCCGTCAGTTGAAATTACTAGCCCAATAAGCGACGCAGAATTCTTGCCTTCCGAACTCGTTTTCAGTGTTAATTACGAAGAGACCGATACTCTTGAACTCGTTCTCGAAAAAGGCACCGAATCAGCCAGCTTCTTGCCGACCATCACCGATCCGTCAGGCACTTTCAGTGAAGATGACATTGATCTAAGCAACGTTTTTACCAATATTTATGGTGATTATACCTTTACTGTTAATGCTTCCGGAGACGGAAACACCGCTGATGCATCTATCGCCTTCACCGTAACCCCACTCCGCGTCACGAAAAACGGCCACGACGACAACGGTGACCCAATTATCAAAATTGTCGTCGCTGACGATGTTGAAAAAATCCGCATTGCAGTAGCCAACCCAGAAACCGGCGAACCAATGTTCCAGGTAATCGAAATTGACACCGCCGATCTTGGCGACGGCACCGTAACCTTACCATTCGCTGCCAACGGAATGACCTCCGACAATTACACTGTCGACGTCACTGCACTTGGCGCCAACGACACCGAACTTGGCACCAAAAACGTCGACTGTAACTACGAAGAACCAAAAGACGAAGACGCTCCAGCCGTTCCAGATACCGGTTCATTTGCCGGCAGTCTCAACGTTTCTAAATCCGATTACATCCTAGCTGGCTCAATTGGCCTCGGCGTAACCATTGCAATCATTATCCTCTACGCCACCAAACGTTCAAACAAACGCAAATAAACCAAATCGTTAAAAATGGGCGCACCAAAAAACTGCGAGGGCGCCCATTTTTATATCTCAAAACAAATAAAAAATAGCCCCTAAAGGGGCTATTTTAATTATTTATTGTCGGCTTTGGCTTTTTTCTCGGCTGACTTCTGAGCTTTTTTAGCTTTGTTTTCAAGCGCATTTTTCATAGCTTGAGACTTAGCAATACGAGCTTTGAAGCGGTCGACGCGACCCTCGGTATCGATAATCTTCTCTTCACCGGTAAAGAATGGGTGAGAGGCGGAAGAAATTTGCACCTTTACCAAAGGATATTCGTTGCCATCGGTCCACTTAATCGTTTCTTCGCTTTGAGCCGTAGACTTAGTCAAGAATGAAAAGTTAGCAGCTTCATCAGAAAAGACGACGTAGCGGTATTCTTTAGGATGTAATTCTTTTTTACTCATGATTCAGCTAATTATACCAGAGAGCAAAGAAAATGTAAAGAAAAAAATGGGGAGTGACTAATTTGTGGGCACTCCCCGGATGGAAGAAATTCTTACTCTATACGATCGCCATACAGCGATATACGACCAAGAGTATACGAAATGCCATCATCAATGAAGGCGCTTTCTTTCTTCTCTTCCTGTGCCACCGGCTGCGGCTGCGACTGCAATTCCGGATCCGGATGGTCACTTATTATGATTGTAACGTACTGTTTTTCCTCTGCCATATTATCACATCCTTTCGGGCAGAATTTTGTGTTTGTTCTTATAATTATACACCAAATAAGCATAACTGTCAAGACCCTAACAGGGGTAGAACAGATAAGGCTTGCTTTTTCTGGGGAGGTATAGTATAATTACAGAGTTATCAAATAAATGAAACAGCCTTTGGGGGATTTCCTGGCAAACTAGGCACGGGCCCAGAGGCAAAGAGAAAGGAAATCATATATGACCGTAGATGTCGATATGAAGGCATTGCTCGAAAGTGGCGCTCATTTTGGTCACAAAACCAGCCGCTGGCACCCAAAAATGGCCCCATACATTCACAGCAAACGCCAAGATGCTCACATTATCAACCTTGAGAAGACCGTTGAAGGCCTCGAAGTAGCCCTTCCAAAGATCACCGAGATTGTTAAAAGTGGCAAAAAGGTACTTTTTGTTGGTACCAAGAAACAAATGAAAGACGCCGTTAAGGAAGCTGCAGCATCTGTAGATATGCCCTACGTTACTGTCCGTTGGGTTGGTGGTACTTTGACCAACGTCGAAACCGTCAATCGCCAAATCAAAAAACTCAAAGATTTGGAACGCCGCATGGCTTCTGGCGAACTTGAAAATCGCTATTCCAAACTCGAAGTTCAACGTTTCCAAGAGGAAATCGACCTCCTCAACGAACGCTATGGTGGCATCAAAGATATGACCGAGCAACCAGCCGCAATCATTGTCGTTGACGCTATCGAAGACAAAAACGCTGTGAAAGAAGCTAACGGTCTTCACATCCCAGTCTTCGCTATTACCGATACCAACGTCGACCCAACCAACATCGACTATGTTATCCCAGCCAACGATGATGCGATCAAAGCTACCAAGCTTATTCTTGATTACTTCGTCGAAGCTATCAAAGAAGGTAAAAAATAATTAGGAGGCAAAATGGCAGAAATTTCCATTGAACAAATCAAAAAACTTAAAGAGCTCTCTGGCGTTGGCCTTACCGATGCTAAAAAAGCTCTCGTCGAAGCCGACGGTGATTTCGACAAAGCCCTCGATGCTATGCGCAAAAAAGGTCTTACCAAAGCTGAAAAACGTGGTGATCGTGAAACCCGCGAAGGCCTCATCGATTCTTACATCCACGATGGTCGCCTTGGTGCTATCGTTGAAGTCAACTGTGAAACTTCCTTCGTTGCCAAAACTGATGAGTTCAAGACTTTGGCTCACCAAATCGCAATGCAAGTTGCTTCCATGAACCCACTTTACGTCTCCGAAGAAGATATTCCAGAAGATGTCAAAGCTGCTAAGATAAAAGAACTTGAAGAAAACTTCAAGGGTCCAGAAAACATGAAAGAGCAAATCCTTGCCGGCCAAGCCAAAAAGGCTTTCTCCGACAAAGTTCTCATGAACCAACCATTCATCTTGGACGACACCAAAACTGTCGAACAATTCATCAAGGAAGCTATCGCTAAAACCGGTGAAAACATCACTGTTCGCCAATTTAAGCGTATCGAGCTTGGTGTAACCGAGTAATCAAAAAGCAAAGAATCACCCCGAAAACAGGGGTGATTTTTTGTTCTAGCAGATTACCGCTTTTTGACTTTTAACATAAAGAGTGTTATAATTATAGTATATGGTGTGTCGATTTTTACACCCATAAATCCATGCCGGCGGGCTTACGCGGAGGGCATGTCTATGAGCGACATGTACGAAAAAATAACAGCAAAAGAGCCCAATCCACAACCTGCTATTCCGCCTGAGGATACTGACAATAAAGAAGTCTGTTGTCATAAAACCATTCGTGGGGATACAATCGGAGATTGGAGCAATGGCAAATTCTTCGATTAAGCACTCAAGGGTACGCAAACTAGCGTACCCATTTTTCTATCTTTTGACATTAGAATCTCTGAGACAAAAATTAAAACCGCACGAACGAAGCATGTATTTTTATTCCAGATGATTCAATGTTATAATACAGGAAAGGAGTTATTTATGTTCGATATTAATGAAGATAGAAACAAAATGAACGCCGTAATTGAGCGTTTCAAAGATGAGATGAAAAAAGTCCGCACCGGCCGTGCTCACCCAGACATGCTCGCCAGTATTAAAGTTGAGGCCTATGGCCAAATGATGCCATTAAACCAAGTCGCCAACGTCACCGCTGCCGATGCTACCATGCTCGTCATTACCCCGTTTGATCCAGCCAACATTCAAAGCATCGCTACGGCCATCCGCATCGACCAAACCCTCGGTCTTAATCCAGCCGACGACGGCCGCATCGTGCGCGTGCCAATTCCACCACTTACCGAAGAGCGCCGCAAAGAAATTGTTAAGAACGCTTCCGAAAAAGTTGAAAACGCCAAGGTGGCTATCCGCAACGTACGCGAAGACGCCAGAAAAGCCATCAAGGCTGCTGCCGACCTCTCTGAAGACGTTAGAAAACGTGCCGAAAAAGAAATCGACGATCTCACCAAAGAATTCAACGACAAAATCGACGCCGAATTCAAAATCAAATCCGAAGAAATCATGAAAATTTAGTTATGGAAAAGTTACATCTCGGATTTATCGTTGACGGGAATCGCCGTTGGGCTCGCGAAAAAAATCTCCCAACTTTAATTGGCCACCAAAAAGGCTTTGACAAAGTTGAGATGGTCATCGAAGAGCTCGCCAAGCACGACGAAGTTGGTTACGCCAGTTTCTACCTTTTTAGTACCGAAAACTGGAATCGTACCAAAGAAGAAGTCGACTATTTGATGAAGTTGGCGCAGAAAAAAATCTCCAGCATCACCAAGAAACTTGTCAAAAACAATCTACGCTGCGTCATCCTAGGTTCCGAAACTCACGTTCCACCAGCCCTACTTAAGGCCCTCAGAAACTGTGAAGAAGAAACCAAAAACTGCACTGGCATGACGGTCTGCATCTGCTTCAATTACGGCGGCAAACAAGAAATTTCCGACGCCGTTAATGCTGCTATCGAAAAAGGCGAAGAAATCACTCCTGAAACTATCGAACAGAATCTCTACCATCCAGAAGTCCCAGCTTGCGACATGATCATCCGCACTAGCGGGGAAGAGCGCATCTCTGGCTTTATGCTTTGGCGCGCTGCTTATTCTGAATTCTTATTCCTCAAAAAATATTTCCCAGACATTGAGAAGGAAGATATTGCAGAAATTCTCGCAGAATATAAAAACCGTAATCGCCGCTTCGGCAAATAGTGATATAATGAGCTTATGGATATTGTAGTTGGAGTTATTGTTGGTCTATTAGTTTTAATGGCACTCGTCACCGCACACGAGTTCGGACATTTTATTGCCGCACGCCGAAATGGCGTAAAGGTGCTCGAGTTTGGTATTGGCTTCCCGCCACGCGCCGTTGCCTGGGTCAAAGATCCTAAAACCAAAAAATGGTCCCGCATCAAAAAAGAAGATTGGAAAAAACCACAAAACGGCCTCGTTTTTAGTCTCAACTTTTTACCAATCGGTGGCTTCTGCCAAATGGATGGCGAGTCGGCCAACGATAGTCGAAAGGGAACCTTTGGTCATGCTAGATTCCTATCTAAAACCAAGATTCTATTTGCTGGCGTCTTAATGAACTGGCTAGCCGCCTTCCTAATTCTTACTGTGCTCGCCTGGACCGGCATGCCAAAATTCCTTGAAAACCAATTCAGCGTTAAATACGACGAAACCTACACTAAGACTCCAGTTCTTATTTCCGAAGTCATTGCAGAGTCTCCAGCCGAAATCGCTGGTCTAAGAGCCGGCGATCGCCTGATTGCCGTGGGTGGCAATGAGGTCGAAATCGCTACCGACGTCACCAAATACAACGCCGAACACGCTGGTCAAACCGTTGACTACACCATCGAAAGAGACGAAGAAGTCCATGCCGATTGCGACTGCCCAGCTGAAGAAGAATGTGATTGCCCAACCTCTGTCATGGCCGTCGAAAAAATCATTCCTGTCAAACTCAACGAAAAAGACGCTGAATACTTAGCTGGCATCGCCATGAAGTCGGACCAAACGCTCTATCACTATACCTGGTCAGCACCAGTCGTTGGCCTTGGTCTTACCGCACAAATCACCGGCGAAACCTTCAAGGGCCTCGGCGATCTAGTTTGGAACGTTGTTTCTGGTATCGCTAAACAATTTAATCCGGACACCCGCGAAGAAGGTCGCGCTGCACTCGACTCTGCCAGCGATTCGGTCTCTGGTCCAGTCGGTATCATTGGCGTTATTTTCCCAGCCTTCACCTCCGCCGGTCCAGCCAACCTCGCCTTCCTCGCTGCGTTAATATCCATCTCGCTCGCTTGCATGAACGTCTTACCAATTCCAGCCCTCGACGGTGGTCGCTGGCTACTTATCCTCTTCTTTAAGCTTCGCAAAAAAGAACTCACCAAAGAAAAAGAAGAAAAAATCGTTTCACGTGCATTCTTAGTACTTCTGATTCTGGTTGCGCTCATCACAATCTTAGATATTAGAAGGTTCTTCTAAATGAAAAAGGACGTCAAAGAGATCCTTAAACTCACCGGCTTCTGCCTAGCTTTGCCGGCCTGGGTTTTCTTGGCGGTTTTCGGCGCTGGATATATCGTATCTTATCCGCTTTTCTGGTGCTTCGGCAAAACCTGGCTTACTTCACCACTCGGCACCCTAATTTGCACCGCCCTCGTTTACGTCGTAGCTCTCGGCTTAATTCTATTACCACAATTATTCTTCAAAAAGCTCAAAACTTCTCGCGACGAACTTGGCCTTACTGAATTACCAACCTGGACCGACATCGGCCTCGCACCAATCGGCTATATTGTTGCCACTATCGCTGCTATCGCCGTCATTGCTGCCGTGAGCGCCATTTTTCCAGGCTTTGATGCCAACGAAACTCAACAGCTTGGGTTCCAATACTATTTGTCTGGCGGGGACCGTGTACTGGCGTTTATTGCGCTTGTCGTCGTTGCGCCAATCGCCGAAGAAATCATCTTCCGCGGCTGGCTCTACGGCAAACTCCGTTCCAAAACCGTCATGCCAGTAGCCATCTTCATCGTTTCATTACTCTTTGGCATAGTTCATGGGCAATGGAATATCGGTATCAATGTCTTTGTTATGTCAATCGTGCTCTGTGGCCTCCGCGAAATCACTGGCACCGTCTACGCCGGAATCTTAATGCACATGATCAAAAACGCCGTTGCTTTTATCTTGCTTTTTATTTTGCATATCGGCGTATAAAAAATTCTACCCCTGTGATATAATACAGGCATGAGACTATCGCAATCTTTTATCAAAACTCTTCGCGATGCGCCAAAAGACGAAACCGCGAGAAGCGCCGGCTATTTAATTCGTGCTGGCTATATTTATAAAGAAATGGCCGGGATTTATGATTATCTACCCCTTGGCCTTAAAGTAATCGAAAATATCAAAGGCATTATCCGCGAAGAACTCAACAAAATCGGCGGACAAGAAATTTTAATGTCATCCCTCCAGAATCCCGAACTCTGGAAAAAGACCGACCGTTGGGATGATACCAAAGTTGATATTTGGTTCAAAACTGAGCTTTCGGCTGGCGGGGAATTAGGCCTTGCTCCAACCCACGAAGAGCCAATCACTAACATGCTTAAGACCTACGTCAAAAGCTACAAAGATTTACCGCTTGCCGTTTATCAATTCCAAACCAAATTCAGGAACGAGCTTCGTGCCAAATCCGGCATCCTTCGTACCCGTGAATTTTTGATGAAAGATCTCTATAGTTTCCATACCTCAGAAGAAGACCTTGACCGCTTCTATCACGAAGCCGAGGGTGCCTACGCCAAAATTTATGAGCGTCTCGGTCTTGGTGACGACACTTTCGAAACCTTTGCCTCGGGCGGCGTCTTCTCTAAATATTCTCACGAATATCAAACCATTATTCCAGTCGGCGAAGATACCGTTTATTACAACAAAGACAAATCCGTCGTCCTTAATGAAGAGGTTTTACTCGACGAAGTACTCGATGATCTCAAAGTTAAGCGCGAGGATCTCGAAAGCACTCGTGCTGCCGAAGTTGGCAATATCTTCAAACTTAAATTCAAATACTCCGAGCCTCTTGGTCTCAAAATTTCCGACGAAAATAATGCTGTTCAAAACGTTTACATGGGCTGCTACGGCATCGGTGTCTCCCGCGTAATGGGCGTTATTGCCGAAAAATTCTGCGACGACAAAGGTCTTGTCTGGCCAGAGAATATTGCCCCATTCAAATACTATCTCGCTCCAATTGGCGAAGCTGCCAACAAGCTTGCCGACGAACTCTATGCTGGCAACGAAGAAACTATCTTGCTTGATGATCGCGACCTTCGTCCGGGCGAAAAGTTCACCGACGCCGAGCTCATGGGTATCCCTTATCGTATCGTGATTTCCGACAAGACTTTGGCTGAAAATTCCGTCGAAATTGCCACTCGCAAGACCGGCGAATCCAAGCTAATTAGTCTCGACGAATTTAAAAAGATGCTCGCGGTCTAAAACCCTTGACATCTACCCGAGATTCTCATAAACTTAGAACTGTTGTTTAAACGTGGAGTACTGATATGATTAAGAAAAGTATCAGCCTTACCGCCGAAGGTAAGAAAGAATTAGAAAAAGAATTAGAGGAATTGATTGCTAACCGCCCAGCTATCACTGAGCGCATTGCCACCGCTCGCGCTTTTGGTGATTTGTCCGAAAACGAAGAATATAGCTCAGCCAGAAACGAACAAAAAGTTGCTGAAAGCCGCATTCTTGAGATTCAAGATATCCTAAAAAGCGCCAAAATCATCCGTGGTGGTTCGAAGAATCAAGCTAGCCTTGGTGCCACTCTCGATATCGATCTCGGTGGCAAAAAGGTAACCTACACGCTCGTTGGCCCAACCGAAGCCAACCCACTCGAAGGCAAAATTTCCAACGAATCGCCAATTGGCAAGCTCCTCATGGGCAGAAAAACCGGCGAAAGCTTTGACTTCAATAACAAGAAAGTCAAAATCCTTGATATTAAATAAAAAAGACCCCCTTTCGAGGGGGGCTTTTTTATGGTAAAATATTCTTATGTTACTCGAAGATTATCGCAATGAGCGTTTAAAAAAGCTCGAAGAAATTAAGACTCGCGGAATTGATCCATATCCAGCGAAGTCTTTTCGCAATACCAAAATCGCTGACGTCGTCAATCATTTTGACGAAAAGCAAGGTCAAGAAGTTATCGTAGCTGGCCGCATCAAAGCAATTCGTTCATTCGGTAAGTTAGTCTTCCTTAAGATCGCCGATTATACTGGCGAAGTCCAGATTTTCATGAAAGCCGAAGACGAAGAGCAACCAGGTCTCTTTGGTGCTAAAGATGTTCGTTTGCTTGATACTGGCGACTTCATCGAAGCCAAAGGCCTAATCGATAAATCCCAAACCGGCGAAATTTCAGTTTTTGCTAACTTCGTCAGGTTACTCACTAAATCACTTCGTCCGCTCCCAGAACAATTCACCAACAAAGAAGAACGCTACCGTCGCCGTTATGTTGATATGAACGTAAATCCTGAGGTCCGCGAACGTTTGGTGCGCCGCTCCAAATTCTGGCAAGCCACCCGCGACTTTATGAATGCGCACGGCTTTATCGAAGTCAATGTTCCAGTTCTCGAGCACACCACTGGTGGTGCCGATGCTACACCATTTACTACCCATATCAACGCCTACGACGAAGATCTTTATCTCCGCATATCCCACGAATTACCACTCAAACGTTTGCTCGGTGGTGGTTTTGAAAAAGTCTACGACATTGGTGTTCGCTTCCGCAACGAAGGTGTCGACGATGAACATTTACCAGAACATATTGCTTTTGAGTCTTACGCCGCTTACGAAAACTACGAAGATGGTATCAAACTCTACGAAGAAATGATTAAATACGTCGCCAAAGAAACTTGGGGCACTCTCAAATTCCACGTTGGTGATTTCGATATCGACCTCGAAGGTGAATGGCCGCGTGTCAAATATTCCGATCTGCTCAAAGAAAAATTTGGCGTTGATGTGTTTAACCCAAACCGCGAACAGCTTCTCAATATTTTGAAAGAAAACAATGTTGAAGTTGCCGACGGCACCACTACGAACCACCTTATCGACAATGTTTGGAAACTAATTCGCAAAACCTCTGCCGGTCCATACTGGCTCATCGAAGAACCACTCAGCCTAAGCCCACTAGCTAAAACTGTTCCAGGCAACCCACTAGTTACCGAACGCTTCCATCCAATTATTGCCGGTACCGAAATGGGGAACGGCTATTCCGAGCTCAACGATCCACTAGACCAATTAGAACGCTTCAAAGAACAACAAGCCGCTCGCGATGCTGGCGATGAAGAAGCTCAGATGCTCGACCAAGACTTCGTCGAAATGCTCGAATACGGTATGCCACCAGCTTGCGGTTGGGGCAATTCGGAACGCAATTTCTGGCTACTCGAAGGTGTACCTGGCCGCGAAGCCGTACCATTCCCAATCATGAAACAAAAAGAGGAATAATCCTGGCGGGGTGGTCATGTTTAAACTTCACGCACCATACAAACCAACTGGCGATCAGCCGCAGGCCATCAAACAGCTTACTGACGGCCTAAATTCTGGTACGCGTGAACAAACTTTACTCGGTGTAACTGGTTCTGGTAAGACTTTTACTATGGCCAACATTATTCAGAATGTCCAAAAACCAACCCTGATTCTCGCCCACAACAAAACCCTTGCCGCCCAGCTTTATTCTGAATTTCGTGAATTCTTCCCAGAAAACGAAGTTCATTATTTCGTATCATACTTCGACTACTACCAACCAGAAGCCTACATCGCTTCAACCGATACTTATATTGAAAAAGACTCTGCTATTAACGATGAAATTGACCGCCTACGTCATGCCGCTACTGAAGCCCTGCTCACGCGCCGCGATGTCATCGTAATTGCATCCGTATCGTGTATTTATGGTATTGGTGCGCCAGAATACTATCTCAAAATGTCTTTGCCACTCTGGAAAAATGCTGCCGGTTGGGTTAACGAAGACAAAAAACATGTTAGCCAAGCCGACTTTATTCGCCAACTCGTCAAAATTCAATATCATCGCAATGATTTAGCCTTCGAACGTGGAAACTTCCGCGTCATGGGTGACACCATCGATCTTTTCCCAGCCAACGGCGAATATGCCTATCGTTTCGAGTTCGGCTTTGATACTCTCGAGACCGTTAAAATCGTCGACCCGCTCACTTTTGATATACGTGAAAAACCAGACCACATTCATATCTTCCCGAACACTCACTATGCCACACCAGAAGACCAGCTCGAAAAAGCTCTTGTTGCTATCGAAAAAGAATTTAACGAACGCCTTAGCTATTTTGAAAAACATGAAAAATATTTGGAAGCCCAACGCCTTTCGCAACGCACTAAATACGACCTTGAAATGCTACGCGAAACCGGTTTCGTAAAGGGAATCGAAAACTATTCTCGTCATCTCGAAGGCCGCAAAGCCGGCGAACCACCAGCCACCTTGCTCGATTTCTTCCCGAAAGATTTTCTTCTTATTGTTGATGAGTCACATATGACGCTACCACAAGTTCGCGGTATGTATAATGGCGATCATGCCCGCAAAGAAACTCTTGTTGAATATGGTTTCCGTTTGCCATCCGCTCTCGATAACCGCCCACTCACCTACGCAGAATTCAACAAAAAAGTTAACCAAGCAATCTATGTTTCTGCCACGCCAGGCGAATATGAACTCGAACATTCACCGGCTCCAGCCGAACAAGTAATTCGTCCTACTGGCTTGCTCGATCCAGAAATTGAAATCAGAAGCTCAATCGGACAAATCGATGATATTATTCTTGAGGTCGAAGACCGCATCAAAAAGAAACAACGCACTTTGATTACCACACTTACCAAGCGCATGGCCGAAGACCTCACTGATCATCTCAAAGAACACGGCATCAAAACAGCTTATATTCATTCCGATATCGATACCTTGGAGCGCGGCGACATTCTGCGCGACCTCCGCTCTGGCGTTTATGACGTCCTCGTCGGCATTAACTTATTGAGGGAAGGTCTAGATCTTCCAGAAGTATCGCTCGTTGCAATTCTCGACGCCGACAAAGAAGGCTTCCTTCGCTCCGATTCTGCGCTCATTCAAACCATCGGTCGTGCCGCTCGTCATGTCGAAGGTAAAGTTATCATGTATGCCGACAACATTACCAAATCAATGGAAGTTGCCATCACCGAAACCAACCGTCGCCGCGAAATTCAGCATGAATACAACGAGAAAAATCACATCACTCCACATTCGGTAGAAAAGGAAATCAGTGCCGGACTTCGTGCTATCATCCCAGAAAAGCTCAAAGAAGATAAGCTCGACATTCGTAAAATTCCAAAAGACGAATTACCAAGCCTCGTCAAAGATCTTACTACCAAGATGAAGCTCGCCGCTGCTAACCTCGAATTCGAAAAAGCCGCCGCTCTTCGCGACGAAATCACCCGCATTAATGAATTCATTGAATTTGGCGGTCATCGCAAGAAAACTATGCTATAATTAATAGCATGAGCGGGTTGGGCAACTCTAGTATTGAATCTGTTGAAAAAATCAAAAAGCGCATCCGTGCCTGCGATTATCTTTCTGTTGCGCAACTCTTTTTAAAAGATAATTTCTTGCTAAAAAAATCTCTTAGTTTTGATGATATTAAACCACGCCTACTTGGTCACTGGGGCACCTGCCACGGCATTAACGTTGCTTATGCGAACCTCAAGGCATTCTATTCTGACGACGAAAACTTTTCATTTGTGCTTGGCCCAGGCCACGGCTTTCCAGCCTTGCAAGCTAATTTATTCTTAGACGGCGAACTCCTCAAAGTCGACGAAAAAGCCACTATTGATGAATCTGGCATTGCTTATCTTTGCAAAAATTTCTCTTGGCCAAATGGTTTTCCTTCCCATGCTAGCCCGTTCACTCCGGGCGTCATTACTGAAGGTGGCGAACTTGGCTACGCTCTCGCTAACGCTTACGGCGTAGCGCTCGGCCATCCAGAAAAAACTATTGCAGTATTAATTGGCGACGGCGAACTCGAAACTGCCACTGCACTTGCATCACTCAATCTCAAAAATCTTCTTACCGGATCTAAAAATGGTCAAGTAATCCCAATCCTTCATCTCAATGGGTACAAAATTTCCGCCCCATCAATCTATGCTCGCAAATCCGAGAGAGAATTAAACGAATTGATTCGCGGCTTCGGCTATACGCCAGTCTTAATTGACGGCGACGAGCCAGAAACCTTCCAGATTGCCCTAGAAAATGGCACTAAAAACCCATTCTATATCCTAAAAACCGAAAAGGGCGCAACCGGTCCAAACCGTCACCAAATGGCGCACCAGATCCCGCTAAAAGCCGTCAAGACCGACAAAAAAGAGCTAGATACCCTAGAAGAATGGCTGAAGTCATATCGCTTCGATAAGATTCTTAAAGAAGGATTGGAGGAGGTTCGTTATGCCTAATTTGATCGATGGCTTCATGAAATACCGCCCAGTTGCACCAGAATTGCATTCGCCAGCCAAAAAAATTGGCGAACTCCTAGCTTTTGAACTTGCCAAAAACAGTCATTTCTATTTCTTCTCACCAGACGAAACCACCTCAAATCGTTTTGAACAGATTTTTGAAGTTGAAAAACGTGCTTGGGCTTTACCAAAAGAAGAGTGGGATTTACCAGAAAGCAAAAACGGCCGCATTATCGAAATGCTTTCCGAGAATGTCCTATTTTCCGTAATGACTGGCCACTTAATGAATGGCGAACCAGCCATGATGGGTAGCTACGAAGCTTTCTTCAGCGTTGCTGCCTCACAAATTTTGCAACAAATTAAGTTTATTAAACAATGCAAAGAAGCCAATTGGCGTAAACCTTTACCGGCCGTCAACTTACTGTCAACTTCCACCTGCTGGCGCCAAGACCATAACGGCTTCACCCATCAATCACCGGCTCTTATTTCAACCCTCCTCGCCGTACCATCAAACCTCGTCAACTGTCTATTCCCACTCGATGATATCGCTGCCGAAGCAGCCTTCAACTTTATGACTTCATCTGAAAATGTTGTAAATCTTACAACATTTAATAAACACGACGAACCACGTTATCTTGCTAGGGAAGATGCCAGCAAACAGGCTAAAAATCATGGCGCATTAGTCATGGAAAAATATTCTGATACCAATCCAGATCTTATCATGGTAGGCGCCGGCGACCTTGTTACCAACGAAGTTGTTGAAGCTATCAAAATTATTAACCGAGATATGCCGGACGTTCGCATTCGCTGTATTAATCTTAATGCCTTGTCATATCGAGCCATCGGCACCACCGACGACAAAATGACCAAAGAAGAATTTGCCGAACTCTTTACTCCAAATAAACCAATTCTTGCAAACTTTCACGGTTATCCAGAAACCTTAGCAACTATCCTTGGAAATTATGCAGCAAAAGGGCGCATTCGCATCCATGGCTTTATTGAGGAAGGATCCACTACTACGCCGATGGAAATGCTTCGCAGAAACAGTGCTTCGCGCTATAATCTTGCTATCGACGTGGCTACACTTTATCGTAGGCCAGACCTAGTAGAAAATTATCAACAGAAATTAGCCGAGAACCACGCTCACGCCGTTGCCACTGGCGAAGATATCATATCGTAGCAAATATGCTATGATAATGGCATGGAATTATTTATTTTAATTATTACAATTTTGACTCTATCCGAAACTACTGTGCTTCTGATTAAGAATCATAAACCAATTATCAGCTCTAATAAACAAAAAATTTACGTCGACACCTCGGCCCTCATCGACGGCCGTATCTTGAGCGTTGCGAAAACCGGGTTTTTAAAAGAAGACTTCGTAATTTTACGCAGCGTTTTAAAAGAACTTCAGCTACTCGCTGATAGTAAAGACTCCGAAAAACGCACTCGCGCTCGTGCCGGCCTCGAAGTAGCCAGCGAGCTCGAGCGTGTCATCTATTTTAACACCGAGATCATCGATGACGGCGAAGGAAACAAAAAAGTTGACGAAGAACTTTTGAAATTCGCCAAAGCCAATCATGGCACCATTTTGACCCTTGATTACAACCTAATCAAACGTGCCGCCGCTGAAAAAATCGAAACCCTAAATCTTAACGATTTGGTCCTGGCTCTTCGTAACGATTTTCTTCCAGGCGAAAAATTCTCCGTCAAAATCCTCACCAGCGGTTCAAACCCAGGCCAAGGAGTTGGTCATCTCAAAGACGGTACCATGGTGGTTGTTGATAAAGCCGCTAATAAAATTGGCGAAACTCTAGAAGTAGAGTTCGCCAAAATTTATGAAACTTCTGCCGGAAAAATGATTTTTGCAAAAATCGTTAACCCCCCTAAAACAACTAGCCCAAAGGCGTCAATTACTCGCCGCCGCCAGTATCCTTCTCGAAGGTCAGCTCGTCAGTAACGGTATAGCCAGCAGTATCGGTGACCATAATCTTTACTGAGGTTTCTTTGCCAGTCAGAGTGTAGCCGTTAACGGTACCATCGGCACCTACCGAGACACTCTTTTCTTGGCCATCCACATACAAAGCATAATTTGGCGCATCGTAAGTCCCACGTACAATATTTGCCATCAACTTATTACCACTATAGCTCAAAGTAACCGTAGGTGGCGTGTAATCGCAGGTATCCGGAGTATCCTTGTCATAAGATTCATCAGAAACCGTCCAAGTTTCTTTCTTGCTGACCGGATCGACAAACTTAGTTGCTTCGATAGCAATCTTAAAATCTTCACGCGTACATTCGGTAGCGAGCAACTTGTTGTAACGGTTAAAGGTCAAAGTCTCTTTAGAATTACCAGAACTCTTTTCTGCATCGTACCAGCTTGGCCAAATATCAGTGCGACCATTGACGGTCAAGGTCTTAATGCCGGCTGGACGAGCTGGTTGATCGCCCTCAGACCATTTGCCTTCGCTCGACAAAACTTCTTTGTGGGCGCGTTCCATATAGTTACCCATCCATTCACGCAAAATTCTTGAATCGGCCAAGTTCATACCAGAACCATCGTGGTTGCCGTTCCAGACAGCCGTTGAAATTGCGGATGAATAGCTTACGAGCCAAGAGTCCTTAGCGGTCAAGTTAACGGCCGTAGTTGTAGTACCAGTCTTACAGGCGGTCCAAACACCAGGGACATTGAAACCATATTCATAACCAGACCAACCCATCACGCGACGTGCGGTAGGATCGCTCAAGATATCTGAAACCATGTAAGCAACTTGTGGGTCGACAACTTGTTTGGCCGGTTTGTCTTCCCATTTTTCAATCACATCACCAGAAGAGTTCTTGACCTCAAGCACATATGACAAATCTTTGTAGGCGCCGCCACGAGCAAGGGAAGCGTAGGTATTAGCATGCTCCACCATTCTCACACGACAGCCAGAACCGATTGCCATCGAAAGACCGGCAGTCTCGCCGTATGAACAATAAGAAACGTCACCGAGTTGATGTAGGATATCGAGAGAGTTTTCGATACCGTTAATATACAGAGCTTTTACAGCTGGAATGTTAAGTGAGCTACCGAGGGACTGACGAATATAAGCGCTTGGGTAGAAGATGCCGGTCGCGTTACGCAAACGACAGCCACCGTTAGTGTAGCCATTACAATAAATCGCATCAATATTCTCATCCTTGAGATAAGTACCAGGGCCATAGTTCATACCTTCACGCTCCATAAAGAGCGGGGCATAATCGAGTACTGGCTTAATCGAAGAACCTGGCTCTAGCAGCTGCGTAGTAGCGTTGAGCTCACCGTATTCTGAGTTATTGAAGTCAATTGAACCAATCATAGCTACAACTTGGCTAGTTTCTACATCGACCGATACTAAGGCCAAGTTATCACCATCAGTCAAATACTTCCATTGCATGCCATAATCCATCGATTCCTCAGCCACCTTTTGCAAATCATAGTCAAGAGTAGTAGTAATCGTCCAACCGCCAGCACGCATTGTGGAAATACCATATTTATCTTCAAGCTGAGACTTTACCTCGAGCACAAAGTGTGGAGCAAGCATGTCGGAATATTGGCTAGATTCTGGTTTAATCGTGTCAAGAATCGGCACAGCTTTAGCTGCCTCAGCATCTTCCGCAGTAATATAGCCCATTTCAACCATGTTATCGAGAGTCTTGTGTTGGCGCTCAATCAATTCTTCATTACCATATTCGTTATATGGATTGTATCTACCTGGGTTGTTTGGGATAGCCGCAAGTAAAGCAGCTTCAGCCAAAGTCAAATCGGCACACGTCTTGCCGAAATAAGTCTGCGCAGCAGATTCTACACCGTTACGGCGACCACCGTAAGGAGACTGATTGAGATACATCGTCAAAATCTCTTCTTTTGAGTACATACGTTCGAGCTCGACCGCAAGAATCAACTCTTTAATCTTACGGGTAAGGCCGCCACGGTTTTCGCTTTGAGCCTCATCAGAGAAGTAAACTTGCTTAATAAGCTGCTGAGTTAAAGTAGAACCACCCTGAACTTGGTGACCAAACACCGTTGACCAAGCTGCACGAATCAAAGCTTTGAAGTCCACACCGCTGTGTTCATAGAAGCTCTTATCCTCGATAGCGATTGTAGCTTGTTTGACATACTCACTCATTTCGGAGCCATCAATCACGAGACGATAGTCTTCATTACCGGTATCTTTCCAGAGTACTTTGCCATTACGGTCTAGATAAGTATTAACGGTCTCGGAAATTTGCATTTCATTAAGTTTGATCTCTTGAAGATCCTTTTTATAATAAAGGAAAAGGCCACCGATGAAGATAATGAAGAGCAAAATACATGCCGCGCAGAATTTAAGAATGGCTTTTTGACCACGCCAAGAGAACCACCATTTAAATACGCGTTTTGGTGCAAGTCTAGCAAAGAAGCGCTTCCATGGTTCTTTCGGAAGCTTGGCTAATTCCTCGGCGCGCTTACGCTGAGCGGCTTCTTTCTTAACTTTTTTCTTGTAACTCAAATTTGAGTACAAATTCATCTTTTTCTTTGGCTTTACAGCCTCTTTAAGAGATTTTTTAGGTTTTTTAATCTCTTCTTTCTTGACCTCTACCTTCTTGGTTTTGGCCGGCAAAATAACTTCACTCTTTTTCTTCATATGTATATATATTATAGCATTATAATTTTAAAAAAAATCATTGACTTTAAAAAACATTAGCAATATAATAGAAACATAATAAGGTCATATTAATAATAAAAAGGGATAACTCCATGAAACAAATTTCTAAGGTTAAGTTAGGAATTGGCTTTGCTGTTGCAGCATTCTTCGCCATCCTTCCAACTAACGCATTTGCCGCAAGCGTCAAAGTCGGCACGGAAGAGATTTCTACTTCCGGTAAAAACGCAGCTAACACTGCCACCTACGCCGATGGCGTACTTACACTCAACGGTGTTACTGGCAACGTCACAATTGAAGGCGTAGCAGTCACAGTTAAGACTGGTTCCAAAACCAACTCTCTTACTCTTCTTAAGTCTGACAGCGCCCTCACCATCGATGGCAAACTCAAAGTTACCAACATCAGGGTCACTCCTGACAGCACAGTAACAACCGGCAGTGCCGCAACCCCTAAACTATCAATCACCGCCAATGCGGTCGTCGATCTCGTTGAAGAAATCACTGTAACCCATCGTGCTACTAGCCAAGAAACCGATGCTATCGAAATCGCATCTAAGCTTTGTGCCAAAAACGGTAGCGTAGAAATCACCAAACAGGCTCTTTCTAGTACTACCACCAACTACAAAGTCAAAGGCCCAGTCAACATTGCCGCCGCCAACTGTGACGGTAGCAAAACTCCTGGCACCCCAGACACTCTCGACGCAGTATATATTTATGTAGCGATTTTCGTGGCTTCGTCCGCCATCTTTGCTTATAGGCGCTACCTTGCGAAACGTTGAATCATATAAACCAGATAAAAAAGTCGCGCGGGGAAACTCGCGCGGCTTTAATGGTGTCAAAAAAATTAAGGTCGAAAAACAATTCGATATTAAAAGTGATCCGCACGTTATAGCCAGAGGCCTAGTTTATGCTGGCGTTACGGCATTATTGCTTTTCTTGATATTATTTAGCGGATACAAAATTATTCGTTGGAAAGCAGAATCAGACATCACCAACGAAACTATCGCCCAACTTCAAGCAGACACCACTATTACATCCATCAACGAAACCGATAAAGACAATAAGGTTAAATACGATGAAGCCACCGACGACTCTATCACCCTATCATCTAGTGATTATCGCTATTTAGCTTTTAATCTTATCGATGCCGATTTGGACAATCTCAAAGCTACCAATGCTAATACGCGTGGCTGGATTTACGTACCGGGTACCAATATCAATTATCCTTTTGTTCAAACCAACAATAATGATTTCTATTTGAACCACACTTTTGATGGACACTGGTCTGACGCCGGCTGGGTTTTCCTAGATTATCGCAATACACCAACCCTTTCCGATCGCAATCAAATCATCTATGCACATGGACGCGTCGACGGTTCAATGTTCGGGTCTTTACAAAACGTTTTAGGTGAAGATTGGCAAAGCAATCCAGATAACCATGTTGTAAAAATTACAACAGAAAAGAACAGTTCGCTTTGGCGCGTCTTTAGCGTCTACCGCATCCCAAAAACTAACGACTATATTACGACCAACTTTAATAACGATACCCACTTTATGGAATTTGCCGACATGATCAAAAAGCGCAGTGCCTATGACTTTAATACCGAAATTGGACCACGCGACAAGATTTTGACCCTCTCCACATGTATCGGCACCAACGACCGCGCAGTTTTACACGCAAAGCTGATTAAACTCGTCGAAAAATAAAATCGTAGTGTATAATAAAACATAATGAAACGATTTAAATTCCGTTCTGTTGTTGCGCTCGCCAATATGCGTCTATCTGTTAAAACCGCCGCTGTCATTTTGGCTAGCTCCACGCTTATTTCTGCTCTGCTTGGTCTTTTTCGCGATCGTTTACTTAACACTTATTATCTTGGTACTTACCCAACCGGCGTCGACGCTTACACGGCCGCTTTCACTATCCCAGACTTTATGTTCTTTATTTTGACCTCCGGCGCTCTGGCGGTTTCATTTATTCCAGTCTTCAACCAACGCCTCGCCTCTGGTAACAAGAAATCGGCTTGGGAACTTTCTTCTAGCTTACTTAATCTCATGGGTTCGTTACCCTTATCGCCAGCATTCTTATTATGATTTTTGCCGATCCTTTAATCCGCTATGTCGTCAGTCCAGGTCTCGACGAATCAGGTATGGCTCTTGCCATTAATATGACCCGCGTGATCGCCATCAACCCATTCTTGTTCTCAATCACTACAGTAATTACTTCTATCCAGCAAGCGGTAGGACGCTTCGTCTTCTATTCGTTCGCTCCGGCTATTTACAACGTTGGCATTATTCTTGGTATCACAGTATTTACCAATGGCATTAATCTCTTTGGCATTCAATTATTCGACGGCGGTATCATGGGCGTTGCGATCGGCGTTATCTTTGGCGCAATTTTACAGCTCATTGTCAGCCTTATTGGTATGTTTGGTCTCGGCATGGATTATGAACGCAAAATTTACTGGAAAAACCAAGGTTTCCGTTCAATTTTGAAACTTCTTCCAGCCCGTTCTTTGGACCAGGGAATCGATTACGCTAACTCTATCGTCAGCACCAACCTCGCATCACGTATGGGCGCTGGCGCCATCCGCTCATTCAACCAGGCAACTTCCTTGCACCAAATGCCAGTTACATTAATTGGCGTAGCTATTTCTACCGCCTTCTTCCCGAAACTTACTGAAGAAATCGGTGCCGGAGACAAGCAAACTTATTACAACACTTTCCGTACGGCCCTGCGTACGATTATTTGGATTTCTTTACCAGTTACCACCATCGCTTTCTTTGCTCGTGGCTACGTGGTCAGCTTTATTAGCAACCTTGGCAACGGCAGCAACAACTCAGTCATTGTTTCAGTGCTTGCATCGCTTGTCTTAGCCATTTTTGCACGTTCTGTCTTTCACATCGCATCACGCGGCTTCTATGCCAATCAAGACACTAAAACCCCATTCATTGTTAGTATTTTTGCCATCGGCCTCACCATGGGTCTTTCTGCCGCTTTCTACTTTATGGGCTTTGGCGTTGAAGGTCTCGGCTATGCCCAATCTATCGGCGCCGTCGTAGAAATTATTATTCTTTTGACCTTGCTCCATAAACGCTCCGGCTACCAACTCTTAAACAGGGGCTTCTGGCGCGCCTTCTCACGTATGTTGCTCGCTACATTAATCTGCGGTTGTGTATCTTATGCTTTGGTCAAGTTTATGCCACTCATGGCCTCTGATACCTCCCTCGTAATCACTGCACCAAAATTCCTCCTGATTGCCGTCGTCAGCATGATTGCTTATCTCATTGCTAGCTATTGTTTGAATCTTAAAGAAGCTACACCGATTATTGCTAAAATTAAGAAAACTCTCTTTAAAAATCTCAAATAGATGGTATAATTTGTTTCATGGATATTTCCCGCGAGGACTTAAAACATTTGGCTGCTTTGTCGGATTTTTCAATGAGCGACGAAGAGCTAGACTCTCTTGAAGGCGATCTTAAAGGTATCGTCAACTATATTTCTGAACTCAGCTCACTCAACACCGAAGGCATTGAGCCAACCTACCAAGTTTTTGAAATGGAAAACGTTTGGCGTGACGACGAAATTAAACCAATGGATGCCAACCGCGAAGAACTCCTCGCCCTCACTACCGAAGAAAAAAATAATCAAATTAAGGTTCCGAAAGTATTGTAATGAAAACCGCAAACAAAACCATCACCGCTACCAGACTCGTCCAAGATGCTTTGACCAAAGCCGACTTTTTCAAAAGCTATAACATTTTTACTTCTATCTACGCCGACGAAGCTCTAGAAAAAGCTGCCGCCATTGACGCCAAAATCGAGAAGGGCGAACCAGTTGGCCGCCTCGCTGGCGTCCCATTTGTTGCCAAAGACAACTACTTGGTGAAGGGAACTAAAACTACTGCATCGTCACACATTTTGGAACCATTCGTAGCCCCAGTCACTTCCACCGTCGTTGAACAACTCGAAGCCGAAGGCGCTATCTTGATCGGCAAAGTTAACATGGACTCTTTTGCTCATGGCTCATCCACTGAGAACTCCTATTTCGGCCCAACCCTAAACGCTTACGATAACACCCGTGTTGCTGGCGGCTCATCCGGCGGTTCAGCCGTAGCCGTTGCGCTCGATATCGTCGAATTCGCAACTGGTTCTGATACTGGCGGCTCAATTCGCCAACCAGCTTCATTTAACGGCGTTTATGGCCTCAAACCAACCTACGGCGCTACTTCTAGATATGGTGTAGTTTCAATGGCTAGCTCACTTGATACTGATGGTTTCTTTACCAAAACTCCAGAAGACATGGATTTACTCATGTCCATCTGCGCCAAACGCGACGAAAAAGATCTTACTACCTTGCCAGATTTCTATGACGAAACCCCAGCTAAAAAAGTTAAAAAAGTTGGCATCATCAAAGATTTTGATAACGATTCAGTCGACTCAGAAATTCGTGCCCACCTCAAAGAAGAATGTGAAAAATTGAAAGAAAAAGGTTTCGAAATTGTCGAGCTCGACATGCCAACCTTAAAACACGCTTTGGCCGTTTACTACATTATCTGCCCAGCCGAAATCGCCAGCAACCTCAGCCGCTACGACGGTATCCGTTATGGTCTCCGTTCAGGCAAAGCCCACTCGCTCGACGAAATCTATGGCGACACCAGAAACGAAGGCTTCATGAAGGAGAACAAACGCCGCATCATGATCGGCAACTTCGTGTTAAGCTCTGGCTTCTATGACGCCTATTTCTTGAAAGCTGCCAAAGCTCGCACGCTTATCATCAATGAATACAAAAAAGCTTTCGAAAAATGTGATGTCATTCTTACTCCGGTTGCCCCAAACCCAGCCTTCAAACTTGGTGAAAAAGTTAACGATCCGATTGCAATGTACCTCGAAGACGTCATGTCTGTGCCAATTAACCTTGCCGGTATCCCAGGCCTCGCCATTCCGGCCGGTAAAACCGAAACTGGTTTGCCGATCGGTCTTCAAATCCTCGGTCCACGCCGCAGCGATAAAACTCTAATTGAATTTGCAAAGGAGCTCGCTTAATGGATTCTGTAATTCCTTTCATTTCCGCCATTATCATCATTGGCATTTTGATCTTCTTCGCTATTCTCTTAACTGGCAAACGCTCTCACCACTTTGATATCGAATATTATCAATCACGTTTTCTTGCTATTGAAAATAAATTAGTTAAAAACAACTCCGCAAGCTGTAGTCTTGCCGTAATCGAAGCCGACAAACTTCTTGACCGCGCTATGAACGAAGCCGGTATTCCGGGCAAAACTATGGGCGACCGCTTGAAGCGTTCTGGCCAAAGATTTTCTAATATCAATTCTGTCTGGAATGCTCACAAGCTTCGCAATACTATCGCACACGAACCAGATTTCGAAATCACTTACGAAAAAGCCAGCAACGCACTCGACGTCTATAAAAAAGCTTTAAAAGATCTAGGAGCCATCTAATGAAATATATTCCAACCATCGGTATTGAATGCCACGTTCAGTTGTCCACCAAGACTAAGCTTTTTTCAGAAATTGATAATGATGCTCGCGGCAAAGAACCAAACTCCTGCGTCTCACCAGTTGATTACGCACTTCCTGGCATGTTGCCAAGACTAAATGGGGAAGCAATCAAGCTCGCCATCCGTGCCGGCCGCGCTATGAACTGTAAAATCAATAATTATTCACGCTTCGATCGTAAACATTATTTCTACCCAGATTCACCAAAAGGTTATCAAATTACTCAGTTCTATCATCCAATCATCGGCGAAGGTTATGTCGATCTACCAAGCGGCAATCGCGTTCGTATCGAGCATGCCCACCTTGAAGGTGATGCTGGTAAACTTACCCATTTTGACACTTATTCGCTCGTTGATCTAAACCGTGTCGATACGCCACTCATCGAAATCGTCTCTCAGCCAGATATTCACTCTGCCACCGACGCACACGACTATTGTAAAGAACTCTGGCGTTTAATGACTTTTGCCGGCGTTTCTTATGGTGATCTTTACAATGGCAACATGCGTTTTGACGTGAACGTCTCGATTGCTCCAGAAGGCGAACTTGGCACTCGTACTGAAACCAAAAATCTAAACAGTTTCCGTTCGGTTGAGCGTGCCGTTGAATACGAAATCAAACGCCAAACCAAAGTACTCGAAGCTGGTGAAAAAGTTATTCAGGAAACCCGTGGCTGGAACGATGCTACTGGCGAAACTACCGGCCAACGCAGTAAGGAAGAGGCCAAAGATTATCGTTATATGCCGGAGCCAGACTTACCACCAGTTAATTTGACCGATGAATTTATTGCTGAAGAAATCGCCAAATTGCCTTTGATGCCAGCTGATTACCGCGCCAAACTCGATGGCCGTTTACCAAACGATACACTCGAAATTTTACTTGATTATCCAAACCTCATTGCTAAACTCGCCGAAGTCGACGACTTTGCTACTAAGAAAGTTGCCAACTGGTTTACCTCCGTGCTTCTTGCTGAAGAAAATACCAGCCTTCTAAACGACGATTTACCTTCTAAAAATCAGCTTGAAGAGCTCGTCACTATGAATGATAAGAACGAGCTTAGCTCTACTGCCGCCAAGGAAGTCTTCCTTAAATTCTTTGATCCAGAAATGCATTTCAAAGATACTAAAACTATCGCCAAAGAACTCGGCGTTATCCAGGAAAACGACCTCGGCGCGCTCGAAGCTATCGTTGACACCGTTCTTGCAAAGCCAGAAACTAAAAAAGCCCAAGAAGACTACAAGAACGGGGAACAGAAAGTTATCGGCTTCCTCGTTGGCCAAGTCATGAAGGAATCCCACGGCAAAGCCAATCCATCCGCAGTGCAAGAAATTCTTAAGAAGAAATTAGCCTAAAATGGTCACTTCAATCATCCTCACACTTTTAATTGCCATGGTGCCAGTTATCGAGCTTCGCGGCGCCATTCCTTTTGGTGTCGCTAGGGGATTAGCGCCACTTTTGTCCGCCGGTCTCGCCGTCATTGGTAACCTTTTACCAATTCCGTTTTTGCTACTTTTAGTACCGAAAGTTTTTGATTTTCTGCGCGACAAAAAACACACCAAAAAACTCATCACCTGGCTCGAAGAAAAAGCCAACAAAAATCACACCAAAGTCGATAAATACGGTTGGCTTGGCTTGATTATCTTAGTCGCTATCCCACTTCCTGGTACCGGTGCTTGGACCGGCGCACTTGTCGCTAGCTGCTTTAAAATGAAATTTAAACCATCTATGCTTGCTATTATCGCTGGCGTGTTTATCGCTGGCGCCGTCGTCCTCGCTATCACTTACGGCGTCACAGCCTTAATTTAATGTGCTAAAATATACTTATGGATTTAAAAGCTAATTTTGCTGCCTTTTCTAGTCGACTTGTCAGTTCCGCTCTCCGTAAAATGGGGCGCGGTGGCACGAATTTACCTGGCCGCATCGCCAAAAAAATCGATTCTAAAATCCTCACCAAATTATCCGAGGGTTTAACGATTATTATCGTTACCGGCACCAACGGCAAAACCACCACGACCAAAATGATTGGTCAAATTTTGGAAGACGCCGGCATTAAATTTTTTACGAACAAATCTGGAGCCAATATTCAATCTGGTATTATTGCTACTTTTGCCGAATATGTCAGCATCAAAAACAAGCACGGTTATACCCATGCCCTGATCGAATGCGATGAAGCTGCTTTTCGCCAAATTAGCACTTTAATTAAGACTGATTACGCAGTCGTAACCAATATCTTCCGTGACCAGCTCGACCGCTTCGGTGAAGTTTCAAACACCTTAAACGCTATCAAGACCGCCGTCAAAAACCAGCCAGAAGCCAAACTTTGTCTTAACGCCGACTGCTCACTTACTTCATCTATCGTCACCGAATCTACCAAAAACGAGGTTATTTGGTTCGGTACTTCTGGTCCACTTTATAAGAAAACTGCCAATGAACTTTCTGATGCAACCTACTGCATCAATTGCCAACATCCGTATAAATACCACTATAAAACTTTTGCCCACCTTGGCGACTTCTATTGCAAAGAGTGTGGTTACAAACGTCAAACTCCAAACGTTAGACTAAGCAAAATTATTAAAGCCGACCTTGAAAGTTCCACCTTTGCTATTGATTCTACGACTAAATTCGACCTTAAAATCAACCTTCCAGGTGCCTACAATATCTATAACGCCTTAGCCGCTCTCGCCTTCGCCCGCGCTGCCGGCATCGACGATGAACTCGCCAAAAAATCCCTCGAGCAAACTTCCGCTAGCTTCGGTCGCACCGAGAACATCATGATGGGGAACACTCCACTCAAAATGCTCCTTGTCAAAAACCCGGCCGGTTTCAACCAAGTTATCAATCTCGTTATTAATAACCCAAAAAAATCCCAGGCCATTTTCGCCTTAAACGATCGCATCGCCGACGGCACCGATATCTCGTGGATTTGGGACGTTGATTTTGAAACTTTAGCCAAAGAATCCGGCAAACAATTCGAGAATATTTATCTTACCGGCATCCGCGCCAATGAGCTTGCTATGCGTTTTGAATACGCTGGCTTCGACATGAAAAAAGTAACTGTCATTAAAGATTACGACGAACTGCTCGACCTCGTACAAAAATCCGAACTCGAAACTTTCGTCTTCCAGACCTACACCGCCATGTTTGAAATTCGCCGTAAAATCGCCGAGCGCGTCGAAATTAAGGAGTTCTATGACTAAATCAATTAAAATCTGCCACCTTTACCCAGACCTACTTAATTTGTATGGCGATCTTGGCAACATTAAAGCTATGGTCAAACATCTCGAGGCTAGCAACATCAAATGCAGTGTCGATAATATCGTGCTAGGCGACCGCCTGGATTGGAAAAAATACGATATCTTCTTTGTGGGCGGCGGACAAGATTTTGAGCAAGAAATTTTAAGTCGCGAACTTAAAGAAACCGGCAACGACGAATGTATTAAAGAAGCCATCGAGGCCGGCAAAACTTTTCTTGCTATTTGCGGCGGCTACCAAATGCTCGGCCGCTACTACCAAACCTGGGACGGCAAGCGCTTAAATTACATCGGTGCCATTGATTTTTATACCGTTGGCGGCAAAGAGCGCAAAATCGGCAACTATGCTTTTAATGTTGACAAAGCTGGCGAGATTGTCGGCTTCGAAAATCACTCCGGCCGTACCTATCTTGGCTCAAAAGTCGAGCCACTCGGCACTGTAATTTCTGGCAATGGCAACAACGGGGAAGATAAAACCGAAGGCGTGCACTATAAAAACGTTTTTGGCACCTACTCACACGGTCCAATCCTCCCAAAGAACCCGCTTTTTAATAACCTTATCTTAAATACCGCTCTTAAAACCAAGTACGGCGACGACGCTCCGGTCATCAAATACACCGACGAATACGAGATTAAGGCCCACGAGTACATGGAAAACCGCCTCGCATCAGGAAAACAGGCGTCAAACAACTTTTAACCCCTTTTAAAATAGCGAAGATTATGATAGAATGAGGGAAGTCTATATTTTTAATGTTAAAAATAATTAAGGAAAACCATGGCTAACGAAATTAAAGACCTTTCAATGCTCCGCAATATTGGTATTATTGCTCACATTGACGCAGGCAAAACCACGACCTCTGAGGCTATTCTTTACCGCACAGGTCTCAAACACAAAATCGACCTAGTCAAGGGCGGCACCGGTGGTGCTGATACTGACTGGATGGAACAGGAAAAGGAACGCGGTATTACCATTACTTCCGCTGCTGTTACCGTTTACTGGAAAGGTCACCAAATCAACATTATTGATACCCCGGGCCACATCGACTTTACCGCCGAGGTGGAACGCTCTCTCCGCGTGCTCGACGGCGCCGTCGTCGTGTTCGATGGCAAGATGGGCGTCGAAGCTCAGTCTGAAACTGTTTGGCGTCAAGCTACCAAGTACGGCGTGCCACGCATTTGTTTCGTCAACAAAATCAACCAAATCGGTGGCGATTTCTACAAATCTCTCGAATCTATCCACAAACGTTTGTCTAAGAATGCTGTAGCCATCCACCTTCCAATTGGTTTCGAAAAAGATATCTGCGGTGTTGTCGACCTTGTCGATATGAAAGCTTACACCTACAAAGATTATGCTGACCACGAGCTTACCGTTGGTGAAATTCCAGCCGACATGGTTGAAAAAGCCAAAAATGCTCGTTCATTGCTCGTCGAAGAGGCTGTCCAAGCTGATGAAGCTCTCATGGATAAATACTTCTCTGAAGGTGAAGAATCTATTACTACCGAAGAACTTAAAGCTGCTCTCCGCAAGCGCGTACTTGATGGTGACTTCTTCCTAGTTACCGGTGGCGATGGTCGTGGTGTGATCGTCGAAAAAGTTCTCGACCTCATGACCGATTATCTTCCAAGCCCACTCGATCGTGACCAAGGTCAAACCGTTGGCACCGATCCAAAGTCTGGCGATAAGATTATCCGCAAAGCCGAAAACAAAGAGCCTCTTACCGCTCTTGCCTTCAAGATTGCAACCGATCCATTCGTCGGTAAACTTATCTTCATCCGCGTCTACGCTGGTACTTTGAAGTCTGGTGATACTGTCCTTAACGCTTCTACTGGTGACAAGGAACGTATCGGCCGCCTCGTTCGTATGCACGCTAACGACCGTAAAGATATTTCTGAGATTGGCGCCGGTGATATTGCCGCTGTGGTAGGCCTTAAGAATGTTACTACTGGTACCACTCTTTGTGCCCCAAGCGCCCCAATCCTACTTGAGTCTATCGAATTCCCAGATCCACCAGTATCAATCGCTGTTGAGCCAAAGACCAAAGCTGACCAAGAAAAAATGGGCATCGGTCTTTCCAAGATGGCCGAAGAAGATCCAACCTTCCGCGTCCACACCGACGAAGAAACTGGCCAAACCATTATTTCTGGTATGGGTGAGCTTCATCTCGAGATTATTATCGACCGTCTCAAACGTGAGCATGGCGTTGAAGCTAACACTGGCGCTCCACAAGTTGCCTACCGTGAAACTATCCGTGGCACTGCCGAAGCTCAAGGCAAACACGTCAAACAGTCTGGTGGCCACGGTCAATATGGTGACGTCTGGATTAAGTTTGAGCCAAACGAAACCGGTAAAGGCTTCGAGTTTATCGATATGATTAAAGGTGGTGTGGTTCCTCAGGAATACCGCAAACCAGTTCAACAAGGTGTTGAAGAAACCCTCGCTGGCGGCGTCATCGCTGGTTACCCAGTAGTCGATATCAAAGCTACCCTCTACGATGGTTCTTACCACGATGTCGACTCCTCCGAGCTCGCCTTCAAACTCGCTGGTAGCCTTGCTACTCGCGAAGGTATCAAGCGCGCTAACCCAGTGCTCCTTGAGCCTGTTATGAAGATGGAAATTACTACCCCAGAAGAATTCATGGGTGACGTCATTGGCGACATCAACTCTCGCCGTGGCCGCGTCGATGAAATGGAAGATTTGAACGGTGGCGCTAAGCTCATCAAAGCCTTCTGTCCACTCGCCAACCTCTTCGGTTACACCGGTGACCTCCGTGGTATGTCCCAAGGTCGTGCTGCTTCCTCAATGGAGCTCTACGGCTACGAGGAAGTTCCACCAAACGTAGCTCAAGAAGTTATCGAGAAACGCAATTCGAAATAATTTCAACAAATAACAAAAAATCGCTGACCTTTCGGTCAGCGGTTTTTTAATGGTGATGAAGGATACCACTTCTCAAGTCTCTGCTTGAGTATCTGGAAATCTTTATTGGCTTGGCGAGAATACCACACGTCGCCAGTGTCAAAATCAGTAAAAAAACATTCTCCGCTCGCAACATCGTCTTCGCCATCATCCCAATACTCCGAGATATCGTAGTTATCTCCTTTCTGAGTCTTGTAGATGTCAATAGTTGCAAATCTGTAGTAAATTGCCGTATCGAATCTAGCACTCCCACGATCATTGATGACGGAAAAACCAATCTTACTATCCTCGCAATAGGGAACAATCAAAACCGTTGCCGCATCGGCGGATTCCGATCTTTCTCTAAATGCATAGGCAATGAATTTGTCCGAATTCCTTTTTAGGAATCTCGCAAAAGATCTTGGCACAAACGGTCTCACCGAAGCATGGATCCATAATCCGGTAAACTCACTCTCGCTCGGATTTTCTTTGTCCGGATACAGCCTAATCATCCCACCGACTTTTTCAAGGTCTTTTCTTGAGATAATAGGGTGCATACTCTCACTGACTAATAGCTCTGCGGTTCCGTTCCCGACAACAATGTTAGCCATCTTGCTTTTCCTCCCCCTTCGATTCCTTGAACTCTTGTTCCATATTGCTGACCATCCTGTCGTACGCGATTTCTTCTTCTCCCTCCATAAAGTGCAGAATTCCCGCTATTACTACCGGCTCAGCAAGCACGAAAGAAAGACCTTCGTCTTCTCTAACTACGCAATGGAATTCTTTGACATAATTGCCAAAACCTAGCGACTTGTTATTGTCCGCACCAAGCATAAGTTGGCACATCCATTCTTCACGGTATTCAGAGTAGCAACATTTCAGTCTCAAGAAATCATCTTTGAACACAGAAGCAAAACATCTATGGTCAATCATGTTAAATATCGGGGCCTCGTCATCAAACTCTGATATAAAACCTATGGAATATTCTTCCGGTTCGCCATGGAAAAACCAAATTTCGTTGCTTACGCCAATAAATTCATCCTCGTCCAATGTCCACTTTCTAATCTCGATACAGTGCCACTCATTAAACCATTTCCGCGCATCCTTAAACTGAGCAAAGTTTCTTTCTATAAAATCCGGCCGGTTAACAATCGTATAAAAATCCTTACCAAACCGATGCCTTACCTCATAGCTAAGAGCTCCAAAATGCGTCAAGCAGCTGAGCGATACGAAAAAGCCACTCTTCCTCCTAGTAAAATCCACTATTCTAGCGATAGAACTTTTCTTACCCATGTTTTCACCATCCTTTTAAAGAACAAATTTACGACGTATTCCGCCGCATAAGCATATTATAACATAAAACCCATGAAAAAGCCACCGACGAACCGGTGGCTTCTTTTAGGTGATGTCTACGAATTGATGAAGCCACTGTTCTGCGACCACCGTCATTGCCCCATCCATCTGGCCATTTTCATATGACCTTCTAATGCCATAATCGCCCAACTTCAAGACCGCGGGCGGTTTAATGCAGACCCCACAGGACTCGAATTTGATCACGAAACAATCATCAACGAACGTCTTGTTTAAAATGGGGAAAGGGAATGACCGAAACCGCAGAGTGATGATAGCTTCGTCAATCTTGTGCAAAATGCATATTGAGTGTTCCTCCGAGAAAGATTTCCCCTCAACATACCACCACTTATTTGTAGTACTAATCAGCACTAATTCAGATGAGTGGTCTTCGATGTACTTTTTTAGCATCTCTGGCAAACGACGTGAAATCCCGTCGCTCATGCCATATTCAATTTTGGCACTTGGAGCATATTCAGCATCCATGTCGCGCTTCATTTTGAACATAATTTCTTTTTCGGACTTCAATTCCGTTAGCGTTATTTCCAGAGAGCTGTTACTATCCAATTGCCTTAGCATTTCCATACCTCCTTACTTCATACATTCCTCCAGTTTCTTCAGCAACTGATCAAAACCATCTTTACTCTTTTCTCCAACCAGAACGATACCGTTATCGTCCAAGAAACCATGCTGTTCATAACAGTAAATTCCATCTCGATTGGAAAAAGTTGAATAGCCATCCCTCCAAATATGTATCTGGAGACAATTGCCATCGATGCTGTCGCGATCAATTACCGGACCAAAGTCCTTGTCGATTTTTAGCCAAGTAGACTGCGCTCTTGGTAAAATCGTCACCTCTACGGACCTTCCTTCATTTTTGCTTTCTAGCACCATAGCATAAACGAAGATCTCTTCTGAGTGGTCTTCGAGATATTTTGCTAGCTCTGCCGTCACATACGGACGCACATTCTGCACCACTTGTGAGTAGTAAACCCGATCTAAAAGAACCGTTGATTCACTTAAGTCTGGTTCAAGGTCATAAACCTCGTCCAGAATGAGCTTCTCCTTCCTTATCAGAACCTCTAGTCCTGGCCAAATTGTCATCGAATCCATTTTTTACCACCTTCTTAAAGAACAAATTTTGCGGCAAATACCGCAATATCTTTATTATACCACAAATTAACATAAAAAGAAAGAGCCACCAGTCGAAACTGGTGGCCGAAAGGAAAGTGCCGCATTGGGCTATTATCAGATCCTGCGAACACTTGTAGTGTTCAGGGTACTGATAATTATCCCTGTGTCTTTGAATTCAAAACGGCAAATGCCGTCATCAATTATCCCCTCACGAACGGGGATGTAGTGCGTAGCGTCCCTGATCTGATCGCTAATACGATCAGCATATGAGATCACCGACTGTAAGCCAGGATGATGAGCATTGTTCACATAGAACAGCCACAGCTTAACATGCTGTCCCATGAATTCAATTGCCCTATCTACCGGCACATCAGATTCCTCATACTGATACTTAATCTTCGTTTCACCTCGTTTGAGAAAAACGAAGACGCCGTACATACGTGCAGCCTCATCTTTACGAGGATATCTGAGATTCGCCGGACGCCAGAAAAAGACGCAATTTAACCCGTTTTCGTTACACGCGTGACGAATTCTTTTGGAAAGATATTTCTCCCCCCTTACTACATAAAAGCTTGCCTCCGGTTTTTCGAAATGAGGCAACGGCTCACCGAAGCCCTGCTTCGGAATATCCTTTATCTTCAACTCACCATACATAGCAATGTACCTCCTAATCAATGTATAGCGAAACACTTTCCTCTTTTTATTATAGCATAAAAAGTATAAAAAATCAAGAGCACCCCGGTGAGGCATACCGCCGGGGTGCTAGGTCATTTAGTAGGGTGTTTTACTTTTTAACTCCAATAATTGCTTTGCCGCAACTACGGACGATAATTACCACCACGGCGAACATCGCGCCAAGCAGTACGACGATCACTCTATCGCTCCTGCTGCCACCGGCATCATAGGTGTGCGCACCGGTGTCCGGAACCGACAAGATGACGGTTTCGTCTTGATTATTCAAATCGTGGTAGCCAAGGACCAAGTCGCCGTTTTCGTCAAAGACGTCGTCGACAATTACGATGATGAAGTCGCCAGCCGCAATCTTGCTTACATCAAAGGTGTAAGTTGCGATAAACGAGCCGCAGTCTTCTTCTGGGGTAAAGGTAGTCTTGTGTTCGACTGGTTTGCCATCGATAAGGATTGGTTCGCCAGTGTTTTTGTTCATCAGTCTACCAACAAAGGTGAACTTACGATTGGCCTTAAGGCAGTATTTAACCTCATCTTCAATTACGACTTCGCCTTTTTCGAGTTCGAGCTCTTTGCTATCTTTGCCTTTATAGGAAGCATAGGTTTCGTAACCAGCAATTACAACAGTCTGGCCCCAATCTTCAAGATCAGCGTGGGAGATGAGCTCATCGTCGCCCTCATAGACAGTTTCAAAGACCACGAATTCGCGACCAAGCATCTCGGTAGTGTCAAGTTTGAATTCTACACTTACTGTGCCACAATCAGTGTTAGAACCAAAGGTTGCAGTTTGGGTCATCGGCTCACCGTCTTCGCCAAGTACTGGCTCTCCGGTAGCTTTGTCCATCAAGGTACCGACTAATCTATAAGTCGTATCTTTGACGAGGCAGTATTCAACCTTATCGACAATCGTAGTTTCAGCATCAAATAAGATGTATTTATTGCCAGCCTTATCGGAAGCAGTCGTCTTGATATTAATAATCTTAACAGTCTGAGCCTCGTCATCAATATCTTCGTGAGTAATGATAAGCTTGTCATCGATTTTGACTGCTTCAAATACCACTAAGTCATGTCCGTAAAGTTCAGTAGAATCAACCGTGAATGACATCGTAGTAAAACCGCAGTTTTCATCTGGAGTAAGCTCTTTTTCGACTACTAGTAGCTCGCCGTCAGCACCCTTTACCAACTCACCAGTTACCTTATCCATCAAGGCACCAATCAAGGTGTAGGTGCGGCCAGCTTTGAGGCAATAAGAAACCGTATCGATAATTTCCGACTCGGTGTCCGCAATTACTAACTTGTCGCCATCAGCAGCGTCAACTGCAATAGTAGAAAGTGTAATCACCGTTACAGTCTGATCTTCATCGGTCAAATCGCTGTGATCAAGAATCTCAACGTCGTTTAAGTAGACTTTTTCAAATACGACAATATCGTGTCCGGCCAATTCGTTGGTGCTGATTTCGAACTCTAGGCTCGTCGTGCCACAATTTTGTTCTGGATTAACTTCAGTAGTCAAGACAATTGGATTGCCCTCATTGTCCACAATTAGATTGCCAGTATTCTTATCCATCAAAGTGCCTTCGATTACGAAAGTCATACCAGGCTTCAAGCAGTAGTGAATTTCATCTGTAATAGTAGCGGTATCGCCAGGGAAGAGATAGTGGTCACCGTCTTCTTTGTCAGTTGCAGTAGTCTTAACTTCAATAATAGTAACCGTTTGACCTTCATCATTAATGTCGGCGTGTTCAACTGCCAATTCATCGCGATCATCGTAGGCTCTTTCGAAGACTACCACATCATGGCCACCAAGAGCGGAAGTATCAACATCAAAGACAAGGGAAGTAGTGCCACAATTCGTGTCTGGAGTAAACGTCTTAGAAGCAGTGACCGATTCGCCCCTAGCATCCTTCACTGGTTCGCCAGTTTCTTTATCCATCAAAGTACCAACAATCGTAAACTCACGACCAGCCTTGAGACAGTAAGAAATATCATCTTTGATTTGTGCATTTTCACCTGCAACAACCATCTTGTCGCCGTCAGCATTATCGGAAGCTGCGGTCGAAAGGTCAACAACCGTAAAGGTTTGTTCCTCATCGGCAATATCACGGTGCTTAAGCAATGATACATCACCGAATTCATCAAGATAGATATCCTCGTAAATTACAACGTCACGACCGACCATCTCGGTAGTATCAATCGTAAACTCCATTTCAACATCACCACAGTTTTCACCAACTGGCTCAATAAACTTTGAGCGCTCAATGCGGTAACCATCCGGGCTAACGAGAATGCGCCCGGTTTCAGCGTCCATCAAACGACCAACCGTATAGAAGGTCATGCCCGGCTTCAAGCAGTAATGAATAGTATCTTTGACCACGGTGTTTTCGCCTGGCAAAACATATCTGTCGCCATCACTACTATCAGTTGCGGTTGTGCTAACCTTAACAGCCGTTACGGATTGGTCTTCGCTATTAATATCTTCTTCTGCGATAACTAAGTCACTGGTGCCAAAGTAAACCTTTTGATAGACGATGATGTCATGACCACCGAGACCAGTAGCGTCGAAGTCAAAGTCCATCGTAGTTACGCCACAAGCCGTAGAAGGGGTAATAGTCTTGGTGCTGGTGACTGCTGAGCCGCCGTTCATAACCGGTTCGCCGGTTTGACGATCCATCAAGGTACCTTCAATCCTAAAGGCCTTGTTGGCACGAAGACAATAAGTAATCTCGTCTTCAACCGAAGCGTTAGGACCATCAACGATTAACTTATCATTATCAGCCTTATCATCGGCATAGGTGGACATACTGACCACCGTTACGGTCTGGTCTTCGTCAGTCAAAACATTGTGAGCAATCACTGGAGAATTTTGGTAATAGATATTTTCATAAACCACCAAGTCGTGACCAGCAAGTTCAGAAGTGTCTATATCAAATTCCATCGTAGTCGTACCACAGTTTGTGGTCGGAGTAATGTTTGCAGATTTAGTGACCGGGCCACCATTACTCATTACGACTTGGCCAGTAGTCCTATCAAGAACAGAGCCAATAATACTATAGGTTTTACCGGCTTTAAGACAATAGCTTAATGTATCGCGTACCGTCGTATTTGGACCAGCAACAATGAACTTGTTATTGTCTTCTTTGTCTACCGCGACAGTACTGAGGCTTACAACCGTTACAGTCTGGCCTTCATCGTTCAAATTTTTATGCTCAATCGCCAAGACATTGTCGAAATATACTTCCTGGAAGGCCACAAGTTCGTGTCCTTTTAGTCCGGTAGTATTTACATTAAAGCTCATATATTCTACGCCCGTATTCGTGCTTGGCGTGATAGTCTTTGTGGCAGTAGACACCTGAGTGTTGGTGTTCTTGTCCATCAAAATACCGTGAATCACATAGGTAAGGCCAGATTTCAAAGTATAGTTAATTTTATCCACCACCGCAACGTTGGTGCCTTCAGGAACAAACTTGTCACCATCAGCCTGGTCGGTTGCGACAGTCGAAAGACTCAAAACCACGCAGTCGTTATACCAGTTACCAAGACTAACTACGGTATTGTCGGCATTGATCGTAAAGGTCTTGCTCGAAGTGTCGTTATTATAACAGAATTTGTTACCGAAACAGGTCATCTCGGTAATGGTGTAAGTATCGTACGGCAAAGCACCAAGGGAATTATTTGGGGTAGTATTGCCAAACCAAGTACCGTAACCAGCGTAAATATAGTGTTTTTGCTCGCCAATTACGGCGGTAAAGGTAAGACTATCATAGCCATTGGTGCGATAGGTATGCAAGTTGAAACTACTCGATGTATTAACCACACCATTCGAATCGGTCACGACGATGTGCGATTCACCAGTCGTGTTGGATCTGATCCTAAAGGCAACATTGGCCATTGGGGAATTACCATTGTTTTGGTCAATCTTTCTAAACGTCACGTCACCACGTTTGACCTGGTTAGGCTCGTCAATCGTAATAACAGCATTATTATTTTGTGGAATAGTTACAGTTCTAACTGGAGCGGTACGATTATAGCCAGGACCAGCAACAGTTTCAGTTATTTCATAGGTACCATATGGCAAGTTGTTGAATGAAATACTACACTGACCAGCCGGAACCGTACCGGTAGTAAGCTGACCACCTACCGGGATAGTATTGCCACCATAAACCACTGGATATGTGGATCGGTTAACAATGCTAAAGGTACTGCTCGACAATGCTGCCGAACCAAGAGCAGTACAGCCACCAGTTTCTGAGTCAACCTTCCTGACGGTGATGGAGCCTTTCTTGACCGTGTCGTAGAAAACTAAGGAAGACATATCTCCTTCGTAATAAATCGTAGCCGTCTGCGGAACAGTAGCATCATAATAGGCGTTGCCGGAAGTCTCAACCACTTTATAAGTACCAATTGGTAAACCAGAGAATGAAAGTCTACCCTGCGCATCCGTATTACCAGAAGTTACTAAATCGTTGTCGTTATAGAAGCCACCGGTATCTGGGCGATAAATCCTACCAACCGCACGTACTTCAAAATGGATGTTGGCAAAGTTACCATTACCTTGTGGATTAGTGCCAGTATTAGCATCTCTTTTTTCAATATTAATACCACCAAACTCGGCGCTTTCAATCCAGACAATATCTTGGAATTCATCCGGATCATAATTTGAAGAATCATAGCCGTCCGGATAGTCATTCTCGTCTGGATTCTCTCTATCCACACGATAAATACTGTATGATTGAGCAATTGAGTACGCATCGGTGTTGTTAGTCTTTTCCGCACGCAACACAGCAATCATATTATCAACAAGTTGTCTATGATTCTTTAGGCCAGCATAATCGTTAGCATACAAGGCGCCAAGTATGGCATGGATATAAGCATAACGCGTGTCCGCATTGTCAGTTAAACCTGCGTTGGCGAAATAAGTTGCCGCACCAGAATCAGTAAAAATCTTATTGTATAGCGCGTTAGCTACTGCCTGCACCGCTGCTGGTGGGTTCACACCACCTCCGGTACCAGCAAAAATCGCCATCTTCATTAACTGATATTTTTCAGCGTTGTCGTTTAGCCTCAAAACTTGATATGTGCCATCAAGCGGTTTTAGGCTCGGGTTTGCACAATATGAAACATATCTAGTACTAGAGCTACTTGGGTTTGGCTGTGTCCAGAAATGATGCGTCGTGCCACGATTCGGATTGCCCTGGCTATCCCAACCTTCCATGTTTGGAGTCTCACCATAATGAATTTTATCGTCTGGGCTATAGATAATTTTGACCCATTGGCCCGTCTGCGAAATAGCAGTCGCTTCTTCGTCGACACGCTTAGTCGCAGCAAAAGCGACGAGACCGATTACCCCGATAATTAGCAGTGCAAAAAATGCTCTCCTAAAAAATCTCTTTTTTGTGTGCAAAATCATTTAAACAACACCTTTTTTATTTTTCTATATGACCTTTTATACCCCTATTATATACATAAGCAATATAGTTTGTCAAGAGTTTTAAGGAAAGAAAAACACCGTTTATATAAACGGTGTTTTTTTAAAGCAACAGTCAATAGTACATCCACGCCGGATCAATTTCATTCAGCATTCCGACCGGGTCAAAACCGATATTACAATAACTATACGTTGCGTTCGGATCATTGCTATCTATCGGAAGATAAGAAATTTCCCACTCTCTTTCACCTCTGCCTATAATAGCAGACCCCTTATACGTACCAGTCGCATTAGTGAATTTTATCTTATATTTTTCACTATTTTCGGACGTAATGGTATACCCGAGCGATTTTATATGAGCCAATACGGTCTCATATTCAGATTTGAGATCTCTGCCCGGCGGGTCAGACGGCGTCGGTGTAGGATTAGACGGTGGCGTCGTAGGAGTCGGCGTAGCCGGCTCAGGCGTCGATGTTGGCGGCGGAGGTTCCGGTGCAACCGTCGGCTCGGTTGACTTTGTCGGCTTTGGCTTTGGCGTCGGTGTCGCCGTTGGCGTAGCCGTTGGCTCTGGGGTCGATGTCGGCTCCGGCGTAGGTGTCGGAGTTTCTGTCGGTTCCGGAGTCGGAGTCGGTGTAGCCGTTGGCTCTGGTGTTGCTGTAGGCGCTACCGTAGGCTCCGACGTTGATGTCGGCTCAGCCGTAGTTGTAGCTGTAGTTGACTCGGTCGGGAGTGCCTCGACAGTGCCCGAAGTCTCAGTCGACTTCTTATTGCAGCCAACGAGACTAATCGTCAGACCAGCAACCAAAGCCACAACGACAACCACAACACCTACCAGAATCCACCTAGCGCGTTCTGCGCGCTTGGCGTTTTTCCATTCTTCGTAACTGTTCCTTTTTGTAAGGTGCCTCTTCTTTCCCATATCAAGGCCCCCCTTCTGAAAGAGTAAGGGGCTTCAGCCCCTCCTACCTGTTATTATATCATACTTTCGGTTATTTGACAAGGCGAGCAAAAGATGGCATGCCTTTATTAACCGCTGATTTTATAAAAATAATCTCTTTACAAGTGGGGCAAAATAGTCTAAAATAATACCGTAGAGTTTTGGAGCTGGTTTTTATTAGCGCTCCAAACGTAATAAATAATATAAAAGGAGAATGAATGGCAAATTTTGACCGTTCCAAGCCGCACATCAACGTCGGCACCATGGGTCACGTCGACCATGGTAAAACCACTTTAACTGCTGCGATTACTAACGTCCTCGCAAAGAAACTTCCTTCAGAAGTTAACAAAGCCGTTGCTTACGATCAGATCGATAACGCTCCAGAAGAGAAAGCTCGTGGTATCACCATCGCTACTTCTCACCAAGAGTATGAATCTGAAAAACGTCACTACGCCCACGTCGATATGCCGGGCCACGCTGACTACATTAAAAACATGATTACCGGTGCTGCCCAGGTTGATGGTGCTATCCTCGTAGTTGCTGCTAACGATGGTCCACTTCCACAGACCCGTGAGCACGTTCTCTTGGCTCACCAAGTTAACGTTCCAAAGATCATCGTCTTCCTCAACAAGATGGACCTCGCTGATCCAGAACTCGTTGAGCTCGTTGAAATGGATGTTCGTGACCTTCTTAACAAATATGGTTTCGATGGTGACAACGCTCCAATCATCAAGGGTTCTGCTACCAAGGCTCTCGAAGGTGATCCAGAAAACGAACAAGCTATCATGGATCTCGTCCACGCTATGGATGAATACTTCGATATCCCAGAACACGATCTCGACAAACCATTCCTCATGCCAATCGAAGACGTCTTCTCAATCAAAGGCCGTGGTACCGTTGCTACCGGTCGTATCGAGCAAGGTGTTGTTAAATTGAACGACGAAGTTGAAATCGTTGGTCTTAAAGAAACTCAAAAATCAGTTGTTACTGGTATTGAGGCCTTCCACAAGACTCTCGACCAAGGTCAAGCTGGCGATAACGCTGGTCTCTTGCTCCGTGGTATCGAGCGCGAACAAATTGAACGTGGTCAGGTTATTGCTGCTCCAGGTTCAATCACCCCACACACCGAATTTGAAGCACAAGTTTACATCTTGAAGAAAGAAGAAGGCGGCCGCCACACCCCATTCTCAAAGGGTTACAAGCCACAATTCTACTTCCGTACTACGGATGTTACCGGTGAAGTCGAACTTCCAGCTGACAAAGAAATCGTCATGCCTGGTGACCAAGTTACCTTCAACGTTAAACTTCTTGCTCCAGTCGCTATGAACAACAACGACCGCTTCGCTATCCGCGAAGGTGGCAAGACCGTTGGTTCTGGTGTTATCACCAAAGTTATCAAATAATTGATACTTGAACTACAAAAAATCCGCCTCGAAAGGGGCGGATTTTTGTTGTCTATTATTATTTAGAATCCGTAACGCATCTTGCGAATACGGCGCTTTTTAATAGTCGTAATAATACCAATGATCACAATAACTACTAGAACCAACACCACAATTAGAAGCGGCAATGGACAGACGAAAACAAAACGCGTAATTGTCTGCGATTCAACCCCGGTAGCATGTACCGTATAAATAACTTTGAATAGCCCTAACATTGGTACATCTTCCCACATAATTGTATTTTTATGCGAGGAATCCGGCAAAACCGCAATACTATTGCTGTCATGCCAAAGCTCTTGACCAAAGATATTTTCAATCTTCAGCTCGTTGGTCGTAGCAATATCAATATTGCCAGTGTTCTTGACTATCGACTGAGCATAGATTCCAGTTTTATTATCAAGCGTGCCGTTTTCAACTACCAAATCAACAACCTCGGCCTGCTCAATAGTTTCACCGTCAAGCGCCGAACCAGAAACGATCATCCCAGCGCGAGAAACCGAGCTGATACCGCTACTTGGCTCGTCCTTGTAAGTTTCTACGAAAATCACCGCGTGCTGACTACCAGCCGGAACACTACTCGGCACATTTACTCTGTAGGAAACCTCTTTTTCGGTGCAAGCCGGAACGGAAACGATTATCTCGGTCAAATATCCATCCTCGCCTTCAAACTCAATCCAATTGCTAATTTGCGTATGGTCGGTTGCGGTCGAAAAATCTTTTTCATTATCACTACTGCCCGCCGAATACGGCGCCGTATAGACTCGGTACTTAGCGTCATTTTCCGAACTTATATTCTTAACTTTGACCTTGCCCTCATGCACATCGCCAGAATGGAAACTAAAATCTTCCGAAACCGGCGCAATAGACACTCCGCCAGCCCCAGTTTTACAATCAAGCGCCGAAACCGATACTGCCCCAAAAACAGTTACTAACATCGCAAAAGCCACCGCTGCAAAAATCTTTTTCATATTCCTCCTCATTGTATTTATTATATATCGTACCCGTACTCTAAAGAGGATTGATTTTTTCTAAAAAATATGTATAATTAGGAAACATATCAACATTAATTATCCATCTCTAAAAACTCATCGACGAACCATCTAAGCGTTCATCTGAGGTTATAGAGAGAAGGGAACACATGGCAGAAGCCAAAAAACCAGCTGCAAAAACCGCAGCAAAAAGCGAAGGGCTAAAAATTCGCATCCGCCTCAAAGCCTATGACCACCGCGTCATCGACCAGAGCGCAAAACAAATTATCGACACCGCTATTCGTACCGGTGCCCAGGTTTCAGGTCCAGTACCTCTACCAACCAAACGTTCAACTTTCACCGTTGTTAAATCTCCACACGTCTACAAGACTGGTGGTGAAGCCTTCGAAATGAAAGTTCACAAACGTCTTATCGACATCCTTAATGCCACCCCAAAAACCATCGAGAGCCTCCAAAACCTCTCTTTGCCTGCTGGCGTTGATGCCGAAATCAAGATGTAATTTAAGAGAAAAACATTAAAAGATGCCCTCCGAGGACCATAAGCTCGGCCGAACGGCCTTGAGTGTGTCCGAGGAGGGCACTTTTAATGTTTATATGTTATAATAGATATATGATATTCGTATCAAAATTCAAGAAGCGTTTTTATTTTACTGCCGCGAATTACTTCAAACACTTTGCTAATCGCTCCCTAAAACGCTGGAAACCACGCATTATCGCTATTACCGGTTCGGCAGGTAAAACCACCATGCTCAACCTCATGGAACTTCAGATGGCCGACAAGGCCAACTTCTCCCACGACGCCAACTCGGCCTTCGGTATTGCTTTTGACATCTTAGGAATGAAAGGCGTCAAAGGCTCTAAACTCCACTGGATTCGTCTCTTTATTGAGGCCCCATTCCGCTCGCTATTCTATACGCACAAAAAACCATTCTATGTAGTCGAAATCGATGGCGAACGCCCACACGAAACCGAATTCCTCGCTACCTGGCTCAAGCCGGAAGTCACAATTTGGGTTTCGCTCGGCCTCTCACACGCCGCCAAATTTGAAAACGTTGTTAAATCAGGCGAGTTCGACTCTCTCGAAGAAGCTATCGCCAACGAGTTTGCCAAGCTTCCAGAAAATACCACCAAATTAGTTTATATCGATGCCAACGACCAACACATGAAGGATGCAGTTAAAGACATCAAAGCCAAGGTTGTCGCCATCAAGAAATCTGAGCTCAAAAAATATGTCGTCTACCCACAGTACACCGATTTTACCTATGGCAAAACCACTTTCCACTTTAGTCACCCAGAGGTCCGCAATCTAGCCTTCCATCTCTTGGTTCTGCAAGACTTGATGAAATATCTCAAGCTCCCATTCAATCCAGATTTTTCAAACGTCAAAGTACCGCCTAGCCGTAGTTCATATTTTGAGGGAATCAAAGGTATTGGCATTATAGATAGCAGCTACAACGCTCATCTCATTTCGATGACCTCGTTCCTCGAAATGGCCCGCCTCATGCACACCGATCATAAATGGCTAGTTATCGGTGATATTATCGACCAAGGTTCAATCGAAAAAGAAGAGCACGAAAAGCTCGCCAATCTCATCGCTGACGTCGAACCAGAAAACATTATTTTGGTCGGTGAACGCACCAAAAAATACACCGCGCCAAAGCTCAAAGAGCTCGGTTTCTCCGCTCACACTACCACCGATCCGCACCGCGCACTCGAATATATTGAAAAACATATCACCGGCAAAGAAACCCTCTTCTTTAAGGGTAGCCAATACCTTGAATGGATTATTGAAAAACTACTCAAGAACCCAGAGGATGCCGACAAACTTTGTCGCCGTGAACCAGCCGCCGTTAAACGCCGCAAAAAACGAGGCCTAGATTCATGAAAGAGCTCTACATCATTCACGGGTGGACCTATGATGCAACGCGCTGGGACAAAACACTCGAACTACTAAAAAAACAGGGAATCAAGACTCACTTTTTGAACGTCCCTGGCCTTACTGCGCCTAGCAAAAAAATCTGGACTATTAAAGATTACATGGATTGGGCTAACGAAAATATCCCAGATGGCGCCGTTGCACTTGGCCATTCTAATGGCGGCCGCATCCTACTTAATCTCTGCGCCAAAAACCCTGCTAAGCTCAAACATCTCATCTTGCTCGATGCCGCTGGCGTCTATGAACCATCTGCCAAAAAAGTAATTGTCAAAGCAGTTGCCAAAATTGGCAAACCTTTCCGCAAAATCAAATTCATCGACAAAGTTTTTCATCGTCTCACCGGCTCTACAGACTACGGCAAAGCGCCAGAAAACATGAAGCGCACCCTTGAGAACATGCTAAATTCCGACAAAAAATTAGACATCACTAAAGTCACAACTAAAACCTCTATCCTTTGGGGTAAAAAAGATACTATCACCCCACCACGCCAAGCCAATAAAATGAACGAAAGATTGCCAAACTCTACTCTTAAATTCTTTGACAATTGGCCACATTCTGCCTATATTAATTATTCCGAAGAGCTTGCCGACGCAATCGTGGAGGAACTAAAAAATGTCTAAGCATTTCTTCTTGGGCCAAGCCGCCCATTTCTCAAGATCAGAACGATTAAAACATACTTTTTCGATTGGCCGCAAAAATGATTTTCGCAAACTACGCACTTTTCTGGCTGATAAATACGGTAGCAACGTTAGCCATGTTGCCATTACCAAAAATGGCCGCACTGCACTCGCTATTGCTCTTAAAGCCAACCTCGAAAAGGGCGCCAAAGTCGTCATTAATGGCTTTACTTGTTACGCCGTAATTGAGGCAGTCGAAGCCGCCGGTATGACACCAGTTTTTGCTGACATCGAAGAAAAAACTTTACATTATAACGCAAAAATTCTCGAAAAAGTCCTTGCTGCAAACGAAAATGTGCAAGGAATCATCGTCCAAAATACCCTCGGTATACCAGTAGATATTGCCGCAATCGAAGAAGTCGCCAAAGAACATGATCTCAAAATCTTTGAAGATATGGCTCACTGTACCGGCATCAAATATGCCGATGGTCGCGAAGCCGGCACCGTTGGCGTTGCTGCCGCTTTATCGTTTGGCAAAGAAAAATCCATCGATGCCATTGTTGGTGGTGCTGTAATTTTGAGAGATTTATCATTACCGTCCGTCAAAAATCCACGCAAAAAACCAACCTTCGCCGACACCTTCCGCGCTCGTTTCTACCCACTATTTGGCGCAATCTATCGTGGATTAGCCCGCATCAAACTTGAGAAATTCTGGATGGGATTTTTAATCAAAACTCACCAAGTTGAACGTTCGGCTAATAGTAAATTAGATTTCGAACGTCGCCCAGCTTACTTTGTTGCAAAAACTGCGTTGAGACAACTTAAAAAACTCCCAGAAAACCGTCAACCAATCCGCAGATTTGCTTTGGTTAAAAGCCGCGACGAGCTTCTCGCTAAACTCAAAACTGCCGGCTATTATTTCGATGGGTTCTGGTTCGAAACACCAATTGCTCCGGCTCGCTTCTACAAAAAAGCTAATTTCGATGAAGATAGGTGTAAAACCGCCGTAGAAGTTGCTGCCGAGATCATCAATCTTCCAACCCACTACGACGACAAAGCTTTGGAACCTGCATTAAAAATAATCGAGGAGTATAAAAAATGAGTTGGGCTGAAACTCTCGAAAAATATCCAGAAGCAAACTTTTTGCAATCTCCAGAATGGAGAAAAGTTAACGAAATTATTGGCGAAAAAGTCATCGTTGAAGAATTCGAAGGCCGTGGACACGCCTTAATGATCGTGCGTAACGCCAAGCGTGGTCGTTACCTCGAAATACCATGCGGACCACTAATCGATTGGAAAAACCCAGAGGTCCTACGTATCGTCTTTACGAGGATTCATAAAGTTGCCGTCGAAAACCGCTGCGCTTTCGTTCGCATTCGCCCACAACTTCGCCGCAATGCCGAAAACCTCGAAATCTTAAATAAACTTGGCCTCAAACCATCACCAATGCATCTTGCCGCTGAGCACACTGTAATCATCGACTTAACCAAGTCAGAAGAAGAGCTTCTTGCCAACATGCGTCGCCAAACTCGTTACGACGTACGTCGCGCCGAAAAACTCGGCATCACCGTCGAAAAATACAACACTGGCGAAGCCTTCCTCGAATTCCATCACGTCCAAGACGAAACCGCCAAGCGCCAACATTTTATTCCGCCAAAACTCCCAATCCTGCTTGCTGAGCACGACGCCTTTGGTGACAATGCCACAATTTATATTGCTAAATCCGCCGAAAACCAACCAATTGCTTATGGTCTTATTATCGTCAATGGTCGCGAGGCCGATTACTACGAAGCCGCTTCCACCGATCTCAACCGCAAACTACCTGGCGCCCACGCCTTGATTTGGCAAGCCATCAAAGATCTCAAAGCTGCTGGCGTCGAGCGCTTCAACCTCTGGGGCATCGCTCCGCCAAACCAACCGCATCACCGCTATGCTGGCGTCACTACCTTCAAAACTGGCTTTGGCGGCGAGATTGTTGAATATGTTCCAGCTCACGATTTAATTATCAGTAAATTCAAATACCTACCAAACTTAATTGTCGAACGCGCACGCAAGAAAAAGAGGCACCTATGATCGAAATAATTGACGCTACTTCCCGCGAAGAATGGGACAAATTTATCACTTCATTTGAAGACACTAATTTTTTGCAATCCTGGGATTTTTACGAATTCCACACGAGCCGCGGCAAAAAAGTCGTTCGTCGTCTATTCAAAGATGCCGACAAAATCGTCGCCGCCTACGCAGGTGTTGTTGAAACCGCTAAACGTGGTACTTATATGGCGATCGCCGGCGGCCCAATTCTCGACTGGAAGAACAATAAGCTAATAAAGACTGTTTTTGCCGACATCAAAGAGCAGGGAAAAGCTACTAGTTGCGTCTTTGTTCGCGTCCGCCCACAACTTGAACTTTCAGATAAATCCCTCAAGCTCATGCAAGAACTTGGCCTCAAAAAATCGCCAATGTATCTTTCTGTAGAATATGCCGGTGTTCTTAATCTCGAAAAATCCGAAGAAGAAATTTTGAGAGACGCTTCACAAGGCTTCCGCCGTAAACTCCGCAAAGCCGAAAAAGAAGATATCACCGTCGAAACGTCCACCGATCCAAAATCCGTTAAAACTTTCTATCAGCTCGAAGTCGAGCACGCCAAACGTCAGGGCTTCGTGGCCTTTTCGGAAGAATTCCTCACCAAACAATTTGAAGCCTTTGCTAAAAACAACGAGGTCATTATGTATATTGCCAAAAAAGATGGCGAAATCTTAGCTGAAAATTTCATGGTTTTCTATGGCAACGAAGCCAGCTACCATTATGGCGTCTCGTCGCCGCTTGGCAATAAATACTCTGCCGCGCCACTCCTTCATATGAAGGCTATGGAAGAAGCTAGAAACCGCGGCATCAAACGCTATAATCTTTGGGGTATCGTTGGCCTAGACGAAACTAAACACCGCTTCTATGGCGTTTCCGAATTCAAGCGTTCCTTCGGTTGCGAAGAACTTAAATATACCCCAGCCCACGATTTGATTCTGAGCAAACCAAAATACTTAATCAACAAGATTATCGAATCTATCCGCAAAAAAATTCGCCACGTCTAATTTTTATGTTATAATAAGCATAAGTATTATAAAAAGGATTTTTCATGGCACATATTAATCGTAAATATATCGATAAACACTGGCTAACGTTCTGCGTTCGCGGCGGCCTAGCCCTTATCTTTGGCTTCTTCTGTCTATCCGGACAAATTGGAAGCTTCTCGCAAACCGCATCACTACTTAGTATCTTCTTACTCACGATGGGTATAGTCGATGCTACCAGCGCACTCTATAACTCCACTAAAAAACGCGGTTGGCTCAACTCCGTCATCGATTCGCTCGTTGATGTCATCGCTGCGCTCTGTTTGCTCAGCTTCGCCAATAACAACATCGCTTACTGCACTATCACACTTGCTATCTATACTACCGTCTCCGGCCTGATCGACATCATCCATAGCTTCGTCACAACCGAAGACCAAACCGATCGTTTCATCCGTATCGCCGTTGGCGTTTGTGGCGCTATCATGGGCTTCATCATCTTGAACGCTGGTGATTTCGAAATCTCAACCTTCATTCGCTTCTTCGGCGCTTACATGTTAGTCGTTGGTATCGGTAGCTTCATCTATGGCATCCACAATTTCGACCAAAAACAAGAAGATCGTGTCGCCAGAAAAGAATCCGCAAAGAAAGCTATTGCCAAAAAATCCGCCAAAAAGACCAAAAAGAAATAATATGCTATAATGGAATCTCAAGGAGATTCTCATGAATTATAAGACCCCGCGTAAAGCAATCATCACGGACGCTGGCTTCGCTAGCCGCTACCTTCCTATTACCAAAACCATTCCAAAAGGCATGATGCCGATCGGGAACAAACCAGTTATGCAGCTCGTCGTCGAAGAATGCGCTGCATCCGGAATCGAAGAGATTATTATTGTTGCCACACCAGATGGTAAACCAGTCTACGAAGATTATTTTGCCAATCAAGTTCCTCATATCGAAAAGCTACTTACCGCACAGGGAAAAGCTAGTCGTTTTGAGCCAGTCAAAGAACTTTTGAATTTACCAAAAATCACCGTCATCGTACAAGATCCAAAATATCCTTATGGCAACGGTTCACCTTTTGCTTCAGCTCGCGAATTCATCGACGACGATGAAGCCTTCCTAGCCGTATATTCAGACGACTTAGTGCTCGGTGCTCCAGCCGTCAAAGATCTCATGGAGTCCTTCAATGAACACCCTGATGCTGTCGCTATCATCGCTGGCCAACTTGTACCACACGAAGAAATCAAGAAGTACGCTTCAATCGATTTCGATTCATCAACCGGCGTTCTTAAAGGTCTCGTTGAAAAACCAAAACCAGAAGAAGCCGCTTCCGATCTTGCTTCATATGGTCGCTACTTGCTCACGCCTGAAATCTTCAAGTTCCTCGATCCGGCCAATACCGGTAAAGACGGCGAACTTTGGACGGCCGACGCTATCGCAGCCCTCATTCCAACCGAAAAAGTCTACGTTAAAGAGACTACTGGTAAGTGGGTAACCACCGGTGATCCAAAAAACTACTTCTTGGCTCATCTCGAATACGTTCTTAAAAACACTGACTACGCCGACGACGTCCGTAAATTTGTCGCCGAAAACTAAATGTGTTATAGTAGCCTTAAGGAGAATAAAATATGAACATAGCTGAATGGATTCTAGTCATCTTTCTATCAACCGCATTATTGGTTTTTCTAATTCTCGGCATCGTTTTGTTAGCCAAATTAATTAGTGTAACCAAAGAAGTTAAAAAAATTGTTCTAAAAGGCCAAGATATTGCTTCGAACGCCAATGATGTAGTTACTAACGTAAAAGGTATGACTTCTATCGGCGGTGTCGTTAAAACTTTCACTGATAAATATAAAAATGAATCAAAGGAGAAAAGGGATGGCAAAAAAAGCAACAACTAAAACCAACAAGAAGAGCGGAAACAAGTTCTTCCTCGGTGCCGCACTTGGTGCCGTAGCTGGTGCCGTGGCCGGTATCTTCGCTGCTAAAAACGAAGACAAGATCAAAGCTGGTGCTAAGAAGGCTAAAAGGGAAGTCGAAAAGAAAGCAAACGAAGTCAAAAAGACTGTTGCCAAAAAAGCTAGCACCGTTAAAAAATCTTCCAGCACCAAGAAAACATCTAGCGCCAAAAAGAAATAAGTTTGTCTGGAAAAGCGCCTTTTCGTTTGGAAAAGCGCTTTTTTTATTTTTTTATGCTTGACAACCAAAAATGCTTATGTTAATTTGAAATTAGAGTGTAAGGTTATGCGGCTCCAAAACAAACATAACAAAGAGGGTCATATAAGTACTACAGCGAAAATAGTTTGAGGAATTAGTTAATCCTAAACATTTTGCGCTCTAAAACTTAGACCCTTTTTGTTATATTGCCGAATGGTCTTTTGCGGACCATAAAGACTTGGCCAGAGCGGCCCGGAGCGTGTCCGCAAAAGACTATTCGGTGATATAATATATATATGTCTAAAGGAGTTAAGTTAAAGCCAAGTGATTTTGTGCATCTGCACAACCACACGCATTACTCTCTTCTTGATGGTTTGACTAAAATCCCAGAGCTCGTCGATTATGTTAAAGAGCAGGGAATGGAAGCCGTTGCTGTTACCGACCACGGCACTATGAGTGGTCTCGTTGAATTATATAAATGCTGCAATGATGCTGGCATTAAGCCAATCCTTGGTCTCGAATCCTATGTTGCTGCCCGCAAAATGACCGACAAAGACCCAGCTCACGATAAACAGCGCTTCCATATTACTTTGCTCGCCATGAACAACCAGGGTTTCGAAAACCTTTGCCGCATCATGTCCAACTCCGAAATCTACGGCAAATACTACAAACCGCGCACCGACCACGAAGAGCTTGAGAAATATAATGAAGGTATTATTTGTCTTTCTGGTTGTATGGGCTCCGAAATTTCTGAAGCCATCCGCGCCGACGACGACAAGCGCGCCTTAGAGCTCATTGATTGGTACCGCAACGTTTTCAAAGATCGTTTCTATCTTGAAATGCAAGATCACGGCCATCCAAAATCTTCTACCCATTCCGCCGAACAAAAGAAGGTTAATGATTGGCTGATGGCTCACGCCGAAGAATTAGGACTTCCTCTTGTTGTCACTTGCGATGCCCACTATTTGAAGCATGAAGATCAAGACGCCCACGAAGTTCTGCTTTGTGTAGGTACCGCCGCTAATCTTTCCGATCAAAACCGCATGACCTTAAAAGACTTCGATCTTCACGTTATTTCTGCCGACGAAATTATTGAACACTGGCAAGATACCTGTCCAGAAGCCGTATTAAACAGCAGGCGCATCGCCGACCGTTGCAATGTAGATTTGCAACTTGGTCGCATTTTGATTCCAAAATTCCCAGTGCCAAAAGGCGAAGATGAAAAATCATACCTTGATAAGCTAGTCTTTCGCGGCCTTGTTTTTCGCTACTGTGGCAAAACCAAAGAGGAAACCGAGAAGCTCGATATTCCGGCCTGCCGCAAACTACTCGAAACCGCTGATAAAGACCGCGGCGAAACCACTAAGATTCTCCCACGCATCGATTACGAGCTTTCCGTGGTTGATAAAATGGGCTACAACGGCTATTTCTTGATCGTCCAAGACTTTATTATGTGGGGCAAGAACCAAGGAATCGTTTACGGACCAGGTCGTGGCTCCGCTGCTGGTTCGCTTCTAGCTTACGCCCTCCGTATTACCGAGCTTGACCCACTTAAATACGACTTGCTCTTTGAGCGTTTCCTTAATCCAGACCGTATCTCCATGCCAGATATCGATACCGACATTCAGGATACTCGCCGCGACGAGGTTATTGAATACTGTACCGGCAAATACGGCGAAGCTCGTGTGTCAAACATCGCTACCTTTGGTAAAATGATGGCCAAAAACGCCGTGCGCGACGTTGCTCGCGTGCTCGAAGTACCATATGCCGAAGCTGACCGCCTCGCCAAAATGGTGCCAGATCCAGTAATGGGCCACCACGTTCATCTTGCCGACGCCATTAAAGAAGTCCCGGACCTCAAAGCCGAATACGAATCTAATCCAATTTCTAAAGAAGTAATCGACTTTGCCTCACGCCTTGAAGGCACCATCAGAAACCACGGCGTACACGCTTGTGGCGTCGTGATTGCGCCAGACGATTTGGTTAAATTCCTTCCGCTCGAAGTTTCCGCCAAAGGCCCAATCGCCGCCCAATTTCCAATGGGTACCGTCGAAGAGCTTGGCCTTCTTAAAATGGACTTTCTTGGGTTGTCTAACCTTTCCGTGATTAACAATGCCTTGCGCATGATTCGCAAAGTCTACCACAACGACATCGATATGTATTCGGTGCCACTAGACGACGAAGAAACCTACAAGCTACTTCAGCGCGCAGATACCACTGGTGTATTTCAGCTTGAATCTGCCGGCATGAAACGCTATCTCAAAGATCTTAAAGCCTCGTCTTTCGAAGACATCATCGCTATGGTGGCGCTTTATCGTCCAGGTCCAATGCAGTTTATCGACTCCTTCATTCGTCGTAAACACGGGGAAGAGCCAATCACTTATCTCCATCCAGGCCTCGAAAATTCACTCAAGAGTACCTATGGCATTATGATCTACCAGGAGCAATTCATGCAGATCTCCAAGGAGTGGTGTGGCTTTACTGGCGGCCAAGCAGATACTTTGCGTAAAGCTGTGGGTAAAAAGAAAATCGACCTCATGAAGAAGGTTAAACCACAGTTTATTGAAGGCGCCGTCAAAATCGGTGGCGCTACCGAAGAAATTGCCGAAACCTTCTGGAGCCAGCTTCTCGACTTCGCTAACTATTGTTTCAACAAGTCCCACGCCGCATGTTACGCACTCGTGGCTTATTGGACCGCTTACTTAAAAGCTCATTATCCGGACGCTTTCATGGCTGCACTTATGACCGCCGACATGCGCTGGACCGACCGTCTCGCCATTGAAATTGCTGAAAGCAAACGTATTGGCCTCAAAGTCCTTGGGCCAGATATTAACGAGTCCTACGGCGATTTCGGTATCGTAGGCGGTAAGAAAACTATCCGCTTCGGCCTTTCTGGCGTCAAAAACATGGGTAAATCACTCATTGAAGATATCGTTATCCCAGAACGCGACAAAAACGGTCCATTCAAATCAGTCTTCGACTTCGCTAAACGCGTAGATTCTACTAAATTTAATAAAAAATCTTGGGAAGCCGCCATCAAAACCGGAGCCTTCGATCGCTTTGGTTATTCACGTTCCGATTTGTTATTCAACCTCGAAAGTATCCAGGCCTACGGTGCTAAAGTCCAAAAAGATGTCGGCTCCGGCCAAACCGATTTGTTCGGCGCAATGGGCGACGCTGGCGCCATCCCGGAACCAGAAATCAAACCGGCTCCAACTCAGTATTCCGACAAGGAACAGCTCCTTTGGGAACGTGATTTGATGGGTCTTTATTTGTCCGCTCATCCACTTGATAAATACGATTTGTATTTCGAAGAACAAACTCATCCGTTCTCCTGCGTTTCAGCTGAAAACAACGACAAAACCATCACTATCGGCGGCATTATTACCAACGTCCGTACTATTCTTACTAAATCTAATACCAAGATGGCCTTCGTTAAAATCGAAAACAAGACCGGTGAAACCGAAGCTGTCGTCTTCCCGTCGGTCTTTGAATCATGCGGTGCTAAACTCGTTATCGACAACGTCGTTCGCATCTCCGGCCGCGTTAATGCTACCGACAAAGATGGCCGTCCAACTTCCGAAGTCAAAGTTCTTGCCGAAACCGTAGAATTAATTTCGGATGAGCTTCTCGAAAACTATAAAGCTACCGGCGAAAAACTCGCTGCACCAATCGCCGCGCCAAAAAAGAAACGCGCCTATTCTAAAACTTCCGCCGAACGCGTTGCGCCAGTCATAGAAGAAGAGCCGCCAAAAATCACTACACCACCGAAAGACCCACGCAAAGAACGCCTTTTCATTCTTATCGAAAACTCCGATGATACCGACACTCTAACCGCGATTCGTCGTCTCTGCGATTTGAATCTTGGTTGTCAAGAAGTTATCTTAGTATTGAAAGATGGGGAAGAAAAGAAACCACTACGCATGCCGTTCCGCGTTGATGCTTCCGACGAATTGCTTACCAAACTCAAAGATCTCGTCGGGGAAGCAAACGTCAAAGTCTCCTAAGAGAGTATGCTATAATTAGCTTATGAAAAAGAAGGCCGATAACTCAGTCGTAGTTAATCGTCGTGCGCATTATGATTATCAGCTCGGCGATGAGCTTTCTGTTGGCATGTGCCTAACCGGCCCCGAGGTCCGCAAAATCCGCGACCATCACGTACAGCTCAAAGGCTCTTTTGTAACTCTCAGAAATGGTGAACTTTGGCTCAACAACCTTACACTTGGCGCCGAAAACACTGAGAACATCAAGCTTCTCGCCACCAAAAGGCAAATCATCGGCCTCGAAAAAGCTCGCGCCGCCGGATTCTTACTTGTTCCAGTTAGATTAACAACCCAAAGTAGACACATTAAACTTATCATCGCTACTGGTAAAGGAAAAAAGAAATACGATAAACGCGAAACCATCAAAAAACGCGATATCGAAAGGGGTCGCTACTAATGAAAATTTGTTCTTGGAACGTTAATGGATTACGTGCGGCTTTAAACAAGGGCGCCCTGCAAGCTTTCCTTAAAGCAGAGAATCCAGATATTATTTGTCTCCAGGAAACCAAAGCCAAACAAGGCCAAGCCGAAATTGACTTCCCAGAATACGAAGAGCTTTGGAATTCTGCCGAGCGTCCGGGTTATTCTGGTACTGCCATTTTTACCAAAGAAAAACCACTCAGCGTCTTTTACGGTTTCGATGACCATACCAACATTAGTTACGATTGGGACGCCGACCAACACGGCAGCGCTCTCGCCGAAGGCCGCGTCATTACTGCAGAATTCCCGAATTTCTACCTCGTTAACGTCTATGTTCCGAACAGTAAGCACGAACTCACTCGCCTAAAACTTCGTGAAAATATTTGGGATCCAGCATTTTTGAAATTCGTCAAAGATCTCGAAAAGAACAAACCCGTCATTTTCTGTGGCGATTTCAATGCTGCTCATACCGAGATCGATCTAGCTAGGCCAAAAGACAACGAAGAAAACGCCGGTTACACCAAAGAAGAAAGAAAGGGAATCGATAATATCGTTAACGCCGGCTTCATCGATACCTTCCGCGAACTACATCCGGCCGAAACCGGTCGCTACACCTGGTGGACTTTCCGCGCCAATGCCAGAGCCAGAAATATTGGCTGGCGCATTGATTATTTCTTCATTTCGCCAAAGCTCCGCAAAAACCTCAAATCCGCTGACATTCACGAAGAGGTTTCCGGTTCCGATCATTGTCCAATCTCAATCGAAATGGAGTTTTGATGGACTACTTTCATAAATACGACGCCAACCCATTTACGGACTTAGCTTGGAATATCCCAGATCAAAAACAGGGAAGTATTCTAGTCGCTGGCGGCAATGGTCAAAGCTTCCAGAATGTCATCAGGACCGCCGAAAAACTCGCCGATCAATTTCCAATTAAGGAACTTAAAATCGCCCTGCCAAATAGTCTTAAAAACAAACTTCCGCCACTCGACAATATAATCTTTTTGCCAGCTACCGACTCTGGCTCATTCGCTAACTCCGAAAACTTCAAAACCGCACTGGACACCTATGATTTCAATTTGCTCACCGGTGATTTTTCCAAAAATTCAATCACCGCTACCGCTATAACTGAGGCCTGCACGAACACTACCAAACCAACCCTCATTACGCGCGACACTGTAGATTTAATCACTGCTAAAAACCCAGAGTTGCTTCTAATGAACGAAAACATCCATCTCTTCGCCTCACTAGCCAGTCTCCAAAAACTTTTTCGCGCCGTCTATTATCCGAAAGTTATCTTGCTTACCCAACCGCTCATGCAAATCGCAGAAGCCTTGCATAAGTTCACATTAAGTTACCCAGTCTCAATTATTACGTTGCACGACGGACAAGTTGTAATTGCTAAAAACGGCAACGTTTCTGCTGCCCCGCTCGAAAAAACCGACTATTCCGCACTGACTTTCTGGTTTGGCGAAGCCGCCGGCAAAATCGCCGCCTATAATTTGTTTAACCCAAACAACTTCGAAGAAGCTACTATTTCTGCGCTTTTTTAAGTTTTTCTTCTATTTCAATAGCATCACGCGAAATATTTTTGCGACGCGTTTTGAGGAAAAACCAAAGGAAAACTGCCACCAAAACACAGACGCCATAAAGCACGTATTTCACCACTGAAGGCCAACTCGTAACATAAAGTGCCCAAAGAATCACCAGGGCAATCGTTGCAAGATACAACCAGCGTCTAGCCATCACAATCTTTTTAGCCAGAGGGAAATTGCGATCGCAAAGCGAACCCTTGGCAAAATTATCCGGATGACCAAAGAAACGACGATAAACAATAATTTCAATAACGCCAGTAATTAATGCCGTACCCAGCATAACGCTTAACCCAACAACCAAATCGATCCTGAGCGTAAAGAATAGCACGGCCGCAAACCACAACAACATATCAGCAGCGATATCAAACGCTACGGCGTATTTACGATAGGCCGGCGGGTTCTTAAATGGCCAGCGACGAGAGCAGTAGCCATCAAACGAATCGGTGAGCTCAGCTAGAGCAAACGTCACAATAAATACATCCACATTGCCGCCCACAATACCCCATGCAATCAAAAACAAGGCCGCGGCAATCCTCGCAAAAGTTAAAATGTCTGCTAAATATTTTTTCATTTTTTAGCCACCTTCCGATAAACATTAATCAATTTTTCAATCTGGCTAGATTGTCTAGCATTATCACGCTCCGCAATCATTGCACGACTCTTTTCTTCGACCAAATCTTTATTCGCATAGATATGTTTCAACATTTTAGTAATATCTTCTGGCTCTGGGCCAGCCGCCAAGAAAACACCGTCTTTTGCTGTAACTTCAAGCATATCTGGATCACAAATCAAAATCGGCAAACCGGCAGTCTCATCTTCCAGCATCGTCATTGGCTGGTTGTCGTAGTTGTAGGAAACCAGTACGCCAATATGACTATCTTTCATGCGTTCATAAATTGTTTCGCGGTGACTATTGCCTTCAAAATGTACTTTTAGGCGGTTAATCTTAGCGTAATTTTTCGCAAGTAAAAGTTCGCTACCATTACCAAACGCATACATCTCGTATGGAAAATCTACGCCTTTCAAAGCCTCCATAAACTTCATGCTACGTTTTTCTGGCGATAAACGACTATGCCAAATAATCCTCAACGGTTCACCGTCTTTTAGTTTTTTTGGCGTCACTTTATCTGGGACCAAATCATCTTCAATTCCATTCGACACAATTTCAATTTGGTGTTTGACGCCGTAATGTTTAAGTTTCACCCTAAAATGTTTTGATGGAGTCAAAACGAAATCCGCCTGGTTGGCATGGTTCACCATCAAGGTCCACATCTTGGCCTTAGCTTTAGTTGTTGCGAGATAATTGTCTTTTTTAACCTTAATATCGTGCGGCAAATACATCGCATGGAAACAATTTAGCGCCGTACCCACAAACGTACGAAAACCAAACGGCACTAGACCAGTCACGCCCATATCTTCGCGTCCATGCATCGTCTGCACGACCGGAATTCCTAAAGCGTGTCCCAAACGAATGCCCGCAATCGAACAGCCAGCCTCATAGTGACTATGAAATACATCGAACTCTTTAATTTCTGGACAGTTTTTCAAAATCCATTTTTCAACTTTGCGTGGACGACGTGCTACCGGAGCGATACCACGGAACAAAATCTTGCAGCTTGGCACGATAAAAATATTCTGTTTCTTAAGTCTAGCCCTGGTTGATTTGGACCTTGGATAACCAGAAGAGAATAGGTAAACCGTATGGCCAAGGGCTTCAAGAGCCTTCTTTTGCGCGCCAATCGAAGTAACGATTCCACCCGTTATATTCAAATACGAGTCCGTGAAGAAGGCGATTTTCATGTCTTATTTTTTCCAGAATAATACTCTTATAGTATAGCCAAAGCCAAATGTTGTAGCAATCAGCCCAATCAATGCACCAAGATAAGGAATTGACGATGCTAATGAAATTATGACCACACCAAGCGCCGCACCAACAACGCCGTTTTTAATTTTGAGCCACTTTTCATTAACATAAATAGCCGTAACAACTGACGAGAAGTAGAGCATCACTGCATACGCTGCGCCAACCGCAATAGCAACCGGCACACCAACAATAGTGATAAGTAGAACGATCATTGAAATCGGTACTAGGAGAAGGGAGCCTACACCAATCAGCACGGTGCGAGTCACATCACTCGAAGTATCACTATTAATTTTTTCAATAAGTGCAGCCAAGAATTTCTTGCAGACTAAAACAAGAACAATCATTGCCACCAATTTACTAGCAATGCCAAACAAGGTAGAGTAAACAGGATCAAGTCTGATTTTTGGGATTGTATAAGTCTCTTCATTAACGCCCTTGATTTCACCAATCTTCTTGATATCGTCATTATGTTTAAAGGTGCCGTTAATTTTGACGTCGCCTCTGAACTCGACTGAATTAGCAGCAACATTCAAATCGCCTTCAATTGCTGCGCCGTCAAGAATAATTTTATTGGCAGCAATGAAAATGTCGCCCGGAATTTCGGCTTTAACCGTAATAATGTTACCAGCGACAAATACATCGCGGCCAACCTTAGCATCGTCAGCAATAGTCAAGTTATTACCAGCCGCAAACAAATCTCTCTCATATTTACCATTGATTTCAATTCTATTGCCGGCCAAGAAGCCATACTCGTATTCACCATTTGAAATCAATTCATTACCAGCCATAAAGGCAAGGCCATTGATCTTGGTGTCATCAATAATTTCATTACCCGCAAAAAAAGAGCTCTTTTTAACTTCGCCGCTAGTAGTTAATTTCGTACCAGCGTCAAAGCGTGATTGCTCCTTAGCTTCTTCTGCTTCTGCGGTTTCTACACAGTCTAGGCTTTCACCGTTCTTGGTGGTTGAGCCGACACCACAAGCTGATGCGCTTAATGGCGTAAGTGTTAAAAACAAGCCAAAAACAAATATTAAAATCTTTTTCATGCACCTCCTTTTGCCCACTTTTGCTTGGTGGGCGAAGAGGGAATCGAACCCTCACTCCATTACTGGAACCAGATTTTGAGTCTAGCGCGTCTACCAATTCCGCCATTCGCCCATACCCTTTATTTTATCATATAATGGCCAATTTATGTTATACTTTTTATATGGATTCTGAAAACGGTGGGCAGTATCAATACAGTAACGACTTACAACGCCAAGCCACAGCATCAATTGCCAGAAAAAAGGTCCTTGCGGCCTATGCTAATGCTGCCAAAAAATCTTTTGAAAATCATACCGACAATGCTTCCACGATGAAGGAAGAAAAAGTTAATACCACCGTCAATGCCGAGGCCTGGAAAAGATATCATTCTGCCTGGCAAGAGTATTATCAAAAATATTACAGCGATTATTATTCTACCGCGGCTAAGAATTATGTTGAAAAAGAACGTCTCAAAGACGCTCGCGCCAAAGCCGAAGAGGAAGAAATCCTTAAACCAGTCGAGAACGAAGATAAGCTACGCAGATTTATCCGCAAAAAAGCCACTGATTCCGCCAGGAAATCACGTCGCCATCACAAGCTTATTCCAATCTTTGCCGGCGTATTTGTAGTTCTTCTAATCCTATTCCTGCAATACAACCGCTTAATTTTTGCCCCAATCATGGCCTACGTTGCGCCAAGCAGTAATGCTGCATCAGAAATTGAATCAGTCGACCCGACTGTTATTGCCAGCGTTTCGACGGAGCCAAAATTAATCATTCCAAAAATCAATGTCGATGTACCAGTTCATTTTGGTATTCAAGTTTCCGAAGTCATGTCCGCTATGAACAACGGCGTTGCACATTATCGTATCGCTGGAGCCAGCGCCTTCCCAGGCGAAATCGGCAACCTTGTTATCACCGGACACTCCGCCGGCGACATCTATAGCTCTAATCCATATAAATTTATTTTCTCCGGCCTCGAAAGACTCGACGAGGGCGATTTAATTTACGTTAACTACGAAGGGGTTCGCTACACATATTCAATTACCAAAAAGCAGGTCATCGAACCAAGCAATGTACAAGCCCTCATCATGAACACTGACAAGCCCCTAATCACTCTGGTTACTTGTACCCCACTCGGCACCAGTAATTACCGCCTGCTTGTTACCGGCGAGCAAATTTCACCGAGCTACGAAACTGCAACCCGCAACCCAGACGACGTCACAGTCGAAACACCAACTGAAGGAACCGTGATGCCAGCCAATGAACCTTCCTTCTTTGAAGGTATCTGGAATTGGTTAACTGGTAAATAAATTATTTGCTCATCAGGTTTTCGCGTACTAGCCAACCATCGCTAAAGTAGTATAGCCATTTATCTTCACAAATCGTCACACTGAAGCGTCCTGACGCATTTTTAGACAACTCACGACGGTTCAAGCCATCATAATCATAAACGAACAAAGTGCCGTCATCATCAACCGCATACATCATATAGTTATCAACCCATCCAATTTTTTCGGCATCAACCTCGAAGCGCAAAACTTTTTCTGATTCTAAATCAAGCGTAGCAACGTTTTTGCCATTTTTGACAACGAAGAATTCACCGTTGGTCCCAGCCTTGATGGTTTCCGGCATAAAGCCAATTTCCGCCTCAAGAATCTTTTCGAAGCTTTCGTCATTATCCTCTTTTGGCAAGCTGCCGATATATAGATAGAATTTATCGTCATTTACGATAACCAAGTATTCATCTTCATAAAATCTCGTAACCGTCGCAAAAGTTTTTTCACCACCAAGTTCAGTAATCAAAACAGCATCATCTTCTAAATCTTTCATTGAATAAATTCGTTTAACACCGTCATCGTTAGCGACATAAATTACACCACCGTTATAAATATCAAAATTCGAAACCTTAGTCGCCAAAACCTTAGATAGTGACTGATCTTCGACGCTAATCTTTCTTAGATTACCATCGCCCTCCACGAGCAAGGTATCACCAGAATGGTTAACGAATTTAATATTATCGAACTTTTCGTCAAAAATCTTTGAAAGATTAATGCTTTTATCGGCGTGTTTAATATCCACCAAAGCCCATTCGACCTGGCCATCCTTATAGGTTTTTACGAGTACGCGATTGCCATCAATGGACCATTTTACGCTTGCAATATTTTCAGCTGACAGACTAGCTTCATCTCCCAAATCAAAAATTTTCGACACATCAACATTGGTAGTGTTTACTTCGGTTTTATTAAGATGGAGCAGGCGCCAAGATGTCGTGTTATTAATAATCAACATCAGGTTGCGATCCGGAGAAACACTACTAATTGCTACGTCATATTCACCAACCTTTTCCGTTTCACGTTCAAGAGGGAAAAGACGCACATAAGGCAAGCGATACATTAAGCCTTCACGTACGTTCACTTTTTTTGTCCAAGTATCGTAACCCTCCTTGGCGATTTTCACCTCGTGCTCACCGCCGGACACGATCTTGCTTCCGTTGGTTTTAGCTAACCAACCAGAATCACCATCGACAATAATATCAGCCCCCGTTGGGCTTGAATAAACCTGTAACATGCCTTGGCGTTCAACTTCGAAATTCTGGTTAATCCAATAACCAGATGTAATCATGATCAAAACCGTCATTATAATAATCACGGATAATACCATCATCGCTTCGGAAAACAAAACGCGCAATGTCTGGCGTTTTTTTACTTGTTCGGGATCCATAAAATAATTATACCATTTATTTAAAAAGCTCTTGCATTTTTAATACTTCTCATGTTAAATAAAAGTTAAGGATAAGCGAGGTAATTAAAATGAACAAATCTGGCAGTGGGACTATTACTGTCCATCGTAAGGTGGGCGCATCAACAACCCTTAATCGTAAATATGTCCAACGTCCGACTGCTTCTAAGGTATCTCGCGAAAGAATTGCTGAAGAGTACCGAGCCGAACAACTCCAACGTCGTCAGGCTCTAGCTAATAAAATTAACCGCGAAAACGCAGAGCGCCGCGCTACCGCCCAGCATCCAACGCAAGAAGCCGCCAATACTACTATCCGTACCAGAAGAGCACCAGCCGAACCGATCAAAAAAGTTAGCGCTAGTGAACTAAAAGATGCCGCAATCAAAAAGGCTTTGAGCAGTGTCGAAAAAGCCCCAGCCGAAGAACCAAAGGCCATGAAGGCCAGCCCAAAATTCGGTTTTTGGCGCATTTTACTTGCCCTTGGTTGCGCTACTGCCTCCATCGCCGCAATTGTTTATCTCGTTAATCTCAATATGCCAGACTTTTCACTCCGCGTCGCCGCCATGCAGACCGGCATCGAAGCTTCTTACCCTAGCTATACCCCAGCCGGATATTCATTAAACGGTATTACCTCCGAGAAAAATAAAGTCACTATCATCTTTAAGAATGGGGAGCAAACTTTCTCGCTCGACGAAGAAAAATCTTCCTGGGATTCTACTACTCTGCTCAATAATTACATCAAACCAGAATACAAAGAAGAGTATTCTACCGTCCGCGAACACGGTTTGACGATTTATATCACATCGTCATCAGCGGCTTGGGTTAACGGCGGAGTCGCCTACAAGCTTACTTTCGACGAAAACGCACTTACTAAGAACCAGATTATTTCGCTCGCTACTTCTCTTTAAACATGGTATAATTAGCCCATGGAAAAAGCTATTACTCGTTTTGCACCCAGCCCAACTGGTTATATTCACATTGGCAACGTTCGCTCTGCGATCTACCCATATTTAGTCGCCAAACAAACTGGTGGCAAAATGATTTTGCGCATTGAAGATACTGACCGCGCTCGCTACGTCGAAGGCGCCACTGAATTAATCGAAGATACTCTTAAATGGCTTGGCATGAATTGGGACGAAGGTCCAGAAGTTGGCGGGGAACACGAACCATACTTCCAAACTGAACGTCAGGACCACTACATTGCCTGGGCTAAAAAACTTATTGCCGCTGGCCGCGCTTATGCCGACCCAACCACCCCAGAACAAATCGAAGAATACCGCGCTAAATGCAATGCTGAAAAAGTTCCTTTTCTTTATCGTAATTTCCGTCCGGAAAATACTCCGGAATGGGAAATTGGCATACCACTCCGCTTCAAAGCCGAACCAAAAGAATACTCTTGGCACGACGAAGTCATGGGCGATATGCACACTGGCCCAGAAGTACTCGATGATATTATTTTGATCAAAAAAGACGGTCTACCTACCTATAATTTTGCCCATATCATCGACGACGAAGAAATGGGCGTTACCCACATTATGCGCGGCGTCGAATACCTTTCTTCTATGCCAAACTATCTTGCAATTTATGAGGCCCTTGGCCTTAACCATCCTAAATTCGTTTCTTTGCCGCACATCTTAGCCCCTCAAGGTAACAAAAAACTCGGCAAACGCGACGGCGCTAAATCTGTTGTCGAATACCGCGACGACGGTGTTTTGCCAGAGGCAATGCTAAACTATCTCGCTTGCCTTGGTTGGAACGACGGTACCGAACAAGAAATTTATACAAAAGACGAACTCATCGAAAAGTTTTCAATCGATAAAATCCAAACCTCCGGCGCTCGCTATGACGAAGTTAAGTTGCTCTGGATGAACGGTCAGTGGATTCGCCGCATCGCCGACGAACAGGGAATTGACGCCCTTTACGAGCGTACTACCGGCTTCTGGCCAGGAGTAGATGCTTCTGACGACTACAAAAAACGTGTACTTGCGATTATCTATGATCGCCTTAAAGTTTTGTCCGACCTTAGGACCATGACTGGCTATTTCTTCGCCGATCCAAAAGTTGATATGTCAATGATTCTCGAAAATAAATTTCTGAAGAAATTTGCTCCAGCCGAATTAAAAGAGCTCCTCGAAAAATCCATTGCTAAATTATCTGCTACCGAGTGGAACGCCGATGCTTTGCAAAACGCCTTGAACGAACTTCTCGCTGAAACCGATAAAAAACCAGCTGAACTCTTCAGCCTAATTCGTCTCAGCTTGTCATTTGCGCCGTTTAGCCCAGCTCTCAACCTTACTCTCGAAGTGCTCGGTAAAGACATCTCCTTGAAACGCTTGCAAGCCGTTGTAGACAATATTTAAGTAATTTTCTTTGCTATTTTTGGGACAATATCCCGGAAAAATTCAAAAAGATGGGCGACCTTTAGGTCTTTACTTTTTGGATTTTGGAGGCCGTCCCAAAAATAGTAAGAAAGTTGCTTAAAATATACCAACGGCCTTTGCGTTTATGCTAAAATATAACTAAACAAGCGAGGAGAGTATGAAGTTTAAAAAATCTAAAGAAAAAGCTGAAGCCAAACTCGTCGAAGACATCGACAAGGCTTTTGCTATCAATGAAAAACCAGAAAAATCCAAGAAAAAATTAGTCTTTCTAATCTGCGGTATCGTAGCCTTTTTGGGCGGCGCCGGATGTTTAGTTTTTGCCATTCTTTCTCCTGGCAAAGTACTCTCCGATTTAACTTTCCCAACCATTCCATCCGAAAAAGCCGTCAAAACTGATGCCGTATACAGCGATCTAACTGGCGAAGAGCTTGCCGATGCAAGCCTTAAAAACTCTCCGATTTATTGTATTCAAACCCCAAACGGCTTGGACGGTGCCCGTCCACAAACTGCGCTTAACGAAGCCGGCGTCGTTTTTGAAGCTATTGCCGAGGGGGGAATTACTCGCTTTGCTGCAATTTACCAAAACCCAGAAAGCGGCATTATTGGCCCAATCCGCTCACTTAGGATTTACTTCCTAGATTGGGACGTACCGTTTGATTGCACGGTTGTCCATGCCGGTGGCTCAATTGAAGCTGTAAACGAAGTCAAAAAGTATAAACATCTATCAGAAGATCCTACCTACATGTATCGCGGCAACTACAATTATCATCTCTGGAACAATCTCTTCACCTCACCAAGCCTCCTCGCGAACCACAGCGACACATACCAATATACTAGCTCAAGCGCCAAAGGCTTTACTCGCGTTACCGAAGAAGCTGCCGAGAAAGACCGTATCGATTCATTGGCCAACAAACTAAATATCGTCGAACCTTCCAGCAGTGACACTTCCGAATTGATTCCGGAGGCCTCAACCATCACCTTTAGCTTTGGTTCTGGCGCCAACTTCAGCCCAGTTTACCAATACAATACAAGCACCAATACTTATGACCGTCACTACGCAAGCGGCAGCGCACACGAAGTATTCTCCTGCTCAGAAGAAGAGCTTTACGGCAAAGATCCTCAAGATGCTTGTAGTACGACCCAATTATCACCATCCGTCGTAATCGCTATGATTGTCGACGAAAGATTGTCTTCTGACGGCGTTCACGAAGCCATCACCACAATTGGCTCAAATACGGCCTATGTTTTCCAAAATGGTAAAGCCATCAAGGGTACCTGGAAGAAGAATTCACGCGAAGAGCAAATCCATTTCTATGACGAAAGCGGCGAAGAAATTCCTCTCATTCCTGGTCAAACCTGGATTTCTGCTATTCCAACTTACGGATCGGTCGACTATTAAATACCCTACCGGTTGAACAGTACGCTAAAATATGCTAAAATAAGCGTACTGTCCACTTGGTTCCGTCGTCTAGTGGTCTAGGACGTCTGGTTCTCATCCAGAAAATCGCGGGTTCGACTCCCGCCGGAATCACCAAGAATAAAAAAAGAAGTCCCAAAAGGACTTGTTTTTTTATTCTTTGATCATTGCGCAGAGGCGAAACCGCGCAGCGGGTTCGCCCGCCGAAGGCGGATAGCGAGCTTTGGCGAGCGTCCTCCCGCCAAGAAAAACCCCTGGTTTTTCGTATTAGATACGTTAAACCAGGGGGAATAATTAATTAGACTTTTCAGTCAGCGGAGTAATCAAATATCCTGTTCCAGTTATACTCCGGTCTTCAACTACCCTCCACTTTGCAATTTTCTTGCCATCCTTGATGACATCATTACTAGTGAATGGAAATTCTAACTTGCTTTGGTCAATCTCGATTACTTTCACCGGTCGGTGATTTTTCGATGAGTCGATGACGGTGACCACGCCATCAATCGATCTCAGGCCGTGTTCAGACAGCCATTTAACTATCTTGGCATCGCCCTCAATATACACTCTATGTATACCCATACTATCACCTCCAATCGTGTAGTGTATACAGCGTATACACATTATTATACCACAAAAATAGACAGTAGTCAATCCGCTACGCTTAAAACCCAAGAAAAAGCCCTTGGCTAAGCCAAGGGCATTGAAGTCTTTAGATTGGTTCGATTTCATAAACCCGATGTGTTAATTTCTTAAAACGATCAACCAGGATTTCTATCACAAGGCCAAAATAACAGGCATGACTCATGATGTCCTTTACCGGATCGCCATACGCATCAAGTATTACGACGCCGTCACGGACAATAATACCACCACTAACATCAGGTTCGGATTGGCAAACCCAAGCCACAGGTTTTTTCTCATCGAAAAAACCAATCGCATCAACTGCGTACTCAGCTATTCCGAACTCCACCGGGATCGGCCCTGCGGCTATATAGTCAACCGGATGCCAAAAAGCAATCACGTCGCTACCGGATAGCACGTAGCCATTGGGGTGAAACTTGAGTTTCTTTTTGAGTATAACCTTAAAACCAAAACCCCAATATTCTTTTGCATCCGCCAAAAGTCCGCCTTCTGTTATCAATAAGTCAATCCCACTGCCGCATCGATCAGACATATCTTTTTTATAAGGCACAGGATATACCCCGTTATTCTTAAACCATTCCGCGTTCGCCTCTCTTAGTTCTTCTATTCCCATATAACAATTTTTCTTCACTGCCAACACCTCCTCTAATACAAACGAACCAATCTATTAAATTTCAAAGGGATATAAAAAATCCCCCATACTTTAATTATAACACAAAAAACATAGATAGTCAATTTAGATAGCTTTTCAAAAGATAAGAATTATGGTATAATTCAGCCATGAGTAACCAAAAAATCGTCGCTTTAATTGGTCAAACCAATGCCGGCAAATCAAGCCTCTTAAACCGTATGGCTCATAAAAATATCGCCATCGTCGCCCGCGAAGAGGGCACTACGCGCGATAACGTTTCTGCCAGCATTGATGATAGCTTTTTGTTGATTGACACCGCCGGTCTTAAAAACCCGGAAGACGATTTTGAGGCCAGTATTCAGGAACAAATTAACGACGCCATCGAGGTCGCCGATTTAATTTTGCTCACCGTTGATTCTTCTAAATATCCTAGCCAAAGGGACCGCGATATTGCTAAGGCCGCTCTAAAATCCAGAAAACCAGTCTTTCTCGTTCTTAATAAGAGCGACCTCGGCGAAAGCCTTGATAATGCTGAATTCTTAAAACTTGGTATCAAAGATTATGATACTTTCCGCACCTCTGCCACCACTGGCCGCGGCACCAACGAACTTAAAAGCGCAATCATCAAAAAACTCGCTATTACTAAAACTGCCGCCGTTAAAGAAGACTCTATTAAACTAGCTTTGATTGGTCGTCCAAACGTCGGCAAATCTAGCCTTTTCAATACCTTAGCTAAAAAACAGCAAGCCGTAGTAAGCTCCCGCCAGGGAACCACGCGCGATGTTAACCGCGTCAACGTCAAGTTCAAAGGCCAAAACCTTGAAATCCTTGACACTGCCGGCCTTAGAAAACCAGGCAGACGCGAAGTCGGCATCGAAAAGTTCTCCGCCATCCGCACTTTGGCCGCCATCGAAGAAGCTGACGTCTGCGCCCTTTTAGTCGATTCCACCGAGTATCATTCCAAGCTTGATCAGTCTTTGGCTGGCCAAATCATCGAAGCTGGCAAGGGCATCATCATCGTGCTTACTAAGACCGACCTAGTCGACGCCGAAGAAATCGACCACATCATGGATGAGCTCGAGCGCGACTACAATTTCTTGCCGTTCGCCCCATTACTTCTTACCAGCTCCGAAACCGGCTCCAATGTGACTAAATTATTTGAACTAGCAAGCGACATCGTTGCTAATCGCCAGCTAGAAATCAAAACTTCCGAGCTGAACAAAATTCTTACCGAAGCCATCGTTGAGCACGCTCCGGCCGGTCTCAAAAACACCCGTCCAAAGCCAAAATACATCGTCCAGACCGACACCTGTCCGCCTTGGTTTGTGGTACACGGCCACGCTCTAGAACTACTTCACTGGTCCTGGAAGCGCTTTTTGGAACGCAAAATCCGCGAGAAATATCCGTTCGTGGGTACTCCAATTATGATCTCTTATCGCTCCGACAAAGATTCCGACAAAAAATCTAGCTAAAAATTTATTCATCGTATATAATCCAAATAAGTGGGCCCTTTTAGGCCCATTTTTAGTCGGAAAACTAGTACTTTAAAAAGGAGGATCACGAGATGGAAGAAGAATTATTTTTCTTGGACACATGTACTCTTCTCGGTTTCCGAGACGTCTTACCAGACCCGGAAAGCGAAAAACCAGCTCCATTAAAAGATCCGAACATCGACCTTTCGGGCAAACACTTAGCCATTCCTGTTGCCGTTATCATGGAATTAGATAAGTTCAAAGAAGAACGTAATACAGCCCGTGGTGACGCAGCTAGACTAGCATCAAGACGCCTGAGAAAGCTCTTCGAGAACACTTCTACCGGAAAACTCTTTGACTCGTACTACCTAAAAAACCCTGTGCACGTACAATACAGAGACCAACTCATTTCTATCGTGCCACTCCACAAGCACTTTCATCGTAGTCTGACATTCAAACCGAGTAAAAAAGACTTCGACGGCAAAATCATAGCAACGGTAATCGCTGCTGGATGCGCCAAGCAAGGCATTCCGATTGACGGTTCTGTAGTCTTAGGTGAAGACTTCACGATGCCGAGCAACATCGTACTTCTCACGAACGACAACAACATGGCCACTCGTGCGAACGCCGTAGGTGTTAAGACTAGCTCCTACAAGTACAAGCTGCCGCCATTATACACTGGCCGACGCGATCTCGAAGTGCCCGCTAGCCTGTTGGAAAACTTCGCTATGGGCGAATACGATTGTTCAATTAGCCTTGAAGAGTGGAAGAAAGCTATGCCGGATGAGCCTGATCTCGTCGCTAACGAGCTGATCGTAATGAGAAACCCAAAAGCGATGGTAGATCTGGAAACGAAAAAGTGGGGCAACGTTGGCCGCTATGATGCAGCTACTGAAAGAATTGTCCATCTGAGCTACCTCAAGGGCGGCCCAGAAATAACGATTAATAATCCTGGACAAGCGTTCTACTATGATTGTTTGAGAAACCCAAATATCTCAATCATAATCTGCACTGGCGTAGCCGGCACCGGCAAAACCTTCATGGCCGTACTCTACGCTATGTGGGCAGTCGAAAAAGGGTACTATCTTGGCGCCACTGTTGTCCCGTGTTTAACGGATAACAACTATGGTTATTTGCCAGGAGATTTAAGCGAAAAGATGGAGCCGGCTATTCGGCCACTTAAAACCGCTATCAAAAACGATCTCCTTATGAGAAAGTATGCGAAAAAAGTCAAAGACATCGAGAAATTCGGCGTTAGCGACAAAGAAGCAAACAATCTCGAATCTCAAGGCAACAAGAAGTCAGCCAAAGGAACCGGCGGCAAAGAAGCAAACAATTTCGAATCTCAAGGCAACAAGAAGTCAGCCAAAGGAACCGGCGGCAAAGCAACAAACGGTCTCGAATTCGCAGACAGTATGTCTTTGGACAACACGTCTCTGGACGGCAATCCTTTAAGCAACCGAAAGTCTGTTCTGGAGTTAGCTAAAACCGAAGCAGACTTAAAGTACAAAAACTGGTTCGGCGAGCCTATTCCAATTGAGAGCGCCAGAGGTGAAAGCTTCAACAAGCTGATTGCAATCTATGATGAGTTCCAAGACCACAACAACGAACAGGCCGACACACTCATCAAACGCCTTGGTGTTGATGGCAAGATTATCATTACCGGTGACCCCAATCAGGTTCACGCCGCATACCTCGACAGAGGGAACAACGGCATAACCTATGCAACGGCGTGGTTGAAAAACCTCCCAGGAGTTGCAGTCGTTCATCTTACTCCAAACGAAGTTGTTCGTCATCCGTTAATCGCTGAGCTGACTAAGAGACAACAAGAAGCAAGAGAAGCAGGACGCTCTAGCGAAGCTTGACGCGTAAAAACGTCAGTGACACCATCCGTCCCAAAAAACACAAAAAACGCATTTTTCCGACTAATGCATCGGCCCTACCCCAAGGTAGGGCCTTTTTTATGGTATAATATCTCTATGAAATTAATTATCGGTTTAGGAAACCCAGGGAACGAATACAACTTCACCCGCCACAACTTCGGTTTTTTGGCGCTTGATTTTTATCTCAAGGTTCACCAGATTAACTGGGAAAACAATCCTAAATTTGGCGCCATCTGGACCCGCGTCGGCGACACTTTCTTCATCAAACCGCAAGACTTCTATAATGAATCTGGCAAGGCCGTCCGCGCTTTCGTCAATTTCTATAAGATGCAACTCTCTGATATTCTAGTTATTTGTGATGATTTCGAACTCGAATTTGGCAAAACCCGCTATCGCGAACATGGCTCCGCCGGTGGTAATAACGGTCTTAAGTCCATCATCAAAGAGCTTGGCACCGACGAATTCCCACGCCTCAGGCTTGGCACAGGGAACGACGAACTTCGCAAAAAGATTGGCGACGTTGACTTTGTCTTATCTAAATTTACAGAGGCCGAACGTAAAGAATTACCAGTTATCTTAGCGTCCATTGATTCGCGCCTAAACCCTTAACTAAATCCTTTATCTCGAGCATTGTAATCGTCTGATTAAAAATCGCCGCATCAAGGCCAGTCTTTTCGATAATCTGATCGCCATCTCTAATTCCATCGGCTAGCGCTTTCAAAACCACCGTTTCCTCCTCTGTATCGCCAAATATTACCGGCTGTAAACGTTTCTTGCGTTTTCTCTCCGGTAAGAGAAAGTCCAGAACATCCGCCGGCTCGGTATAGGGATTTGCCCCCTGCTTCAACAGTTTATTGCACCCCACAGACATCGGACGCGTAATGTCGCCCGGCACCACAAATAACTCTTTTCCTTGATCTAAGGCGTGCATCGCCGTGTTGAGCGACCCAGAACGTTCGGCCGCTTCAACAACCACAACCGCATTCGAAAGCCCCGCAATCAGTCGATTACGAGCCAAAAACGAGGTTTTTGGATATACTTTCTCGCCCGGCGCATACTCAGACAGAATCATACCATCCCGATCAATAATCTCACGCGCTAGCCCCTCATGAGCCCTGGGGTAAATCTGATCGATCGGCGTGCCAAGTATTGCTATAGTCAAGCCGCCAGCATCTAACGCTGCCCGGTGCGCAATCGAATCAATCCCATAAGCTAAACCAGAAATCACAATAATCCCATGCCGCGCCAGCTCAAAAGCTAGCTTATAGGCAACTTCTTCGCCGTACTTGGTGTAATGTCGTGTACCTACAATAGCGACACATTTCGGGCGTTCTGGCAAACCGTCGACGACCATATTTTCCGGAATTTTACCACGAAAATACAACATTTTAGGCTTAACCGCAATGGCGTCTAGCACCCCTGTAAAATTATTTTCCAGGGGCGAAAAATGGCTAATTTTGTTGAAAAAGTGTGAAAAAGGTGTTGACATTTTTTCCTTTGAGTGATATAATTAAAGACAGTTGAGACCTTCGGGTCTCACACCGCACCTAAATAAATTATAATTTCGGCTACTGTTTAGACTGTAGCAGAAATTGCGTGCTTTTGAAACCCCAGACTCTAAACAATCTTTATTAGCGTTTAGAGCTATAAGTATTACCTCCACTTACAGGGGACCAATTTCGAAGGCATAGCAATCCCTCTAACCGGCGGGCCCCAATATTGTGTGAGGTGGGTCGCGCTTCCGGGGTTCTCCCGGTGTCAAAAGAGATGTGTTAGAGGGCCAAATAACCTCAGGTGATGCCCACCCTTACCTGAGGTTTTTTGGTGCCATTTTTTTTGCCCCATCTCGCTCATGCTTGCATGGGTGTGCTATTATTATATATATGTCAAAAAACCTAGTCATCGTCGAGTCTCCCGCCAAAGCGCAGACCATTGAAAAATACTTAGGGAAGGACTTCCAGGTCCTAGCCTCGGTTGGTCATATCAGAAAAGATACCAAGGTCGACAAATCCACCTTCGACGTGACTTACGAAATTGATCCAGAACACACCAAAATTATCAGCGCGCTCAAAAAAGCTGTTAAAGAATCTGATAAAATCTGGCTCGCGACCGATGAAGACCGCGAGGGAGAATCAATTTCTTGGCACCTTCTTGAAGTTTTGAAGCTGCCAAAAGATACCGCTAGGATTACTTTCCACGAAATCACTAAACCAGCGCTCGAAAAAGCCATCGAAAACCCTCGTACCGTCGATATGGATATGGTTTATTCTCAACAAGCCCGCCAAACCCTCGATATGCTCGTAGGCTACGATCTTTCCGACATTGTTCGCCGCAAAGTCCCAGGCGCTATTTCCGCTGGTCGCGTCCAGTCTCCAGCTCTTCGTTTAATCGTTGAACGCGAAAAAGACATCGAAAAATTCGAATCAAAATCCAGCTTCAAAGTTAGTGGTGATTTCGAAAATCAAGCTAAATTCGTAGCTAATCTCGAGGGCGATAACCCGGCAAACGAAGATGAAGCTACCAAGTTGCTAGACAATTTGAAAGATGTTAAATTCACCGTTTCAGATATTGAAGAAGCTGAGGGAAGCAAGGCTAATCCAGTGCCACTTACAACCGCTGCGCTCCAAATTGAAGCCAACTCCAAACTTGGCTTTAGCTCCCGCACTACCATGACCGCCGCGCAGGGTCTCTACCAAGCCGGTTTGATTACTTACCACCGTACAGACTCCCTCAACCTTTCATCTCAAGCCGTCGCTTCTATCGCGAATTATATCGAAACCAACTTTGGCAAAAACTATCTTAAAGTTCGTTCGTTCAAAACCAAAGATGCTTCCGCCCAAGAAGCTCACGAAGCTATCCGTCCAACCCATATCGAGAATACTTCTGCTGGCAAGAACGATTACGAACGCAAGCTCTATCAATTAATTTGGTCTCGTACTGTTGCTACCCAAATGGCCAACGCTAAGGTTGCTAAAACCACTATTGAGCTCACTGGGAATGATAAAAAGTTCGTCGCCAAAGGTGAAGTCGTAATCTTTGACGGCTTCCTCAAAGTCTACGGTAAATCCAAAGATTTGGAGCTTCCACATCTTAAAAAAGGTGACCCAGTTAATCTGCTCGAGCTCACCGCTAAGCAAACTTTTGCCAAACCAGCCGCTCGTTACACCGAAGGTTCTCTCGTTAAAAAACTCGAGGAACTTGGCATTGGTCGCCCATCCACCTACGCTTCTATCATGACCGCTATCCAAGCTCGTGGCTACGTTATCAAGGGTGAATCCGAAGGGGAAGACCGCGAAGTAGTCGCCCTTTCCGTCAAACCAGCATCCGAAATTAAACGCCAAATGGCTACCGAAAAATTCGGCGCCAACAAAGGCAAACTTATTCCAACTCCAATCGGCGAACTCGTAGCCGGCTTCCTCGTTGATAACTTCAAAAATATCGTTGATTATAAATTTACCGCCAATATCGAAAAAGACCTCGATTTAATCGCCGAAGCCAAACTTGAACGCGTCAAAATGCTCCGCGACTTCTATGGCCCATTTAGAAATACCGTACTCGCCGCAGACGGCGTTGAGCGTTATAATAATTCACGTCTGCTCGGCCACGACCCAGAAACTGGCGAACCAATCTATGCCAAAATCGGTAAGAACGGTGGCTTCATCCAGCTCGGTGGCAACGAAAAAGAAACCGGCAAAAAACCGCGTTTCGCCCCTCTCCCTAAGAGAAAATCTGTTAAGACCGTCACTTTGGAACAAGCTCTCACTCAGCTCGCTTTACCAACTTTGCCACGCACGCTTGGCACCGCCAAAGACGGCACCGAAATCATCGCCGCCAACGGTCCATTCGGCCCATATCTCAAAGCAGGGAAATATAATATCCCAGTCAAAGATATTGATCCATACACCGTAACGATTGATGAGGCTCTTCCTCTTTATGAAGCCAAAATCAACTCAATCATTGCCGACTGGGATGAAATTCAGATTATTAATGGCGCCTACGGCCCGTATGTTAAAGGCCCAGGCCGCCGCAACTTTGTCCGCGTACCAAAAGATGTTGATCCAAAAACCGTCACTTTGGAACAGGCTAAAGAATACTTAGCCAACAAACCAAAAACCAAACGCCGCGCCGCACGTAAAACCACCAAAACCAAAGCCAAAACCGCCAAGAAAAGCTAGTGTTTGACCAGTTAATCCATATATAATATAACCGTCTCGAGGATTTTTGGTCATTGTATCCTCGCTCTTTCAAGAAGCACTTGGACGGCTTCAGAGATTGTGGACCCCGGGTTTGTGGAACGGCCCGGGGTTTTTCATGCTCAGGGCCCCATTATTAGGTCACATTTCACTAACGTTTAAAACTTTTACAGATTTTTTTTCAAAATTCTCAAAATATATGCTACAATATATTAGGGAACAATGGAAAATCGTAGTTGACAAGTCCTTGCAATTATGATATTATAACTAAAATCTATATAAATAACAGAGGTGGATTAAAGGAATATATTGATGGATCAAAATGCGGAAATCCTAAAAAAAGCAATCTCTGGCAGTCTTTCAGTTATTGAACAAGACCGCGAAAAAGAAATTATTTCCCGCCGTTTCGGCTTGAACGGGAACAAAGAAACCCTTGAGCAAATCGGCGAAATGTTATCAATTACAAGGGAACGTGTTCGTCAGCTCGAAAAAGCTATTCTTATTCGTCTTCGTATTTCCGCAGAAGATGGCAAGATTAGCGAACTCGCAGCCGCCGAAAAAATCATTATTAGAAACCTCGACGAAATGGGTCGTACTGCAAAAATCTCCGACCTCGCCGACAAAATTTATAACCGATCCACTAATTCTTCTGAAAGGACCGGCCTTTATTTTATTGCTACTTTCTCAAACAACCTTACCGTAATCGAAGAGAACGACAAGTACTTCGCTAGCGTCGCTATTGCTAAAGATGGCAACGAAAAAGAAATGCGCAAAAAAGTCGATGAAATTGTCACTCTCATCAAAGAGAATAAAAAACCAATGACTCTCGACGAGCTTGACGATAAGCTAAATTATGAGCATCCTAATCACATTAAGGCTATTGCGTCAATTTCTAAATTACTTGCTTCTCTTAATGGTCTCTACGGTCTTACCAAATGGCCAACCGTCAACCCAAAGAACATTCGTGACAAAATCTACGTCATTCTTGAAACCAAAAAAGAGCCAATGCACTTCTCAGCTATCGCTAAAGAAATTTCTGAGTCAAACTTCAAACGCAAAAATGTCACCATTCAAGCTATCCACAATGAACTCATCAAAGACCCTCGCTTTATCTTGATTGGTCGCGGTATTTATGCGCTTAAAGCTTGGGGCTATTCAAAGGGAACCGTTGCCGAAATTATCAAAGGCATCCTCGAAACCGCCGGCGAACCACTCTCCCGTGAAGAAATCGTCAAGCGCGTTCTCAAAACTCGCAAAGTTAAAGAAACCACTATTCTTCTTAATCTCCAAAACAAGAACTTCTTCAAAAAAGTCGACAAGAATTCCTATACTTTAGCTTAAGATTTATGATAAAATAAAGGTATTATGTTGGAGAGCATTATACATTTTATTCTTATGCCAATCGTTTGGATTCCAATCGTTGCAATTTTAGCCTTCTTAACCTATCGCAATTACAAAAAACTAAACAAACTCAAAGTTCTTAACGTCGATTCTGTACTTTTGATGCTCGAAATTCCACGTGCCAACGACAAAAAAGAGCTTGCCGCCGAACAATTATTCGCTTCTCTCCACGGTATTTTGCGCGACAAATCTGAGCTTCGAAACTCTAGCGGCGTCCAAGAACATCTTTCTTTTGAAATTGTTTCTACTGCTGGCCAAATCCGCTTCTATGTTTGGGTGCCAAAAGTGCTCCAAAGCTTCGTCGAAGGTCAGATTTATTCACAATATCCAACCGTCCAAATTCATACCATGAGCGAAGACTACGTTGACAACCGTGGCAAATATGCTGTCACCTATTCTTCCGAACTTTCTCTCACAGATAGTGAAGTTTTACCAATCAAAACTTTCGATACATTCGAAGTTGATCCGCTCGCCGGCATCACTGGTACGCTCGCCAAGCTCGATCCAGACAATTCCGAAGAGCTTTGGATTCAAATTCTCACCCGTCCAATTCCTGATGATTGGCACAAAACCACCACTGATAAATGGGTCAAACGCGTCAAAGCCGGCCACAAATCAATCTTTTCTTCCGGCCTCGACTGGGCTTGGATCGTAGAAGCTCTCGGCGCCTTATTCCGCCCACCAGCCGGTGGCACCGGTTCGGAAGAAAAAATCGAATTGTCCGAACGTGACAAAACTCGCATTGCTAAAGCCGAAGAAAAAGCCACCAAACTTGGTTACGAAGTTAAAATCCGCCTTGCTTACTTAGGTAAATCCGAAATCGATGCCAAACTTAATATGCAAGCCCTTGTTGGTACGTTTAAACAATTCAACTCCACCAACCTCAACGGTTTCAAGATGATCGGCGGTAGCTTCAATCCAAACGACCTTGATGCTTATAAAATGCGCCAATTCAGCGACCATGGCTTCATCTTAAATATCTCTGAGCTCGCCTCAGTTTATCACTTACCACACACCTCTGTGGAAACCCCTAATATCGTTTGGGCCAATTCTAAGACTGCCGAGCCACCAGCCAAGCTTCCAGTTCTAACCGGTATTGCTAATATTGACGAAAATATCTCCGCCTTTGGTCTCACCAACTTCCGCGGCATTAATCACCAATTCGGTTTACTCCGCCGCGATCGCTCTCGTCATATTTACATTATTGGCCAAACCGGGGCAGGGAAAAGCGGCCTCCTCGAACTCTTAGCACTCTCTGATACTTTCTATAATCATGGTTATTGTATTATCGATCCACACGGTGACTTTGCTATCGATAACCTTCGCTTTGTCCCAGAATCACGCATTAAAGACGTCGTCTACTTTAACCCAGCCGATGTCGATTATCCAGTGGCTTTCAACCCACTCGAAGTCTACGACCCAGCTCGCAAACCAAACATTTGTTCTGAAGTCATCGGCGTGCTTAAACGTATGTTCGGCGATTCTTGGGGTCCACGTCTTGAGCATATCTTGCGTTATACCCTTCTCGCTCTTCTCGACCGCCCAGAAACTACCTTGCTCGATATTTCTCGTATTCTTACCGATAAAGAATTCCGCAAAGAAACCCTCGAGTATTGTACCGACGTTACGGTTCTTCAGTTCTGGAAACACGAGTTCGGTCAATGGAATGAAAAACAAGTTAACGAGTCTATCGCTCCAGTTCTTAACAAGGTCGGTGCCTTTACCGCCAACCCAATCATTCGTAATATCATTGGCCAGCCAAAGTCCAGCTTTAATGTTCGCAAAATCATGGATGAAGGCAAGATTCTCATTGTCAACCTCTCCAAAGGTCTTATCGGCGAAGACAATGCATCTATCCTTGGATCCTTCCTTGTTACTAAGATTCAGCTTGCCGCAATGAGCCGTTCCGACATCGCTAGTATCGAAGATCGTCGCCCATTCTTCCTCTACGTAGATGAGTTCCAAAACTTCGCTACTGATTCCTTTGCCGTTATTCTTTCTGAGGCTCGTAAATATGGTCTTAACCTTACCGTCGCCAACCAGTATGTTTCACAAATGACCGATTCGGTCCGTGATGCCGTGTTTGGCAACGTCGGTACTACGATTAGCTTCCGTGTGTCTGCCGACGACGCTCCGGTCCTAATTAAGCAATTTGAGCCAACTTTCGAAGAGTCTGATATTATCCAGCTCAACAACCGCCATTTCATTATTTCCATGATTATCGGCGGCGAAAAAGTCCCGGCTTTCTCCGCCACTACGCTTTCAATCCCGCAGACGCCAAAGGACAACTTTGACGCTATTATCGCCCATTCTCGTGCCAATTACGCCCGTCCTAGGGCCGCTGTGGAGGCCGAGATCAAGGAAACTATTGAGCAATCCGAGAAATACAAAAAAGAGCTTTCCGATTCCGGTCGTCAGCCAGAAGTGGCAACACCCGAACAAAAACCGAACTTTAAATACCAGCCAAAATTCCCAAAACCTTCAACTCCGCAAGGCGACTTCATGAAGCAAAAGCTCAGCCCGAACGCCGCAGAGGGCAAGGAATCACTCGGTCTAAAAGATCTTGCTAAGCTTGCCGCCGAGAAAAAAGAAGAGGGAAAGAAGCTTGGCAAGAAAATCGGTTCCAAGAAATATAGGGGAGGGAAGAAGTAGCTTCTAGTACTTCCCCACCCCTGTTATACCCCTGTAAATACGCCCTAGAACACCGCTTTCGGGGTGTATTTTTATACCTTATGCTCCCCTGTTGTCCCCCTATTAATTGATCCCACTATCACCTCTTCTGGCTACCCAATCACCCCTGTTACACCCCTGTTATTAGCCACCAACCGTAGATTTAGCTTAAATAAAGTCAAAAAAATATATTTAAAACGGCACCAGCCAACCAACATTAAACCAACCACCAAAAAGCAGGAAACTACACGGACCAAAAACCACACAAATTTAAAAATATCCGTAAGCACAATAAAATCTACCTGCAAAAGACGTAAAGTTAATCGACTTTGAAATATAAACGTAATGTCGCACAATACATATTTTGCGACATATACCCTGTAAAACCAGGCCTATATCAACAATCGCCCAAAAAGCGATTCTGCGCAGGGGAACCAAGGGAAACACCCGCTTTTATGCCCTTATGTGTGTCCTTCATGCACGCTCAATCATTTTATCCGCTAAATATCCTAAAATAACCTTTAAAAAGCCTCAGAAACGATTCTGGGATCCGATCCAACCGCCACCCCTGTTTGACCCCTGTAAACTTCTATGTTACACCCCTGTAAATACCCTATAACTAGCCCCTCCGACCCCTGGTCCATATCTGTTGCGCCCCATATAGAGCCCCTAGTTTATTTGACTTTTCCACAAGCTGATGTTGTAAATCTCACTTCACGCCACCTTTCACGGATATTTTTTTGAATTTGACTTTTCCCCTTTTTTATTTCCCTTTTTTCGTTTTCCCCTGTTATTTTACATATTTGATTCTCTGCTCACATATATATACCCCCTTTTCCAGAACAAAAACCGAACAAAAGGGTAGAGAACAAGATTAAAAAACAGGGGACCCCCTATTTTCACCCCTGTTACACCCCTGTTATTTTTTACTTCCAATACCCTTTCCCGTCCACGCGGACATCGATATATTCAAAGTCTTCTACCCCTATTCCACTAAGATAACGCAGCATTCTGTCTGCATCTTCCACCGTTACGCCAGTCCCACGATCAATCGTAGTCTTAATATAGCCATTGTAGCCCTCCAGATAAAAATCTACCTCACGAATCGAGCCGGACGGGATAACTGCCTTTACCGGCTGATACTTCAAATCCTTAAAATCGACTTCGGCCTGACCGATATAATTACGCATGCGCGTAGTCATGGCCTTGCCGGTCAAAACCGCATCCATGTCGAGAATTTCAATAGTCGGATTGAAGATCGCTTCAATTTCGGCTTCTTGTTCGTTCAACTCAGCATCTTTATTTATCATCGAAACAATGAGATAGACAGCAAAACCAAAAAACACAACAAATACTGCAATTGTAATAAAGAAGCGAATAACCTTTTTCTTCTTCCCTTTTTTCCTAGCCGCCATGCGCTCGGACGAAGTCTCGAGTCGTTCCCTTTCTGCAGCAATCGTACGGCCAAGTTTTAAGCTCGACTTACGATTACTACGACGACTAGCTAGCTTCGGCGGTTTTGGCGCCTCGCTTACCTCAGCTTGCTTCCCTTTTCTTTTCACCACCCTACTCCGCTAACTCTAAAACTATCTCCGCTAAATGCTTCGCTGCATCACTACGAGCCTCGGCGTGTAACTTTTCGGCCATATCAGCACGTTTACGTGGACTACGAATCAAAGTTCGCACCTCCTCAAGTAGTAATTCTGGATTATTGACCATTTCCGTATCATCAACTACCGCCGCAGCCCCAAGCTCTTTTAAGCGTTCAGCGTTCTTGGTCTGATGTCCACCTGGCAAACGACCAAACGGAACCAGTACCGTAGCCTTTTCAAGTGCAGCCATTTCGGCAATCGTTGTTGCACCAGCACGTGACACCACCACATCAGCTGCACCCATTAGTTCATCCATCGTAGTATTAAACTCCCACATTCTGAAGTTCGATTCAAGCGAAGCTTTCTCCCAGTTCTCATAGCGTTTCAAATCTACCATGTTTTCGTAATGTTTACGTCCGGCCACCAAACCAACTGATGTAAATTTCAAAAGTTCCGGCAAAATTACACGGATTGCTTCGTTTAAATTTTCCGAACCTTGGCTACCGCCAGTCACAACCACGAGAGGTTTTTCTGCCGCAAAGCCAAAGGCTTTTTTAAGTGACATCTGCTTAGCGCCAGATACCGCTTTGAACTCAGAGCCCACTGGGATACCAGTCCAAACATAATTTGGATGCTTTTCCATCACCTCATCAGACAAAGGCACGCCAAAAGCCACCTTAGTTGCCTTGTTCATCAAGATACGATTAGCCAGTCCCGGCACCGCATCAGACTCGTGAATTACGAAAGGAATTTTAAAACATTTAGCAATTAAACCAACTGGCAAACAAACATAACCGCCCTTCAAAAATACTACGTTTGGACGATTTTTCTTTTTTAATAAACGGAAGAAGCAAGTAATTAATCCACCAATAAAACCAAAGAACCCGAGAAAATTCCCAATAATCAAATCTTTCAAAGTGATATCAAAATGTTTGAAATAATCGATAAATTTCATACCAGCATAACGATGTAGTTTACCCGCTGGTACGCGACGCACACGAATGTACGATTCCCTTTTCGGGTGCCTACTTTCTTCGCCCCAAGCCATACCAATTTCAGTCGTTAGCTTAGTGACATTTTTGTGGTATTTAAAATCAGTCCAAAATTCAACCCGCGCTCGCGGTTTAATCTTCAAAATTTCGCGTACTACGGCTACGGCTGGAGTGATGTGCCCGCCCGAGCCCCCGCCTACTACTAATACTTTCATCTTTCTTGATTACCTCTCTACCAGTATAACACGAAAGTTGCATAACGAGTCCTAGACCGAATGAAATGAAGACCATACTAGTACCACCATAAGACATTAGTGGCAACGTCACACCAGTTACCGGGATCAATCCAGTCATCGCCATCACGTTTACTACTACGTGCGTAGCCACCCAGGCGAACACACCAATCGAAACTAGGCGACGTTCCAGATCTTCTGTTTTTTCTGCTACCTTCAAAGTTCTAAGCAAAATCACGGCAAAAATTGCTAGCACGGCAACTAGACCAATTAAACCAAAAGTTTCACCCATTACAGCAAAGACTGAGTCGTTAATTGATTCCGGCAAATAGCCAGTTGCTTGTACGGAGTTACCAACGCCTACACCGAACAATCCACCCGTACCGATTGCCACCATTGCGTTATCAACGTGATAGCTAGACTCATCCGTGCCACCACTCATAAACGTCATCACGCGCTCCAGACGATATGGCGTCGCCAAAACTACAGCCAAACCACCACCCACAATCAAAGCAATCACTGCTAAATATTGTTTCAACGGAACGCCGCTTATCAAAAGCATACCCAAAATAATTGCGATAATAGCGAGGCCAGTACCGAGATCGCTTTGCAAAACCACTACGAAAAATAGCGACAATGCACCGATTACTGCAATTGGAATCCAGAAATCCTGACCACCAATCTTCCCTTCTTCTTTCTTACGACCAATAAAATTTGCAAGATAAATAATTAAACTAATTTTTAAAAACTCTGCCGGCTGGAAACTTACACCGGCGACCTTTAACCAACGACAGGCACCGAGTTCGCAAACCGCAATCGAGCTACCGACTTTTGACAAAAGCCACAAAGCCACCGATGCCGCCAAAGCCGCAATCAAAAGCCACTTCGCAATTTTGCTAATCTTTTCGTATGGAATTAATTTAAAAGTAACAAAGAATACGGCAAGCGATAATGCCACACTAAAAAGATGGTGCGTAAAGAAATAATCCGACGAATAGTTCATGCCATAAGCCGTGTTCAAAACATTGGCACGCATTGGGCCAATCGCATAAATAATCACTGCGCCAATTGCCATCAAAGCAATCACTGCAAAAAGGATAGCAAGATCACTCTTGTGCTTCCTCACCCTCACTTGCATCTAGATTACTCCGCCAGTCACGGCCATAAAAATGCCAATAATCGCAAGCACGCCACCAATAATCCAGAAACGCATCACAATCTTCGCTTCTCCCCATCCTTTAGCCTCGAGATGATGATGCAGAGGTGCCGAAATAAAGATTTTGCGATGGAAGAATTTTTTGGCAATCATTTGAATCAACGAAGAACCAGTTTCGATTACAAATAGCAAGCCGATCACCGGTAGAAGTAAGAATGAGTTCGTCATCATTGCGACTACGCCAAGCCCCGCTCCTAATGCGAACGAACCCGTATCACCCATCATAAAACGAGCTGGTGGCACATTAAACCAAATGTAAGAAAGTAGCCAACCAACTACAGTCATACAGAAACCAAAGAGCATGTATTGATGTTGGAACATAGCAATCACGCCAAACGCACCGTAAGCCAACATCGAAAGACCACCAGACAAACCATCCAGGCCATCAGCGATGTTTACCGAGTTCGCCGTCGCAACTACTGCGAAAGCAAACAAAGAAATCATACCAATCATACCGATTTCAATCCTGCCAACATATGGCACCATCAAAGTAGTCCAACCAAGTTTATCGGCGAAGAACCAACCAAGAGCAATACCAACAGCAGTAATCAAGAAGAATTTCACTGGCCCGCGCAAACCAGCGGCACCCTTACCAGAACCAAAAACGTTAATCACGTCATCAATCATGCCGATTGCGCCGCCAGCCACAAAGGCCGCTAGTACTAGCCAAGTTTGGCCACGGTCCAAATTAAAAATCGCCGTAATTACCGGAATAGCAATCAAGCCAATAATGCCGGCCATCGTTGGGAAAGGACGCCTAAACTTATGTGCGTGAAGTTTGGTCATGACCGGCAAAGCATCACCAGTCACAGTTTCCTTTTTCTGCTTTTTCCAGAACTTATATTTATACGCAACGTGCGTATAAAACGGTGTCAAAAACATCGAAAAAAGGAAGGCGCCAATTGCCAATATTAATCCGTAAAACATTTCATCACTTATTTCCATTATTCCCTCGGCTTTATTTTTAAATAATCGATTGTTGCATCCGAAATTTCATCAAACACGTTCTTAGTAGTTCCCGCCTCAACGTGTTGTCCCTTCCCCCACATTTTAACCATTATCACATATTTTGGCAACTCTTCCTCTACACCACCAAAACCGAGATATGTAGCCGTCGTTTCACCGTCCGGTTCACTATAACGACCATATTCTTCTAGATACACCTGACCCGTACCAGTCTTGCCACCAAGATAATATCCTGGGTTATCCTTTTTCCAATATAGGCTCCTCGTATCATGCAGCATCTGGCGCATCGTAGCGCTCGTGTCCGAAGTAATTACCTGCCCATCGTCCTTACCATCGTATGGTTCCGAAATAAGCTTGCCATTTTGCATCGTGCCCTTAATCATAGTCGGCGTAATCATATAGCCGCCATTAATAATACTCGAAAATGCTGAAGCCACCTGAATCATCGTCAAGCTCGTACCCTGACCAAACGTCATTTCAGCATAAACCAAGTTTGGCGCATACAAACCTTCTTCGTTTGGCGAATGTACAATACCAGTAGCTTCGGCCACTTCAATACCAGTTGGTTGGCCAAGACGGAATCTTTGATAATAATCATAAAGTTTCTCGCGACCAGTTTCGTTGACATTTTCCGAATCTCCACCAAGCCATTTCAAAGCCTGAATACTACCGGTGTTGAGTGACCAGTTCAAAGCCGTGCGCATGTTAATCGTGCCATACACTACCGCATCTTTCGAAGCATTATTGATCGTGGCAGTCTCCACTACAGTTGAGCCAGTATTATAATATGTCGAATCTGGCGTCATTACGCCTTCGTTGAGCGCTGCCGCAAATACAAAAGTCTTGCATACGCTAGCTGGCTCATACGGAATTTCCGTCACGTAGTTCAGATAAGATGTCCAATCTTCTACTTTGTCATACTTAGCTGGATTGTAAGTTGGCACGCTAGCCATCGTCAAAACTTCACCCGTATTTGGGTCCATAATGATCGCAGCCGCATTCGTTGCTCCATCAGGATTGTTAGCAACTGCGTCAGCCAAAATCTCTTCTGTCTTTTTCTGTAAACCACGATTTAGTGTTAACACGACATCTTCCCCATCTACAGCTGGAATTTTAACGTTATCATTGCCAATCGAAAGTGCAATATTATTAACATCCGAAATCGTTTTTAGAAGTCCATTTTTACCAGCAAGCTGTTCATTTAAGGCGCCTTCAATGCCATACTGGCCCACACCGTCTTCATTCACGAAGCCAAGTGCCTGAGCCGCCATTTCTCCTTCTGGATAAACGCGCTTATTCCCTTCTTTAAACCAAATACCGCCCACTTTTTCTTCCGAAATTTTTGTGGCTAAATCACGCGGAATATTTTTTGCTACAATCGAATATCTTAAGCCTTCTACTTCGTAAACCGCATCAATATCTGCTGTTATATAATCCGAGGCATATTTTTCCAACAATTCCTTTAGTTCGTCTTTTTTCGTAATTTGTGGATCAATAATAATCGAATATGTCGTTTGGTTCATTACGACTTTGACTGGCTCATCGCCTTCCATCATATATATATCACCGCGCTTAGCCACAATCGTCTCAAGCAAAGTCTGCTGGCCGACTGCTTTATTGACCCAATAATTATGCTCGATTACTTGTATGAAAAAGAGCCGCACCACGATCAAACCGAGTGCAGCTAGAATTATTCTTTTTAAAAATCTAATCCGCGGCATATCCTGATACTGTTGCATCTTCCATTATAGCAGCGACTGTGCTATTTTGGGCAGCTGCAACTGAAGTTAGGCGTGCTTTTTCGACCGCCAAATCTTCTTTCTTGGCTTCCATCTCTGAAATTTCCGATTCAACCGACGAAATTTGGTAATCATAACCAGTCGCCTTAGTTCCCTCAGCTACATAAATTAACCCAAATGATAAAACAGTCAAACCAAGAATTACAACCTGGGAAATCGGACCTAACCTTCTTGATGTGTGGCGAATAGTGTTGCGGTTACGCGAAAAATTCATCGTCGTAATTCCGGCTCTCCTCGTCATGTAAGTTTGATTTCTCATTTTATAATTTTCTCGCTGTTTATTTTTGATATTGATTTTTGTCTTAGTCCGGGTGGCGTACCAGTCAGAGCTATAAGTGAACTGGTTGCCCGCCCGGGAAGGTCATACGTTTTTCCACACTCCTATGAAAAAACTCTAAATTGGTGAGCCTTTTCGGCCCATGTCGCCCCCTTTCGCCTTTGTGCGGGTGGGGTATGTTCCCCACCCGGTTAAAGACTTAATTTAGCGGAAGCTAACCTTGATAGTTTGCGTGCGAGAGCGTCCCGCGACAACGATTTGCTTTGGCATGTTGCCTCCTTTTTGTTGTTTGGTTTTTATTTTTATCAAATCCGCTCAGCGGCTCGTAGTTTTGCGCTACGACTGCGCGGGTTGATAACTAACTCAGATTTTCCCGCAACAATTGGTTTCTTGTTTAAAATTTTGAGTTCTGACTCTTCGCCATACTCGCTGACTTCTCGGAAATATTCTTTTACCAATCGATCTTCTAGACTATGGAAAGTGATTAACGCGACTCTACCTCCTGGGTTTAGAATCTTCGGCAAAAGCATCAAAGTTTTTTCAATTTCTTCGAGCTCATCGTTTACCACGATTCTAATCGCCTGGAAAATTTGCGTTGCTGGGTGCGTTTTACTGTAGCGTGATTTGCTCGCGATAATTTCCGCGAGTTCTTTCGTTCCCTTCACTGGTCTATGGTGCACAATCTCTCGCGCCAACATTTTTGCACGTCCCGGTTTTTCCTCACCGTACCTTACAAAAATTTCCGCGAGTTTTTTCTCGTTCCATTTGTTCACAATCTCGTCCGCCGTCAAAGCTTGACGCCTATCCATGCGCATATCAAGCGGCCCATCCTTCGAAAAAGAAAAGCCCCTTTCTTCCCTGTCTAGTTGCGGAGAAGAAACTCCAAAATCTGCTAGTACTAAATCAAAAGTTTTTCCACACTCGATTAACTGTAGCACCGCACTATAAAAATCCGTGTTCATAATCGTAATCGCTGAACCGAGTTTCTCGCGTAAACACCTTGCGGCATTTTCATCTCGATCCACGAGTACAGAATCTTTATAATTCCGTGTTACATCCAAAATCTTACTGGCATGCCCTGCGTACCCTGCCGTCAAATCTAAATAAGATTCGCCAGGCTGAGGATTTAGAGCCTCCAGAACTTCTGTTAGTAAAACTGGTTTATGAAGTTCTTCCATGTGTATAATTATACACTCTTCGTTTGAGATCGCTCAACTAGAAACTTCAGCGTTTTTGTTTTTTGCTTATAGTTTTTGTTTTGCACAATTTTCTACCATAATTGTGATCAGCCGAAACCGACCATGAGATTATGGTTGTTGAGAGATTATTGTGTTGGTTTTAGACCTAAATATAGAGTTTTAATTGGGAGGTGTGTTTTTTGAGGAAAGAACGCACGATTGCTTTGACGCGTCTCGCTAAATTTAACGCGCGCCGAAACTCCTAGTTGGCCGATCTCAAACTCTGTTAATGTGCTTTTTGATTTTTGTGGTGTTTATTTTCTTTTTTCCACTGATTTAAGTGTAAGCCTTTTTTTGAAAAAAATCAAGACCTATTTTTGGCTTATGTTTTCCCACAATATGTGGAAAACTCCCTGTTAAAAACCCGAACAAACCATACTTTTCAGCATCTCAAAATTATGTTGTAATAACCGAACAAAGGGGCTAACTTCGGTCCGAAACGTTTAATTCCCTGTTTGATTAATATTTACTTCGTGTGCTACAATATATTTCATAAAAAGTGAGGAAAATATGGAAAAAACTTTCGACGTCTTTCTATGGGCTAATGAAATTGACGAAATCAAAAACAATGTCAGTGCCGAACTATTTTTATTCAACAAAAATTATACGCCGTTCAAAATTAAGTATTCAGACAAATTAACAAATAGTGTCAAAGCCATGTTCATGCAGGCTGCTATTAAATACATTATTGAAGAATCCGAAAAAGGTCTTGAATGCCGCGAGTACGAAAAAGCCGACGGCGAAGAAAAAGTCATTTACCGCACCAAGCTGAGCAAGGTCGGTCGTGCCGAAACTTTGATCCACCTCATCGAGAACGAATACAAAGACATCGCCTACTTCTCTGAAAACGAATACGAATTCAAAAAGATTAAAGGCATCATCGCTAAATTCACTTACCCGGGCGGCGAAGATGGTACCAAGACTTTCTACATTGCTAAAGCCATTTCTGCCTCTAGCGCGCTCAAAGGCGCCTCTAGCTGGGAAATTAACGGCGAAAGTTTTGAACCATTCTCAGCCGAAGTCGCTCTCAAGATGCCGGAAGACAACCAAGTCGCTATTGTCGACGAAGATATCGTTATCTTTAATCAATCTAAATTCGAAAATCTTTTCCAATATGATTACAAGTCACAGGTAATTGCCGAGGCTAAAGCCAAAGAACTCACCGACAAATACAAGCTCTCCTTCGCTGAAGGCGTTACTCTTAATTCCCTCCTCGAGTATAAGAAACCTATCTTAAAGAAACTCCAGGCTATGGATATTGCTTCCGAAATGCCACAAAAAGATTTGATCAACTATGCCGACGAAATGCAACTTGAGCTCATGACCGACGACGACGGTTCCATCATTATCATGGACGACAAAGACCTTTCAATGTTCGTAAATCTTTTGAACGAAGATTACTACGTTTCCCCAGTCAACGGTCGTCGCTACGAAATTAAATCCAAAAAACTTCTTGGCGAACCAGACGGCGAACCACCACGTGGCTAACAAAAAAGCGCCCCTTAAAGGGCGCTTTTTTTAATAATCAATATCTGAATAAGACGTTTCGACGACATTTTTTTCGCCAAACACAGCCAAGGTCTTAAGCAAATCATTCTTCACGTCTTCAACCGAATCGTTCTCTAATAGATCGGTCTCTAGTTTGGCAAACGAACCGTTAGCTCCATCAATTTTGTCGAGGAACAAAGAGGTGTGCTCGCCCATTTTAATTTCCTGACGACGACGAGAAACTTCTTTTTGTGGCTTAAAGCCAAGTTGCAAGATAATATTTACCATTTCCGAATAATCTTTAACATTGGTCTCTTCTACAATATCAACACCAGAATCTTCGATGTGACGCTTCAAGATCAAAGAATATTTAGCCGGCTTATCGACCGCCTTCATCTCTGTACGCATTAAAAGACGAGGCATATTGATACCGCGCTTATAACCCTTTGGCACATAAACACGATCATGCTGCCAAAAAACTGGCGAAAAGTTCATTTCGATATCGGATAGCTTTTTTACAAAGTTCTCACGACTAGCTAATTTACATTTGACGATGATTTTTTTCATAGTGTTTCTCCTTTACGTGCTTTGTTGGCCCACTCGTCGGCGAGCTCATTTTCCTCTGTTCCAGCGTGTCCGCGAATCCAAACTAATTTCACCGGATACTCTTTAAAAAGTGAATAAAGTTTTTGTACAATGTCCAAGTTTTGGATCGGGCCGGATTTTTTCTTCCAACCATTAGCCTCCCAGCCTGGCGCCCATTTCGTTAGCACATTAATCCAAAATTCTGAATCGGAATGAATCTCGCAACCTTCATTTCCGGCATATTCAATTGCCGCAATCATCGCGAGACCTTCCATGCGAATATTCGTAGACGGATTTTCGGAGCCTAGTCGCACCGGTTTACCATTTTCGAGCACAGCAAAACCACCCGGACCCGGGTTCGGCGACGCACTACCATCAGTCCATAGAATTTTCATACTCTATATTATATCATATCTCTTTTCTAAGCTTCACCATCCTCAGACCCAGACACACAACGCACAGAGTGAGCGCCCGAGCAACTGCCGTTGTACTCTGGGTTGACGCCGTCGTCACTGAAGCCGAGACAGTACGCGCTGTCCGCCGAGTCCTCCGGAGTGGACCAGAAGTAGCCGTACTTGCCAACGGTGAGCGGTTCGCCTTTCCACACGTAGCCGGAAAACGCGAGGCCGAGCTTATCGCGAAGAGCAAGCGAAAGCTGATCTTCTTTATCTTCGCCATCCGAGTTTACATAATAACCGTCCCTTAAGTGCAAACCGATTTGTTCAGCTACACCATCCACGATTGGTCCCCATGATTTTGGAATATGATAACCGTTCGGAATTAGGAGTCCACGCTCAGCCGCAAACAACTCTTTACTCCATGGGAAGTGTCTAATTTCGCGGCCTATCCAATTGACACCATAAACATCTCTCGTGCCACTCTCTCTGCCGTCCGTCTCGTAACTCCAGTCATATTCTACTGGAGCCTTAAGAATGGCAGTGAGGTCTGCCGGGGCAATATATTTCCCTTCTGTGTTTTCTGGAAGCTCTATTCTTTCCTTACCCCACTGGTCTTTTGGCAACATAAAAATATAGTTTTCAGTTTCTAATGTCTCCAGATTATTGATGCGTTCCGCCATTTGCGAAATATGGCTCATGCCGCCAAGTTCATTAATTCTGTCTACAATCGCTCTTCCAACAACGGTCATTCTGTCGCCGATAGCACCACCAGTAGATGTAACGCTTCGGCTAGCCAAAAATTTAATAATATCACTTTCGCTAAAATCTCCGCGTGCGTCTGGGTTCATGCGACCAAGTTCGGTTTTTAGAATGTATGTCAAAAGATTGGACGACAATTCAATATCCTCTAAAAGATATGTTTCGAAATTCGAATGAATGTCGTCTGTCGTAGTCTCTGGAATAATATAGCCACGCAATTTAGCGTATTCTTTGTCGAATTTTTCGCGAAACTCCTCGATGCGTGGATCATCAGAATTATAGGTGTCTAATATCTCGATCGGGCGATCTAACTCCCAAATAAAACGGAATTCTTCTTTAGTAATATCCTCGCCAGCTTGTATTTTGCGGTCCAAGGCGATGAGACGATTTTTATCTGCAAAGCGTTTCAAAAATTTTTCGCCACCAGGCAAGGAGCGGACTTTTTCCTCTACGATTGGCACCAAGCTATCCTCGAGCGCCTGGCCGTCGTTCAACCCAGAAATTTCCGCAACATTACCTTCCGTGTCTAAACGAATTGATGCGCAGGCGTTTTCCGCCAAACGCCCGTCTTCGTCTTTGAGGTGGAATAAAATGAACTTGGCTTTATTATCTTCATCATATTCGCCATCGTCATACGACTCGCCATACCTACCGGTGGTAAGATAGCTTCTGCCAACATTCGGCGAGGCAATACACCATGGTGTACCGTCTGCGGCTGCAGCAAGTCGTTCTTCATCGCCAGGAGCATACTCTGCCCACTCGCCATCTATATCTTCGGTGCGTTCTGGAGTTTTCATGATTACTTTTTCGGAAAGCAACATTCTAGAATAAAGTTTGTTGAAGTTACCAGATTTTACCAATGCATCTAGTTCGCTATCGCGAACGGTATCCGATTCGGCATCGGCTCGCAAATCTTTTCCTTCGAGACCATAAAAATCCGCAATTGCAGAGTAGACCTTACCAAGCGTTGCAGCGTTGAAATGCGGGTATGACGCCACTGATCCTTTGCCTCGTTTTCTAAAAGTTTTTTGACGCTTATCAAAAACTCCCATTTTGCTAACACCATCTATGACGTAGCATTTAAACCATGTTGGATAAGGGCAATCCTCGTGTGATAAATAAGTTGTCCACGATTCGATTGAACTGCGTTGCTGTTTTTGGATATCTTCTACGAGTAAATCTTTTTCCTGCTGAGACAGTTCGCGACCTTGACCATTATCTCTTAGGATTTGTTCTTGTGTTTGCCAATATTTTTCATCTATATCTTCTGGCTCCACGATTAAAGAATCTACTGTTTTATCCCACAAGCGTTTTTCGTATTCGCTGCCGAATTTTTCAACGCCACGAGTAATACGCTCCAAATAAGCGTCCACCCGGCGTTCCTCGTTTTTACCGACCAAGCGCTCACCGCGTTCCCTAGCTTTATCAAAAGAGGAGTCCACAATTTCATGACGAGCACGAAAACCACTCTGCGCTAAAACTTTGGCGCCGATCTCGCGACCGCTAAGCTCTGTCGCTTTTTCCACGTTTCTACTAACAGTTTCTATAGACATGATTACTTCTATTTTAACACAAAGCTTACGCTAAACTGCTACTTCTAGCACCCTACCTTCAACCGACACCACACCATTCCACTCATTCTCGAGCACCCGGATCAATATATCGACTTTCTCGCCTGGCGAAATCCTGAACCAACCATCCGGCGCGCTAAAAGCTACCATTTTCATTGTCTTATCGTCGGCGCCTCGCACCATTAAACAAAGATGATTCCCTTCGCTCCCCATGCGACGAACCTCCATCACTTCAACCTGTTTTAAGCAGAAAATAGGTTCCTGATTACCTTCTCCAAACGGTTCAAGTAGTTTTAATTCTTCCAGAAACTCGCGCGAAAACTCACCAAGGTTCTCGACGTCAAGGTCCGCACCAGACTTCAAAAATCTCTGCTGATCCTTTAATTTCAGACCCTTATAATAATCATTAATTGCTTGCGTGAATTCTGGTAATTTATCCTTTTCGACTCTCACGCCGGCTGCACCAGCATGGCCGCCACCAGAAACAATCGTATCAGAAACCGCGGATAATGCCTCAGCCAGGCTAAACTCGCCAAAGCTACGGCCAGAGCCTTTCAACATTCCATCCGCCACCTCAGATAAAACAAAGGTTGGTTTATGATATTCCTCCAGCAAACGACCTGCCACAATGCCCAAAATCCCTTCATGCCACTTGCCAACTTCTACAATCACCGGCTCTTCTGTTACGCCACGCTTTTCGATTTCGGAAACCGCCGCCCGCTGTTCGTCACGACGTTTTCCATTTAAGACTTCTAGTTTCTGCGCCAGAGCCGCCGCCTCAACCCGACTTTTAGCTCGCACTAAGTTCAGAGCCAGTTCCGCCGACTCAATCCTACCGGCTGCATTCAGTCTTGGTCCAATCTGGAAGCCAATCGACTCGCTCGTAATCTTTTTTACCCCTGCATTTCTCATCAGTTCAAGCAATCCAGCTCGACGCGTCTTTTCTAGCACCTTCACACCAAAATAACCAAGAATGCGATTCTCTCTAGCCAGAGGCATATCATCACAAATCGTACCAATCAGAACCAAATCGAGTAACCATTTTTCCTGTCCATCCGGAATCTTTCCCTTCTGCACCAATGCTCGCGCCACTTTAAAAGCTACTGCCACGCCAGCCAAATCACGAAATCCTTCGTAATCTTTGCGTTTTGGGTTAATTACTGCTACAGCTTTCGGCAGTTCATCTTCGCATTCATGATGATCCGTCACTACTACGTCGATATTTTTGGCTTTTAGCTCATCAATAATTTCAAAATTCCTCGAACCGCAGTCCACTGTCACTACTAGAGAAAACCCCTCTTTGACCGCCCTATTAACTACCTTTGGACTCATGCCATAACCATCAGCAAAACGGTCCGGCAGCATAATTTCAACCCCTTTAGCTCCAGCAAGTTCCAAAGCATCCACCATCACCGTACTCGCTGTCACGCCGTCCACGTCGTAATCACCGTAAATCAAGATCTTCTCGCCCGTCTCAATTGCTTTAATAATGCGCGTAATGCCCTTATCCATATCTGGCAGCAAAAACGGATCAGCAAGGTCTTCGTATTTTGGGTGCAAAAAATCATCTGTTATTCCGCGTTTTTCCATTAAGCGCTTAAATAACTTACTCACTTTACCCCCTATTAGCCAATCGTTTTGCTTGGTTTGTTGCCCCGCTGACTTTTAATCACAATGCTCTGAAGCTCTTTAAGAATTGGGTACTGTTTGTTAGTTTGATAGATACGCGTGTTGCCTTTTTTGGTCATAATCAAAAACTTGGCCGCAGTCAATTTGGTCAACTCGCGCTGGATATTACCCGGATCTTCCTTGATTAGCTTAGCTAGTCCACGCACGTGCGTCTTGAAATCTGGGTACTTTGCGAAAACAACGATAATCTTCCTCCTCACCCTGGAAGTCACCAACATATCTAACATGTAACCTCTCTTTTCTTAATTCATTATAGCATGAAGTTCTGTAAAAAATACAACAATTTATGTTTTGTAAGGACCGCCAAATAGTCTTCTTTGGACCATAAAGACTTGGCCCGAGCGGCCCGGAGCGTGTCCAAAGAAGACTGTTTGGGGGTCCTTATAGTATAATGTTAGTATGTTTTACGAGGTCGTGCCGGAAAAACTCTTCAACAAAACCGCTGGTTTTTTGACCTATTCTTCTGACCTACCTCTTACTCCGGGCCAACTTGTCGAAATTCCCCTCGGTAAATCAAAAACTGTAGGCATGGTTTATAAAAAAGTTGCTCAACCGAATTTCCCTACCAAATCAATTTCCAGCATTTTGTATTCAACGCCACTACCAAAACATCTTTTTAAATTAGTTTTTTGGCTAAACGAATATTATTTAGTACCACTGCCAACCGCGCTCAGTCTGATCCTGCCAAAAGGCATCACTAAGCGTCGCCGCAACGCCAAAAACGTCGAAAAAACCGAACAGACCCCAAAACTACCGCTCATTGAGCTTAATACCTACCAGAAAAATGCCCTTAAAACGCTCCAAAACGGCCAAGAAGCCACCAAACTGCTTCATGGCGTAACCGGAAGCGGCAAAACTAATATCTACCTAGAAATGGCTAAAAATGCCCTAAAACAGCAAAAATCAACTATCCTTTTGGTGCCAGAAATCTCCTTAACCAGCCAACTTGTTCGGGTTTTTGAAGAAACATTCGGTCAAAAAGTCATCCTAATGCACTCCAAAAAAACAGAGGCCGAGCGCCATAAAATCTGGGAAGAGCTCCTAAATTCCACTAATCCATCCATTATTATTGGGCCACGTTCTGCCCTATTCGCCCCAGTTAATAACCTTGGCCTTATCGTAATCGACGAATGTCACGAATCCACCTATTTCCAAGAAAACACCCCTAAATATTCCGCGCTCAGGCTAGCCAGCTTCATCGCCACAACCCTAAAAATCGACTGCATCGACGGTTCCGCTACCCCATTAATACAAGATTATTACCTAGCCAAAACGCGTGGTTCCCTAGTAACACTCAAAGAGAAAGCCAAAACTTCTGCCGTCGCCCCTAATATCACGATCACTGACTTTAAAGATCGTGCCTCGTTCTCTAAGAATCGTTATTTCTCAAATCAACTCCTAGAATCTATCGCCCATAATCTTGAACACGGCAACCAAACTCTTATTTTCCATAACCGTCGCGGCTCCGCACCCCTAAGCGTCTGCGAAGATTGTGGCGAAGGCCTTCTCTGTCCTCACTGTTTCCTGCCCCTTACTCTGCATGCCGACTCCTATGAGCTCATCTGTCATACCTGTGGCTTTAAACAAAAAGTACCAAAATCCTGTCCAAAATGTGGTTCCATCAAAATCTTGCACAAGGGGTTTGGTACCAAACTGCTTGAGTCGGAGCTAAAGCGTCTCTTTAAAAACGCCAATATTATGCGTTTTGACGCCGACAATACCAAAGATTCTTCTCTGGATGTTATGTATGGCGCGGTACATAGCGGTGATGTCGACATCATTATCGGTACGCAAACAGTCGCTAAGGGATTAGATCTACCAAAACTCGCCACGGTTGGCGTAGTTCAAGCTGATGCTGGACTCTTTTTACCAGATTACTCCGCCGAAGAACGCACCTTTGAGCTTATCACCCAGGTAGTAGGGCGCGTCGGTCGTGGCCACCTCGATACTGCCGAAGTTTTTATTCAGACCTTCCAACCAGAGGCGCCAGTTATTGATTTTGCCATCAAAAACGACTATGAATCGTTTGCGGACTACCTCTTAGAAAAACGCAAAAACACTTATTTCCCTCCTTTTTCTTATATTGCCAAAATCGAAATTACCCTTAAAACCGAGCGTATCGCCGTTAGTAAAATCCGCGCTATCTATCAAAAACTTGCCAAGAATCCTGCTCTTAAAGTATCTTCGCCAACTCCAGCCTTCCACGAACATAGTAACCGCGGCTACACCTGGCAAATTGTCGTTCGCTCATCTTCGCGCACCAAGCTGGTTGCCGCCATCGCAGAATTTACCGATGCCCACGTTACCCTCGACCCACCATCTCTCTTATGATATAATATAGAGTATGAAAATCATCACTACGCCAGATCCACGTCTCCGTCAAAAATCGACTAAAGTCGGTGTTATTGATGATGAAATCATCGAAATTATTGAGAATATGCGCAAACTTTCCCTCGATTGGGAAAAAGAACATCCCTTTGAACTCTCCGCCGCTATGGCCGCCCCGCAAATGGGTGTCAACAAGCGCATTATCGTCGTCCGTGAAGACATGGAAGACAAAGAAAATAATCACTTCACTGCTCTCATTAACCCAGAGGTCATCAAGACTGAGGGCAAAATAAAGACTGACTACGAGGGCTGCTTATCTGTGCCAAAAATCTACGGCTTAGTTCCTCGCCCGACCAAGGTTAAAATCAAAGCCAAACTAGAAGACGGTAGCGAAGTGCGTATCAAAGCCGCCGACGATCTCGCTCGCGTACTCTTACACGAAATCGACCATCTCGATGGTGTTCTCTTTATTGACCACATCAAAGACCAAAAAGACGCCTTCTTTGAAATGAACGACAAAGGCGACCTCGATCCAGTCGATTATGATAAAGAAATCAAAGATAATAAAGAGCTTTTTCCCGATGAATAAAGTCATTTTCTTTGGTAATGGCCCTCTTGCTGACGCCACCAAAAATGTCCTCGAAAAACACTGTGAAATTATTTTTCATGCCAGAAGCAAAGAAGACCTAGAGACCGCAAAAGAAATCAAAGCCAAAAATCCAGAAGCTCATGGCATCCTTGCCTCTTTTGGCGTCATGATTAAATCCGACGTTCTCGATGTTTTTGAACCAGAAGGTATCCTAAACATTCATCCTTCCCTTTTGCCAAAATACCGCGGGGCCTCCCCGATTGAATCCGCCATCTTAAATGGCGACAATAAATTCTCGGTCTCCGTCATGAAACTCGTCAAAGCAATGGATGCTGGCCCAATTTATTATCAAACTACCCTCGAAAATTTACCTCTTAATAAAGCCGTCATTTACGAAACTCTTGCCACTACTGGAACCGAGTGGCTCGTTAACAACCTGGAAAATCTCGGAACACCAACCGCGCAAAACGAAGAGGAGGCCACCTTCTGTGGCAAATTCGATCGCTCAATGGGCGAGCTTACTCCAGAATCAGACACCGCCGAAAAAACCTTCCGTAAAATCATCGCTTACCAAGATTTCCCAAAGCCAAAATACACCTTCCACGGGATTAAATGCATCATCAAAAAAGCTCACCTCGCCGCAACAGGCGAAGAACCAGCCGTCGCTATTACCTGTGCCGACGGTCAAAAAATTGCCGTTGATGAACTGCAGCCAGAAGGCCGCAAAAACATGGACGCTAAAAGCTTCCTCAACGGCTACGCTAAATAATTACATATTCAAAATTCTATTGCTGTTTGCGCGAATCTCATCCTTGAGTTCACGAATTGTTGAGTCAACAATCTCACGGTAGTCCGGGCGGTTAATCTCTAGCCACTTAGCCGCTTCTTCGCGGTCTTCAATCATGTCGAACTCATTTAACTTCACTTCTGGCAAACCTTTTGCAATACGCTCACCAATGCGAACTTCGAGTTCCTCTTGCACAAAAGCAAGAAAATCTTTTTTCTTTTGCTCTGGCATTGCGGCAAGTCCCACCTCAGCCAAAAATTCTTCGTTGATAATTCCCATACCACGATTATAAGCTAAAGCTTTTTATTTTTCAATCAATATTAAAGCGTTTTCTTCTTCATCTCACGTGTGAAGAATTTCAAACGATCATTGAGTTCGACAGTAATTTTGTGTTCAGTCTTAAGTGCGAGACCACCGGTTTCACCAGCGGCAAGCTCTTTAACATCCATCTTCTCTTTTTGAGTAGAAACAACCTCGACTTCACCAACATAAGTCTTATCGCGAATCACGCGAGCGAGCATACCAGGCTTGACTACACCAGTTAGCATTTCGCCACCAGCAATAATTGAAGTCTTTTCGGTCCTAAACACACCCTTGATCTTCATTTCGCCTTGGTCTTCTTCGACCACCTCGGCGTCGAGCAAGTTTTCCATCTCGTGCTTAGCGTCATCAAGGAGTTCATAAATCACTTTGTAGGTCTTAATAGAAACGCCGTCGCGCGCAGCCATCTTAGAAATATTGATTGGTACCGAAACGTTAAAGCCATAAACTACGGTATTTTCACCGGCTGCCATATAAACATCGTTCTCATTGATGTCACCGACACCAGTAGATACGATATTGAGAGTAATCTCACCCTTGGTATCAATAAGCTTCAAAGAATCAACTACGGAAGTTACTGAGCCAAGCACGTCGCCTTTAATAATGACGTTGAAAATCTTCGAGTTATCAGCCGTGTTCATCATGCGAAGAAGATCAGTCGAAGTAACATTGGCTGAAGCGGACTCGTTAGCAATAGCCTGAGCATTGAGCAGCGCCATCTTGCGAGCAGTCTTCTCGTCAGCAACTTCAACGAAACGATCACCAAAGCTTGGCAAATCCTTAAAACCAGTAATCGTTACTGGAATCGATGGAGTAGCCTTACCCTTTGGCTTGCCGCGCCAATCTAGCATGGTGCGAATTTTACCATAGGTTGAACCAGCTACAATATATTCACCAACCTTTAATTCCCCTCCAGTTACAAGCAGATTTACCACTGAACCACGACCAGTCTCCATATGGGATTCAATTACCAAACCTTCGGCTGGAATATCCACGTCAGCCTTGAGCTCTTCGATATCGGCCGTGAGCAAAATCATATCAAGTAATTGATCGAGGTTTGTGCCGAGCTTAGCGGAAATTGGCACCATTGTAATATCGCCACCCCATTCCTCTGGCTGCAAACCGTGTTGAGAAAGGTCGGCCATCGTACGTGGCACATCAGCACCTTCGCGGTCAATCTTGTTAATTGCCACAATAATCTTCGCGTTTGCACTCTGAGCAAACTTGATTGCCTCAATAGTCTGAGGCTTCACACCATCATCAGCTGCTACCACAATCACCACGATATCAGTAAGCATTGCGCCGTGTTGGCGAATTGCTGCGAAAGCTTCGTGACCAGGAGTATCGAGGAAGGTAATCCAACGATCTTCATGCTTTAATTGGTAAGCCGAAATGTGCTGAGTGATACCACCAGCCTCACCTTCGGCAGTCTTTTTGCCAAGCAAAGTATCAAGAAGCGTAGTCTTACCATGGTCGACGTGGCCCATCACAGCCACCACCGGTGGACGAGCTACGGCTTTATCGGAAAGTTCATGCCTAATATCAGAAGTCTTAGTTGCGGTATTCTTGCGCTCAAGCACAACGTTCTCTACGCCGAGCTCATCAATAATAATTGATGCAGTTTCAAAATCAAGACGCTGATTGATCGTCGCTACAATGCCATTCTTAAAAAGCTCGCCAATCAGAGATGTTACCGAAAGCCCAAGAGCCTTGGCAAGTTCATCTACCGTAATTGAGCCAGCAATTTGAATCACTTTTTTCTGGTCGTCCATGAGCTTCCTTTCCCGACTTTTTGACCGTATAAAATCACGGCCGGCGTCGCCTTTTACTAAAAACTTCTATCATTTTACCACAAAATCCAAAAATATGCTATAATAGGGACATTCCCCTGTAGCTCAATGGTGGAGCAAGAAGCTGTTAACTTCGAGGTTGCCAGTTCGAGTCTGGCCGGGGGAGCCATAAAAAAAGACCGTCTGGTCTTTATTTTTTTGTTTAAAAAAGGTTCCGCTCAACGCAGAACCTTTAGCTTTTGGGTGGGGTTAAATAAGTTCATTCTTATGATTCTTCTTTGTACGGGCACCAGTCCGGAATCTTTGCGGTTACAATTTCCCTGTTTTCTGGGCTGTCCCATTCTCCAATCATTTTGTCGCGAATAATTCCGCCGTTGCACATTCTATACGATGTTTTATCCTTAACACTGCCACAGAAACCCCCGCAAAAGTAATGTTTGTTCGGTTCCCCAATACCGGGCTCTTCCTTCACGATATTATGCTCACTGTAACACGGACACTCAGGACACTTTTCTATTTCAATGGCTATTCTCATTCTCAGCCACCTCCCACTAAAAAATACTCCCACCTTACCATAAAGTATACTGCAAAATACTACTCTTGTCAAACAGGGGTAAATATGATATACTATATAAAATCTTTTTAAGGGGGACAAGATTGTGGATGATATTGGCAAAGGTGGCCTTTTGGCCGGATTCGTAATACTTTTGCTCGTTCTTTTAGTGTGTTGTCATAGTTGCTCAGGCTTCGATGCCTCATGGAACGGCTCCGATACAGCCGAAAGCAACGAAAAAATCCAGACAGACTTTGAAAAAATAGATGGCTACGAAAACCTCTATTATGCAAAACAAACTAAAATAGTCTACTGGGTTGGAGGATCATATACTGTTAACATCATCGGCGATGATTACACTACGAGCTATATGACTCCCTGGTACGCGCCAAACGGCAAGCCATACCTTTATGACACAACAAAAAAAGAACTCGTACTTATTGAAGAATAGCTCCTTTTAGGGGCTATTTTAATTTCTCCAAACGTTAAAAGACCCCGCCGAAGCAGGGTCTTTTATCTAATCCTTAACGAGGTGCGGACACCATTCCGGCACTCCAACTACTCTCATGCGTCCTTCCATCACGGAACGATGCGGGAGCCCTTCGGCCACTTCTTCCTTCAATGGCCTCGTTGACCTACATACACCGGTCGTCCCCCAGTTACAACTTACGCAACGATACTCCGGACACTGGGTACATTTTTCGATCTCCAACTCAATCCTAATTTTAACCATGCTCTCACTCCTTCTGCTTACGAAACGGACACCAATCCGGAATATAATTTTCGAACTTCTTCTCCTCTGAAGGAGAATCATATTCGAAAATCTTCTTTTTGTCGGTTTCTGCTCCAGGGTATGGGTGCTCTTCTTTTTTCAAAGAACAATATAGCCCCTCGGTGTGTTCAAACGGATCCGGCGTACAGATAGCATGCTCCTCTTTAAACGGACACGACAAACAACCGTCAACCATTTGAATGACAATCAGTCTTCCGTCCTCGTCAAAATACGCTCTTGTTTTCTTCTTTGCGGCCACTAAAATCACCTCTTTCTTTAGCCTTGCCAATCTCCCGGTGGATATTTGTCGCAAAAATCTCTCCACCATCGTTCTTTCTTCTCTTTCTGCTTCTGATAATGCTCCCATCCTTTCCAGATTCCATTCGACTTGAAAGCCTTACAAGTGCCTCGCACGTCAATGTATCCAAACGCCGTCGGCTGTTTTTTGTTCAGCTTGCATTTCCATTTGGCTAGCGAATCACTGTCCCCTTCGTTAATAGCGTTTACGCAGCAACAGCAATTTTCAAGGAAATCAGAACATACGTTATTCAAAGCGCTTTTTCTTCTGCCAGTCTCACTACAGATGTGGCCAGCACGACCACTCTTTAATCTTGAGCAAAACCTGCAGTTCGGTACTTCGCGTCCACTGCAACCACCGCACGAAACGTCATCATCCGGAAAGCTACAATAGTCTCCAGTGTATGGACATGCCATAAAATTCACCTCTTTTCTTAAAAAACTTGCTTCTCTTAAAAATTAGAGAAGCACCATATACTTCCACTATAGCATAATTTAGCGTTTTTGTCAATGCGAGGATGACTTAGGCTTCAACACATCCAACCTAATAATCGCGACCAAATTAATTACAACAAACACTGCACAACTAACCGCTCCCACATATTGTCCAATATGCAAATTGTAAGGAATCCAAACCGATACCGAGAGCAGATTGAGTAGCCTCAGCTTAAAATCGCGCGAAAGCAGTGCTAATGGGAACAAAATCCCAGCCGCAATCGGCAACAAGTCCCATGCCGACTGAAACGTAATTGCCGACAAAACGCATGGCACAATTACATATATCAAAATCAACCAAACCGGATATTTGTCATACTTTTTGTCCCAGAAATAGTTAATAATTGTCTCCACCACGAAGACAATCAAAATCAGCATCCCGACCCAGGCAGCAAGCAATCCCGTCGCCACGGCCGTCAAAATATTACCGACAATAAAGAACAACAAAATCTTCTTTTTGTCTTTAATATTAATCCCCACCATATTGATAGCACTACCAATACAGTTAAGGATTTGCGCAGCTATTTCTAATCCAGTCATCTATTTTTTCGCCACTTTTCTAACAACTTTTGTCGCCTTGTCAGCACGTTCGCCAGCCAACCACCAAATCATCACTGAGCCGACAAAGTTACCAGCTACCGCAAGCACCAAGCTCCAAGAAAAGCCAGTCGCCACGCCCATCGTAATCACATTAGCGATACAGTGTTGGAACCCACAGAAGATAAATAGTGGAATACCAAAGATGATACCGAGCGGCGAGCCCTTCTTATAGATTGCCACAGCCAAGTACATTACTACGCCACAAAGTACCGACTTAATGAAATACGCCATTGAGAAATCCCAGCTTGCCACCTTATCAGAAGCCGCCGAAACAATGCCCGGATCGGCTGCCGCAAAGGCCATACCCACCAAATATCCGGCTACCAAGTTAACTACTAGAATCGTCAAAAGCTCCAAAACCGGAATCTTATCTTGGAATAAAAACCCACACTTACCAGTAAACAAATTCTGCCCAAGATAGCAAACACCAAGCAGACCAAAGGCGAAAATAATTGGCCCGATCGGGTTACCAAGTTTAAGTAAAGCAAAGTTTCCTAGCCCAATTAAGACTGCTGCGCCCACGCTTTTTCGGATTAGCTCAATCCACTTATTCATTGTTACCTCCATTCTATTACTTTTATTTTATCACAAGCCGAACGTAACACGGATATAGTATAATCAACTTATGTTAGTTTCGCTTATCGTCCCCGTTCATAATGCCGAGCAATATCTCGAAAAATGCCTTAATTCTTTGCTAAACCAAACTTTTCTTAAGAAACACCCAAAAGACCTCGAAATCATCTTGGTGAACAATAATTCTACCGATAATTCTCTGTCTATTATTGATAAATACGTTAAAAAATACGGCAAATTAATCCGCCGCTTAGACTGTACTAAAAAAGGTGCTGGCGCCGCACGCAACTTCGGCGTAGAGCATGCAAAGGGCAAATATTTCTGGTTTATTGATGCCGATGATTATATTGCGTCGAATGCCGTACAAAAGCTTTTTAACCTAGCCGACAGAGACTCCGTAGACTTTTGTATGCTGGACATCGAATATGTCTTCCCAAACTCCGCCAAGTCCAAACACCTTACCGCGCTCGATAATACCAATAAAACCGCTCTCAAAAACCTCGTCCGTTATGGAGCCGGCCCCTACCAATTCTTTATCCGTCGTGATTTTTGGCAGCAAAACCATCTAGCCTTCAAATCTGACATCATCCATGAAGACATGGAACTCATCCCAGCCTTCGCCCTCTTTGTCAAGAAGTTCAATTCCTGCCACGAACCCCTTTATTTCTATGTCCAAAACGAAAACTCCGTACTTCATCAACAGGCTTGGAACGGCAAACCGTTCGATATTTTCCCTGCCCTAGAAAGTCTCTACGCTCGCTTCAAATCTGAAAAATCCATCACTAAATACCACGCCGAGCTTGAATATTTCTTCATCTGGAACCTACTCGTTGATTCCGCCGAAGATTTTAAACGTTTCAAAGAGGGACGCCCGGGTTTTAAACGCTCTCGCCAGATGTTGAAGACCTATTTCCCACATTGGCGCAAAAACCCCTATCTAAAACAAAAACCATTATCTTATAGAATTCGTCGTCGTCTCAGTTACCACGGTGTCGTGATTTAACTACTCTACCGTCACAGACTTAGCCAGATTGCGCGGTTGATCCACGTCATTGCCGCGTTCTACGGCCACATAATATGCAAATAATTGCTGCAAAACATTAATCAAAAGCGGCGTAATCATCTTAATCTTCGTATCGATTCTTACGATATCGTTAGCCTCAAGTTCGCGCTTCGAGTCAGTCAGAACAATTGCTTTGCCACCGCGCGCACGCACTTCTTGCAAACCGCCAATCGACTTCTCGAATAACCAGTTATCCAGAATTGAGAATACTTCAAAGAAGGTATCATCCACTAAAGCAATCGGCCCGTGTTTTAGCTCGCCAGAAGCGTAACCTTCAGCATGGATATACGAAATCTCCTTCAACTTCAATGCTCCCTCTAGGGCAATTGGATAAGCCGTATCGCGACCAAGGAAGAAGGCGTCATTATATTTCGCATACTTCTTTGCTAACTTCTTAATTTCACTCTGGTGTTCTTTCAGGACCTTAGCGATTTCATCTGGTAACATTGTTAGCTCTTGAGCCAATTGATGTAGTTTTTCCGGATCACCGCCACGATGTTCGGCTAGCATACCGGCAAAGATCAACATAGCTACAGTTTGCGCCGTAAACGCCTTGGTTGAAGCCACAGACATCTCTGGGCCAGCATAGATATAAGTACCACCATCCACTTCACGCGCAATGGTTGAGCCAACCACATTTACAATACCAAATGTCTTTACGCCGCGCTTCTTAATTTCACGCAGACACGCCAAAGTGTCAGCCGTTTCACCAGACTGTGACACGACGAGCGCCACCGAATGTTTCGGCAAATGGAAGGAGCGATAACGATATTCGGACGCCACCACTACTTCAGTAGTCAAATTCGGTACTAATTGTTCCATATAATAAGAAGCCAAAAGGCCAGCATAGTACGCCGTACCGCAGCCCACAATCACCACATGCTCAATCTTATTAATCTCTTGTGGCGTGAGGTTTGGGCCGCCAAGATGCAGTGTCCCCCTCTTAGCATCCACACGACCAGACAAAGTATTCAGTAGGGTCGCTGGTTGCTCCATAATCTCTTTGAGAAGGAAGTGATCATAACCACCCTTTTGAATCTGTTCCACGTCACCCTCAATTTCTTCCGGGTTACTACTGATTGTCTTGAGACTCAAATCACAAACATTCACTTTTTCGGCAGTACAGATCGCCATTTCCCCATCATTGAGATAAATTGCCTTCTTAGTATAGCCAAGGAGAGCTGAGGCGTCTGAAGCAATAATCGTCTCGTGCTCACCCACGCCAATAATCAGTGGGCTACCAAGCCTTGCTACTACAATCTTTCCTGGTTCAAGCGGCGTAAATACTGCAATACCGTAAGTACCACGTACTTTTTTAAGAGCTTTCGCCACCGCATCCTCAAGCATCGTACCGTCTTTGTAATAATAATTAATCAGCGCGGCAAGCACTTCAGAATCAGTATCAGAATTAAATTTTTGTCTCTTCAAAAAACGTTTAATGTCTTTAAAGTTCTCAATAATACCGTTGTGGACCAAAAAGACGTTGCCGACCTTATGTGGGTGCGCGTTTTCAACCGTCACACCACCGTGAGTAGCCCAACGCGTGTGACCAATGCCCATATGGCCAGTCTGCGGAGCCTTAATCAAGGCTTTTTCGAGCTCCGCGATTTTGCCAACCGCCCTGGTCAAATGTGGTTCGCCATCGTCGTCGAGCGTCGCAATACCAGACGAATCGTAGCCGCGATATTCGAGCCTCTTTAAACTATTTAAAAGAATCCCCTCTGCCGGCTGATTGCCGACGTAACCAACAATACCGCACATATTATCGTTACTCCTTTATTTTTTCTTAGCGCGCTCTTCGTCTTCAAGCTTTCTGAAAGCTACTTTTCCAACGAGAGTTGTAGGTAATTTATCACGGAATTCATATGACGCCGGCAATGCATAAATCGCAACGTGGCGTTCGAGCAATTCTCTTATCTCGCGTTCAACTTTTTTACCAGCTTTATAGCCCGGCTTCAAAACGATAAACGCCTTTGCCACCTGGCCCTTGTGTGGGTGATCTACCCCAATAACCGTAGAAGTTAATACACCTTCATGTGAATTAATCACAGATTCGAGATAAGTTGGATAAATATTGTATCCAGACGAAACAATAATTCTCTTCAAACGTTGAGTAAAGTAAATGAAGTTGTCTTCGCCAAGGTAGCCAATGTCGCCAGTATGTAGCCAAGCCTTGCCGTCATCGTGCAAGCGAATCGCGTGGGCGGTTTCAGCATCATCATTTAGGTATCCCATCATCACGAGTGGACCAGAAATACAAATCTCGCCCTCTTCACCAACCGCAGCCGCCTCGTGTGTGCCGATCTTAACAATCTTGAAGTACATGTCCGGGAACGGTGCGCCGATGATACCATCCTTAAAGGAATTCTCTGGAGAGAGACAGGTAGCACCAGTGGCCTCGGTCAAACCAAAGCCCACACGAATCTTAGCATTAGAACCGTGCGCCTTAAGATAAGAGTTGACCTTATCACGCAAAGTCGAATTCAAGGCATCACCACCGCAAATTACGGCGTTAACAGACTTAAGCTCGCCTGGTTTAAGCTTCGTGTTAATCAAAGATTCATAAAGCGTTGGTACGCCAACGATAAAGTTTGGCTCATTCTTACGAATGATATCGGCAAACTGTTTGTGAGAGAAAGCTGGGATTAGAATGCAGTTCATACCCTTACAAAGTGGAGTATGAATACAAACACCGAGACCAAAACCATGGAAGATTGGCAAAATCGAAAGAATTGAAGCTCCCGGCACCGCTTGTTTAATCACAGTGGTACACATAATGCCAAGCGCGTTAAAGTTAAGGTTTGATAGCAAAATACCCTTTGGCGCACCGGTAGTACCACCAGAATAAAGAATGATGGCCGGATCGTTTGCACCACGCTTCTCGCGGTAATTACCCTGATAGAAGTATGAATTAGCGATAAAATCTTCCCACAATACCACGCGTGAATCGTTAGAAGGTAGTTTAACCTTCTTTACGTGTAGCAAGCGATACATCTTCTTCTTCAAGAAACCGAGACCATCGGATGGACGCACCACGATAATGCGCTCTAGGTCTACCGAGTCACGCATCTTATAAATCTTATCGAACACGGCGTCAAAAACCAAAACATACTTACTCTCAGCTGCACGAACATAATATTCAAGCTCTTTCTCAGACGAAAGTGGATGCACCATGTTACAAATTGCACCAACCATGTTCACAGCGTACACCATCGTAATTCCCTCTGGTGTATTTGGCATACAAATCGTCACACGATCACCTTCTTTAACACCGTAGTTCTTGAGAGCGCGTGCAACCTTTTCAATCTTCTTTAAGAATTTTTCGTAAGTAACCTTATGCCCATAGTAAGAATACGCAATATTGTCCGGCCACCTCTCTGCCGAAAGTTCAACCATGTCAGATAACGAACAGTCTGGATATTCAAGCTCCCCAGGAATCCCCTCTTCTTGATAAAACTGAAGCCAAGGCCTTTCCTTAAGTTCTTTCTTTTTCATTTCTAAATTTATTCTCCTTATGGAAAGTATAGCACAAAAAAATGGCTGACTCTAGAGCCAGCCACCTCTTTACCAGCTTATTTCTTAGCGATTGAAAGGGAGATCTTGCGACCTTCTTTATCAATGTCGAGGACCTTAAAATCTTTACGTTCATTCAAAGTAAAGATTTTCTCTGGGTCAACATCGCTACCTTCACCAAGCTCAGAAACGTGAACCAAAGCTTCCACAGCTGGAGAAATCTGAACGAAAGCACCAAACGGAGTAATACGGGTAATTGTACCTTCAACCTTTGAGCCTTTTTTAAGATTCTCAACTTCGGAAATCCATGGATCTTCTACGAGCTGTTTCATCGAGAGAGACAAGCGTTCTTTGTCGATAGCAATAATCTTAGCTTCGATAGTTTCACCAACTTTGACATAATCAGCTGGGTTGTTGACACGTTCCCAAGAAATCTCAGAAATGTGAACCAAACCTTCGATGCCATCAACGTTGACGAATACACCAAAGTCGACCACACCAGTGACAACACCTTTGACAGTGTCGCCAACCTTGAGCTCAGCAAAGCGCTCTTGGAGACCGTCTTTGATAGCTTCCTTCTCAGAGAAGATAAGCTTGTTTTCTTTCTTGTTAGCATCCAAAATACGGACACGAATTTCTTTGCCAACCAAAGAGTTAAGACGTTGCAAGATTTCGTCTTTATCAGCAGAACCAACCCTAGGGTAGTGCTCGGCTGAAAGTTGAGAAACTGGCAAGAAACCACGAATGCCTTCGTACTCGACCAAGAGACCGCCACGGTTGGCGTCAAATGGAGTAACCTCGACAATCTCAGCCGCATCAAGTTTGGCTTGGATTTCATCCCATCCTTTATCTTTGACAGCTTTGCGAAGTGAAAGAAGAACATATCCACCTTCCATTTCGGCTTCAATAACAGAAACCGTAACCTCGTCACCAACCTTAAGGTTGCGTGCGAAACCGGCTTCGCGGCGTGGTACAAGACCAACACCTTGGGCACCAAGATCAATCAAGACCTCGTGCTTCTTTACAGATAAAACTGTACCTTTGACAGTGTCACCTGCAACAACATGTTTGAATGATTCCTCGCTTCCAGCAAGAAGTTCATCCATCGTTACTTTTTTGGCAGCTTTTGCCATTATTATATTTTCCTTTCTTCAGGCTCATTCAAAAATCCCCCCGCTTTTGAATGAACCTGAAATTCCCTTAATTTTAGCAAAAAAATCCCAAAAAGTCCACCCCTTATTTCGCTCGGTTCATGCTATACTAATTGTATAAATAATTTGTTCAAACAGCTTATGCCTAATTCCCTCTTAAAAACACTTGAAAATGCTTATCCGGAGTTCAATTTTAAGCCCGGGAAACGCTTCCTTTTTCGCCCTCCAAAAACGATTTTTTTCGTCGCCGATCACCCCGATCTTGATTCTCTGCTTCTACACGAACTCGGCCATGCCTCACTTGGGCACTTCTCTTTCGATACAGACATTGAGCGTCTCAAAATGGAGCGCGCCGCCTGGGAAAAAGCCGGTGAAATCGCCGCAAAACTCAATATTAAGCTCAATAACGACCTAGTCGAAACCGAATTAGATACTTACCGTGACTGGCTCCATCAGAAATCTCGCTGCAAAAAATGTGGGCTCACCAGATACCAAACTAAGGACGGTATCTATCACTGCCCACATTGCGAGCGCTAGGCACAAAAATAATCCCCGAAGGGATTATCTTTGTTAGGCCTCTTTCTTAGCTGGGCCACGGCGGGAAATACGACCACCTTTAGCACCAGCGATACGAGCGAGAGCCGGATTAGCAGCGAAACCGCCAGTATGACCGTTTTCACCACCTTTTTTACCAATACGAGCATAAAACTCTTTGCCATATTTGGCTTTATTGGTAGCAGCAGCTTTCATGCCGCCAGCTTTAGTTCCAGCCATTTCTCTAGAACTCCTATCTGCCCACCAAATTCTTAATATAAAAACCACTCCCTTAATTGGGTGTATGACGTTATTATATCATACCGCTTTCGTTTTGTCAACACACTTCTGCTTAGAAAAAACCGAACAAACCGCTTGTGACTTTTTCCACTAATTGTGGAAAAAAGCTATTGACTATATTCACGTCATGATATATAATGAAAGTGTCTTGAGTGGAACGCCAAAAACTGCGAGGCTACTTAAGATATATGACCTAAAACTTATAAAAATCGCCCAAAATAGGCGATTTTTTTGTGACTAATTTTCCCTGTTTAGGCTTCTATTACCAGTTGTCTCACCCATTCATACATAGCAATGCCAGAGGCCACACCCACGTTCACTGAACGCGTCGAACCAAAACTCTCGATATAACGCACATCAGCAGCCTTCTCCAAAAGCTCCGGCGAGATTCCATTGTTCTCGCTACCAAAAACCAAAGTTGTTTTATCTGTAAATTTCTTATCACCCAGAGGCAAAGCACGCGGCGTATTGTTCTCGATCGCCACCAACTCCCTTCCCTCTTGGCTCTTCAAAAACTCCTCTAGACTGCCCCAGTGCAAAATCTCAAGATACTTATCTGTACACATTGCCCCACGACGGTTATATTTCTTCTTGCCAATAATATGGACTTTGGAAACATTAAACGAATTCGCGTTTCTCACTACCGTACCAATATTAAAATCATGCTCGACATTCTCAATCGCCACCTCCAAAGAGTTTCGTTTTTTCGACAGCGCTTCAAAAACCTGCTCATTACTGAGCCCCTTATATTCATCTATCAGGTTGCGCGTATCTTCTTCCATGAGAAATATTATATCACCTCTTTGGGCATTAAAAAGCCCGGACCATGTCCGGGCTGCTGATAAAATTGGTGATTCTGCAGATAATCAAACTATCTTGGTTGGGTAGCTATCGATATACACATGCGATATACGCATACATAATATGGTTGTTTAGTACCTAGGACTACCGCCGTCATCATTTGCCTATTGGCGGGCTCGTATCATAACGAGAACAACTGTCCGACGAACTTCGTCCACTTGTTATTATTTCTGATGAGTCCTGTGTTGTCATTTACTTCGGAATTTAGAGTTCCTTCATTACCCCATAAGCTTTACCTCTAAAGTACAATCATCAATTTTATCCATCCCTCTGAACTATTCGTGAACCCCAGGGATCGGCTAAAAAATATATGAATCCACCAAGGAATGGATTTATGTTATCTAATATAACACTCCACTAAGACAAAGTCAACAAAAAAATCGCCAAAAGAGGCGATTTTTTATTTACATATCCAGTCTAAGCATTCCTTGACCTCCACCTCCGAAAGTTCAGACAAATATCCCTCTATTTCCTTGCGCGTACACCCCAAGGAGACGAGTTCCTCTACGAGTTTATCTCGTTCCTCATCTTCCTTTTTCCATTTTTTGCCCAGTTTGACCAAAATGCTTACCACTTTCCAAATCGCAAGAATAACAATAATCGCTATGCCGGAATACAAGAAAAGGCCAAATCCACCACCAACCACTATTACAAAAAATAGGTTGTTTGCTGCGGAGGAATTTACATTTTTTTGAGAAAGCTCCGACACGGACAAACCAAGGATCAATAAAAATATGCCCACAACAACCGACACGACAACTAACGTGATTAACGACCTCTTGACCACTGATAAAAACCTAGCATTGCGTGCCCTACGGTCAGCATAAAAAGCCTCTACTTTTTCTTTTATTTTCTCTTGTTTTTCCGTCATTTCTTCTCCTTTTCTTTACCAAAAACCGACTCTAAACATTTCCAGACATCAAGCTCTGAAAAATCCGTCAATAAGCTACGGCCAATCTCTTCTTTCGAATACCCATCAGCCTTCATTCCTTTCACGAAAATCGTCATTTTTTCGCGCAGTTTGCTTTTAATAATGTGCGTTATTATGCAAATTACTAATATTATCACGCCGAAAGCAATAATGGCGACCCCAAAAGCATAGGTAAGCATAGCAGCCTCAGCAACGGCCAAAACAAGCTCTTCTCCATTGGTCGCATTATCAAATGCTGACCTTGAGTGGATGTCAAACACCACGAGACTTACGATACAAGCTAGAGCCCACAACCCAATACCACATGTCCAAACCAGCCTTCTGGCGCGCTTATACCCAGCTGCACCTTCAGCAAATTCTTTAACTTTTTTCCGCAATTCTTTCTTCTCCATTATTCCTCCTCTTTCTTTTTGCCATCGAACACTAAATCAAGAATTTCCACGACATCTTCTTTGTTTGGGTAATCAACCAAACGCTGCTCAGTTTCTTTACGCGAATACCCTGCTACGTCTTTCAACCTCTTCACGAGGTCCTCCAAATCCTGCTTCTGCCGACAATCGACATTGTAGCGTAGTACAGAGATAATACCCAACGTCACAATCAAAACAAAGAAACTAACCGCTAATACTATCGCATAGGAAGTAACCTTCATAAAAGCTGCGACCCCAGTGTAATCTCTTCCCGCCGGACGACCAACCAAAAAGAGAGCAACCGCCGTGATAGAAAAATGAATTACTAGGCCCACAACCATAATCGAACGCTTTTTGTCTGCTCTTTTACCCGCATTGGCATAAAATGCGTCTAGTTCCCCCTGGATATCAATCTTTTGTTCATTGCTCATCATATGTTTTCCTAAATACTTAAGTTTATTATACATCAGCATACTTCGACCACAACAAAAAATCGCCCGAAGAGGCGATTTTCTTTAACAGCTTGGTTGTGCAATTTTCATCGAAAGTCATGTGTTAGCTTAATGTTACGTCTATTACTAGATGTTGTTGTGTTATAAGCTTATTTAACACAACCGTAACCGACCTAGCTATCTTTACCATTACTGATAAAGACGCATCAATTCCTTCTCAAGAAAGGAGGTAATCCATCGACACGTTCTCGTACCGATGCCTTGTTACGACTTAACCCCAATCATCTCCCCCACCTTAGGCCGCCGAAGCGGACTTCGGGTGTTGGTGACTCTCATGGTTTGACGGGCGGTGTGTACAAGATGGATTTTTAGGAAATGACTGAGCAAGAACAGATACTGAAACTGAGAGAAGAACTGCATCAGCACAACTATAATTACTATGTGCTGAATATGCCTACC
>JAFWSN010000010.1 GCA_017519305.1 Candidatus Saccharimonadota bacterium
GATCGTTAGGAATTTTGAGGAGATCTGTCTCTAGTACGAGAGGACCGAGATGGACGAATCTCTAGTGTACCGGTTGTGGTCACCTACTGCATCGCCGGGTAGCTATGTTCGGAAGAGATAAGCGCTGAAAGCATATTAAGCGCGAAGCCCACTCCAAGATAAGAATTCCCTAGGAGACTCCAGAAAGAAGATCTGGTTGATAGGCGCAAGGTGGAAGCATGGTAACATGTGGAGCCGAAGCGTACTAATAGGTCCATCGCCTTTTTATGTCTTGAACATAGCTAGCAACCGACGCTCGATGCGTCGCCGTCATTTAAAATCTAACACCTTATGGACATCAACAGCTTCAAAATGACGAATTTTGTAGCAACTTGGTGCCCATAGCGCTGAGGTAATACCTGTTCCCATTCCGAACACAGAAGTCAAGCTCAGTAGCGCCGATTATACTGCATCAGCGGGAAACTAGGAAGGTGCCAAATTATGAAAAGTCCACCCGAAAGGGTGGATTTTTCTTTGTTATAATATCTCTATGAGCAAAGAGAACGAGGAAACCCTCAAAGTCTACGAAAGTTTTGGGAGTGCATATCTAGATAATGCGCACAAAAGGCATGCCAAGAATATGCAAGAAGTGAGGGAGAAAAAAGCCAGGACTATCTTAGACGGATTCTCTGCACTTGGTAAAAACGCTAAGATTCTCGAAATCGGTTCGGCCGACGGAGAAGTGGCGCTGCTCGCAAAGGAGCTAGGTTTTAACGTGACCGCCAGTGACGTTTCGAAACAATTTTTGGCAGAAATTATAAAAACCGGATTACCTTATTTTAAATTCAATGTGTTAAAAGATAACTTAGACGGGTTGGAGTTTGATGGGATTATGGCTTTTCACGTGTTTGTGCATTTTACACCGGAAGACTTGTCTGAGGCTCTAGCTAAAATTTACAGATTGCTTCGCCCTGGCGGAAGATTTATTGGTGATGCTTTGAATTCTGAAGACAAAAATGGCAAGGTCTCTGAATGGTGCGACTTTGGCAATGGTTACGAAATTGGGGCTGGTCGATTTTTCTATTATTACAACGAGACGCAAATAAAGAAAATCATTGAAGATTCCAGCTTAATATTGGAAAATTTCTATCTGAGTGGTGGCGATAACGATCGTAAATGGATTAACTTTGTTCTAGCTAAACCAGAGTAAAAAAAGAACGCCTCGAGGGCGCTCTTTTTTGTTGATATGAATTATTCTTCTTCAGCTTCTTCAAGGGCAGAGAGCAAAGAATCTTCCACGTTTTGTTTCTTCTTCTTTGGTGCAGCTTTTGAAAGCTCGATGTCGATATCAAATCCAGTGAGCTTAGAAGCGAGGCGGACGTTTTGGCCTTGCTTGCCGATGGCGATAGATTGTTGATCGTCAGAGACAGAAACTTTAGCTTTCTTGCCATCAATATCAACCTTGATGATTTCGGCAGGAGACAAAGCTTCGCGGATATATTCAGAAGCGTTGTCGCTCCAGTTGACGATATCAATTTTTTCACGTTCACCAATTTCGTTCATCACGGCTTGAACACGGACGCCGCGGCCACCAACGAAGGTACCAACTGGGTCAACACCAGGAACAGCTGACATTACAGCGATCTTGGTGCGGCGACCAGCTTCGCGAGCGATAGCCTTAATTTCGACGGTGCCATTTTCGATTTCTGGAACTTCCTGGCGGAAGAGATATTCAATAAACTCAGCGCAACCGCGAGAAAGAATGAGTTGTGCACCGCGGTCGTCACGTTCGATGCCTTTGATGTAGACTTTGATACGTGAGCCGACAGTGTAGTACTCGCCTTCAATTTGTTCGCTTCTTGGCATGATACCGTTAGCGCGGCCAAGGTCGATGCGGACAAGTTTTTGCTCAACACGAGCAACCGTGCCGTTTACAACAGTACCAACTTTGTCTTCGAACATCGTAAGCACAGCTTCACGCTCGGCTTCACGAAGTCTTTGGACAACAACTTGCTTAGCGGTCATTGCGGCAACGCGACCGAATGATTTAACGGCAAATTTCTCTTCGATAATATCACCAACTTTTTTGCCTTTGCCAGCTTCCTTTAGTGGGATTTCGGTGGCTGGGTTGTAAGCGACATCGTCTTCGATAACTTCGCGCATTACAAAGACATCGGCTTCGCCAGTTTTAGTATTAAGGGAAGCGCGTACATTCATATCGCGGTCACCATTGTCTTTACGCCAAGCGGCGGCAATGGCTTGTTCGATAACGTCAAGCACGGTTTCTTTTGGTAGGTTTTTCTCTTCAGCGATTACATCAACGAGTGCTGCCATCTGCTTGAGATCGAGATCTTCCATATTATCCTTTCTTTAAATTAAAAATACCGTCCCTCTTCAGGCCGGTCAAATTCTGTATAATATTATGTTATCACAGATAAGAAACAAATGCAAGAGGGTATTTTTAGCACTCTTGCATTTAGAGTGCTAATTTGTTATACTGAGAACATGCAAGAAGAATTTAGTGAAATCATGAATCGTCTTTCTGAAAATGCACGTTTTGCTTTGCAAAAAGGAGATTTTTATAGCAAAAGATATAACAAAGGCTTCATGGGCACAGAACATCTTTTAATGGGTATTCTGAGCATCGACACTTCTACTGGTGCCAAGATTATCCGCGAGGAAGGTGCCACGCTTGAGGAGGTTGAAAAGGCCATTAACAAGCCAGCCGTTGATGTACCTGGTTCCGATATGGCAATGATGTCGCTCTCCGAAGCTATTATTCTTACTCTTCGTATGGCCCGCAACTTTACTAAAGAACAAGGCCTTTCCGTAATTGGTACCGAGCATATTCTTTACTCGCTACTTTCTCAGCCAAACTCTCGTGCTGCGCTAATTCTTGAGAGTCTCAACGTTGATATTGATAAAGTTCTTGATGGTATCGAAAAACTCGTCGAGAAACAAACCGCCGACGAAAAAGTCAAAAAAGAAAAAGCTAAATATTTGCGCAAAGCGCCACTTAAATTCCTTGGCCGCTACGGCAAAGATTTAACCGAAGAAGCCCGCGCTGGCAAACTTGATACCGTAATTGGTCGCGAAAACGAAATCGAACGCGTAGTTACAGTACTCTCGCGCCGCACCAAATCAAACCCGGTTTTGATTGGTGAAGCTGGCGTCGGTAAAACCGCTATCGTCGAAGGCCTCGCTACCAAAATTGTCAAAAACGAAGTGCCGGGTTCGCTCATCGGCAAGCATATCTATCAAGTCGATTTAAGCTCTGTTGTTGCTGGAACCAAGTTCCGCGGCGAATTCGAAGAGCGTATCAAAGGCATCATCGACGAAGCTACTGGTGACGATTCGATTGTGCTCTTTATTGATGAGATTCATTTGCTCTGCGGTGCTGGTTCATCCGAAGGTTCAATGGATGCGGCCAACATTTTAAAACCAGCTCTCGCTCGCAACACGATTAACCTGATCGGCGCCACCACGCTTGATGAATATCGTAAAACCATCGAAAAAGACAAAGCCCTTTCGCGTCGTTTCCAAACCGTAATGGTTGAAGAGCCGAGCGCTGCTGTGACTTTGCGAATCTTAAAAGGTATCAAAGGTCATTATGAGAAACATCACGGCGTAATTATCCCAGACAAAATTCTTGAAACCGCCATCGCGATGTCCGGTCGTTATATTAATGATCGCTTCATGCCGGATAAAGTTATCGACGTAATCGATGAAGCTTCCGCCATCGCCAAAGTTGCAGCCGATAAAAAAGGCGGCAGCAAATACAAGAAACTCAAAATCGAAAAATCTACATTGGATGACAAAATTGCCGAAGCTGCCGAAAACGAAGACTACGAAAAAGCTGCCAATCTCAAAACCGAAGCTATCAAAATTGAACAGGAAATCAAAAAACTCGAAAAGGCTGGCGTCAAAAAAGACGAAACGCCAACCCTTACCGAAGAAAATTTGGCTACTGCCATTTCACTCAAAACCGGCATTCCAGTTTCTAAAGTCCACGGCTCCGAAATGAAGCTATTAAATTCATTGGAAGACCATCTCAAAGAATCTATCATTGGCCAAGACGAAGCTATTGAAGCCGTTTCTAAAGCTATCCGCCGCGGCCGCTCCGGCGTGGCTGATCCAAAACGTCCAATTGGTTCATTTATCTTTATGGGTCCAACTGGCGTTGGTAAAACCGAACTCGCCAAAGTTATCGCGCGTGAAGTTTTTGGCGGCGAAAACGCATTAATTAAAATCGACATGTCTGAATTTGGTGAGAAACACAATGTTTCACGCTTAGTTGGTGCGCCAGCTGGTTATGTTGGTTACGACGATGGCGGCAAACTCACTGAGGCTGTGCGTCGTAAGCCATATTCCGTAGTCTTGTTTGATGAAATTGAAAAAGCTCACCCAGACGTCTTTAATATGTTGCTTCAAATTTTGGAAGACGGCGTTTTGACCGATGCGCAGGGCAACAAAATTAAGTTCAACAACACAATCGTAATTCTTACTTCCAACCTCGGCTCGGCCGACATGTATCGTGAATCCGAACTTGGCTTTACGGCTAAAACTCCGAAAGACAAAAAGGCTCTCGCCGAAGAGTATGAGGAGAACAAAGAATACGCGATGAAAGCCTTTAAAAAAGCCATGCGCCCAGAACTCATCAACCGTCTCGATGCCATTCTGGTTTTCCACGCTCTTACTAAACAGAATGTGGAAAAAATCTTTGATAATCTTATCAGCGATCTTGGCCGCCGCTTGGCCGATAAGGGTATCGGCGTAAAAGTTGCCAAGTCTGCCAAAGAATATTTGATTAAGAAAGGCTACGATCCAAAGAATGGCGCTAGACCACTTCGCCGCGCTATCGACGACGAAGTTGGCTCACTACTTTCCGAAGCAATTATCAATGAAAAGATTAAGAAGGGCGAAATTGCCACTATTGATTTGGCCAAAAATAAGCTTACAATGAAGGTGGAACATGAAAAGTAGTAAACTTAGGATTATCTTTGGTTTTACCATCGTGGCGCTCGCGCTTGCCGTAACGTTTATAGTTGGAACCAATTATTATGCCATCCACGATACGATTCGTAGCTGGTCGTTTAATCCTACACCGGCAGTTGAAAATGTCAGAAAAGAACTCAACCTCACGGATGCTGGCGACCTGATTTTTAAGGCGACCAATCCAACTCTCGACGAAAGCCAAGCTTTTAATTCGAGTTGTCAGAGTTTCGACCAGGCAGTTACGATTTTGGGCTGCTATACCGATGGCAATATTCATGTTTATGATGTTAAATCAGATGAACTAGACGGCATTGTCGAAGCTACCGTTGCACATGAAATGCTTCATGCGGTTTGGGCTCGCCTCTCCGAAGATGAGCGCAGTAGTCTAACTGAAGATTTGAAAACAGTTTTTAAAAACAACTACGGACGTCTTTCGGTTGTCAACGATTACGCCGACGACGTTAAGTTCGATGAGCTTTTTGCTCGTGCCGGCACCGAGATTCGTGACATTCCGGAAAACCTAGAAAAAGTTTATTCTCGCTATTTTACTAATCGCTCAGCAATCGTCAGCAAATACGAGCGCTTCCGTGCTGTATTTGACGAACTGGCCGACGAGATCGAAACTCTTTCTAGTGAAATCGAAAATTTGCGTACCAAAATCGACGCCGATGTTAAAAGTTATAAAGAACGCGTGGCGAGCTTCAATGCTGCTGCCGCAGAATTTAACGACTGTGCCAATACGACAAATTGTTTCACTTCAGAATATACCTTCACTAAGCGTCGTTCCGAAATTATTGCCGAACAAGAAGAGCTCAACGAATTTTATGAACGCATCATGAAAGAAGTCGAAGAATGTAACGAAAAAATTCGTCAGTACAACAATAACGTTTTGAAAACCAATCAATACAACGAAGTCATTAATTCTAATATCGAAAGGGTAGAACAATGAAAAATACACTAGTCCCAACCATCATCGAAGAAACCAACCGCGGTGAACGCGCCTACGATATTTATTCGCGCCTTTTAAATGACCGCATTATTTTCCTCGGCGAAGATGTCAATCCACACACTGCCAACTTGGTCGTGGCACAGCTTTTGTATCTCGCGCACGAAGATCCAAAGAAACCAATCAAACTCTATATCAACTCTCCTGGCGGCACTGTTTATGACGGTCTCGCCATTATCGATACCATGAACTACATCGAGCCAGATGTTGAAACTATCGGTATCGGCCTTCAGGCTTCGATGGGCGCAATGTTGCTTTCATCCGGCGCCAAAGGCAAACGTTATTGTCTCGAAAATGCTCGCGTTATGATTCATCAGCCGTCTTCTGGCACTGAAGGTAAAATTACCGACCAGGAAATTACGCTCAAAGAAGGTATTTTCCTCAAGAAACGCCTTGCTGAAATCTTTGCTAAAAACACTGGCAAGAAACTCGAGCAAGTTGAAAAAGATATGGATCGCGATCACTGGATGTCTGCTGAAGAAGCCAAAGACTACGGCATTATCGATAAAATTATTAAATAACCATGGATTCTGAGATTTTGCTAATTGATAAACCAGACAGCATGTCGTCGTTCGGCGTGGTGGCCAGAGTACGCCGCGTGCTTTCTGAGCGCGCTGGCCACAAGGTCAAAGTTGGTCATACCGGCACTTTGGACCCTTTTGCTACTGGGCTTTTGATTTTGCTTACCGGCAAGGGAGCTAAGCGCTCGAACGAATTTCTAAAATTAGATAAAACCTACGAAGCCACTATTCGCCTCGGCGCCACTTCTACGACCGGCGATCCAGAAGGCGAAATCTCCGAAAAATCCTGTGAACCTGTGCAGCGTGCACAAGTTGAAGCCATTATCCCGCAGTTCTTGGGTGAAATTGAACAGCGCGTACCACAATTTTCCGCCGTTAAAATTAACGGTGAACGTGCCTACAAACTTGCCCGCAAAGGCGAGCAGGTCGAAATGCCGGTCCGCAAAATCAAGATTTATAGCCTCGAAATTCTAGACTACAATTGGCCAGAACTCAAGATTCGCTGTCATGTTTCTTCCGGTACCTACATCCGCACACTGGGCGAAGATATTGGTAAAGCTCTTGGTACTGGCGCTTACCTCACGGCACTCCGCCGCACCGAAGTTGGTGAGTATTCGGTTGATGCCGCCACTAGATTAGACGATTTCATGTCATAGGGGTGTATAATAATACTGACCGCACTTTTATAGAGAAAGGGGGGATCATTATGAATACTAATGATCTTTTTGCGGTAGCAAAAATCTTGGCCGAGCTCAATCGGTTTAGATGTGATTTCAAGCTAATCATTTGTGGCGAAGAGTTTAAAAACACCAACGACAATAATTTTTCAATCTATCATTGGCACTTTGTCCTTAGAAGCAGGCTCGAAGAAAAATTAAAGAAAGAGGCAGACAATAAAATTAACTATGAATTATTTCTGACTCTAGCTAGTGACCCTCGTAGAAGACACTGCAAAGTTTGGTGGGACGATTCGATCCGACGTTATAAATTTTCTATGACGCGAGTGGGGGATATTCCCAAAGTGAAAACCTTTTACAGCCTCAATAGTGAAGAGGCTCACAAAGAAATCATCAAAATGATTAGCTCGTACTAAACGGCTTTTTTAAAAAAGCCGTTTTTTCGTTATTAAGATTTTCTCAGAGTTTTTAGATATTTTTTTGTTTCTGATTCAACCCTAAACGAATCACAAATTTTAGAGACAGTCTTATTAAAAGTCCAGGCCGGCAATTTTGTCGCCTTCAAAAACCCGAGCGTCTCTTCTGGGAATTTAACGAAACATTCAGACAAAAGCCACGCGATAGCCATCTTAACATAATATTTATCAACATTTTTTAGACTTTCTACGCGGTCAAAAATCAAACCCAAATAATCGGCGTCAAGATAACTGCTTTTTAGGATAATTAGCCCAACACGAATCGCAAATTCTTCGCCGGATTTTAAGAGCGGTTCAACCTTCTCGTCTAAAAATTCCGCGCGGTGCTTTTTGATAATCTTTTTCAGCCCCGGGCAAAAGGTATCGCACGTCGCCCAGTCGTCGATATATTCAACCTGCGAATCAAAATATTTCAGCATTTCACTGTATGGTAAACGACAAATTAGCATGCCCCGAATCAAAACTTCTTCAAATGCGACTGGCTTAAAATCCAAAAATTCTACAATTTTTTCCTGCGGAATCTGCCCAGCGATTTTTCGAACTTGCGGAATCCGCACGCCAAAAAATGGTCGCTCGCTTGGGATGCCTCGCATTGTAAATTCGCGAAAACTATCTTCGGCGTAAAAATCCAGCTGCGCCCGTAGTTCTTCGTAGGTTGTGATCTGCATAGCTTCAGTATATATTAAGGCGACGTTTAAAGAAAGCAAACGATAACGAAATAGGGGATTGATGGTATAATTGTCTCTATAGCACCTTTATAAGAAAGGGGGATTGCAATGTCAGGATCGTACAAAAGAGTGCCGGTCATAAAGCACGCTAAGGTTCGCCGCGTTCATAAATTGGACGAAAAACAAATGGCTGCTATTGAATGTAATACTTGGGAGCGAATTGCGCAGAATCAAGCGCGTCGTGAAGCAGCAATGCCCAGCATTCTTGCAATGAGAGTAGGGGGAGGGAACTTATGGCAATAATAAAAATGACAGAGCCGGAAAAAGTCCCATTCGTAAAATGTAGCTCGAATCTCGTTATTGAACGCGTGTCATCGCGAGCAATGAACGAACTTGAGAGACAAGTTGCAAAGGAATGTAGGGAAAGAGAAGCGCGGCAGGCGGACGGGCTCATGCGAGCCATGCAGTACATCGTTAGATAACTGAATATTGCAAAAACCAAAAACCAGGACATAGGGCCTGGTTTTCTTTTACTTCAATAGGTCACACTGTTTGATTAAGCTATCGATGACTTCGGCTTGAACATTCCAGTAAGCCTCCCAGCTTTCTTCTTCGGTTAGCTCAGTATCATATTTCCATTCGTCGCCAATCAAGACTTTCATTACTGATGCAAAGCAAAAACCTGGAACCGTTTTTGGCGAAGGGTGTTCAACGATTTTCGCGCGTTCGGCACCGGTAGTAGCTAGTCCGTGGACGACTTTGATTTCGCCATTTTCGTGCCAAGCTAGAGCGTATCCCCAATCGAAACAAGTTGGAACCTCGCCGCCGTATTTATGCGCAACCTCACTAAAAACTTTTTCGCCATTAGCATCGGTGTATTCGCCCATACGCTTCGCAACAAATTCTTTGTTGTGATTTTTCGGATCATCTTCTTCGTCCACGCCAATCAATGTGTTTGTATCATCTCTAGCTAGTACCGGGAAATCTGCGAATTGCTTAGCATAGCCCAGGGCTTTTTCGGTAGCAATCTCTTCGGCAGTTTCCATAGTCTCGTCGGGCTCTTCTAAATGCAGATTAAGATCGGCGAAAGATAAACCCTCATAGCCGAGCTTTGCTAAAATTTTCTTGGCAGTCATAATTTTGCCAGGATTAGTGGTTGCAATTAAAATCTTTTTCACAATTCAATTATATAACAGATTAAAAAGGATATATGACTCTATTTGGATTTCTTTTTGGTTTTGATTTTAGCGATAGCAACGATTGCAATCACGCCCCAAACGACTTGAAGCACGAAAGAGAACCAAGCATTTTTTGGAAAAACTCCAATGGCCATAAAAGTTGCTGCAAGAAGATTGAGCAACTGGTAAGAGAGGCCGTTTTTGATTTTGCCAAGTGAAAGTAATAAATAGGCGGCTAGGACTAAAACCATCCCAATCCAACCAAAGATGTCGAAAATGATCATGCTTTCCATATCGTAATTATAACAAAAAAGAGCCTCACGGCATCTTTTTCATAAAATCTGGTGATCTCGGCGGGAGTCGAACCCGCGTTGTCGGGATGAAAACCCGATGTACTAACCGTTATACTACGAGACCAGTACACGAGATTTACTAGATATATTTTACACTACTTCTTTAAAAAGTGCAACCCTAAAGCTGCCGCACAAACCCCCTTAAGTTTATCGAAAAAACTGGTATAATAAGTCCATATGAGCAAACTATTTAAACGTACTAAAATTTTGGCGACGATTGGACCGTCGACCAATACCAAAGAAAAAATCGAAGAAGTTATCATGGCCGGCGTTAATGGCTGCCGTCTTAACTGTTCACATGGCTCCAACGAAGAGCGTGATCAACAAATTAAATGGATTCGCGAAGCGGCCGAGAAAAAAGGTCGTTCCGTGGCAATTTTGCAGGATTTGCAAGGTCCAAAAATCCGTCTTGGCATTTTGAAAGACAATCATTTAAACCTTTCGGCTGGCGACGAGCTCGTCCTCGACTATGCTATCGAAGAGCATGACGGTTCTTTAAATGTTCCAATCCAATACAACTTGGCCAAAAAAGTCCAAATTGGCGAGCCGATTTTCCTCTTTGACGGCCGCATCCGTACTCATGTAGTGGAGATTGTTTCTGACACCGCTATTAAAGTCGCAGTCGAAAACGACGGTTTCATCATGTCCAGGAAAGGCCTCAACCTTCCAGAAACCAACTTTGATGGCGATATTCTCACTGAAAAAGATTTCGCAGACATCGAATACGGTGCCAAATGCGATTACGACTATGTTGCTCTATCTTTTGTCCAAACCGCACACGACATTGAAAACTTGCGCCAACTTCTTCTCGCGCATGGTTCAACTGCCAAAATCATCGCAAAAATCGAAACCAAACGCGCTATCGAAACCGACGAAGCCCTCGAAGCCATCGTTAAGGCTGCCGATGGTATCATGATCGCTCGTGGCGATATGGCCGTCGAAGCTGGTGCTGAAGTTGTGCCAATTATCCAGCGCAAACTTATCGCTATGTGCCGTGCTTATTCTAAGATTTGTATTGTAGCAACTCAAATGATGAGCTCCATGGTAGATAGCCCAGAGCCAACTCGTGCTGAAGTTTCCGACGTCGCAAACGCTGTAATCCAAGGCGCCGACGCCGTAATGCTTTCGGACGAAACTGCCAACGGTGAATATCCACTCGAAACCGTCAAGGCAATGAAGAGGGTAATTCTTTATACTCAAAACCACTCACGCATTACTACGATTAATCACGAGCCAGTAGGCAAATATCATAGCTATGATGCAATTTCTGACGCTGCTGCCCGTCTCGCTGAAAACATTAATGCAGATGTCATTATCTGCCAAACCGCCTCTGGTGCTACGCCAATTTCAATCGCTGCTCAGCGTCCAAACGTGCCAATCATCACGGTTACTAGCGACCATCGCGTAGCTAACCAAATGGCATTAATCTACGCCAACTCCGCCTTTGTTCGTCCGTATTCCGAAAAATACGGTTACGATCTCGCTAAAGAACTCAAAGATTCTGGTTACCTTCAGCTTGGTGAAGGCAAAAAAGATCTAGCCGCCGTCATCGTATCTGGTGGCAAAGACAAAATTGGTGGGACCGACACAATTCAAGTACGCTACATCTAAAGGAGGTTACATGCGTCTTCAAACCATCAAAGACATCGACGTAAAAAACAAAGTTGTCCTTATGCGTGCGGACTACAATGTCCCGCTAGACGAGGAACAAAAAATCACCAGCGATTTGCGCATTGTCACAAGTTTGCCAACGCTGCAATATTTACTCGATAATGGCGCCAAGAAAATTGTAATCATTTCACATCTTGGTCGCCCAGAAGGGGAAGACGAAAAACTCTCGCTTCGTCCGGTCGCCGAGCGTCTCGGCCAACTTTTGAAGGAGAAAGTTGGCTTCGCACCGCTCTTGAAGGGACCTTTAGTAAATCAAGAACGTGTGGTTTTGCTCGAAAACCTTCGCTTTAATGCTGGTGAGGAACAAAATTCAGAAGAATTTATCAAAGCTATCATCGATGAGGTCAACCCAGATTTTTACGTGCAAGATGGCTTTGCCGTCATTCATCGCGCGCACGCTTCAACTGATGCGGTCGCTAAATTCTTACCCGTCTACGCCGGTCTTTTAATCGAAAACGAAGTCGAAAAGTTATCTAAGGTCACCGAAGATCCAGAACATCCATTCGTCGTAATCATTGGTGGTTCCAAAGTCGAAGACAAACAACCGCTTATCGACAAGTTTCTTACTTCGGCCGACAAGATTATCGTTGGCGGTAAAATTGCTGCTGATGGTTACGAAAGCACTAATGGAAAAATCTATGTCGCCGAAGATTTCGATGAAAATCTCGCTGGCGAAAAACTAGATATTGGCCCGCTTTCTACGGTTAAAATTGCTGAAATCTTAAAAGACGCTAAAACTGTAGTTTGGAATGGTCTACTTGATAAAGCCGAAGATCCAGCTTATGCCACTTCTTCTACTGTAGTTGCCGAAATCCTAGGCGAAACCGAGGGAATCAATACTGTAATTTGTGGTGGTGACACTACTGGTTTTGTAATGGAAATGCTCGAAGAGCACGCAGGCCTCAATTATTCGTTAATTTCTACTGGCGGTGGCGCAGCCCTCGAGTTCCTCCTGGGCCAAGATTTACCGGGCCTAAATGCTATCAAAAAGCAATAAAAATTGTACTAAAATTCATTTACATTTTATGCGCCCCATGATATAATTTTCCCTATGAAAAAAGCTAGGAACTATCAGGAAGTTATTGGCGAAACCATCGAACAAATGCGCCTCCAAAAAGGCTGGACGCAAGGCGATCTGGCTGAGGCTGTCGGTTCTTCGCAATCCGCCATTCACCGCATCGAAAAAGGCGGTCAGAATGTTTCTCTCGAAATGATCAAAAAGCTCTCGAACGCTCTTGGCACCCAAATTCTCTCTATTAATGACTCAGCATCTCAGGGTTTCCGTATTCGTGGTGGCAAAGAATTGTCCGGCGAGATTACAATTAATACATCCAAAAACGCTGCCGTTGGCTTGCTTTGTGCCGCACTTCTTAACCGCGGTCGCACCGTAATTCATCGCATCGCTCGTATTGAAGAAGTCTATCGCATTATTGAAGTTTTGGAATCAATCGGCATGAAATGTAACTGGCGTAACCGTCGCCGCGACCTAGAAATTATATCACCGCGCGAATTGAAACTTGACGAAATGGACGTCGAGGCGGCTCGCCGTACTCGTTCGATCATCATGTTTCTTGGGCCATTAATGCACCGCTACAAACACTTTAGCATCCCATATGCTGGTGGTTGTTCGCTTGGCGTACGTACCGTTGAGCCTCATCTTCAGGCTCTAGAGTCTTTCGGTCTCAAAGTTGATGCCACTAAAAACAGTGGCTTCTACGACGTCTCGATTGACCAGAAAAAACTCAAAGGCAACGAAGACAAATACATCGTGCTCACCGAACGTGGTGATACTGTCACCGAAAACGTCTTGATGGCTGCCGCGCTTTATCCAGGTAAAACTACTATCGTCGGTGCTTCATCTAACTACATGGTGCAAGATATTTGTTTCTTCCTCGAAAAACTTGGCGTTAAAATCTCCGGTATTGGTACTACGACCCTTGTGATTCGTGGCTGCCGTCGTATCGACACCGATGTTGAGTACTACCCATCCGAAGATCCAATCGAGGCGATGTCATTTATTGCCGCTGCGCTCGTTACTCATTCAGAAATTACTGTGCTTCGTGCACCAATTGAATTCTTGGAAATCGAACTTGAGATTTTGAAGACTATGCACGCCAAAATTGAGCGTTCACCAGAGTATCTTGCTGCCAATGGCCGCACCCGTCTAGTAGATTTGTATATCAAAAAGGCCGACCTGGTTGCACCAATTGATAAGATTCATCCAATGCCATTCCCAGGCCTCAACATCGACAACCTTCCATTCTTTTCGGTGATTGCCGCCGTGGCCGAAGGTCGTACGTTGATTCACGACTGGGTCTTTGAAAACCGCGCCGTCTACACGACTGAGCTTTCAAATTTGAACGCTAAGGTCGAATTGCTTGATGCTCACCGCGTATTCGTAGAAGGTCCAACCAACTGGCGTTCGGCTGAATTGGTCGCTCCGCAGGCTCTCCGCCCATCTGTGGTGGTTCTAATTGGCATGCTTGCGGCTCCTGGCACTTCGATTTTGCGTAACGTCTACTCAATCCAGCGTGGATATCAAGACTTCCCAGACCGTTTGCGCCACCTTGGTGCGGATATCTCGCCGCTCACCGGTATTTAAAAGAATCAAAAAATCCGCCTCAGCTAAAGGCGGATTTTTGATTAGGATTATTCGTAGCGCAATGCGTCGATTGGGTTCTTCTTGGATGCTTTGCGGGCCGGAAGCGTACCAGCAAGGAAAGCGATAAACATAATCATCGCTACGATTGCAAGCATCGTAAGTGGCTCAAAGATAGCAAGTTGGAAGGTTGGGAAATCTTTGAGGAAGGTTTCGTGTGCGACGCCGCTTACTGCAGTACCAATGATGATTGAGATAGCAACACCAATCACGGAACCCCAGAAACCAAGCATGATAGCTTCGGCTGAGAAGCTCAAGAAAACTTTGCCGTTGCTCATGCCAAGAGCCTTGTCTAGACCGATTTCACGAGTACGTTCCTGAACGGACATAAACAAAGTGTTGATGATACCAATGGAAGCTGCGACAAGTGCGATGCCGCCAAAGATATTAAAGACGATTAGGATTGCGTCAAAGAAAGTACGGAACATACCGACTTCGTCGTCGACTGACATTGCTTTAAGACCGATTTCTTCGAGAGCCTTTTTAACATCTTCGATTTTGTCTGGCTCTACATCTGCGGTAGCCTGGTAGCTGCGATTGGTTTCGGCTGGCATGCCTTCGTAATTTAGTTTATTGATGTGTTTCCAAAGTGACAAACTAGCACGGCTGCCACCCATTGAGAGGATGCCTGGAGCTTGAGTACCAGTAACTTTTACATCAACAATTGTTTGGCATTCGCTGCGCTTAATTGCGGTGTAGCATTTAAGATTGCTTGGCACGGCAATTTGGACAGTTTCGTTAACAATCTCAGAGACGTCTTCGTAGCCGAGAGCGCGAGCCAAATCCTCATTAATGGCGATTTCGAAAGCGCCGTTCTCGTCAGTATTTGGCGAAACGCCGTTTGACATATCAAAGTTGATACCTTCTACGACGAGGTTAAGATTGATGCGATAACGTTTGTCTGTTCTGCTGCTAGTAACATAATCAGCTGAAGAATTTGGCAATACATTAAAGACTTTAATGCCATCGATTTGTTTAGCCTGCTCGACTTGCTCGTCTTTAATATAGGACGAAGCATTGGTATTGTCTTTATCTTCGGTATATTCTTGTGGACCTGTACTGCCGATTAAACTCATAGCACTCTCATAAGCTTCGGTTGGCATCATTTCGAGATAGCCATCGCCGCCCATGTTGGCAATTTGTTTATCCATGAAATCATTCACGCCGGCATTGATGGCGGAGTTCATGATAATCGTGAAGCTACCAATGAAAATAGCGAGAATCGTTAAGAAACTGCGGATTTTATTGCGCCAAAGATTGGAGTTGGCATCGCGGATAACATCTAGGACTTTCATTTTTTGGCTCCTTTCTTAGTTTTAACATCGGAGACAACCGTACCGTCAGCGATGCGGATTTGGCGCTTACACTTAGCAGCCAATTCTTCATCATGTGTGACCACGATTAAAGTGATATTCTTTTCGCGATTGAGGTCGAAAAGTAGTTTCTCGATTTTGTCACCAGTAGCAGAGTCGAGGTTGCCGGTTGGCTCATCGGCAAAAATCACCTTTGGATTATTGACGATGGCGCGAGCAATACAAACACGCTGTTTTTGGCCGCCAGAAAGATCTTTGGCCTTATTTTTAAATTTGTCATCGAGCTCAACAATTTTGAGCGCTTCCATAGCGCGACGTTTGCGTTCGCGGCGACCAATGCCAGCAATTTTAAGAGGCAAAATCACGTTATTTAGCACAGAATCGTTGGCATTCATAAAGAAACTTTGGAAAACGAAGCCAAATTCTTTGTTGCGCAAGCGGTTGAGTTTGCGTTTTTTAAGCTTGCTAGTGTTTTTGCCGTTAAGGCGAATTTCGCCTTCGGTTGGTTTATCGAGCAAAGCGAGCAAATGCATCAAAGTGGATTTGCCGGAACCGGATTTACCAATAATTGCGACAGACTCGCCGGCGCCAATTTCAATATCGATGCCTTTGAGAGCTTCAAACACGGTATCACGTTTGCCATAAACCTTTTTTAGGTTGTGCGTAGATAAAAGTGTATTTGTCATAACTGCAATATTATATCAGCTCTTTTTACCTCGCGCAACGCTCCAAAGGTCTTGAAAAAAAGTCAGAAATGCGCTATACTAAAGCTACTAATTTTTACTTGAAATTAAAAAGGAAACCTATGAACATAAAGGAAGAGGAGCGCCGCGCCCGTCTTTTAAGGATGAGAGAGGAGCGTCTCCCAGACATCAAGAAGCAGTTTGAAGAAGCCCAAAAGCGTAATTTTAATTCAAACTTTGCCCCAGGCGGCAAAGATGAAAAGCTCGTAGCTAAAAAAGCCACTAAAGCTACCGCCAAAAAGGCTGCCAAAAAAGCTGCCCCAAAACCAAAAACCGAAGCTGAACAGCGCAAGGTTAATCTTTCTGTAACAACTAAAAAAGGCGAGATGGTTCACCATCAGCGCATGCTTTCCCAAGACGTCAACGCCCAAGCTACCCAGCATATTATCGGTATTCCGGTTAACAAATCCCGTTACAACGGTTACGGTGGGGAACAAGTTACTAACGCCAAACTCAAGAACCTTCGTGTAGATCCAGATTCTGTCCGCATTATCCCAATCGGTGGTGTCGGCGAGTTCGGTATTGGTAAGAATATGACCATCATCGAATACAAGAACGAAATGATCGTCATCGATATGGGTGTGCTTTTCGCTGGCGACGACTATCCTGGCGTTAACTACATGATTCCAGACATTAAGTATCTCGAAGACAATATGGCCAAGGTTAAAGCCATTCTCTTTACCCACGCCCACCTTGATCACATTGGTGCTTGCCGCCATCTTTTGCCGAAGTTTAGCCAATACGTGCCAATTTATGGTACCGACTTTACTATTGGTATGGTCAAAAAACAGATGTCCGAGCTCGACGACGCTCCAGAAATGAATTATCAAGTCGTCGATCCGTTTAAGCACGAAAAAATCCAGGTTAGCGAGAGCTTCTCAGTTGAATTTATCCATACTTTGCACTCAATTCCGGGTAACTGTGCTATCGTAATTCGCACCCCAAACGGCACCATTTATGTTTCTGGTGACTGGCGTCACGAAGAAAACCCAATGGGCGTTCAGACCGACTACGAACGCATCGACGAAATCGTCAAAAACGAGGGGATCGATTTGATGCTCAACGAATCTACCAACATCGACTCGCCAGGCCATCACCCACATTCCGAATATGATGTTGGCGAGAACCTTGGTAAAGTTATGGACAACTACGCCAACGGCCGTGTCATCATTTCTTGTTTTTCATCTCAGATTTCACGTATCGAACTAGTTTTAAAAGAAGCCGCCGCTCGTGGCCGCAAGGTTGCCTTCTCCGGTTTCTCAATGATTAATAACGTCGAAGTTGCTTTGCGCGCCAAGTCTATCAAAGTACCAAAAGACACCATCGTCAAAATGGAAGACATCATCAAGATGCCGGACGAAAAAGTCTGTATTGTTTGTACTGGTTCCCAGGGTGAGCTTAACGCCGTGCTCAGTCGCATGCTTTCTGGCGCGCACAAGTTTATTAAGATTAAATCTACCGATACTATCGTATTCTCATCGAACCCAATTCCGGGCAACGAGCCACATGTTGTAAGCACTGTAGACGGCTTGCTTCGCGAGGGTGCCCAAGTTATTCAGAATGGCAAAACCCACCTTTCAAATATTGGCCCACTTCACCTTTCAGGCCACGCCTACTTTGAGGATCACGTCGACTTCGTCACCCGTCTTCACCCAACCAACTATTTGCCATACCACGGCGAATTCTACATGCTTCAGCATAACGCCGAGATGGCCGAGAACGTTATTGGTATCCCACGCGACCGCATCTTGCTTGCTGATGACGGTGACATTATCGAATTTACTAAGGATAAAAAGATTAAAAAATCTGGTCGTATCCATGTTGGCAACAAACTTTATGATGATGCCGACCAACCAGTCCACGAAGCCGTCGTGAAAGATCGTATTCATATTTCTCGCGAAGGTATCTTTGTGATTGTTTTGACCCTAAACAAGAAAACCGGCCACTTAGTCAAAACTCCAGATATCATCTCGCGCGCCTTTATTTATCTCGATAATTCGGAAGAGCTGATTGGCAAGATTCGTCACTATCTCCGTGCGAAGACCGACAAATCAATCTCTACCGACCCAGAAATGAAGGTCTTAAAAGAGGAAATCAAAGAAGATATTACCCATATCTTGTTTGATGCCACCGGTCACACACCAATCGTGATCCCAGTCATCAACAAAGTTTAACCTAGAAAGCGCCCCCAGAAAGGGCGCTTTTATGGTATAATTGGCCTATGCCCGGATGGCGGAACTGGTATACGCGTTCGACTTAAAATCGAATGGAGCAATCCGTGCGGGTTCGATTCCCGCTCCGGGCACCAAGGAGACGAGCAATAAAAAAGAGCTCGCTCTTTTTTATTCGAGACGACGCCGGTGCCCTAGTTTTTGCGAGGCAAAAACGTCGCACCAAGCTGGCGTCGCACCAACCGCCGCAGGCGGCTAGCGAAGCGTCTTCCTGCTCCGTATATGTTAAAATAAGCCTATGAACATTCTGTACTGCGGCGATCAGGGAATTAAAGACGGACTCCTCGTCTCAATTTTGTCGCTGATTAAAAACGTAGATGAAGCACTAAATATATATATTCTCACTATCGATTACGGCAATAGCAAACCAATTTCCGAAAAGACCACAAAACTTCTAAATGAATTGGTTAAAAAACACAACAAATCCGGTTTCGTTAAAACCATTGACGCTACCGAAGTATTTAAAAAGCGCTTACCAAAAGCCAACATGAAGTCATATTTTACTCCGTGCTCGATGCTGAGGCTTTACCTTGACGAAATCCCGGAATTACCAAAAGACAGATTATTATATTTAGATTACGACGTGGTCTGTCGCAGAAATCCGCAAGAATTTTACAACACGGACCTCACAAATATCGAAGCCGCTGGCGTGCTCGATATCTACGGCAAACATTTCTATCGTTATAATTTTCCAAAACGCGACTATATGAATTCCGGCGTTTTGCTATTTAATATGGCAGAATGTGAAAAATCTAATATTTTTGCTCGCGCTGTGGAGCTCTGTAGAAAGCGCAAAATGATGCTAGCGGACCAAGCTGCGCTAAATAAAGTCATCAAAAAACGCAAGCTAATGCCGCGTAGATTCAATGAACAGCAGGACTATCCAAAGCAGGACACTGTATTTCATCATTTCTCCAATAACTTCAAATTTTTGCCAGTTTTCCATGTTCAGAAGGTCAAACCATTTGAGGTTGAGAAGGTCCACAAAACCCTCAAAATTCACGAATACGATGACATTTTAGAAGAATACGAAAAACTCAAAAATTCCCTGTAAAACAGGGGTAAAAATAAATGAAGATTATGCTTGATTTGTTCTAAATCTTTGTTAAAATGGAACAAGTCGCTCTTAATTTGAATCTCTATTTACGAGGTGGGTCGGTCGTATGGGCGATATCATTAAGGAGAAAATCGATACATGCGTATCAAACGACTCAAGCACTCAACCGAGCGCAAAAAGTCAACCATTGCTCCTGCCGCTTGGCAAGAGTTTATCGAAATCTAATACGTAGATTTCGTGCAAAAAACCGGCAAGACGCCGGATTTTTTGTACCTAGGTGATATTATTCTTCGCCGAGTTTAGCGGCGGCGATATCTTTAAAGAGGTTAGTAAAATCTTCAGCAGTAGTGCGGCCAGAACCCCAAGAAACGACCTTGCCGTTTACGCGAACACTAGATTTAACGCTCCAATCAATGAGCTCGCCGTCGATATAGAAGGCTGGAGTACCCTGGAAATCCACCGCAGAAGCCAATTTGGCATCGTTACTAATTTTTTTCTGGATATTTTCGGAAGTTAGGTTGCTAAGGAATTCGGCTTCGTCGCCTTCGCCATTTGAGGCGAGCTTGAAATATTCTTTAAATAAAGCGGTGCGTTCTGATGGGGAAGCGTCTTCCCATTCAGCTTGGTTGGCGAAGAGCAAATCGGCAAACGGTTTCCAATAGCCCTGAAGACCAGCGGATTCAGCAGCAGATGCGGCAGCATTGCCGTTCTTGTGGTAAGACAAAACATAGTTGCGATAGACTACGGCGACTTTGCCATCGAGAGCTTCGATTGCGGCATTAACGAGCTTGTTGACTGAAGCACAGCCTGGGCATTGGAAATCCGCGTACTCAACAATAATAACTGGTGCGTCAGCGGAACCTTTAACGTGGTCACCGATATTACCATTCTCTTCAGATGGGCCCATGATTCTACAATAATTATCATTATTGCGGTTATTAGCGGAAACAATTCCGAATCCAATTAGTATAAGTGCGGCCACGCCGAATACGAATGCCAAAATTCTGGTCATAAATAACTCTCCTTTAGATGGTATAATTATAGCATGTGGGAACGGTTTATGAGAAAGTTCGTGGCCTGGATTGATCCTAAATGGAACAAATATCGTGCACCAGCGCCAAAGTATACACCAAAGACTCTAAATGAGTTTGTTGATGTGATGCGCCGTACCCCAAAAGACGTCTTATCTGCCAGGGATCGTAAAAAGATTTCTGCCGTCATGAGTTTTGATGGCCGCAAAGTCAAAGATATTATGATTAGCAAAAACAATATGGTTTTCGTCTACGAAAAAGATTTTCTTGGCCCGCTCACGCTGGACCGTTTGTATAAATCTGGTTTTATGCATTTTCCAGTGGTCGACAACAAAGAACATGTCAAAGGTGTAATCCATACAGATGCTCTTAATACGCTAGAAATCAAAAAGACTGACCGCGCCGAAAAATATCTCGACAAAAACTTCCAATATCTTTACGAAGACGATTCTTTAAATAAAGTCATTGAGGAACTTCGCCGAACTGGCTGTTTTTACTTCCTCGTTTTGAATGAAAAAGAGGAGCTCGCTGGCTTCTTTACATTAGAGATGCTTCTAGATTACCTTATCGGTTAAAATTATGGTATAATATACCGCATGAGAAGACTAACTAGTGAACTAAAAGATTTTTTGAGCCAAACTGTAACTGTTTCTGGCTGGGTTAATTCACGCCGCGACCACGGTGGATTGATTTTTATTGACCTCCGCGACCATAAGGGAATTATTCAGCTTGTTGTTACTCCGGAAAATACTGAAGCCTTTAAACTTGCCGAAACCGTGCGCGACGAATTCGTTTTGACCGCTACCGGTACTATGCGTGAGCGCGAGGAATCACTCAAAAATCCAAACATCGCTACTGGCGATATCGAACTAGTTGTCTCAGAACTTACTCTTCTCAACCGCTCAGAACCACTTCCAGTTAATACTCACGACGATGGCGAAAAATCTTCCGAGGAAATGCGTCTTAAATATCGCTACCTCGACCTTCGTCGTCCATCAATGCAGAATCGTTTGAAACGTCGTTCCGAATACTATCGCTTTATTCGTAACTACATGTATGACAATGATTTTACCGAAATCACCACGCCAATTCTTGCCAACTCTTCACCAGAAGGTGCTCGTGACTTCCTCGTGCCATCTAGGCTTCATCCAGGCAAATTCTATGCTTTACCACAGGCCCCACAACAGTTTAAGCAGCTTCTTATGGTCGGTGGCGTAAACCGCTACTTCCAAATCGCTCCATGTTTCCGCGATGAGGATCCACGTGCAGACCGTCTTTATGGTGATTTCTATCAGCTCGATATGGAAATGTCCTTTGTTGACGACGGTGAAGTCGTTCGCCAAACCATCGAGCCACTCTACAAAAAACTCGTTACCGAATTTGCTGGTAAAAAATTACTTAGCGAAGATATTCCACGCATTCCATTCCAAGAATCAATGGAAAAATATGGTGTCGACAAACCAGATTTGCGCTACGGCATGGAACTTATCGAACTCACCGACGCTTTTGCCAATACTGATTTCAAAGTTTTCAAAGCCCCTTGCGTTAAAGCAATCTGTGTTAAAGGTGGCGCTAGCCTCACCCGTTCCCAAATCGACGACTTTACCGAAAAAGCCAAGAAACTTGGTGCTGGCGGTTTAGCTTACATTCTTTACAGCGAGGGTGAAGCCAAATCTCCAATCCTTAAATTCATGAGCGAACAGGAAATTGCTGCCGTTAAAGAACGCACCGGTGCTGAAGATGGCGACGCAGTCTTCTTTGGCGCAGACGAACGCGCCGTCGTGAACAAAGTTCTCGGCCAACTTCGCATCGCCTTTGCTGATTTCTACAAGCTCAAAGATCCAAATCTTGTTTCACTTTGTTGGATTGTTGATTTTCCATTCTATGAATGGGACGACAAGAGAAATAAACTCGACTTCGGTCACAACCCATTCAGTATGCCAAAAGGCGGTCTTGCTGCGCTTGAAAACGCTAAGACCGACGAGGAGAAGCTCGCTATCGTAGCAGACCAATTCGATATGGTGATGAATGGCTACGAAGTTGCTTCTGGCGCCGTCCGTAACTACAACCCAGAAATCATGTTCAAAGTCTTCAATATTCTAGGCTACAGCAACGAATATGTTGAAGCTAGATTTGGTGGCATGCTTAACGCCTTCAAGTTCGGTGCTCCACCGCACGCTGGCTGTGCTCCTGGTCTTGATCGTATCTTTATGGTACTTGAAAACGAAGAAAACATTCGCGATATTGTCGCCTTCCCAAAGAACGGTAACGGTGTAGACTTGATGATGGATTCTCCATCCGTAGTCGACCAGAGCCAACTCGACGAGAGTCATCTCGCCATCATTCCAGACGAAGATTAATGCTATAATTAAAAAAGATAATGGGTGGACTAAATTTTAAAAAAATCAAAAAGCTCAAATTCCATCGTCTTAAGACCTGGCAAATGCTTTTGATTTTGGTGCCACTGCTTTTCCTTGACGCTACATTGCTACGCTTTGACCATCTTAAAATGGTTGAGTTGCGCGATGCCGTATTAGCTGCGGATGCCGATGGTGACGAACCTGTGCTTTCGAGTAGGCTTGAAGAACTAAAAGATTTTACCTTTTCACATATCATTTTCAATATGACTGAGTCAAATGGTACGCAGTCTTTGACGCTAGGCACCGGCATATTCTACCTTGAACAGCAGTATATTCGTGCCGCTGCCACCGCTCTGGCTGAAGCTCGAGCAATGCTAGTCGATGTCGACGACAATCCAAACGGCAACGTTTTCGCGCAAGCCTCCGCGGTTTGCGACCCACTCGCAAGGGCCAATGGTTGGGCTTGGAACAGTTCGCAGTTCCTCGAATGTATGACCAACGAACTAGCCAAATATCCAACAACGGATAGCATTACGGATCAGATCTCTGCCAACATCCCATCCACGGAGCTTTATCGCAAAAATTACGCTTCGCCACTTTGGGCCCCATGCCCAGCTGGCTTTGCTATACTTGCCACGCTTATTGTTATTTTGATCCTCTTCATCCGCTTCCTAATCTGGGTATTCCTAAAGATTGCTCTCATTGCGATGAAATAGTAATATATAAATATGATAAAAGTATTTTCAACTGCGACCTGCCCATATTGTCACGCCCTGATGGATTGGCTTGATGGCATGGGGGTCGAATACGAAGAAGTCGACGCCTCAAACGACGAAAGTATCACCGTTGTGCCCGTTACGGAGATTAACGGTGAGCGCATCGTAGGTTTTGATCGCCCGGCAATCAAAAAGGCTTTAGCGAAAATCTCAAAATAAAGTCTTGACATAACCCTCTCGGGGTCATAAGATAAGAGTATATTAACTTAAGGAGGAAAGCTTAAATGGCTTACGAACATACTAATGGCAAGGGAGTTAAGTACTTCTTGCACAAATCAGAAGTTACTCTTCGCGGTGGCAAACCTCAAACTATCTATTTCTTCACTAAAGACGAAAAAGGTGGCAAAGGTACCCCATGTGACCTTCCAGCCGATCGTATGGTTTGCGAAAATCCTCGCAATGGTTTCTTGACCCTCAAGAAAAAATAATTGCGCGCAAAGTTAATTAGGTGCAAAATGACGCCCGTAGCGATACGGCGTCATTTTTTGTCCTATTTTTCTTCTTTTGCGCCTTTTTCTCTATTGCAACGCCAACATAATGTCTGTAGATTGTCGGCTTCTGTTTTACCACCCTTAGAAATAGGGACAATATGATCAACCTCTAGTAATAGATTAGGCTCTTTGTAGACGCTATTCCCGCATTTGCAGCAAGTGTAATTGTCGCGCTTTTTGATTGCTTCACGCAAATCATTTGTCATCGCGGATCGCTGAGTCTTTTTGTGGCCGGCCTTACCGATATTCCCGCTGATAAGAGATACTAATTCTGGCAGAATGGGTCCTTCTAGCTTGATAAGAAATTCTCTACTTGATCTACCGGCTGGACTCACGTAGCGAAAACGTAGGTATGGTGATTCGATTTTTATTAAAGACATATCCATATCACATACTGCGTAGGGCAACCACTCTCTCTTTACGAAGCGTCTGCGAAATTTTGGCAAATTATCATAAATGATTTGACTCGCCTTTTCACAATCGGAAAAAAATAGAGATTTTTTCTCAACAAAAATCCCCATAAATTCAAGGCCCCTAAGAGCCTCTTTACTGTTATCTAATTTCGAATATTTTAACAAATATTTAGTCGGGTTAGAGCTTGCATTTAGCACCACTGAGCTGGAACAGTTTATGGTTCTGTTTAGGCCGAAAATAGATGAAAGTTTTTCGAGCAGCTCGCGCCCATCGAGTATGAGTTGCCCCTCCTTTTTAAGTTTCGTAAAAAATTTTGAGTTTATTTTTAGGAGATTTTTACGATTTTTTATTACATATTTTTCGGCGTTGTATACGAACACGTTATAGAGAATTATTATAAGAACGATTAGTAGAGTAATGCCGACTATTAGCATACCTATTGAAGAAGATTTATCCATATGAATACAATTTCAAAAAAGTTTTTCTTTGGTAGGGGCGCCTGGACTCGAACCAGGGACGCTGCGTGTATAAGACGCATGCTCTAACCAACTGAGCTACGCCCCCGACTACCCCATTTTATCATATAATGCTATAATTTTAAGCGTGAGCAGGAACAAAATAGACAAGCTCAAACTCAAGACGCGCCGGCTGGTTTATTGGCTGAAGCACGACGTTTTTGTTGCCGAAAATACGGCGCTAATTTTGGCCGTCGTCTTTTGCCTTGTCCTTACTTTTAACTCAATTAACGCTATGTCTAGAAACTGGCGTTTGATGGAAAAGCTCGGCGAAGAAAAACGCACATTGCAGCTACTTAGCGTGGAGGTCGAGACTTTGGAACTAGAGAACGATTACTATCGCACCGAAGAATTCCAGGAGCTTTCGGCGCGCAAGCTGGCCAACAAAAAACTCCCAGGCGAAAACCTAGTTTATCTTCCAGCCAATTCGGAATATGCCAAAAATAAGCACGCGCAAGTCGCTGTAGAAAAAGTCGAAAAAGAGTTGCCGAACTTCAATAAATGGTTGAAGTTCTTGTTCCCAAATACTTAAGCGCTTATGCTATAATATACACATGAGGCGAAAAACTTCGGGTTTTACGATTATTGAGGTGCTCTTATTTTTGGCGGTGAGTGCCGCTTTGATTATGGGTATCATGTTAAACGCTTCAAAATCCGTTGATCAGCAACGCTACGAAGATTCTGTCCAGAATTTCTCCGAATTTCTTCGCACTATCTATTCAGAAGTATCTAATCCGCGCGGCAAAGATTCCGGCACGGGCGGCGGTCGTTCAAACTACGCCATGTACGGTAAGCTTGTCACCTTTGGTGAAGCCGCCGAAAACAATCCAGAAAACCGCGTCTTCGTCTACGACGTAGTCGGCGAAACTAATGAAGAAAACGAGCAGGGCACTACGATTGAATTGCTCAAGCTCCTCAATGCTGACGTAATTGAAAGAAAGAATGACACCACTAAAATTATCGCCAAGTCATCTGACTATATAGTCAACTGGGACGCCAAAATCGAGAACCCAGATCGTAGCAAATATGTTGGCGCAATTTTGATTGTACGCTCGCCAGTTTCCGGCACCATTTTCACCTATTCACTAAATGGCTCAACTGTAGAAGTTCAAAAAGCCATCGCAAATGGTTCTACGGGCGTGCTCAAACCAAAACTCGACAGCTTTGGCACGAATTCAGTTAGTTTCTGTGTCGCCGCCGAGGGCATCTCGGTCTACAACGGTAAGCGCTATAATATTCGCATCGCAAACACCTCACACGATTCTTCCGGTGTCGAAATCGTCTCGCTTGATGCAGAGGATAATCAGTGTAAGTAAGGAAAAACCCATGAAAAAAAGTCGCAAAAAATCTGGTTTCACTTTAACCGAACTTTCCTTCGCGGTCCTTTTTGTAGCATTGCTTGCTCTTACTGTTATTGTCATTACGATGAATTTAATCGCTAGCTACAGACGCGGCCTGATGCTTAAACAAGTCAATACGGTGGGGAATGACTTGATTGATGATCTTCGTGCTTCAATTTCGAGCTCTTCGTCCAATACTCTTGCCAATCTTTGCGAGCTGAAGTTTTCGACTCCAGCTGCCGCTAGAACCGCCTGCGAACAAGACGGGGCCTACAGTGCCACTTATCTCGTTCGCCTCGGCAACGTCACGGTTGGCAAAAATACTCGCGACGAAAAAACCATACAAAACGCTCCGCTCTACGGCGCATTTTGTAGCGGCTCGTATTCATACATTTGGAATAGTGGATATTATTTCAGCGATAATTACGAAGTCACTATTCCGTCTGCAACCCTGCACTACAAGCTAGACGGCGAATCCAACGTCAAAAATATTTCGGATTTTCGTCTCATCAAAATCAAAGATCCAAATCGCGTAGTTTGTATTTCAAAAATTACCGCCAACGGCTACACTAAAAACACAGATTTGTTTGGTTCTTTGAATGGCAATTTCAATCTCACTTCGTCGAGCGACGCCTTCAAAGAAGACGCCATCGATATGCTCGAAAACGACACTTATAGCGACCTCGCCTTCTACGATTTGTCCGTCTTCCGCCCGGCCGTCGATACCACTAAGCGCAATGTTTTCTATAATGGTTCATTTATCCTAGCCACCATTGCTGGCGGCATTAATATCACCGCGAGCGGCGACTACTGTGCCACTCCAGAAGAATACGACATCGAAGATTTCGATTACTGTGCAATCAACAAATTTAATTTTGCCATCCAGGCAAGTGGAGAATAAAATGAAAAAACGTACCGGCGCCGCATCATTCTATATCGTAGCAATCTCGACCTTGCTGTTCACGATTATCGCTATGAGCTTCGCCGCCGTGGTCATTTCCGAGCTCTCGCGCACGGTCAACAGCGACCTTTCACAATCCGCCTACGACTCTGCACTAGCCGGCATCGAAGACGCAAAAATCGCCATCACGAATTATCAAAGATGTTTGGATCAGGGCTATTCAGCTGCCTCGAGTATTAGTTTGGCCAGCACGGTTAGCTGCGAAGAAATTATTTATTACATGGAACACCCAGACTGCGACATGGTCGGGCACATTTTGAACCGCATTCCAAAAGGCGAGCAAACCGAAGTATTAGTGCAGGAAACTTCAACCATTTCCGGCAACAGCACAAATGATATGGAACAGGCTTATACCTGTGTCAAAATTAGCAAGAAGAACCCAGATTATCGCGGTACAATTCCAGCTGGCGAAATCTCACGCTTGGTGCCACTTAGGGTCTCCAATGCTGACGGCGCCAAATCGATTCGTATCAAATGGTATTCGTCCGAGAACAGGAAACAAAGCGGCCTCAATCTTAATACGTTAACTAATGGCTACCTTGGCTTCCCGAAAGCCAACGCCGCTTCAGATCCACCAATTATGAGCGTACAGCTTATTCAAACCGCACAAGATTTCACACTAGACGAACTTAGTGTTTCACATATTACAAGCGGCGTATACGGCACCAGCGACAGCGGTCTGATTACGCTCGTCCCGACCAATATTAAATCCGATCAGCACATCAGAAAAACCGCCCAAAACTATTTGGATGTTACCAGCAACAACTCAATCATGAGCGGCGATGCTACTAACTTTGTCACGGCAAACAGCAAGGTTGCCAAAAATTTGCCAGTATTAGTCAACTGTGGCGAACCGGGCGCTACCGGCCAAGATGCAGAATTCTCTTGCTCGGTATCAATTCAGATTCCGCGCCCAGTCTCAACTTCGTCTGGCGATGACACTAGAAACCCAAACACCTTTATGTTGGTGCTCTCTATCCCTTACGGACAGCCAGATACTGATTTTGCTGTTGAAGTTTGTACTGATACTAATTGCCAAACCGCCAATCGTCTCTCATTCCTCAACCAGCTCAACGTAGACTCTACCGGTCGCGCCAACGACCTCTATCGTCGTGTTGAAGCTCGTGTCGAAAACATCGCAGACGACGCAATTATTCCGCGCTTTGCCATGCAACTCACCAACGAGGATACTAGCCTAGAGAAGCTCGTCACCTACCCTGGGTTGTAAAATAACCAAAAGTGTGATATAATAAAGGGCAGGAGGGATTCTTTCTGAGTAATCAGGGGGAATCCTTTACTTCATGAAAGGGGGTGCACATTAATGTCAATGTCACCTAGAGAAAACAAACGCCGCTTTGTAGCGTGCATTGTCCTGTATATCTTTATACCGGCAATGTTCATGCTCATGGCTGTTGCGTGCAATGGTTGTAACGGGAAGAAGACAGCGGTGACGGATACGTCAACGTCTGTGGTAGACACATCTAACAAGGACACGACTACGGTCGCCCCTACAGATGAGCCTACAATAACTGATACACCGACGCCGACAAATACTTCGACTCCAACTCCGTCTCCGGAGCCGACGAATACATCGACGCCAGTGCCGACGGAAACGCCGACACCAACTTCGACTCCGTCTCCGGAGCCGACCAACACACCGACGTCAACGCCGGCACCGAAGCCCACCAAGGCTCCGCCGACTCCGACGCTATCGCCCGTGCCAGCAACTCCGACACCGTCCCCGGTGCCCGATACGCCGACACCTACGCCTTTGCCGCCTCCGCCTCCGCCACCGACGGATACACCTACTCCGACACCGAAGCCTAGTAGAGACGTAAACGCTGAGTTTGATGCCGGATTGGCGAGAGTATCTGAATTAGGCTATATCCCAATGGGTATCGATAAGGATAACTTGACGTTTGATTTTTATAATGACAATTTCACCTATCAAGGAACTGTTGCATTTCGAGTAAAAAGCCAAAAATGGTCTGTGCGCTATTATCCGTGCGACGCCAGTGATCCAGGCGCCACGTACGCATATTCTGATACTGGGCAAGATCTAGTTGCTTTAATTAATGCAATCGATCATAGTTGGAAAAGTTATTGACTTCTGTCAACCGGTACGGTTAACTACGTTTGGCTAATTGCTGGTATCTGACAAAAAGAGAAGGAAGGTGATAAAAGTGCCGTTTTCAAAACGGCACTTTTTTGTTATCATATAGGTATGAAGCGTAAGCATTATTTGACAATTAGCGCGATTGCTGCTGGATTTTTGCTATGTAGCGCTAATAGCGCTAAAGCATATGACTACAGCTATGATTATTGCATGAAGCAAACGCAACTATATCAGAGTGGAGCAGAGACAGATATCGATGAAATTGAAGCACGTGTGCCAGACTTGGCTAGTGCTTGCAACACATGTGCGGCGCGCGCCGGTAAGAACGATTATGCCCAGGGCACCATGTGGTTAAATGGGGCTTCGCTAAACTCGCTAGACTATAATAATTTCCGCACGTCGGTAGAGAGTATGTATAGATCTGGTGACTTCATCACCGTCAACAGCGTTCATACTAATGAGGCGATAGTTTATGTTCACGGCCAAGTGTATAGCTGCGGTAATGACGACGGCCTCGCTAATCCAAATCAAATGAACGCTAAATGGATATACATATTAACCGGAAGCGCAGACCAACAATATACTACAAGTTCTGGCACAGTAAAAAACTGTGGAACAAAAGGAGACTTCAAGGGGGGTGCCCCAGTTAGCCGGTTGAATAGCTGTTCTAGGGAATACGTAACCAACAGGGCTGGCTTAGCTTCTGGGAGTAGCGAGTATACAATAAATAGGATGTATGGGTATAGTGGAAATCAACAGATGCCACAGGCTACGTGGAGCGACCCAGCGCAGGCTATTCCGGTCAAAATTGATATTACAGAATTTAAGAAAAAGGCAACATTCATAGGAGAAGGGTCTTATACGAAGGACAACGTAACTTATGAATACGAGGAGTATTCTGATACCGTATGGGTATTTCGCTGTCCTCTGCTTGTATCTGAAGGTACTACAGGTGATCAGTGCGGCCCAGGTGACGCTGTGGCTACAATTAAGCTAAGGATTATTACAAAAGAAACGTTTCAACCCACTACCTGTCGCGAAGCGCACCAAAACGACCCAGATTACGGAGATACCTACAACGGCGCCCCGAGCTGGTTTACTAGTCTCGGCATTTATTACAACAAATGTTACGGTGAAAGCGTTCTTGGCACAAGGGTTTCTACCAAGAATATCAACGAATCAAACTACACCGAGCGTGCAATTCTTAAAAACAGCGACAGCACAAGGACCGCGACCGTCTATGTTAAGCCTGGCACAAACGTCCAAATCGATCAATTCTATTTCCCAGCCGCACAGCTAGTGACAAAAACCATTGTCGATGACGAAAGACTCACCGCTAAAGATAGTAATGGCGATCCTATCACGATACCAAACAAGCCAGCGGGCAAAGTCACTCTTGCAGGCTCCGGCAACATCAGCAGCACATGGAATAATAGCCACGAAATTGGCGAAATCAACACAAAAACTACCGGATATGGAAGCGTGAACTTTACTTTTACGAGAGGCGGATATAATAATGCCCCAAGCTTTAATGATAGCAACAATACCGGTACCGTTCACACCGGCAACACGATTACCGAAACCAACTCCGGCGACTCGAGTATCCTTGGTAGAGCCTCAGTGGGGAACCTAGACGAAAATGGTGTTACTAATGTCAAAAAATCAGTAGAATCCACCACGGTCACCGTCATTGCTCCATATAACTTCACAAACAGCGTTGGCTTGTCTGGTGCAAATTTCCAGGCGGGTGCTTTTGCCGGCTCCGAAGTTAGCTTTGGCGCTTCGTACACGACGAACGGTAAAAATAACCAATGGATTCCGGGCGGTGCATATGCTACGATTTCGCCAAATAGCAAATTGCGTTTGTACTCATTTGTTTCAGATAGTGCCAACCCATCACAGAATTGTAATCCTGACGGTGATACACCTGCAGAGTGCAAAACGCACTATTCGAAAAATAATTTCGCTTTGAATGAAAATGAAAACCCTAGCGCCAAACACGACACCGAACTATACACCGTAAGCATCCCAGATGTCGATGCTGGCAAATACTTCTGCGTTGTGGCTGCCGTTTGGCCAACTTCTAGTGGCGCGGATGACAACTATACCAATCCTAGCGGTAACGGCCAATGGGAAATTAAGAAACAATGTGTAAGGATTCAAAAACGCGCCTTCTTCCAGGTTTGGGGCGGCAATGTATATGCCAAAGGCAAAGTCTCAAGCAGTACTACTACCAAAAAAACAGTAGGCGGCACAACTTACAGCCCAGCTATCACCTTCGGCTCATGGACTGAGCACGGCATTATTGCAAGCAAAAAAGAAGTCACCGGTGTGGCTTCGGGCGCCGCACTTGGTTACACCTCAAACGACGACGGCAATTTAATTAATAGTCCAGGCGGCAAATCTGGAGCCAGCAAAAACTGTCGTTTCTCAACTTTCACTATTGCTAACACAGATTGTTATATTAACACCGGCATTAACGATGCTGCTACGCCGGGCTATTCGAATATCGACCTTAGCAACAATCTGCTGGATCTCACGAACTATACTAATACTGCTAGATCCACTACGTCTAGGGGCAGCAGCGCAGAAAGCCAACTAGACCTCGCGAGCGAATATACCGAAAAAGATGGCATCCGCTACACTTATGCTGTAGGCAACCTATACCTCAAATCTTCCGCCGCATTACCAAAGGGAACCACCCATGTCGTTTATGCCACTGGCAGCGTCTATATTCACAGCAATCTCAATTACCAAAACATAACCTACAGCAATCCGTCCGACATGCCACAGCTCATTATCATCGCTGGCGGCAATATTAATGTGGACGGTGCGGTTACCAACATCGACGCCTGGCTCTACACTAAATCCGGCACTATCGATACCTGTACGCAGAACAATACCTCGTCAGCTTGTAGCAGGCAACTTCGTATCAATGGCCCAATCGTGGCTGGCAAAATGGTGCTAGATCGCAACTATGGCGGCGGCACCGGCAACGACTCTGGCACCCCGGCCGAAATTATTAATTTCACTCCAGCTACCTACATTTTTAGCCAAGCTAAATCCACCGAAAACACTTCGCTTCGTGTGGTCTATTCTAAAGAAATTGCGCCGCGCTACTAAATTTTATTAAGCGCAAAAAATATCAAAAAGTACTTGCATTGTGCTTGTGTTTATGTTACGATAAGGGTACAAAAGGTCATATTAACAAAAATTAGCCATGCCAACATTTTTCTATGTTGACGTGTCTAACAAAATTGGGAGAACAAACAATGGTTTTGTTGAATACAAAAAAGTTAAGAATTTTGGCGCTTTTTGTTGCCATATTCGCATTTAGCGCTATAGGTAGCGCAAACACTCAAGCCGCTACCGGTACATTCTCGGAAAACGGTCTAGTCTGGGACTACGATACCGGCGCTGACAACGATAAAATTATCATTGGTGTTAACAATGCGATGGCAGCCCCTAACCAGACTGTTAAAGTTCCAAGCCTTGCGCAAGCAATTGCCGGAGTTGGGGATTCTTCTCTCGCTGACCTTGATACGTATTACCTCGACTCACTATGTTATGACTTTGATGGATGCGTGAACGCACGCACCTCTACCTCCCAAATCACGACCCTCGATATGACTGATACTTCTAAAATCCAGGTAAAAAATGTCTCCCGCATGTTTAGCCCTGACCGCGAACTCAATGTATACTTTGGCGAAAATATGGTGATCGCAGATCCGGCTGACCTTAATTTGTCTGACAGTAGTTATGGAGATGGTATGACCAACCCGTACAATAGTTACACCGGTGCTTTTGAGGGTATGAAACTTAGGATTTATCCAGGAGAAAACAGCTTCGCCAATCTTAAATATATTGGCTGGAATGCCTTTAGAAACGTTGAATTCCATGAATCAAACGTAAATGTTACCATCAGCAACGCACAAACCGTTGGCGGCTACGTATTTGCTGGCTCCAACATCGAGAGTCTCGATATTGATGCCACAGACATTGGCCAGGGATTCTGCCAGGGTTGTGAAAGCCTAGAGGCGCTTGGGTTTGGTAATAATGTTGCCACTATTCGCGGCGGCGCCTTTGCGAACACTACCGCTCTTAGTATAGGCGTTACCATTCCTGCCGCAGAACTTTATGGTTCGATATTCGAGGGTTCAGCTATCGTGAGCGCTACCATCGCAAACGCTACGTATATTCCATACAATATGTTTAAGAACAGTGGTCTCACCAATGTTACATTCGGAGCCGCCAGCTATTCAATTGGTAATAGCGCTTTTAAAAACGCCAATCTCGGCGCAGTAGATTTGATGGGCGTTGTCAGTATCGAAGCTGAAGCCTTTGCTGACAACAGCATTACAGAAGTATATTTCCCAAAGACCTATAGAAAACGTGGCTACGATAATTCAGGGTCTGGTACGGCAGGAATTTTCCAAAACAATCCGCTTAAAAAAGTTACATTGGCTTACGATTTAACGATTGGCGCCACGGGTCAGCAACCATTCTGGAACCAGATTGGTTCAGAAGCTATGAGGTCTCTCGAGGAAATTGTTTTGATTGCTCCTTATGCAGCAGACGAAACCGTATCCGCAGATCACGACTACAACATAGTCTCTTCTGACTCATATGGCATTGGCTTGCCAAATGATTTGATTCATGGACTCAAAAACGTAATTCCGCGTGCTTTCTTTGATACAGCTGAACTCGAGGCTGTCGATGGAAACCTGAAAAAAATCGTAATCGATGATAATTATGAAATGATTGGTTGCCAAGCATTTAATTATACGAATATTAGCGCAATCCACACCATCAGCAACGGCGTAGAAAGCGAAGACAACCGCTTCCCGTCCAAGCTCAAAGTGATTGGCTCCCTTGCATTCTTCGAATCATTTATGTATGGCAACTTTGACGAGACTACCCATGAACTTAAAAACACCAACCAAACAATCGTCGAATTCGATAGTCTTCCAAGCAGCTTGGCATACATTGGCAGTGGCGCATTCTTGAGAGACAACGACTTGATCATTGATAACTTCGATTTGCCGAACTTGGTTTATCTTGGTAACTGGGTCTTCCAGCATGGCGCTGCCGTGAAAAACATTACCTTAAGAGAGTATGCAGGTTTCAGCCCTAACACCGCCATGTTCTATGGCACCGATTTGATCGAAACTGTTACGGTGGACTTTGATATTTACGGTTCAGCACACTACAACGACAGATACTTTAGCTCGGTGTTTGGTGGATATCTCAGCGACATGTGCGAAAGGCCTGGTACGACCTTCGCAGATGCTACTGGCGCTGGATATTATGACTACGATATTTGGGAATATGTTTATCCTTTCCCAAAAACCTGCCACACGCAACAACACTTTAAGAAAATTACATTTACCGCCAATGCCGCTACGGCTCCAAAAGAAGGCGACGAAACTTTCCTAGGCATCTGGGCAGACGAGATCGACCTCAGCGCGACTCCATGGACCTCATTTAATAAATATGCTCCAAATGGTGTGACCAATATGTTTATCGGCGCCAAAATTGGTACACTCAAATTGCCAAGCAATCTTGAAAACATTAACCCGTATGCATTCCTTGGCGCGGATATCGATAATGAATTAGCCATTCCAAGCACCGTCAAGGTAATTGGCGAGTATGCCTTCAACACTAGCCCCGCTGCAGCTTCCGATGGATGGGCAGTAAATGTTATCGAAAGATATAACGCAGAACATCCAGACGACCAAGTTGAATTTGAACCTGGCGTCACAATTGCCGGCCTTCCTACATCGATCGAAGAAATTGGCGACAACGCCTTCTCTGAAGGTGTAGAGTTTACCGCCGCAATCGATTTACAAAACCTCAAGGTACTTGGCTCGAACGCCTTCTCTGGTGCCACCATCGATAATGTTGCTATCCATGATGGCCTCGAGTCCCTCGGCATTAACGCCTTCTATAACGCAGATATCAACGACATCACTATCGATGCGGATCTCTACGATGCGGACATCCGTAAGTCGCAGAACTGTATCGGCTCTTATTATAGCAACGGCGAAGAAATAACCTACAATCGCTGTGGCGAACCATATGACTCTGACCGTTCTGAAGCAGAGAACTATGCCGCCAACTTCTACGATTCCTTCGTCGCCACCTTCGGCAAAGATGCTAAGTTCGGTACCATCACCTTCACAGAAAACGCCGGCGAACCATGTGGCGGTTTCGAGAACTGTGCTAAAGATCGTGCATACTTCTATGGTCTTGAAGCAGACAAAGTAGATCTTTCTGCCACCAACTGGACCACCACCAGTGAGTCTATGTTCCAAGGTGCTACAGTAGGTGAAATTATCCTTCCAGAAGGTCTCACCACCATTGCAGCAGATACCTTCTACGAGGCAGACCTTGGCGACGTAACCCTTCCAAGTACTCTTGAGACTATTGGCACCGAGGCCTTCCAATGGGCTACTGCCAATATCTCCACCCTCCCAGAAGGTCTCTTGGATATTGATGACTCTGCCTTCTATGGCGCAGACACCACAGATAACATGGTTGTCCCAAGCACCGTTACCC